>DXBM01000044.1 GCA_019116525.1 Candidatus Olsenella pullistercoris | reverse complement strand
CGCATCATCTCGACGTCCGCCACCTCGAAGTTGTAGGCGGAGAACTCGCGCTCGTTTTCGAGGAAGACGTCGCCGTAGGTCATGGGCGTGCCGTCGGGCAGGTAGCTCCACACGAGGTCGTAGACGGAGGTGACGCCCTGCGCGTACATGGCGATACGCTCGAGGCCGTAGGTGATCTCGACCGGCACCGGGTCGACCTCGATGCCGCCGACCTGCTGGAAGTAGGTGAACTGGGTGACCTCCTGGCCATCGAGCCAGACCTCCCAGCCCAGACCCCAGGCACCGAGCGTGGGGCTCTCCCAGTCGTCCTCGACGAAGCGGACGTCGTGCTCGGCGGGGTCGAGGCCGATCGCGGCGAGCGAGCCGAGGTAGAGGTCCTGGGAGTCCGCGGGGCACGGCTTCAGGATGACCTGGAACTGGTAGTAGTGCTGCATGCGGTTGGGGTTCTCGCCGTAGCGACCGTCCGCGGGGCGGCGGCACGGCTGCGGGTAGCAGGTGCGCCACGCGTCGGGCCCGAGCGAGCGCAGGGTGGTCGCGGTGTGGAAGGTCCCGGCACCGACCTCGGAGTCGTACGGCTGCATGACGGTGCACCCCTGCTCGGCCCAGTAGCGCTCGAGCGCGAGGATCATGTCCTGAAAGGTAAGCGCGGTTTCGCCCATGGTCTTCCTTCTCTCGACCCCTGGTCGGCTACAGGAGCCCGACGTTGGGGAGCGGCCAGTATATGAGGATCGCCCTCGATGTTACGTCATCGACGCTCACGGGGCCAAAGTAGCGCGAGTCGCGGGAGTTCGTGCGGTTGTCGCCCATGACCCAGACGCAGCCCTCGGGCACGACGTAGGGATAGGTGATGCCGGCCGAGCCCTCGAGGTCGGAGAGCGAGACGGTCGGCCAGCTCGAGACGTACGGCTCGTCGAGGCGCTCGCCGTCGACGTAGACGGCGCCGTCGACGAGGTCGACGGTCTGCCCCCCGACCGCGATGACGCGCTTCACGAGCGTCTCCTCGGGGTCGAGCGGGCTCGTGAAGGTGACGACGTCGCCCTGGGAGGGCTCGCCGAAGGCCAGCGAGACGCGCTCGCCGAGGATGAGGTCGCCCTCGTGGATGGTGTCGAGCATGGAGCCCGAGGGAACGTAGTAGACGCCAATCACGAACAGACGCAGGAGCACGGCGAGCAGGACGCCGGCCAGAACGGCGAGCACCGTCCAGCGGATCCCCCCTCCCGACGCCTCGCGTCGCTCCCCCATGTGACGGCTCATCGCTGCTCTCCCTCCCCCTCGGCGCGCAGCGCGCTGACGAAGTCCCTCTCCTCAGCGGTGAGCTCAGCAGAGCTGAGCAGGTCGGGCCTCCAGCGGGCGGTCCGCTCGAGCGCGCTGCGCCTGCGCCAGGCGTCGACGCGCGCGTGGTCTCCGGAGAGCAGGACCTCGGGCACGTCCATGCCCCTGAAGCTCGCGGGGCGCGTGTACTGGGCGTACTCGAGCAGGCCAGCGGAGAACGACTCGTCCTGCGCGCTGTTCTCGTCCCCGAGCGCACCGGGCAGGAGCCTCGTCACCGCGTCCATGACCACGAGCGCGGCAAGCTCCCCGCCCGTGAGGACGTAGTCACCGAGCGAGAGGACCTCGTCGGCGAGCTCGTAGGCGCGCTCGTCCATGCCCTCGTAGCGCCCGCAGACGAACAGGACGCGGCCCTTCTCAGAGAGCCGCTCGGCCGCGCGCTGGTCAAAGCGCGCGCCGCAGGGCGAGAAGAACACGACGTGGGGCCGCTCGCCGCGCGAGGCGACGTCCTCGACCGCCTCGTAGATGGGCTCGGGCTTCATGAGCATGCCCTGCCCTCCGCCGAAGGGGGCGTCATCGACCGTGCGATGCCGGTCGTGCGTCCAGTCCCTCAGGTCGTGCGAGACGAACTCGATGACGCCCGACCGCTGGGCGCGCCCCATGATGGAGGCGCCAAGGTAGGCGGAGAAGACCTCAGGGATGACGGAGATGGTCTCGAACCTCACTGCCCCGCTCCCCTCGGCTCCCAGGCGAGGCCCTGCGGGGGCGTCACCGCTATCTCGCCCTCCGGCGCGACCTCGCGCACGACAGCGTCTACGACGGGGACGAGAAGCTCGCCGCGCTCGCCGCGCACGACCCACACGTCGTTGGCTGGACCGGTCATGACCTCCTCGATGACGCCGACCGCGCCGTCGCGCGCGTCGCGCACCACGCGACCGACCAGGCGCTCGGGATCGTGCAGGGCGAGGTCGGCGGGAAGGTCCTCGGCGCGCGCGATGAGGTGCGCCCCCACGAGGGCCTCAGCGTCCTCGATCGTCGTCACGCCGGAGAGCGCGACGAGCGAGCCCGAGCGGGAGTCGCCCGAGACAGAGACGACCTCGTGCCAGCGCTCGCCGCGCAGGGGCGGCGGAACGACGGCGACGGAGAGCCCTTCGCGCACAACTGAGGGAAGGCCGTGAACGGGAACCGTCACGACCTCCCCCCTTCTCCCGTGTGCCTTCTGCACGCGGGCTATGACCCTGAAGCGGTCGCGCATGAGCCCCTAGCCCACGACCTCGACCTCGACGGAGGTGCCGACGCGCTGCCCGAGGGCGCGCGCGAGCGTCCGGATGGCCTTGATGGTCCGGCCCTTGCGCCCGATGACCCTGCCGGCGTCCTCCTCGGAGCAGCTCACCTCAATGAGCGCCCCCTCCTCGCCGTCCGTGACGTCGAGGGAGACGCTGTCCTGGTCGTCGACGAGCCCGCAGACAATGTACTCCACCAGGTCGGCGACCTTGTCAGAGGGCAGCTCCTGCTCGGCCTCGTCGATCAGGACGTCTTCGGTGGCCCCCATGCCAGCGCCTACTCGGCCTCGTCGGCGGCAGCCTCGGCAGCAGCGGCGGCCTTGGCAGCAGCCTTCTTGGAGACCTTGGCCTTCTTCTCGGGAGCGGGCTTCTCGCCGCGAGCGACCTCGATGAGGTGGGCAACGGCGTTGGTGGGCTGGGCGCCCTTGGCGACCCACTCGTCGACCTTCTCGAGGTTGATGTCGATGGTCTTGGGGTCGGTCAGCGGGTTGTAGCGGCCGACCTCCTCGATGTAGCGGCCGTCACGCGGCATGCGGCCGTCGGCGACGACGACGCGGTAGTACGGGCGCTTCTTGGCACCGTGACGGGCCAGGCGAATCTTGACTGCCAATGAAAACTCCTTCTGACGAGCGGTGCGCGTGGTTGCAGTTGGTTGGCCGCACCGCGAGGCCACATAGCGACTAACCATCATACGACTCTTCAATGAGGCCGCAAGGTGCAGTTTTTGTGAACCCGCGCGCCAGGGGGGCGAACGGGAGGGGGCGTTCAGCGGAAATTCAGGTGCGGTGGGTAGGATAGCCCACGTGTTCAGCGACCCACGGACAGCGGCGAAAGAGGTGCCAAGCCATGAACATTCTGGTTGTCGAGGACGAGAGGAACCTTGCGGACGCCATCGTCAGGATCCTCGAGGACGCTTCCATCAACGCCCATGCCGTCTACGACGGGCGCGCCGGCCTGCGCGCGGCCCTCACGGGAGACTACGACGCCGTCGTGCTCGACGTTATGCTCCCCGCCATGAGCGGCTACGAGGTCGTCCACGAGATGAGGCGGCAGGGCGCCGCGACCCCCGTGCTCATGCTCACCGCCCGCACCTCCACCGCCGACAAGGTCGAGGGGCTCGACTCCGGCGCAGACGACTACATGACCAAGCCCTTCGAGGCGCCCGAGCTCCTGGCCCGCCTGAGGGCGCTCACGCGACGACGCGGCGAGGTGATGCTCGACAGCGTCGCCTTCGCGGACGTGACGCTCGACCTCACGACGCACGACCTCGCGTGCGGCACGTCCTCCGTGCACCTCTCCGGCAAGGAGTTCGAGGTCATGCGCATCCTCATGAGTTCCCCCGCGCGCGTGGTGTCGAAGCAGGACCTGCTGCTGCGCGTCTGGGGCGACACCGACGCCTCGGAGAACTCCGTCGAGGCCTACGTCTCCTTCCTGAGGAAGAAGCTGTCCCACATCGGCTCCAAGGTGCAGATCACGACGCTCAGGATGCTCGGCTACCGCCTCGAGCTCTTTGAGGGGTAGCCACCCATGCTCGCGCGCCTGCGCAGGGAGTTCGTAGCGATCATGATGCTCGTCGCGGGCCTGGTGCTCGCCGGCGTGCTGGGCACCGCGCTGTTCACGACCCACATGACGCACCAGGCGCTCACGAGAAGCGTGCTCCAGCAGGCCCTCGAGGGCGGGGTGAGCACGCCCCTGATCGGCGACTCCTCGAGCGAGCAGAGCGCAGACGTCATGCTCGCCGCCGTCGTTGACGTGTCCAAGGACGGGGCGGTCTCGGGCTTTGCCAGCGACCAGGTCGAGATCTCCCCGAACACCCTCATGGACGTCATTCCCGAGGCGCTCAAGAGCGAGAGCGACTCGGGCGAGAGCAACAGCTACCCGATCTCCTGGATGCGCGCCCAGACGGGGTACGGCTGGCGCATAGCCCTCGTGGACACCTACACGCGCGACCTCTCCTTCCGCTCCCAGGCGCTCAGCTCGCTCATCATCTTCGCCGTCTCGATGACGGCGCTGTTCTTCGTGAGCTACCTGCTCTCAGGGTGGGCGCTCAGCCCGGTCAAGCGAGCCTGGGACGACCAGCGCAGGTTCGTCTCGGACGCCTCGCACGAGCTCAAGACCCCGCTCGCCGTCATCCTCGCGAACGCCCAGATCCTCGAGGAGGACAGCGGGCTGCCCGACGAGTCGAGGCGATGGGTGAGGAGCACCTCCGAGGAGGCCAAGCACATGCGGCAGCTCGTCGAGGACCTCCTCACGCTCGCCCGTGCCGACGAGCAGGCGGAGGAGGGCCGCTCGGCGCGGCCGACGGCCCCCACGAGCGCAGACCTCACCGCCCTCGTCTCGGGCTGCGCCCTCGAGTTCGACGCCGTGGCCTTCGAGCGCGGCTGCTCGATCGAGTGCGACCTCGAGCAGGGCGTGAGCGCCCCCGTCGACAGCTCCAGCATGGAGCGCGTCGTGAGGACCCTCCTTGACAACGCGACCAAGTACGCCGAGAAGGGCAGCGTCGTGCGCGTGACGCTCGCGCGCGAGGGGCACCGCGCTCGCGTTGCCGTGAACAACCGCGGCGAGGTCATCTCCCCCGAGGACCTGCCTCACCTCTTCGACCGCTTCTACCGGACGGACCGCGCGCGCGAGCGCTCCGCCGAGGGCGGCTTCGGTCTCGGCCTCGCCATCGCGAAGAGCCTCGTGGAGACCGCGGGCGGAAAGATATCCGCAACCTCGAGCGAGCAGGACGGGACCACCTTCACCGTCGTCGTATAATCGGCCCATGACACCCTCGGGCAGCACAGGAGCGCAGGCGGACCCCTTCGCGTGGGAGGGCCCCGCCGTGGGGCTTCTCGACCTGGACGCGTTCTTCGCGTCGGTCGAGCAGCTCGACCATCCCGAGTGGCGCGGGCTGCCCGTCATCGTGGGAGGGTCGCCGGAGCGCCGCGGCGTGGTCTCAACGGCCTCCTACGAGGCGAGGCGCTTTGGGGTCCACTCGGCCATGCCCTCCGCCACGGCGGTGCGCCTTTGTCCGGACGCCATCTGGACGCAGGGCAACTTCGCCCGCTACCGCGAGGTGAGCGCCCAGGTGATGGACGTCCTGCTCAGGGAGACGCCCCTCGTCGAGCAGGTCTCGATCGACGAGGCGTTCTTCGACGTGACGCCCGGGCGCTTCTCGCGCGAGAGCCCGCTGGCCATATGCCGTCGCGTGCAGGAGCGGGTGAGCGAGCTCGGCGTGACCTGCTCGATCGGGCTCGGCGTCAACAAGACCGTGGCCAAGATTGCCTCCGAGCGCGAGAAGCCCCGCGGGCTCACCGTGGTGTGGCCGGGAACCGAGGCGAGCTTCCTCGCCCCGCTCCCCGTGGAGGCGATGAGCGGCGTGGGACCCGCGACGGAGCAGCGGCTGCGCACCATGGGAATCCGCACGCTCGGCGAGCTCTCCCGCGCCGACGAACGCGCGATGGAGCGCGAGTTCGGCGTGACGGGCCCTCGCATGGTCGCGCGCGCCGCAGGCCTCGAGCGCAGCGTCGTGGGCGAGGCGGCGGCCCCCGAGCGGGCCAAGTCCGTCTCCAACGAGCGGACGTTCGCAACCGACCTCACCGAGCGGGCAGAGCTCGAGGCAGCCGTCCGCTCGATCGCCTCGGTCGTGGGCAGGCGCCTGCGCAAGAAGGGGCTGCGCGGCAGGACCGTGACCCTCAAGCTCAAGTACGACGCGTGCCACGCTCGCAGCGCGCAGCGCGCCCTCGGGCGTCCGAGCGACGACGAGCGCGCCTTCGGGGAGGCAGCCGTGGAGCTGCTGGATGAGGTGTGGCGCGAGGGGACGAGCGTGCGCCTCGTGGGCGTCGGCGTCTCCGGCTTCGACGAGGACGCCCCGGAGCAGATGAGCCTGTTCCGCGTGGGCGAGCCCGGGGAGCGCGACCGCTCCGCCCTCGGGCGCGCGACGGACGCCGTGCGAGAGCGCTTTGGCGACGACGCGCTCAGCTATGGGCGCGACCTGCGCTTCCGCGGGCGAACCACGGGCACCGCGCCCATGGGCAAGAGCGACGACTAACAGGGTTGCCCCGCGGCGCCGCCCTTCTCGCCAACAGCGAAATCGAGGTTTTGCACCGAGGGCCCGTCCTGCGCGCGAAAGAGGCCAAATCCGATGCCGGAAAGCCGGTTGTGAGCAATACCATTTATATCTTGGACTCGAGGGAGCCCGCATTCCGGCCGAAAACCGAACCTAGGGGCGCTAGGGGGCGATTGTGGGCAGCAATTTTTATCCCTTGCATCAAAACTGTTGCACACAACCGCAAAGTGAGGAAGCGGGGACGGAAGGCTCCGCAGCGGGGCTACTGCTCGAGGCCGAGCTCCACGCGGGGGGCGTCGGCCCAGAGGGACTCGAGCCGGTAGTAGTCGCGGGTCTCTGGCCTGAAGACGTGCACGACGACCGACCCGTAGTCAACGAGCACCCACGAGAGGCCCTCGCGGCCCTCGCACGACAGCGGCGAGATCCCGCAGTTCGCGTGGACCTTCTCGCGGACCTCGTCGACGATGGCGTCCACCTGGCGGGCGTTGTCACCGGAGCAGACCAGGAAGTAGTCGCAGACGTCGGTCATCGGCGACAGGTCGAGAAGGACGATGTCAGACGCCTTCTTGGAGTCGGCTGCGAGCGCAGCGACCTTGGCGAGCTCAAGCGGGGTCACACCCATGCGTTTCTCTCCTTGCGATCGTGTGTCAGCGCCGCGCTCGGCGCGCGGCAATCGAATTGTACACGTCAACGGTCCCGGGATAGAGGTACCTACCACCCTCTATGACGTACTCTATGCCCCCGGTGAACGACATCCAGAACAGATCCTCGAGCGAGGCGCGCCCCACGAGCGAGCGGACCGCCTCGATGCCGGGCGTGGAGGGCCGGAGCGGCTCGATGCCGTCAGCAACGAACACGACCATGTCGAGCGCGCTCATGCGCTTCGCGGCGGTGGTGTGCACCTCTATGGCACGAAAGACCTCCTCGGGCAGCTCCGGGTAGCGCTCAGGCAGCTCGCGCGCGGCAAGGATGCCGTGGAGGAGCGGGCGAACGAGGTCCAGGTCGACGCCGAGGTCGACCCCCGCCTCGCGGGCGCGCGTGACGAGTTCCTCGGGCCGGTCCGCCTTGTCCCAGTCGTGCAGGAGCCCTGCCGCCCGGGCGAGCGCGGGATCGACGCCGTACGACCGGGCGAGCGACTCGGCGCACTCTGCTACGGAGAGCGTGTGCGCGAGGCGTCGGGGCTTCTCGGCGAGGTGCTCCCGCACGTCGGCCTCGATCCGACGGAGCAGCTCTCCCCCCACCCGCGCGCTCACTCGACCACGTCCTTGGTCTGCCCGTAGCGAACGCGCGCCGCCCCGTAGAGGGCGTGCTTGTGAAGGTAGCCCGTGACGCTGTCGGGGGTGAGGTAGCGCAGGCTCTGGCCGGCCCTGACCCGCTCGCGCAGGTAGCTCGAGGAGATGGCGAGGGCGGGCACGGAGAGGTAGGTGACGTCAAAGTCAAATCCCGAGGCAGCTATCGTGTCCCAGGCGCGATCGAGGTCGTAGCCGGGGCGCGTCGCCGCGACGAGGTGCGCGAGGCGCGCGATGTCGCCGGCGTCGCGCCAGGTGACGATCTCGGTGATGGCGTCGGCACCCGTGATGAAGTAGAACTCAACGTTGTCCGGGTAAAGGGTTCGCAGGAGCCGGAGCGTGTCGGCGGTGTAGGTGACCCCCTCGCGGTCTATCTCAAAGCGCGAGGCCACGAAGTGGGGGTTGTCCGCCGTGGCGAGCAGGGTCATGGCGTAGCGGTCCTCCGCGGAGGTGACGCCACGGTCCTGCTTGAAGGCGGGGCGTCCCGCGGGCATGAAGACGACAAGGTCGAGCGAGAGGTCGTCGAAGGCCTGCTCGGCCGCCACGAGGTGGCCATGGTGGATGGGGTCGAAGGTGCCGCCCATGATGCCGAGCCGGTAGGTCCTGCCCTCGTCCTGGCCGAGGACGGGAAGATCCGCCTCGCGCAGGCGTTCCGCGTCGGCGCTCATCGCGTCTGACCCTCCCCTCGGATTACGTACTTCGTCGTCGTGAGCGCCTCGGCCCCCATGGGCCCGCGCGCGTGGAGCTTCTGCGTCGAGATGCCAATCTCGCCGCCAAGGCCGAACATCCCGCCGTCCGTGAAGCGCGTCGAGGCGTTGGCGTAGACGGCCGCGGCGTCGACCCCGGCGAGAAACTCCTCGCAGGCCGCGTAGGACTCGCTCACGATGGCCTCCGAGTGCCCGGTGCCGTAGTGGTTGACGTGAGCCACGGCCTCCTCAACGCCGCTGACGCACCTCACGCTCATCTTAAGGTCGAGGTACTCCCGTCCCCAGTCGTCCTCGGTCGCCTCCCCCATCTCCACGCCGCAAGCGGCGGCGACGCGCCTCGCGAGTCCGTCGCCCACGAGCTCGACGCCGTGCTCTGCGAGGGCCGTGAGGACGGGGGGCAGGAGCCTCTCGGCCGCGGAGGCGTCGACGAGCAAGGACTCGGCTGCATTGCACACACCTGGGCGCTGGCACTTGGCGTTGACCACGATCGCCACGGCCTTCTCGGCGTCGGCGGCCTCGTGAAGGTAGACGTGGCAGTTGCCCGTCCCTGTCTCGATGACGGGGACCGTGGCCGACTCCACGCACGAGCGGATGAGCGCGGCGCCCCCGCGCGGGATGAGGACGTCAACGAGCCCGTTGGCGGTGAGGAGCTCAGCGGTCTCGGCGTGCGTGGTGTCGTCGGAGACGTACTGGAGCGCGTCCGCGGGAAGGCCTGCCCCCTCGAGGGCGGCGCGACAGGCGGCGACGATGGCGAGGCAGGACTCGTTGGCAGCGGAGCCGCCCTTGAGGACGCACGCGTTCCCTGAGCGCAGGCACAGGGCGAAGGCGTCCGCCGTAACGTTGGGACGGGCCTCGTAGACGATGGCGACGACGCCGAGCGGCACCCTCACCTGCTCGACGCGCGCTCCCGAGGCGATGGTCATGCCGCCCACGACGCGCCCGACCGGGTCGTCCTGGCGCGCGATGCTCAGGAGGGACTCGGCTATGGCGTCGAGGCGCCCGGCGTCGAGCAGGAGGCGGTCCTGGAGCGGGAGCGGCATCCCCGCGCGGCGGGCACGCTCGAGATCGCGCTCGTTCGCGGCGCAGATCTCTTCGGTGCGCGCGCGTATCTCGCGGGCGGCGGCGGATATCGCCTCGGAGCGCATGGTCGCCGGGGCGATGCCCACCACCCCGCACGACCTCTTTGCCAGCGCGGCGAGCCTGCGAGCCTCGGACATGTTCGCTCCTTTCCTAGAAGACGAGAAGGTCGTCCCGGTGTATGGCGGGCTGTGCCGCCGCATGCCCCAAGAAGCGCTCGATGACGTCGAGCTTGAGGCCGCGCACGCGCGTCATGTCCTCAGAGGAGTACCGGGCGACCCCCCTGCCGACGACGTCGCCTGAGCAGGAGACGACGTTCACGACGTCTCCCGAGCGGTAGTCGCCTGACGTGGCGACGATGCCAACCGGCAGGACGGACGCGCCGCGCTCGAGGACTGCGCGCGTGGCTCCCGCGTCGAGGGTGACGGAGCCGCGCGGGACCTCAGCGAGCCCGATCCAGAGCTTTCGGCCTGCCTCGTGCGCCGCCCCCTCGGGCGCCTCGAAGCGCGTCCCCACCGCGGCTCCGGAGGCGACCTCGAGGAGCACCCCCGGACGCCGCCCCTTGCAGATGACGGTGGGGATCCCTGCCGCGAGCATGGCGCGCGCGGCCCTGAGCTTGGACGACATGCCTCCGGTGCCGTAGGAGGTGCCCGCGCCGCCGGCCATCTCGCTGAGGCGCTGGTCGACCTCGCTGACACGCTCGATGAGGGTGGCGGCTGGGTCCTCCTGGGGGTTCGCGGTGTAGAGCCCCTCCACGTCAGAGCAGATCACGTAGAGGTCCGCGCCCACGAGCGCGGCGACAAGGGCGCCGAGCATGTCGTTGTCGCCAAAGGCGAACTCGGCCGTGGAGACGGTGTCGTTCTCGTTCACCACGGGGACGGCGCCGAGGTCGAGCAGCCGACCGAGCGTCTCGCGCGCGTTCAGGAAGGCGTCGCGGTCCATGACGTCGCGACGGGTGAGCAGGACCTGGGCGCACGGGACCGAGCGCTCGCGCAGGACGTCGGCGTAGGCCTGGGTGAGGGTCGCCTGACCGGCCGCTGCGCATGCCTGGAGCGTCCTCAGGTCCTTCGGGCGCGCGGGGAGCCCGAGGACGTCCCGCCCACAGGCCGCGGCGCCAGAGGAGACGACCACGACGCGCGTGCCTCCGTCCAGGAGCGCGCAGACCTGGTCGCAGAGAGACCTCACAAAGGCAAGGTCAAGCGAGCCCGCATCGTCCACGAGCGTGGACGAGCCAACCTTCACGACGATGAGGCGCCCCTCGCCCACGGCGCTCACTCCTCCCCGTCCGCCTCGGGCAGGGGCTCCCCTGCCGCACGGTCTCCCTCGTAGGTGAAGGCGAGCTCGAGGATGCGGACCTCGTCGCCCGTCTGAGCGCCAGCCTTGGCCAGGGCATCGTTGAGCCCCGACCGCTCGAAGCGGTGCTGGAGGTACGCGACCGCCTCGTCATTGTCCCAGTCGGTCTGGACGACCATGCGCTCGACCTGAGACCCGCTGACCCTCCACGCGTGCCGCTCCTCGCGAGAGACACGCAGGGCGCGGTCGCGCCTCTGACGCTCGAGCTCCCAGAGGTCCGTGCGGTCATCGCCCTCGTCTCGCTCGGCGGCCTCCGCCCGCAGGCGCGCGACCTCAGCGGCGCATGAGCTCACGAGCGCGTCGAGACCCTCTCCGGTGGCTGCCGAGACGGCGAAGAACGCGTGGCCGTCGGCCTCCGCCGCCGCGCGCAGGCGCTCGACGGCCTCCTCGGTCCCCGGGAGGTCGCACTTGTTGGCGACCACGATCTGCGGTCGCTCGGCGAGCTCGGATGCATACGCGGCGAGCTCGGCGTTTATGGTCTCGTAGTCCTCGATGACATCGCGCCCCTCGTAGCCTCCCGTGACGTCAACGACATGGAGGATGAGGGCCGTCCGCTCGATGTGACGCAGGAACTGGTGGCCCAGGCCCTTGCCCTCGCTCGCGCCCTCAATGAGGCCGGGGACGTCAGCGAGAACGAAGGACTGTCCGCTCGCTGCGCGCGCCACCCCCAAGTTGGGCACGAGCGTCGTGAACGGGTAGTCGGCGACCTTGGGCCGCGCAGCGCTCACGCGGGCGATGATCGAGCTCTTCCCCACCGACGGCATGCCCACCAGGGCGGCGTCGGCCATGAGCTTCATCTCGAGCTCAATCCAGTGCTCGCGAGCGGGCTCGCCCTTCTCCGCGAACGCGGGCGCGCGCCTCACGGAGGTGACGAAATGGATGTTGCCGCGCCCGCCCGCCCCGCCGGGCGCGACGATGACGCGCTCGCCGGGCTGCGTGAGGTCCGCGATGTCATAGGCAGGCGTCTGCGTGGCCGGGTCGAGCTCGCGCACGACGGTGCCCACCGGCACCCTGAGCACAAGGTCGGCACCGTCGCTGCCATGGCGCCGAGCGCCCTGGCCGTGCGTGCCGCGCTGCGCGCGGAAGTGGTGCTTGTAGCGGTAGTCAATGAGCGAGGAGAGCTGCGGGTCCGCCTCGATGACCACGTTGCCTCCGCGACCGCCGTCGCCACCGTCGGGCCCGCCCTTGGGGACGTACGCCTCGCGCCTGAAGGACATGCAGCCCGCGCCGCCGTCCCCTCCCTTGACGTTGATGTGCGAAAGGTCAGTGAAGGTGTTCTCCACGCGTGTCTCCTTTGTTCGAGCCTTCATGGTACGGCAAGCGGGCGGGCGCGTCCAACCAGCCGGCGGTACGCGCACGAAAAGGCCCCCGCGCCGGGGCGCGGGGGCCAATGGTCTCTCTTGGGAGGCGACGTTTATGCCTCGCGGACGTGAACCTTGTGCTTGACGCCCTTGGTGAACTCAACGGTGCCGGCGGTGAGGGCGAAGAGGGTGTCGTCCTTGCCGATGCCAACGTTGTCACCGGGGTGAATGTGCGTGCCGCGCTGACGGACGAGAATCTCGCCAGCCTTCACGAACTGGCCGCCGTAACGCTTGGTCCCAAGGCGCTGTGCCTGGGAGTCACGGCCGTTGCGGGACGAGCCGAGGCCCTTCTTGTGTGCCATGGTGCTACCTGCCTTCTAAAAGCCGAGGGAACGAGAACTACGCGGGGAGCTCAATGACCTTGATCTTCGTCAGGTTCTGACGGTGGCCGTTGGCGCGGTGGTAGCGCTTGCGCTTCTTGAGCTTGAAGACGAGGACCTTCTCGCCCTTGAACTGCTCGACGACCTCGGCCGTAACGGACTTGCCCTCGAGGGGAGCAGAGCCAACGATGGTCTTGTCGCCGTCGTTGAGGAGAAGGACGGGGAGCTCGACCTTGTCGCCAGGCTGCGCGTTGAGCTTCTCGACGTCAATGACGTCGCCCTTGGCAACCTTATACTGCTTGCCACCAGTTGCTACGATTGCGTACATGTGCGAACCCTTCATTGCTGTCGTGAGTGCAACAGTTGCTTATATTACTAGCACCGCTCGAACGCGTCAACAAAGAGTTGCCGTGACCTGCGGAACCGCAAGGGAAAAGACGGCTCGAGGCATTGTCCGGGCGCTGCGACCTTGCTCAGGATAAAGGTGCTCGGGCCGCTTGCTCCATCGGTCCGAAAGGCTCCACAAGACAACCATCTTCCTCGTGTGCCTGACGCACCCTCCTCACGCGCGGCGCGTCGGCCGGAGGCAGTCCCATCGAGCGCAGGGCGGCGTCGACAAGGACCTGGGGCCTGAGAGAGCCGCCCGGCGTGGAGCGCGTCTCGATGACGAGCGAGAGGCCGCCGTCGCGCTCGGCGACGCTCGCGCCCACGAGCGCGCCCGCCACGTCGACGACCTTCTCCTTGTCGCCGCGCAGGTAGCGGACCTCCCCCTGCAGCCGCACGGCCTCGATCGCGTCGAGGAGCTCCTGCGCGGGGCAGAGGGGGCCAAGCTCAACGGCCCAGTCGGCGCGGTTGAGCCAGGCCTCGAGCGCAGGAAGGTCTCGGCAGACGTAGGCGGCTCGGAGCGGTGCGAGCGCGGGCGGGGTGGCGCGCACGAGGCGCTCGAGTGCCTCATCGACATCGACGCGCTCCTCGAGCCGGACGTCGAGGTACTCGCAAGCCGAGCTCGCGCCCACCGGGAGCGCCTGGGAGAACTGCACGCGCATCCGTCGCGCGAAGCCGTTGCCGAGCGAGACGGGCAGGCCCGAGCGTCGCAGCGAGCGCTCCATCGTGGTGAGCACCTCAAGGTGGCCGAGGTAGGCCAGGCGCTCCCCCTTCTCGTAGGCGACGCGCAGGCGCGGGAGCGACCCCTTCACGGGGAGGTCCTGCGGGCGGGTCGAGATGGGCTGTGCCCTTGCTGCGCTCATGAGCGATCACCCCAGGTCACGTTGCGCGCACCGAGCGTGGGACAGACCCCGCAGCCCGTGCAGGATGCGCGCGTGCAGTCCGGCGTCGTGACGCCGCGGGCGGAGCGGAGCCACTCTCGCTGCAGGTAGCCCTTGTCAACGCCCGGGGAGGTGTGCTCCCACGGCAGGGCCGCCGAGAGCGGGAACTCCTCGCAGGCAACGTCGGCGAGGTCAAGCCCGCACGCCGCTGCCGCCGCCTGCCAGAGGTCGAAGCGAAACTCGCTCGTCCACGCGTCGAACTTGCAGCCGCGTGCCCACGCCTCGCGCACCAGGGCAAACCCCGCTCGGCCCATCTTGGAGAGCGCGCCCTCCACGAGCGAGACGTCCGCGTCGTGGTAGGAGACGCGTATCGCGCGGTCGCGCACCTCGTGGAGGAGCAGCTGCTGGCGGCGGCGCACCTCGTCGGGCTCCAGCTGGGCAGCCCACTGGAACGGCGTGAACGACTTGGGCACGAGCACCGCCACGGAGATGGAGACGGAGACCCCGCTCTTGGGACCCCTCCCCACGACCTCGCGACCGATCTCCAGCACGCGCTCCGCCATGCGGGCGATGCCCACGACGTCCTCGTCGGTCTCGGTGGGAAGGCCGATCATGAAGTAGAGCTTGCAGCGGCGCCAGCCCGCCTCGAACGCGTTGCGCGCGGCCCGCTCGAGGTCGTCGTCGGTGACGTTCTTGTTGATGACGTCGCGCAGGCGCTGGCTGCCGGCCTCGGGGGCGAAGGTGAGCCCGCCCCGCCTGCCGCCGGCAGCGGCGGCGGCCATCTCCACGCCGAACGAGTCAAGGCGCTGCGAGGGGATGGAGACCTTCACGCCGCGCGGCCCCAGCTCCTCGTTGAGCCTCCTCACGATGAGGGCGCACTGGGAGTGGTCGGTCGTGGAGAGCGACGAGAGCGACACCTCGTCGTAGCCGCTCGCCGCAAGCGCGCGGCCCGCGGCCTCGACGACCTGGTCGGCAGGGCGCTCGCGAACCGGGCGGTAGGTCATCCCCGCCTGGCAGAAGCGGCAGCCGCGCGCGCAGCCGCGCAGAACCTCGAGCGAGAGGCGGTCCTGGACGACGCCGAGGTAGGGAACGATGCGCTGAGCCACGGGCTCCGTCGCGGAGAGATCGCGGACGCAACGCTTGTAGACGACCTCGGGGACGTCCTCCCCCGCGCGGGGCACGGCGCGTCCCCAGCGCGTGGTGGTCTCGTCAGTCACGACGTCGTAGAGCGAGGGCACGTAGGTACCCGGGACGCGGGCGAGCCGGCGCAGGGTCTCGGCTCGCGACACGCCCTCGGCGCGGGCGTCGCGGATGCATGCGCACGCCTCCACGATCGACTCCTCACCATCGCCGAGCAGGACCGCGTCGAAGACGGGCGAGAGGGGCTCACAGTTCCACGCGGACGGGCCGCCCGCGAGGATGATGGGGTCGTCCTCGTCTCGCTCATCGGAGGTGAGGGCAATGCCCGCGAGGTCGAGCGCCTCGAGAACGTTGGTGGCGATGAGCTCGTGGGCGAGCGTGAAGCCGATGGCGTCGAAGGAGGCGAGCGGGGCCGCCGCCTCAAGCGAGAGCAGCGGGACGCCGCGCTCGCGCATGAGCAAGGCCATGTCGCGCCAGGGAAGGTAGCAGCGCTCGCAGCTCATTCCCTCCTGGGCGTTGACGGTCTCGTAGAGGATCGCCATGCCGAGGTTGGGCTGACCCACCTCATAGACGTCCGCGTACACCATGCACAGGTGGAAGGGCCCGTCCTGCTCGGCATGCGCGCCCCACTCGTGGTCGAGGTAGCGCGAGGGCCGCTCCACATGGGCGAGCAGCGGCTCGATGAGGCCGAAGAGGTTCTCCCTGCGCGCCCTCACGAGATCGCCTCCCCTATCGTCACGTAGCCGTCGCCAGGCTCCGCGGGCGCGGGCGCGAGGCCCGGGCGGCGCGCCTCCGGCGCGAGCGCGCCCTTCTCCTCATGACGTGAGACATGTGCGGGCAGCTCGAAGCGCGCCCGGAGCGCCTCGCCCGTCGCGAGCGTCCCGGCGTAGCCAACGCCGGCGCGCACGAGCCCCCCGATCCCGGGGACGAGGCCGAGGAGCGTCCGCGCGAGCGCGCGGTAGGCAAGGCCCGCGCCCACGACGCCCGCGAGCTCCGCGGCGCGCGAGGCGTCAACGCCCTCGCCGTAGGCGGCCGCGACGTCGAGCGCGAGCTTGGCCTGGTTCACGGTCATGACGGGCAGGTCCGACCCGGGGATGAGGTGCACGGCCCCGACCGCCGCGTTCTGGGCGGCACAGCGGCGCACGAGCGCGTCGACCACGGCCCCGCGGCAGAAGGGGAAGTTCGCGGCAAGGGCGATGGCCTTGTCAGACTCCCCCGCGAGCCACGACGCGAGCTTGTCGACGAGAGCGCCGGCGCTCGAGGCGGCAACGAGGGTGACGAGGGCCGCGGCCTGCTCCGTGAGGCTCAGGCGGGGAGCGTCGAGGGCGCCCTCCACGACGAGCGCAACGGGCACCCCGGCGCCCGCGTAGCGCGAGACGAGGTCGGCGACCTCGCCGCTGCCGGCAAGAACGATGACAGCGTCGGGCCGCTCGCCGCCGCCGTCGAGGGAGATTCCCCGCACCTCCACCACGCCACCGGCACGCTCGGCCACGAGCGCGCCCTTGACGGCGAGAACGAGCTCGCGCGCACAGGTCGTGTCAACGTGGACGCGCAGGAGCACCCGCTCGTCCCGCCCCTTGAGCGAGGCGCGCCCCGAGGAGAGCACCTCCCAGAGGCGCCCGGCCGTCACCTTCCGTGCAGTCAAATGTGTCCTCCGTTCAGAGAGGGTCCCCTTGCGCTATGCGGCCTTCGTGCGATGCCGCCAGACGGACTGTACCACGCCCACCGAGCCGAGCTGGACCACCATCGATGAGGAGCCGTAGCTCACGAACGGCAGCGGGATTCCCGTGATGGGCATGATGCCGATGCACATCCCCACGTTCTCCAGGATCTGGAAGGTCCACATGGCAACGCAGCCCACGAGCGCCAGGCGGCAGAAGAGCGACTCGGTCTTCATGGCGAGCAGAAGCGTCGCCACGATCATCCACAGGTAGAGGCCAAGCAGAGCGAGGGACCCCAAAAAGCCGAAGGTCTCGGCGTACAGCGCGAACACGAAGTCCGTCTGGGCCTCGGGAATGAAGCCGCTCAGCGCCTGCGTCGCGTTGCCGACGCCCTTGCCGAGAAGCCCGCCCGAGCCGACGGCGATCATCGACTGCTGCAGCTGGTAGCCAAGGTTCGTGGGATCGATGCTCGGATCGGTGAAGACGAGCAGGCGGTTGAGCTGGTACTGCTTGAGGATGTGCGGGAACCCGTCGATCATCGAGGTGCCCACGACGAGCGCCGCCACGGCAACGATCAGCGCAACCGTGGCGAGCACCCAGGATCGGGGGGCGCCGGACACCGTGATCACCACCGCCCCGATGAAGAAGATGACGAGCCCTGTGCCCAGGTCGAGCGAGAGGATCAGCAGCAGCGGGACGAGCAGCGTGCCGCAGAGCTTGGCGTAGTCGCGGAAAGAGTCGATCTTGCCGTTGTACTGGGCGCACGCGGACGCCATGAGGAAGATGACCACGAGCTTGGAGGGCTCGGAGGGCTGAAAGCGCAACGGGCCTATGCGAACCCACCCCATCATGCCGTTGACCTCGTAGCCAAGGCCGGGAACGCGGGGCAGCACCATGAGCGCGCACGCAAGGACGAACAGCGCCGTCGTCATGTTCGAGAGCGAGCGGGTGTCGTAGCGCCACACGAAGGCGGCAAAGGCGAGCCCAATCGCAATGCCGGCGAGGTGGCTCACGAAGTTGGCGTCCTCGATTGCGAGCGACGCGGACCAGATGGTCAGCGTGCCGAGAAGGACCACGAGCAGCGCCGGTATCAGCTGGAGCAGGTAGAGCCCGTCGAGCGGTCCTCGCTTGCCCCCCACGCGGGCGTGAGCTCCGGAAGAGGACCTTCCCGTGAGGAAGGAGAGCGGCCCGCCCGAGGCAGCCGAAGCGATGTCGCGTGCCATGTCTGCCCCCTAGTCACCGTTCGTCGAGTCCGCCGTTGCGGTGTCGGGCTCGTCGTAGATCGCGCCAAAGATGTCACGTGCCACGTACATCGCCGACGTCGCGCCAGAGAGCCCTCCGTCGATGTTAGCGAAGACAACGTACTTGGGGTCCTCGGCGGGCGCGTAGGCGCCGAACCAACAGATGTTCCGGTCCGCCGTGATCTGCTCGCCGGTGCCGGTCTTGCCGTGCACGGTGACGCTGAGATTGGTCCAGTGCGTCGTCTGAACGGGGTCCTCCTCGTAGATGACGCCCCACATGCCGCGCTCGATGATGTCGCGAAAGCCCTGGTCCTCCTCGACGTCGCGCACCTGCTCGGGCTTGTACTCGGTGACGAAGCCCTCCCCCACCTTCGCGCGGACGCCGCGCATCAGGTGCGGGCGCCAGGCGGGGCCGCGGTTGGCGATGGAGCAGTACGCGAGCGCCATCTGGGAGAGCGTCACGAGCAGGTCGCCCTGCCCGATGGCGATGTTGCAGTTGTCGCCGCCCTTCCACTGGCAGTCAGCGTCGGAGTAGCCCTGGGCCTTGAAGTAGTCCCACTTCCACTGCGCCGTGGGGACGCGTCCGGAGGCCTCGCCGGGGATGTCGATGCCGGTCGTGGAGCCCAAGCCGTAGCGCGTAAAGGTCTCCTGCATGCCCTCGGACTGGTCGTCGAGGTAGAACCCCTTGCCGATCTCGTAGAACACGACGTCGCACGAGTAGGTGATGCCGCTCACGAGGTCAACGCCGCCGTGTCCGTTCTCCCACCAGCACTTCATGATGGTGCCGTCCTGGGCGCTGCCCGACCACGACCACCACCCCGAGCAGTACCAACTGGAGTCGGCGTTGGCGATCCCATAGTCGAGCGCGGCGAAGCTCGTGAGCGGCTTGATGACCGATCCCGAGGGGTACTGGCCGGCGATGGCGCGGTTGAGCATGGGGTAGTTGGCGTCCTCCCGCTGAAGGGCGTCCCAGTCCGACTGGGAGATCCCGCCGGTGAACACGCTCGGCGAGAAGGTCGGGTAGCTCGCCATCGCGAGCACCTCGCCGTTGGTGCAGTCGAGCGCGATGGCGCTTCCCGCCACCGCGTTGTAGCCGGCCTTGCGCTGCCGCTCGATGATGCTCGCGAGCGAGTCCTCCGCGGCCTGCTGCACCTTGAGGTCGATCGTGAGGACGAGGTCTGAGCCCGCCTCGGGGTCGATGCTCGTGGAGTAGCCGAGCACGTTGCCGCTGGCGTCCACGAAGACCGTCTGCTCGCCGCGCGTCCCCTGCAGCACGCTCTCGTACTGCAGCTCGATGCCGGTCTGACCCACCACGTCGCCGGAGCGGTAGACGATCGAGCCGTCCTCGCCCTGCTCCTCCTCGCTCGCCTCGAGCTGCTCCGAGGTGACGGTGCCGGTGTAGCCGAGCACGTGCGCGGCGAGCGAGCCGTGCGGGTAGGAGCGCTGGGTGCGCTGCTGCACAGAGACCCCGGGGAACGCCTCGGGGTGCTCGCCGATGAAGGCGACGACGCGCCGCGAGACGTCCACGGATACGACCCGGGGACTCTGGTAGCCCTCCGAGGTGTCCTGGATCTTCCTGCGGACGGCCTGGAAGGGCATGCCGATGAGGTTGCCGAGCAGGTGCATCTCCACGTCGTCGTCAAGGACGTCCGAGGTTGCCACAACGGTGAGCGACGCCCGGTTGCCCACGATCTCCTCGCCGTTGCGGTCGAGGATCCTGCCTCGCGGAGCGGGGGTGTACACGGTGCTGGTGCGGTTGTTCTCCGCCTGCTCGAGGTAGTCCTCGCTCGAGACGAGCTGCATCGACCAGAGGCGCGCGAGCAGGACGGCAAAGACGCCTCCGACGCCTATGGCAAGGCCCATGAGGCGACCAGACACGGTCTTCTCGGAGGAGGAGTCCGACCCGCCCGCGGCGCGGGGGGCGGACCCGCCGATGTCAAAGGTGAAGTTCGCCTCTGACCGCCCAAAGACGAGCAGGACGATGACGAGCGCGGCCGCTAGGACGGCGCACACTATGACGAGGACGAGGGAGAGGTCCATCCCTAGAGGCCCTTTCCGGAGAGCCGGCCCGACCTTCCCCCGAGGCCCGACCCGCCCGAGGGACGGACGCGGGAGAAGTAGTACGCGAAGGGAAGGAACGCGACGAAGGTCAGCAGCGCGGTCGGCGCGGTCCTGAAGACGATGACGTCGATGAGGGAGTCTGCCTGCCCCACCAGGAGCATGGCGAGATGGTACACGAGCGAGACCCCAAGGGCGGCGACCGCGAAGGTCGTTGCGGAGGACGCGAGGTCGCCCGTCATGCGGTCCCTCGCCCCCAGGCCCATGAGGTAGGAGGCAACCGTCAGGCAGAAGGCCATGAGGCCCACCGGGCCCGTGGTGGAGAGATCAAAGACGAGGCCGGCGACAAAGCCCGAGATGACCGCGCGCTGCCCTCCCTTCGTGAGCGCGACGCACGCCGCGAACACGAGGGCGAAGTTCGCCCGGCCGTTTCCGAGCGCCAGGTTGGGCGCGAGCGCGAGCTGGAGCACCAGGCACGCGACAGCGAGGACGACCGTCGTCCTCGCCTCCCTGTTCCTGTCAGCGACCTGCATTCCTCGCCTCCCCTACTCCTGGCCCTCGTCCGTCGTCTGGCTCGCGTCGGTCCCCTCGCCGTCCTGCTCGCCGTCGGTCCCCTCGGTGCCGTCGGCGCCGGACTGGGACTCGCTGCGCTCCTGCGCGTCCGCCTCGGCGATGTCCTCGGCGGTGGCCTGCTGGCCCTCGGTGAGCGACGTGATGACGAGCACCTCCTCGGAGGTCTCGGGGTGCGCGTAGAGCTCAACGACGATGTCGAGGTAGACGTCGCCCGGGTTGCTCTCGACGCTCGTCACCTCGCCGACGGGCAGGCCCTTGGGGAACACGCCCCCGAGCCCGCTCGTGACGACCACGTCGCCAACCGCGACCTCCTGGCTCGAGCTCACCAGCGTGAGGCGGACCTCGCCCGACGCGGAGCCCGTGAGCATGCCCTGGGCACGGCTGGACTGCACCATGCAGGAGATGGAGGAGCTCTCGTCCGAGAGCAGGCGAACGGTCGAGCTCGTGGGTCCGCAGGAGACGATCTGGCCGATGACGCCCGCGGCGGACATGACCGGCATGCCCGCGGTGAGCCCGGAGGAGGTCCCCTTGTCGAGCGTGACCGTGGAGCTCCAGGAGTCCGTGGAGCCCGAGATGATGCGGGCGGCGCTCGACTGGAGGCTGTAGGTGTCCTGGAGGTCGAGAAGCTCCTGGAGCCTGGTGGCGGACTGCGCGCTCTCGGTGAGCTGGGCGTTCTCGGTGCGGAGGCGCTCGTTCTCGTCGCGCAGCTCCGAGAGGGTCTCCTGGTCCGCAGTCAGGTTGGCGAAGACGTTGCCGAGCCCCTGGAGGGGGGCCGTGATCGTGGCGCCAAGGTAGCGAACCGGCGTCGTCACGGTCTGGAACGCGCCGCGGACCGCGCCGAGAGGCCCCGTCTCCCCCGTCTGGCAGCTCAGCGTGAAGAGCGCGACAGAGAGGACCGCGCACACGACGAGCGCGCGAACGCCGGAAGAGCCCTTGTTGGATCCGATGGTCGGTGCCGCCCCCCGACGCCTCGTGGAGAGGGGCACGCTACTGGCCCGTCGTCTGGACGAACCCGCCAGAGAGCGCGTTGGCCTCGAGGACCTTGGCACAGCCGTTGACGACGTTCTCGAGCGCCGTGGGGCTCACGTTGACGGGAACGCCCGTCTCCTCGCGGAGGCGCTGGTCAAGGCCACGGAGCAGGCCGCCGCCGCCCGTGAGGAGGATGCCGTAGTACATGAGGTCGGAGGCGAGGTCGGGCGGGGTGACGTCAAGGGCGTCCTTGACCGCCTTGGTGACCTCGTCGAGCGGGCGGTCGAGGGCGCGGCGAATCTCCTCGCTCTCGATGCGGACCGTCTTGGGCAGGCCGCTCATGACGTCGCGGCCGTTCACCTCAACGTCGAGCTCCTCGGCGAGCGGCGCCGCGGAGCCGACCTTGATCTTGATGTCCTCGGCGGTTCGCTCGCCGATGGAGAGGTTGTAGGCGTCTCGCACGTGCTCGAGGATGGTCTGGTCGAACTCGTCGCCCGCGGTCCTGATGGACTGGGAGACGACGATGCCGCCCATCGAGATGACCGCGACCTCTGTGGTGCCGCCGCCGATGTCGACAACCATCGACCCGGTCGGATCCTCGATCGGCAGGTCAGCGCCAATGGCGGCCGCCATGGGCTCCTCGATCAGGTAGGCCTGGCGCGCGCCGGCCTGGATGGTGGCCTCGAAGACGGCGCGCTTCTCGACGGACGTGACGCCCGACGGGACGCACACGACGACGCGGGGGCGCGGCGACCAGGGGTAACGGCGCTCGCGCGCCTTCTCGATGAAGTAGCGCAGCATCACCTCGGTGACGTCGAAGTCCGCGATGACGCCGTCCTTGAGGGGACGCTCCGCGATGATCGAGCCGGGCGTGCGGCCGATCATGCGCTTGGCGTCCGCGCCCACGGCGAGCACGCGGCTCTCGCTCTTGTCGATGGCCACGACGGAGGGCTCGTTGATGACGATGCCCTCGCCGCGCACGGCGACGAGCGTGTTGGCGGTGCCGAGGTCGATGGCGAGGTCCCCGCCGTACTCCCCGAAGAGTGTGTCAAAGATAGACATGTTCGCCTGCCCGCTTACTCGTTGGCGGTGTCCGTGCCGGAACCGGTCCCCTCGCCGTCCTGCTGCGAGGCGTCGGATCCCTCCTGCGCCCCCTCGGAGGCGCCGTCACCCTGCGAGAGGTAGCTGGGGGTGACCGAGGTCACCTTCCAGCCGATGCCGTCGCGGACGAGACCGATGGTGTAGTCCTGCTCGCCGCCGCCCGCCAGGGTGGCCGTGAGGTAGACGGTGGAGTCTGTCATGGAGCGGTCAACGCCGGTGACGCTGACCTGCGCGCCGCTCGGAAGGACGTCGGACATCTCCTGGATCTGCGTGGTGGAGACGTCGGACGAGACAAACTGCGCGAGGTCGGCGCCGTTCGTCTTGGCCTCGAAGAGCTGCTCGGCGACCGCCTGCTGCGTGGGCCAGCCGTAGCCGCTCACGTACGCGAACGCGGCGGCGCCCGCCGCCAGCAGGACGAGCAGGAGCAGGACGATGAACACCTTGAGGCCGGTGTGACGGTGCTTGCGGCGCACCTTGCGCTCGAGCTTGTCCTGCTGGACCAGGTCTTCCTCGGTCACGGAGAAGAAGCCGGTGTCCTCGGGCGAGGGCATGAGCTCCCCGGAGGCGCCCGTCGGGTCGAGCGGGTCGTAGCCGCCGCCGTAGCCAGCCGCGGCGAGCATGGCGTCGGTCTCGGAGGGACGGCGCGCGTCGATGGAGGCGATGGCCTTGCGAGCGGCGTCGTAGGAGGCCTGCGCCTCGGAGCTCAGGGCGAAGGAGCCGTCGGCGGTGGCATGCGCGAAGGCGTCGACCGCCTCGTTCATGCGGTTAGCGGCAACGTAGGCCAGGCCAAGGTCGCACCAGATCTGGTTCTGGCTCTCGAGGGGCGTGGTGAAGTCGAGCGCGGTGCGGTACGCCTCGACCGCGTCCACGGCGCGCCCGAGGCGCATGAAGCAGCTGCCGAGGTCGGAGAGGGCCACGGCAGGGGCGGGGTTGGACTCGTCGATGGCCGCGCTGCGGTAGGCGATGCCGGCGCTGCGGACGTCGCCGAGGCGCTCGTAGGCAGAGCCAAGGGCCATGTAGGCCTTGTAGGGCGTCGCGTAGGAGGCATCGGCCACGGCGTCGGTGAGCGCTCCCACGGCGTCCTGCGGACGGCCCGCGGCGAGCAGGGCGCGGCCGCGGTTGCAGGAGAGCGCGCCGCGCTTGCCGTACGCGCCGTCGGAGAGGGCGCCCTCGTAGGCGGCCGCCGCGGCCTCGAACTGCCCGAGCTTCATGTACGCGTTGCCGAGCAGGTGGTCAATCTCGCCTGAGACCTCGCCGGGGCGCTTCGCCTCGGCGAGCAGCGTGGCCGCACCGAGCCAGTCGCCGCTCTGGTAGGCGCGCTTGCCGGATTCAAATGCCTGTTGGTTCACCTTGGTTCCTCCCGGGCTGCTGGAGCCGCGCCTATGACGCGGCGTGCTCGATCCTGATCGAATTGATGAGGTCCCCCTGGCGCAGCTCGCCGATGACGTCAAGCCCCTCGACGGTCCTGCCGAACACGGTGTAGCCGGAGTCGAGGCCGTGCTGCGGGCCCAGGCAGAGGTAGAACTGGGAGCCGGCGGAGTCGGGGTCGGCGGAGCGCGCCATCGCCAGGGCGCCGTCCACGTGGGAGTTGCGCGGGTTCGTCGTGAACTCCTGGCGGATGCGGTAGCCGGGGCCGCCCGTGCCCGGGCGCCCCGTGGGGCCCGCCTCGCCGCGCGCGACCTGCTCGGGGGTCATCTCGCGCGTGTTGGGGCAGCCGCCCTGGATGACGAAGCCGGGAACGTAGCGGTGGAACTTGAGCCCGTCGTAGAAGCCGCTCTCGGCGAGCTCGCAGAAGTTGGCAACGTGAACGGGCGCGCCGCTCCCGTCCAGCTCGACGCGGATCGTGCCCTTGGACGTGTCGATGACGGCCACCTCGTCGCCAGCGACCTCGTACGTGGGCGTGTACAGCGGGTCCGTGATGAAGCCCATGCTCCCCCTCTCGGCAAGGCCTCGCGCAGCGAGGCCACGAGAATTCAACTCCCTAATTCTAGCAAGAAGCCACGGCTTTCACACATTCGGCAGATGGGCGCGGGCAGATTGCCCGCCCGCCGGCGCGGGGCGCAAGAGGAGCCGGAAGCTAGGCCGCCGGGTCCCATCCGTCGTAGCTCTGATCGAAGAGCCTGCCGTACTCGGCGGACGTGTCGGCACCGGAGAGCATCGAGCTCACCTCGGACGAGGCGTCGCTCGCCGAGGAGCCGAGCTCCCAGGCGGCCGTGAGGGCGTCGCAGCGGTTCCTGAGCCAGTTCCCGAGCGTAAGCAGGTTCTCGACGTCCCCCTCGTCAGCACCGCTCACGAGCTCCACCTGGGAGATCAGGTTTGAGACCTCGATGGAGACGGCCTGGGCCTCCTCGAGGCCGGCCGCGAAGTCTGCGCCGGAGACGTCCTCGCACGCGGCGCGCAGGGCCTGCTCGCTCTCGTCGACCCTGCCGGAGAGGTCGCCGAGCGTGGCGTACGCGCTCGCGAGCTCCTCCTCGGGGGTGGCGGAGCCCTCGCCGTCCTGCGTGTCCCCGCCCTGGCTCGAGTCCTGGCCGGTGAGCTCCTTCACCTCGCCGGGAAAGCCCGAGAGGGAGGTGTCTGCCGGGGTCGTTGCGCGCGTCTGGGTCGCGCTCGGGTCCCACGGGTGCGTGATCAGCAGCGCGGCGCCGCCCACCACAAGCACGGCGAGAAGGGCGGCGAGCAGAAGCGAGCGGGTCTTGGGCATGCGGTCCTCGGGGGCGGCGGGCGACGAGGCGCCGTCCGCCGGGGGGATAGCGCTCTCGATGCGCGTCATGACGCCGGTCCGCTCGCTGTCCTCCGCGCCCAGTCCGAAGAGCTCGCCGGTCGCGCCGATCTCGGGCAGGTCAAGGTCGCGCCGAGCCCGCGAGGGACTCGGGGAGGCCAGGGAGGCACCGCACTTGGGGCAGGTCCTCGAGCCAGGGGCAACGAGCGCGCCGCACGACGGGCACCATGTCGCATCGGAGAGCGACATGCGCTGCGTGACGTCGAGCGCGGCGTGGCAGCGCGGGCACGAGAGCGCGGACTCGTCCACGCTCGCGCCACACCTAGGACACGTCTTCGTCAAGGCCCCTCCTCTCCCCTACGCCAGCGCGTCGAGGACGAACGGGAGGATGCCGCCGCGGGAGAGGTAGGCCCCCTCCATCGGCGTGTCGACGCGCACGACGCACGCAAACTCGACGCTCGAGCCGTCGGGGCGGCGGGCCGTGACGCGCGCGACCGCCGGCGACGGAAGGCCGTGAGAGAGGTCGATGGGCTCGACGTCAAAGGACTCCTCCCCCGTGATGCCGAGGCTCTCAGCGCTCTCGCCATCCATGAGCTGGAGCGGGACGACGCCCATCTGGACGAGGTTCGAGCGGTGGATGCGCTCAAAGCTCTCGGCGATGACCGCGCGCACGCCGAGCAGGAGCGGGCCCTTGCCCGCCCAGTCCCTGCTCGAGCCGGAGCCGTAGAGCTTACCTGCCACGACGACGAGCGGAACGCCCTGCTCGCGGTAGTGCTCCGCGGCGTCAAAGATGCTCGCGAGCTCGCCGGTGAGAAGGTCGCGCGTCCAGCCGCCAAGGCGGCCGCCCGCCAGCGCGTTTCTGAGCCGCACGTTGGCGAACGTCCCGCGCGCCATCACCTCGTGGTTGCCTCGGCGAGAGCCGTAGGTGTTGAAGTCGGCGGGCTCTACGCCGCGCTCGACGAGGTAGCGCGCCGCCGGCGAGTCCTCGGCGATCGAGCCGGCAGGAGAGATGTGGTCGGTCGTCACGAAGTCGCCGAGAAGGGCGAGCGCGCGGGCGCCGCGCAGCTCGAACGTGGGGCACGGGCGGGCGATCTCGAAGTAGGGAGCGCGGCGGACGTAGGTCGAGCCCTCGTCCCACGAGAAGGTCGGAGAGTCCCCGGACTCAATCGCCTCCCAGGACGGGGCGCCCTCGAAGAGGCCTTCCGCGCCCTCTGCGAACAGCGAGCGATCCAGGTGCTCGGCGAGCTCGCGGGCGACCTCGTCGTCGGTCGGCATGACGTCGGAGAGCATGACCGGCTCGCCGTGCGCGTCAGTGCCGAGGGGCTCGCGCGTCAGGTCGATGTCCACGGTGCCGGCGATCGAGTACGCCACGACGAGCGCGGGCTGGCAGAGGTAGTTCTGGCTCACGTCGGGCGAGATGCGGCCCTCGAAGTTCCGGTTGCCGGAGAGCACGCTCGCGAGCTCGACGTCGCGCGCAAGCCCCCTCAGGCAGCCCTTGATGTCACCCGAGTTGCCGATGCAGCTCATGCAGCCGAAGCCGCACGTGTAGAAGCCGAGCCTTCGCAGGGGCTCAGCGAGGCCGCAGCGCTCGAGCAGAAGCTCGGTCGCGCGGCTGCCGGGCGCGAGCACCTTCTTGACCCAGGGCCTGGGCCCAAGGCCGCGCTCGACGGCGTGGCGGGCGAGGAGCCCCGCAGCGACCATCATCGCAGGGTCGGTGGCGGTCGTGCAGCTCGTGATGGCCGCGATGGCTATGGCGCCGTGGCCGATCTCGCCGGCGCCCGGAGCATCGAAGCGCTCCGAGAGCTCTCGCCCGGCGTCGGCCGCGGCGCGCTCGAAGCGCTCCCTCAGGCCGCCAACGCCCACGCGGTCATGGGGCCTCGAGGGGCCGGCGAGCGACGGCTCGACGCTCGTGAGGTCGAGCTCGAGCGTCCTGGCATAGACGCGCCCCGAGTCCGACCCGAGGACTCCCTGCTCGCTCAGGTAGCGACGAGCAAAGGCGAGCTCCGACTCGTCGCGCCCGGCGAGCGCGAGGTAGCGCAGCGTCTCGTCGTCAACCGGGAAGATCGTCGCCGTGGCACCGTACTCCGGGGTCATGTTGGCGACGCAGGCGCGCTGCGTCGCGCTCAGCGACGACGCTCCGTCGCCCGTGACCTCGACGATGGAGCCGACGACGCCCGCGGAGCGCAGGAGCTCGGCAACCGTGAGCGCAACGTCCATGCCGGACACGCCCTCCGGGAGCGCCCCCGTGAGGCGCAGCTCCACGACGGGGGGCACGAGCAGGGAGATGGGCTGCCCGAGCGCGGCGGCCTCGGCCTCGATGCCGCCGACGCCCCAGCCGAGCACGCCGACGCCGTTCGCCGTCGTCGTGTGCGAGTCGGTCCCGACGAGCGTGTCGAAGCAGGCGACGTCCCTCCCGTCGCGGGCGAGCGCGTCGGTCGTGACCACGTCGCAGAAGCGCTCGATGTTCAGCTGGTGGCAGATGCCGCCCCCGGGCGGGACGATGCGAACGTTCTCAAAGGACCTGCTCGCCCACTTGAGGAAGGCAAAGCGCTCCCGGTTGCGCGCCGCCTCGGCCTCCTGGTTGCGCTCGAGGGCGCCCGCGCACTCGGCCGAGTCGGCGATGACGGAGTGGTCGACGACGAGCGTGCAGGGAATCTGCGGGTTCACGCGCAGCGGGTCCCCGCCGCGCGCCGCCATGGCGTCGCGCATGGCGGCGAAGTCAACGAACACGGGCACGCCGGTGAAGTCCTGGAACAGGACGCGTGCCGGCATGAACTCGACCTCCTCGCCGGGGGCGCCCGAGAGGCCTGCGCCCACGACGGCGGCGGCCATGCGGACCGCGTCGTCGTCGGTCGCGGCCCTGCGCACCACGTTCTCGAGAAGCACCACGAGCGCGCGCGGAATGCGATCAGCGCCCGGGATGCGCGAGACGACGTGGGCCAGCCTAGAGAGGCCGCCCTCCTCGACGAGCACGGGGCGGCGCGCCTCAAGGACCGCCGCGCGCAGTTCGCTAGTTGCTGTCATGCTTGCCCTCCGCCTTTCGGACGATGCCCATGAACAGCTCGCTCCGCTCGTAGCCCGCGAGCGACCTGTCATAGGCCACGTTGAAGCCAACCACGCTGGCCGCGCCCACGAGCGCGGTCACCGCACCCATGGTAGCGGTCAGACCCTCGATCTCGAAGAAGGCGGCGCCGAGCGTACACCCGCCCGCAACAATGAGGACGACGACCGCGAGCAGCGCCCACCTGAGCGGCGTCATGGGCTGCGAGATGCGCCAGATGAGCGCCGTGCCGACGATGGCGACGAGCAGCGTGCACACCGTGGAGATCTCGTCAAAGGAGTGCCCGAGGGCGCGCCCGAGGAGAAGCTCGGCGAGCAGGGCGACGACGATGGCCGCCGAGGCGGGCAACGACCGCGCGAGGACGTTCGCGAGGAAGTTGCCCCGGACGAGCTCGTGGTTGGGCTCGAGGGCGAGCACGAACGAGGGAATGCCGATGATCGCGGTCGAGAGCAGCGACATCTGGATCGGGATGAACGGGTACGGGGGCATCACGATGCAGACGAGGGCAAGCACCGCCGTGAAGACGGTCTTCACGAGAAAGAGCGACGCCGAGCGCTGGAGGTTGTTGATGGAGCGGCGCCCCTCCGCGACGACCTCGGGCATGTGCGCAAAGTCGTTGTCGGCGAGCACGATCTCGGAGACGTTGCGCGCGGCGGCGGAGCCGGAGGCCATGGCAACCGAGCAGTCCGCCTCGCGCAGGGCGAGGACGTCGTTCACCCCGTCGCCGGTCATGGCGACGGTCCTCCCGCGGCGGTGCAGGGCTCGGACGAGCTCACGCTTCTGCTGCGGCGTGACGCGCCCGAAGACGCGGGCGGAGTCGACCGCGGCATCGAGCTTCTCGGGCGTGTCGAGAGTGGTGGCGTCAACGTAGCTCCCCGCGTTGGGGACGCCGGCGCGCTCCGCGATGGCAGAGACCGTGCGCGGGTCGTCCCCGGAGATGACCCGCAGCTCGACGCCCTGCTCGAGGAAGAAGCGCATGGTCTCGGCGGCCGTCGGGCGAATCTCGTCCCTGATGGCGACGCAGCCGAGCAGGCGAACGCTGCCCTCGATGTGGCCCTCGGCGTCAAAGTCGGGCGCCTCGCCCACCACGAGCACGCGCTCGGTGGCGTCGAGCGCACCGGTGAGGGCGTCAGCCTCGCTGGCGCGGTCGGGGCCGAGGACGAAGGCGGCGGCGCCCATCACGAGGGCGCGGCCGCTCTCGGTGACGCAGCCGGAGAACTTGCGCTCGGAGCTGAACGCAACGGCGCGCGCGACGCCCTCGCCGCGGACGGCGCGCCCCTCGAGGTGCGCCAGGATAGCGCGAGCGGTCTCGTTTGCGTCCTCGGCGTTGGCGGAGACGATAGCGGCAAGGGCGCGCTCGACGTCCCCGGCGGAGGAGCCCGCGGCCGCGCGCACGCCCGAGACCTCCATCTCGCCCGTCGTGATGGTGCCGGTCTTGTCGAGGCAGAGGGTGTCCACGCGCGCGAGCGTCTCAACGCAGTAGGACTGCTGGACCAGCACCATGCGCCGCCCGAGCCTGAAGGTCGCGATCGCGAGGACCGAGGAGGTGAGAAGGACCAGCCCCTGCGGGATCATGCCGATGACGGCGGCCACAGAGGTGAGCACCGCGTCCTCCAGGCTCCCCCCGTCCATGAGGACGCTCCTCAGGAAGAGGCCGACGCCGAGCGGGACGAGCGCGATGGTCCCGAGCTTGATGATGGCGCGCAGCGTATCCTGGATCTCGGAGCGAACGGCCTTGACGTACTTGGCCTCAGCGTTGATGCGCGCCGCGTAGCCCTCCGCCCCCACCCGCGTCACGCGGGCGATGAGGCTGCCGGAGTCGACGAACGACCCGGAGAGCAGCTCGTCCCCCGGCCCCTTCGACACTGGCTTGGACTCGCCCGTGAGCAGGCTCTCGTTCATGCTCACGTGGCCCGAAACGATCACCGCGTCCGCGGGCACCTGGTCTCCGTGCGCCAGGCGCACGAGGTCGTCGGCAACGAGCTCGCTCGGCGGCAGCGCCCGCTCGCCCGCGGCGCGGATGACGGTGACCTCCTTCTGCGTGAGGATCGTGAGCCTATCCACCATGCGCTTGGCACGGATCTCCTGGGCGACGCCGATCAGGAGGTTGGCGGCGACGACGCACATGAAGAGCATGTTGCGGTACTGCCCGGTGAGCAGGACGAGCAGGGCAAGGGCAAGGTTGACGCCGTTGAAGAGGGTGAAGGTGTGCTCGGAGAGGATCTGCGCCACCGACTTGGTGCGCACGTCGGTGTTCGCGTTGGTGCGACCCTCGGCCACGCGCTCGGCCACCTCGGCGTCCGTGAGGCCGCCGAGCCCCTCGTTGCTCTCTTCGGTCATCTGCTCCCTCTCGCGCTCGCGGGCTTTCACGCTCACATTGTGCCACGCGTCCGCAAGGCTCAATCAATCCCTACGAAAATGTAAGAGTCGCGAGAAGCCGCGCACAGAGACGGCCCGGGCGCCGAAGAGCGCCCGGGCCGAGAGTCTCGTGGTGCGCCCAGGGGGATTCGAACCCACGACCTTCTGCTCCGGAGGCAGACGCTCTCATCCACTGAGCTATGGGCGCGCGCCGGAACAGTATAGCCCATTGCGAGGACAATTCACAGCGCGGGCGCGACGGCCTGACGCCCCCGTTACCGGCAGGACACACGCCCGTGGTATCATCGCGCAGCACTTCTCGCAGCAAGCGCATTGGAGACCACATGATCGCAGTAGTCAGGGAAACGGCCACCCCCGAGCAGCTCGACCAGTTCGTTCGCTGGATCGAGGACCGGGGCTTCAAGACCAACGTCTCCCAGGGCGACAACGAGACCATCGTAGGCATCATCGGCGACACGACCCGCATCGACCCCTTCCTGCTCGAGAGCATGGACATCGTCGACCGGGTCCAGCGCGTCACGGAGCCCTACAAGCTCGCCAACAGGAAGTTCCACCCCGAGGACACCGTCATCGACTGCGGGCACGGCGTGCTCGTGGGAGGCGGTCACTTCCAGGTCATGGCAGGCCCGTGCTCGGTCGAGGGCGACAACCTCCGCGCCATCGCGCGCGCCGCGCGCGACGCAGGCGCCACGATCCTGCGCGGCGGCGCCTACAAGCCAAGGACCTCCCCCTACACCTCGCAGGGCATGGGCGCGCGCGGCCTCGACCTCCTCATGGAGGTGGGCGCCGAGCTCGACATGCCCGTCGTGAGCGAGGTCATGGACCCGCGCGACGTGGGGCTCTTTCTCGAGAAGGGTGTCGACGTCCTGCAGGTTGGCGCGAGGAACGCGCAGAACTTCCCGCTTTTGCGCGAGGTCGGTCGCGCGGGGCGTCCCGTGCTGCTCAAGCGCGGCATGTCCGAGACGATCGACGAGCTGCTCATGGGTGCCGAGTACGTCATGAGCGAGGGCAACCCGAACGTCATGCTCTGCGAGCGCGGCATCAGGACCTTTGAGACGCGCACGAGGAACACCTTCGACGTCAACGCCGTTCCCGTGCTCCACCACCTGACGCACCTCCCCGTCATCGCGGACCCGAGCCACTCTACGGGCTACACCCGCTACGTGCGCCCGGCAGCCTACGCCGCCACCGCCGCGGGCGCCGACGGCCTCGAGATCGAGGTCCACGACTGCCCGTCTCGCGCCTGGTCGGACGGCGCCCAGGCCCTCACGCCCGCGCAGTTCGAGGACGCGATGCGCCGCATCGCGCTCATCCGCGAGGCCGTGACCGCCCCCCTCGAGGTGGCCTGATGGCCGCCGGGGGCGCGCAGGCGCCGACCTTCGTTCCGGGGCGCTGCGGAGTCGTCGGGCTCGGCCTCATGGGAGGCTCCTTCGCCAAGGCCTTCGCTGCCGCCGGCGTCGAGGTGCTCGCTTGGAACAGGACGCGCTCCACGCTCGAGCTCGCGATGATCGAGACCGTCTCCGGGGAGCTCGACGAGGGAACTATCGGCACGTGCGAGCTGATCGTGCTGGCGGGCTACCCCGCCTCAGTCGTCTCGTGGCTCGAGCGCAACGCCTGCCTCGTCTCCCCTGGCGCCATCGTCATCGACACGGTGGGCGTCAAGCGCGTCATCTGCGAGCGCTGCGAGGAGATCTGCGCCGACCTCCCCTTCACGTTCGTGGGCTGTCACCCGATGGCGGGAACCCAGTTCTCGGGCTATGCGCACGCGCGCGCGACCATGTTCAAGGGCGCCCCGCTCGTCGTCGTCCCGCCCGCGCTCGGCGACATCGAGCGCGCCGACGTCCTCGAGCGCCTCAAGCACCTGCTCGCCCCCTGCCAGTTTGGCAGCTTCACTCTGGCGACGGCCGACGACCACGACCGCGTCATCGCGTTCACGTCGCAGCTCGCGCATGTCGTCTCGAACGCCTACGTGAAGAGCCCTACGGCGCGCGAGCACAGGGGCTTCTCGGCCGGCAGCTATCGCGACCTCACGCGCGTGGCCCGTCTCAACGCCCCCATGTGGACCGAGCTCTTCCTGGACAACGCCGACTATCTCTCCGAGGAGATAGGGACCATCATCGCGAGCCTCCAGGAGTACAAGGACGCCATCGACGGACGCGACGCCGAGGGCCTCGAGCGGCTCCTCGCGGAGGGCGACAGCATCAAGAGAGAGGTGGAGGGCAGATGAGCGAGAGGGACGCGGGAGCCCGGACGGTGCGCGTGGAGACGTCGTCGCGCGCCTACGACGTGGTCGTGGGGGCGGGCGTGCTCGACGCGACCGGGCGCATCGCGCGCGAGGCAGCGGGCGGCGAGAGGTGCTGCGTGGTCACTGACTCCAACGTCGAGGCGCTCTACGCCGCCCGCGTGGAGCGCTCGCTCGCTGAGGCCGGCTACGATGTCGCCGAGCGGCTGGCGTTTCCCGCAGGGGAGCGCTCCAAGACGATCTCGACCCTAGGGGAGCTCCTCGAGGGGCTCGCGCGCCGGGAGCTCACGCGATCCGACGTGGTTATCGCCCTCGGGGGCGGCGTGACGGGTGACATGGCCGGCCTCGCCGCAGCGCTCTACCTGCGTGGTGTTCGCGTCGTCCAGGTGCCGACCTCGCTCTTGGCGATGGTAGACTCGTCGGTCGGCGGCAAGACCGCCGTCGACCTCTCGGCGGGCAAGAACCTCGTTGGGGCCTTCTGGCAGCCCAGCGCGGTCGTAGCTGACGTCCGATGCCTCGAGACGATCGACCACAGGCTCTTCACGGACTCGTGCGGCGAGGTCGTGAAGCACGCAGTGCTCGCCGACGGGGCCCTTCTGGACGAGCTCGTCGCGGCTCCGCTCAACGCCCGCGACGTCGACGAGGCGCGACTCGTCGACGTCGTTGCCAGAAACGTCGCCATCAAGCGCGACGTGGTCTCGGCCGACGAGCGAGAGAGCGGCGTGAGGCAGACGCTCAACCTCGGGCACACGATCGGGCACGCCATCGAGGCGGCGAGCGAGTTCACCCTCGGGCACGGCTCGTGCGTCGCCGCCGGCCTCTGCATGATCGCCCGGGCCTCCGAGCGCCTGGGGTGGTGCTCGGGAGAGACGCGCGAGCGCATCGAGCGCTGCGTCATCGCCCACGGGCTGCCGACCGGCTGCGAGCTTCCAACCGAGATGCTCATGCACTACATGGCACACGACAAGAAGCGTCGAGGCGACGGCGTGAACGTGATCGTGCCGGTGGAGGTCGGCCGCTGCGAGGTGCGCCGCGTGTCCCTGGACGACCTGCGCCAGATTGTGGAGCTGGGACGCTAGGCGCCGCGCCCCCGTCTCCGCCCCGCGCGTTTCCCGCCCGTGACGTCGGCGCCCGCACGGTCGCCGACGCGCTAGCATAGACGTCCTGCAAACGCGACACCTGGAGTGACCTTGAACGTCATCGTTGAGCCCGGCCCGCTCTCCGGCGAGCTGCGCGCCCCCTCATCAAAGTCAGAGGCGCACCGCCTGCTCGTCTGCGCGGCGCTCGCCTCCGGCACCACGGACATAGACTGCACCACCACCTCTGACGACATCGACGCCACGGCGGGGTGCCTAAGGGCGCTCGGCGCGCGCGTCACCAGGACGAGGGGCGGCTTCCGCGTCGTGCCGGCCCCGAGCCGGCCGCCCGAGGACCCCCTGCTCGACTGCCACGAGTCCGGCTCAACGCTCCGCTTCCTGCTGCCCGTCGTCGCCGCACTCGGATGCGATGCCCGCCTCGACGGCAGGGGCCGCCTCCCCGAGCGCCCGCTCTCTCCGCTCTACGAGGAGCTCCTCCGACACGGCGCGGAGCTCTCCGCCCAAGGGCGGATGCCGCTGCGCGTCTCCGGAAGCCTGCGCGGTGGTCGCTTTGAGCTTCCCGGAAACGTGTCCTCCCAGTTTGTGAGCGGCCTTCTCATGGCGGCGCCCGTGACGGGCGAGGACGTGGAGGTCGTGGTCTCGACGCCCGTGGAGTCAAGGCCCTACGTCGACCTCACCGTCCGCGCGCTCGCCGCCTTCGGCGTCAGCGTCCACGAGCGGAGGGCCGAAACGGCAGATGGGCGACCCGCGATCGCCTGGCGCGTGGACGCGGGCTCGCAGCTCGTCTCTCCCGGCGTCGCGCGCGTGGGTGGGGACTGGTCGAACGCGGCGTTCTGGCTCGCGGCGGGAGCGCTCTCGGACGACGGCGTTGCCGTGTGCGGCCTCGACCCGCAGAGCCCCCAGGGCGACCGCAGCGTCCTTGCCGCGCTCTCCCTGCTCGGCGCCCGCGCGCTCCGGCGGAGGGACGGGGCGGCCTGCTCCCCTGGCGAGCTCGCCGGCCGCGAGATCGACGTTCGTGACATCCCCGACCTCGTTCCGCCGCTCGCGGCCGTCGCCGCGTTCGCAAGCGGCACCACGCGATTCACCGGCGCCGGGCGCCTCAAGATCAAGGAGTCCGACCGCCTCGCGAGCGTCTCTGGCACCATCAGGGCCCTTGGCGGGAACGCGCAGGAGACCGAGGACGGCCTGATCGTCGAGGGGGCTGAGACGCTCCCCGGCGGAACCGTGAGCGCCGTGGGCGACCACCGCATCGCCATGATGGCCTCGGTCATGGCCGCGCGCTGCGAGGGCCCCGTCACCGTTCTGGGCGCCGAGTGCGTCGAGAAGTCCTACCCAGCCTTCTTCGAGGACCTTGTCGCCCTCGGGGGCACCTGCAGGAAGGAGAGCTGATGCCCTCTTCGTTTGGCACCGCGCTCAAGGTGAGCGTCTTCGGGCAGTCGCACTCCCCCGCCGTGGGCTGCGTCGTGGAGGGGATCCCTGCCGGGCTTCGCCTCGACCAGGATGCGCTCGCCGCCTTTGTGGCCCGGCGCGCGCCGGGCCAGGATCCGTGGGGGACGCCGCGCAAGGAGCCCGACGCCCCGCGCATCGTGGCCGGCCTCAACCCGCGGGGCGAGACCTGCGGAGCTCCGCTCGCGGCCGTCATCGAGAACACCAACGTTCGCTCGCGCGACTACGACAACCTCCTCGAGGTGCCCCGGCCTGGCCACGCCGACTTCACCGCCTGGGCGAAGTGGCACGGCGCCCAGGACGTTCCGGGCGGTGGGCACTTCTCGGGACGGCTCACGGGGCCGTTGTGCGTGGCGGGCGGCGTTGCGCTCCAATGGCTCGCGACCAAGGGCGTGAGGGTGAGCGCGCACGTCCTCGAGCTCGCGGGCATCGCGGACGAGCCCTTCGCCGCGCTCGACAACTCCCCCTCCGCCAACGGAGAGCTCCGCGCCCAGATGGACGCGCTCGCCGACGGGAGGCGCGTGGCCGTCATAGACGGGGGCGCCGGAGAGCGCATGGTCGAGGCGGTCATGGCCGCACGGGCCGAGAAGGACACCGTGGGAGGCGTCATCGAGTGCGTCGCCACGGGGCTTCCCGCCGGCGTCGGCTCGCCGATGTTCGACGGCATGGAGAACGTCCTCGCGCGCGCCCTCTTCGGCATCCCCTCGGTCAAGGGCGTCGAGTTCGGGCGGGGCTTTGCGGCGGCGCGCCTGCGCGGCACCCAGAACAATGACCCCTACGAGGTCCGCGACGGCGCCTGCGTCCCCACCACCAACAATGCCGGCGGCATCCTCGGGGGCATCACGACCGGGGCTCCGCTGCTCGTGCGCTGCGCCCTCAAGCCCATCTCGAGCGTCATGGTGGAGCAGGACTCTGTCGACCTCGGGCGCATGGAGCCTGCGCGGCTCAAGGTCCACGGCCGCCACGACACGACCGCCGTCCTGCGCGCGGTCCCCGTGGTCGAGGCCGTGAGCGCGCTCGCGATCGCCGACGCCCTTCTCGCCTGGCCTCCCGAGCCAGAGGACGACTGACCTGTCCGGGTCGGGCGCGCAAAGGCCCGGCGCTCAGACAGCTTGCCGAGAAGGGCGCTCGGCAAGAACTCGCGGCGGTCCTTTGCGCGCCCGACCAGCAGCCACGTTCTCGCATTGCTCGGCAGCGCACCCGCGCAGCGCCCCGCCGGGAGGGCCCGCCGCGAGTTCTGCAGCGCGTGTCCTCTGCGCGCGAAGCTGTCCGAGCGCCGGACCCTCCCGGCGGGGCGCCCGGCAACGCATGGAAGCAGATTGGAGTTCACATGGCAGAGCTTTCTGAGCTGAGGCAGGAGATAGACCGAATCGACTCGGAGATCTTCCGGCTCTTCGACGAGCGGGCCCGCGTCGCGGAGGGCGTTGCCGCCTACAAGCGCGAGCACGGCCTGCGCGTCTTTGACCCCGTCCGCGAGCGCGCGAAGGTGACCGATGCCGCCGACCGCGCGCCGCAGGACCTCAGGACCTACGCGCAGGTGCTGATGGAGCTCCTCATGGAGGCGTCCCGCTCGCGGCAGCACGCCCTTCTCGGCGACGCGAACGACGGTCGCGCGCTCGCGCTCTTGGACGCCGCCCGTGCGAGGACGCCCGAGGTATTCCCTGCGAGCGCGCACGTCGTCTGCCAGGGCGTCGAGGGCGCCTACTCGCAGATCGCCGCCGAGCGGTTCTTCCGTCGCCCCAAGATCTCCTACTCCCCCTCCTTCGACGGGGTCTTCATGACCGTCGAGCAGGGGCTCGCCGACTACGGCGTGCTCCCCCTCGAGAACTCCACCGCGGGCTCCGTGAACCACGTGTTCGACCTCATGGGCGAGCACTCCTTCTACGTGGTCAGGACGACGCGCGTGAAGGTCGATCACAACCTGCTCGCCCTGCCCGGGGCGACCCTCGAGGGCATCCGCGACATCTACAGCCACGAGCAGGCAATCAACCAGTGCGCTGAGTTCCTCTCGGGCCTGCCCGACGTCCGCGTGCACGTGTGCGAGAACACTGCCGTGGCGGCAAAGCGCGTCGCGGAGTCGGGCCGCCCCGACGCAGCCGCGCTCTCCTCGCGTCCCTGCGCCGATCTCTACGGGCTCGCGGCGCTCAGGAGCAACGTGCAGGACCGTGACAACAACTACACGCGCTTCGCCTGCATCTCCAAGGATCTCGAGGTGTACCCGGGGGCGGACCGCTCCTCGCTCATGATCGTGCTCAACCACGAGCCGGGGGCGCTCTACAAGCTCCTCGCGAAGTTCTACGCGCTCGACATCAACCTCCTGAAGCTCGAGAGCCGCCCCATCCCCGAGCGCGACTTCGAGTTCATGTTCTACTTTGACATCGAGTGCCCTGCCGCGTCACCTGAGTTCCGCTCGCTCCTCTCGACCATCGGCTCGCTCTGCCAGGAGTTCCGCTACCTCGGCTCCTACGCGGAGGTGGTCTAGGTGGGCGGCGAGGGACGAGGCGCTCAGGCGCCCTTCGGCCTCGTCGGACACCCGCTGGGCCACAGCTGGTCGCCGGAGATTCACGCGCGCCTGGGCTCGTGGCCCTATGCCCTCCACGACCTGGTGCCAGAGGAGGTCGGCCCGTTCCTTCGGGAGGGGACGTGGCAAGGGCTCAACGTTACCATCCCCTACAAGCGCCTCGCCGCCGACCTCGCCGACGTCCGCTCCCCTGCCGTCGAGCGGCTCGGCGCGGCGAACACGCTCGTGCGGGACGAGGGCGGCCGCATCGTGGCCGAGAACACTGACGTCCTCGGCTTCTCGTGGATGCTCGCCCGCTTCTGCCGCGAGCGCCTCGGCGCCTCCCCGCGCGCCGTGCTCGAGAGGAGAAAGGCGCTCGTGCTCGGGAGCGGGGGCGCGAGCCAGGCCGTTCGCTACGCGCTCGAGGAGGTCGCCGGGGCACATGTCGTTATCGTCTCCCGCTCTGGTGACGAGACCTATCGAACGCTCGCCGAGCGCCACGCCGACGCCGCGCTCGTCGTGAACACCACGCCCGTGGGCATGTACCCCAACTGCCCCGCCTCCCCGCTCGACGACGCCACGCTCGGGGCTCTCACGGAACTCGCAGGCGTGCTCGACGTGGTGTACAACCCCTGTCGAACGGGACTGTGCCTCGCGGCGGAGCGCCTCGGCCTGCCCTTTGAGTCGGGGCTCCCCATGCTCGTTGCCCAGGCCCTCTACGCCAGCGAGCTCTTCCAAGGGCGGGACCTCGACGACTCCCTGGTGGGCCAGATTGGGCGCGACATCCTCTCGAGCACGCTGAACGTCGTGCTGATAGGGATGCCCGGGGCGGGCAAGACGAGCTGCGGGCGAGCGCTCGCGCGCCTGCTCGGCCGGCCCTTCGTCGACCTCGACGACGCCATCGAGCTGGAGTGCGGCCGCTCGCCGGAGCGCATCATCCGCGAGGACGGAGAGCCGGCGTTCCGCGAGGCGGAGTCGCGCGTCACTGCGCGCTGCGCGAGCGGGTCGGGGCTCGTCATCGCCTGTGGAGGCGGCGTGGTGACGCGCGCTGACAACTACGCGGCCCTGCACCAGAACGGGACGATCGTGCTCGTGGACCGCCCGCTCAACCAGCTCAGCTCCCAGGGCAGGCCGATGTCGCAGGACAAGGGGGTCGAGCGCCTCGCCCGCGAGCGCATGGGCCTCTACCGCGCCTGGGCGGACGTGACCCTCGCGTGCACCGGGTCCGCCGAGGGCGACGCGCGACGAGTCCGCGCGCTTCTTGGCCTGTGAGCCCCACCGCCCGCGGCACCGTTCGGCGGTCTGAGCGGGACGAGGGGGGCCGGCACGTATACTTGTCAGCTGATGCAAGCGACATGACAGGAAGTCAAGAGTAGAGGCGGGGGCTCTAGCTCGCGATTCGACGACAGGAAGGGTCGCGGAGTGGACAGAAAGCTAATCGCGGAGGAGGTCCTTGCCGCAGTGGGCGGCAAGGAGAACGTCGCCGCGAATGATATTTGCATGACCCGTCTCAGGATTCTCACCGAGAACCCCGCCCTTGTTGACACCGAGCAGCTCTCCTCCGCTCGGGGGGTGCTCGGGTTTGTGAGGCGCGGCACCAACGGCATCGAGGTCGTGTTCGGGCCTGGCAAGGTCGAGGCGGTCCACGAGGCGCTGGTGGACCTCACCGGCGTCCAGCCGAGCGAGGACGTGTTCGACGACCTCCCCACGAGTGACCAGGCGCGCCCCATCAAGGTGCACATCTCCCCCAACGCGCTGCGCAACGCAGCCATCAGCCAGCGCGACGACGAGGGCGCCGCCGAGGTGGCAGAAGCCACAGACGACAGCTCCGTCGAGGAGCTCGTGAGCATGCTCGACGAGATCGACCCGTCGCCCGAGGCCGAGGACGCTTCCGAGGAGGGCGCCGATCGGCCAGCCGCGCGCGTCCTTGTCATCAATGGCCCCAACATCAACATGCTCGGCATCCGCGAGCCGGACATCTACGGCCACGACTCCTATCAGGCGATGCTCGCGACCTGCCACGCGGCTGCCAAGGAGGCCGGGTTCGCCGAGTGCACCTGCTTCCAGTCCAACCACGAGGGCGACCTCATCGACGCCATCCAGGACGCCTACGGAACCTACGCGGGCATCATCATCAACCCGGGCGCCTACACGCACACCTCGATCGCCATCCTCGACGCGGCCAAGGCGGTGGGGCTCCCCATGATAGAGGTGCACATCTCGAAGCTCGAGGACCGCGAGGACTTCCGCCAGGTCTCCTACATCCGCGCGGCGTGCTTCGAGACGATCACCGGCCTCGGCGTCGAGGGCTATCGGAAGGCCATGCTGGACATGGCCGCCCACCTGGGGCTCTAGAGAGGCTGCGGAGGCTAGCGGCCCCTGCAGCTCCAGACGCCGCCCTCTGTTGCGATGAAGTCAACGGGCACGTCGTGACCGTCCGTGGGAAGCGGGTTGGACGAGAGCATTGTGGTTCTCGCGAGGCCGATCTTGTCGCCGGGGTAGAAGGCGAGGAAGCGGTCGTAGTAGCCTCCGCCGTAGCCCACGCGATGGCCGGCTCCGTCGAAGACGAGGCCCGGGACCAGGCAGACCGATCCAGCGAGCTGCGCGGGCTCCGTGAGGGCGGGGGCGTCAGCGGACGGCTCCAAGATGCGCATGGCGCCGGGGGCCAGCTCGCCGAGCGACGCAATCTCATGGAAGGTCATCGAGCGGTCGGTCCTGTCGACGCGCGGCACGGCGACGCGCCTCCCCTGGGAGAGCAGCTCCTCGATGAGCTCCTGCGTGCCGACCTCGGCGGCGCGGGAGACGTAGGTGAGCACGAGGGGCGCCTCAGAGAAGATCGGGAACGCCATGAGGGCGCTCATGATGGAGATGTCGCTCTGGAGGCGGGTCCGCGCCGGTATGCCGCGGCGCGCCATGAGGTAGTTGCTCCTGAGCGAGCTCTTGTCGGCATCGGTCCCGCATGAGCTCGCCATCGCATCTCCCCTCTCGTCTGCTTCGTCCATTCTAGCAAGGAACTCGTGGCGTGCCATGCCCGGCGCTTTGCCGTTTGGTTGCGATTTGCCGTACCATAGGTGGCCGTGTGAGAGACGACGCGCGCCCGCGCGATGAAAGGGGTCAGCCATGCCCAACGAGGGAAGCTACGAGGCAGCTCTGCGCAAGAGCGACGAAACGCACGCCGACCTGCTCGTCCGGCCTGACAGGTACACAATGCTCACCGGTGACCGCCCGACCGGGCGCCTTCACCTCGGCCACTACTTTGGGACGCTCGTCGACCGCGTGCGCCTGCAGGACCTCGGCGTTCACACGAACGTCGTCATCGCCGACTACCAGGTCATCACCGACCGCGACACGACCGAGCACATTCGGGACAACGTGCTCAACATGGTCGTCGACTACCTCGCGTGCGGCATCGACCCGGACAAGACGATGATCTTCACGCACTCTGCGGTGCCCGAGCTCAACCAGCTCATGCTCCCCTTCCTCTCGCTCGTGACCGAGGCTGAGATGGAGCGCAACCCCACCGTCAAGGCGGAGCAGGAGGCGTCCGGCCACGCCCTCACGGGGCTCTTGCTCACCTATCCCGTGCACCAGGCCTGCGACATCCTCTTCTGCAAGGGCAACATCGTGCCCGTGGGCCGCGACCAGCTCCCCCACATCGAGATCACCTCCAAGATCGCCCGCCGCTTCAACGAGCGCTACGCGCCCGTCTTCCCCGAGGTGACGGGGCTGCTCACCTCGACGCCCCTGCTCCCCGGACTCGACGGGCGAAAGATGAGCAAGTCCTACGGCAACGCCATCTCGATCTCGATGACCGCCGAGGAGACGGCGAGGCTCATCAAGAAGTCCCGGAGCGACTCCGAGCGCATGATCACCTTTGACCCGGAGAACCGCCCCGAGGTGTCTGGCCTGCTCACCACCGCCGGCATCTGCTCCGGCCGCGACCCGCGCGAGATCGCAGAGGAGATCGGCATGGGCGGCGCGGGCCAGCTCAAGAAGTACGTGACCGAGGCGGTGAACTCCTACTTCGCTCCCATCCGCGCGAGGCGGGAGGAGATCGCGAAGGACCTGGGCTACGTCGCCGACGTCATCCACGAGGGCAACCGACGCGCCCGCGAGGTCGCAGCCGAGACCCTCGACGAGGTCCGCGAGGCCATGGGGATGGTCTACTAGGGCACGATGCCACCTTAGCCCGCATGGGGCCTCTCTACACGGGCCCCTCCGTGCCCCCTCTACCAAGAATCACGCCGAGTGCGCGCTGGAAACTCGCTCCCAGCGCGCACTCGGCCTCTTTTGTGTCCGCTTGGACAGGGATAGCCGCCACTGCGCGCCGATGAACGCGCACTCAACGCAAATTGTGACACGCGCATCGAGAAGAACGCACCTCAGCGCATCCCCACGGGAGGGAGCAGCTGCCCGAGCAGCACCCTCCGGGCGCCCGCTGTCGAGTCGCCCAGGACCCGTGACGCCTTCCTCGAGAAGCCGCTGTCCGCGTGTGGGGCGATCACTTGGAAGAGCTGGGCGAGAAGGGCGCGCACGGCACCTTCGGTGCGGGCGTCCTGCTTGGTGAGCGGCAGGTAGTGGATGTGACAGAGCTCGTAGTCGCGCGCGCGGCGAGAGTCCTCGGCGAGGGCCGCCTCGTCGGCGTGGTCCCCGCCCTGGTGCTCGCAGGCGGTCGCGTACTCCGGCCAGTAGAAGTCGGGGCGCATCCGCTCGTGCGACACGACGCCGACCAGCCCCTCCGGCCACTCGAGGCGCACATTCTGGAGCGGCCTCAGCAGGTGGGCGCCGCCGAGGCGCGGGGGCAGGCAGAACACGCCGTACCAGAACGTCTCCATGACCGAGCCCGACCCATCGTTGGCGAGCGCGAGCGCGCGGCGGGCCAGCGCCACGCCCCGTCGGCCGCCCAGCTCGCCCACGAGCCCTGACGCCTCGGCGACGGAGCCAATCGGATCGAGGTCATGGGCAACTGGTCCGGAGAGCGGCTCTATCGGGTCACGCGCATAGATGCCGCAAAGCTCCATCGCAAGGCCCACGAGCCTTATCAGGGCGGCGTCCCCAGAGAGCCTCCCTTGAACGACCGCGCCGGAGAGGCCCGTGGCCGCGCTCGCGAGAGCAAGGCCCGGCGCCTCCACGAACACGCGCGCGACCTGTCCTGGCACCGTTGCGATCGGGTCGCCCGAGAAGGTGACCACCTCGAGGTAGGCCTCGTCCGGCAGGGCGCTCAGACCAGAGTGCGCCCGGACGAGCGAGCAGCGGCTGCGCGCCGGCGCATCATCGAAGCGCAGGTGGACGGGGCATCGCTTGGGGCAGAAGACGTCGCCCGGCAGCGCGGCGAGAAGCTCCGCGGGCTCGATGGAGCCGTCGGCGCCACGGAGCGCGCGTCCGTCAGCGCTGACGAGCGCGAGCTCGCCCGACCTTCTCGCAAGGCGCAGCATGCGCCGCGAGTCCGCTCCCGCCAGGCAGATTCTTCGCTCCCCCATAACGACCACCCCCGCACAGACGGTAGCGGAGCGCACTGGCACGACTCTTCCGTGGGGGTCACCGCAGGCTGCCCCCCACGAGACCCTCGGCTGCGCACGCCCCTCTGAGCTGGGGAGACATTTCCGCTTTCGAGCGGCGCGATCGCGATACCAAAGTCTCGGGGCGCTCACTCCCCGCACGGCCTCCACAACTTCCGGCGCAGGGTGAGACGACGTTCTTCTCGCCCTAAGCCGCGGCACGAAACGCGTCGAGTGCGCGCTTGCCCGCGCGCAGTGGACGCGAAATCCGTCATAACGGACAAAAGAGAAGCCGAGTGCGCGCTGGGGGCTCACTCCCAGCGCGCACTCGGCGCATAACGTGTCAGATTCGCAAAGCGGGCGAGAAGAACCGCGCCCCTATCGCAGCGTGGCGAGCATGACGGCCTTTATCGAGTGCAGGCGGTTCTCCGCCTCGTCAAAGACGCGCGAGCGCGGCCCCTCGAACACCTCGTCGGTCACCTCGAGCTCGGCGAGGCCGAACTTCTGGTAGACCTCCTCGCCGATCGTGGTCTTGCGGTCATGGAAGCTCGGCAGGCAGTGCATGAAAATGGCATCGGGGGCAGCCTTGGACATGAGCTCCGCGTTCACCTGGTACGGGGAGAGCAGGCGGATGCGCTCGCCCCAGAGCTCGGCGGGCTCGCCCATGGAGACCCAGATGTCGGTGTAGACGACGCTCGCGCCGCGAACGCCCTCGTCAACGTCAGGGGTCAGCTCGATCGAGGCGCCCGACTCCGCCGCAACGGCGCGGCACTCCTCCACCAGCGCCTCATCGGGCATCTGCTCGGCGGGCCCGCACGCACAGAAGTCGATGCCCAGCTTCGCACAGACGACCATGAGCGAGTTTCCCACGTTGTTGCCCGCATCGCCCATGAAAGTGACCTTCCGGCCGGCCATGCCGCCGCGCCCAAACTCCTCTTCCATGGTGAGCACGTCGGCGAGCATCTGCGTGGGGTGGAACTCAGTGGTGAGGCCGTTCCACACCGGCACGCCAGCGTACGCGGCGAGCTCCTCCACGCGCTCCTGCCCAAAGCCGCGGTACTCGATGCCGTCGAACATGCGGCCGAGGACGCGAGCGGTGTCGGCGATGGACTCCTTCTTGCCGACCTGGCTCGCGGAGGGGTCAAGGTAGACCGCGTGCATGCCCAGGTCGGCGGCGCCCACCTCGAACGCGCAGCGCGTGCGCGTAGAGGTCTTCTCAAAGACGAGCGCGACGTTCTTGCCCTCGAGGTAGCGGCGCGGCTCGCCCGCGCGCTTCATCGCCTTGAGCTCGGCGGAGAGGTCGATGAGATAGCGGATCTCCTCAGCGGAGAAGTCCAAGAGCTTGAGGAAGTTGCGACCCGAGAGGCTAACCGACATGCCCGTCTCCCTTCTGGGACGAAAGCGCCCGTCTGACAGGCCCCGATTGTACTTCACGGGCAGGTCGTCGCGGCCCACCTTTCACAACCATGACACGTTGGCGCGGTCTGCCGCTGCTATCATTTGGGTGATGTCGGCACTTGTTCGCAACACGAGAGGTGAGCGAATCCATGAGCAAGTCAAGCAACGAGAAGCCCGAGAAGCCCGCCAAGGACGAGAAGCCCGCCAAGGACGAGCGGCCCGAGAAGGGGCCCAAGCGGGACAAGGACAAGCCCGCCAAGGCTGACAAGGAGGGGAAGCGCGACTTCTCCTATACGCAGAACCGCGAGCTCAGCTGGCTGCGCTTCGACGACCGCATCCTTGACGAGGCCTACGACGAGCAGGTTCCCGCGTTCGAGCGCCTCAAGTTCTGCGAGATCGTCGAATCCAACCTCGACGAGTGGTTCATGATCCGCGTGGGCGGCCTCTCTGACCTCGCCTCGCTCAAGAACCAGCCCAAGGACAACAAGTCGAACATGACGCCCGGCGAGCAGCTCGACGCCATCTTCGAGGCGCTGCCGCCCCTCGTCGCGCGCCACGAGCGCGGCCTCGCCCAGGTGGAGGCGGCCCTCGCCGAGAAGGGCCTCGTGCGCGTCTCCCCCGCTGGCTACACCGACGCCGACCGCCTCGCCGTCCAGCGCCACTTCGAGCGTCGTCTCGCGCCCATCATCTCCCCGCTCATCGTCGACCCGCGCCACCCCTTCCCCAACCTGCGCAACGGCCGCCTCTTCGTCGCCTGCTCGCTCGACGGCGCCGACGAGACGGGGCTTCTCGGCATCATCGAGGTTCCCGCGACCGAGCAGCGCGTCGTGGCCCTTCCCTCCACGCCCAAGGCGTGGCGCTACACGCTGCTCGAGGACGTCCTCGAGACCTGCCTCGACCAGTGCTTCGGCGAGTACGTCCCCAAGCGCTCCGCCGTCATCCGCGTCACGCGCAACGCCGACATCGACCCGGACGGCGAGGGAGTCGAGGAGGAGGAGGACTACCGCCAGCACATGAAGAAGGTCCTCAAGCTCCGCCAGCGGCTCCAGCCCGTGCGCCTCGAGGTCCGCGGCAAGCTCGGCAAGAAGCTCGAGGACCTCATCGCCGACGAGCTCTCGCTCGAGCCGCGACGCGTCTTCCGCCTCGAGCGGCCCATCGACCTCGGCTACGTCTACGGGCTCGAGTCCCACATCCCCGACCACGAGCACGCCTCCTGCGTCTACCGCTCCTTCGAGCCGCAGACCTCCCCGATGGTTGACCTCTCGCTGCCCATGCGCGGCCAGGTCGAGGACCACGACGTCCTTCTCACCTACCCCTACGAGTCCATGACGCCGCTTCTGAGGCTCGTGCGCGAGGCCTCCGCCGACGACGCCTGCATCTCCATCAAGATCACCCTCTACCGCGTAGCGAAGTCGAGCCACCTCTGCGAGAGCCTCATCAGCGCGGCGGAGGCGGGCAAGGACGTCACCGTTCTCATGGAGCTGCGCGCCCGCTTTGACGAGGCGAACAACATCGCGTGGGCGGAGCGCCTCGAGGACGCAGGCTGCACGGTCATCTACGGCTCGGAGGGCTTCAAGTGCCACTCCAAGATCTGCCAGATCACCTATCACGACCGCGACGGCATCAGTCGCGTCACGTGCCTTGGCACGGGCAACTTCAACGAGAAGACCGCGACCCTCTACTCCGACTTCATGCTGCTGACCGCGGACGAGGGCATCGGCGCGGACGGCAACACCTTCTTCCGCAACCTCTCGCTCGGAAACCTCCGCGGGTCCTACAAGCACCTCGGCGTCGCGCCCGTGGGCCTCAAGCCCCTCGTCATGCGCGGCCTCGACCGCGAGATCGCGCGCGCGAGGGAGGGCGCGCCCGCTCGCGTGCTGCTCAAGATGAACTCCCTCACCGACCGTGACGTGATCGACAAGATCTCCGAGGCGTGCGAGGCGGGCGTCAAGGTCGTCATGATCGTCCGAGGCATCTGCTGCATCAAGGCGGGCGTCCCCGGCAAGACCGACGGCCTTGTGGTGCGCCAGATTGCCGGGCGCTTCCTCGAGCACGCGCGCATCTACGCGTTTGGCGAGTACATGGACACGATCTACCTCTCGAGCGCCGACATGATGACGAGAAACACCGAGCGCCGCGTGGAGATCGCCTACCCCGTGCGCGATCCCGCGTGCTCCGAGATCGTGCGCCACTTTGTCGAGCTGCAGCTCGCCGACAACGTGAAGGCCCGCCAGCTCACGGCAGACGGCACCTGGGAGCGCATCGTCGCCGAGCCGGGCGCGCCGCGCGTCGTCTGCCAGGAGGTCCTGCTGCGCGAGGCATATGAGCGCGCCCGTGGCGCCGCGGAGCGTCGCGCGGCCGAGCGGCGCGCCGAGCGCATCGAGCCCGAGGCAGACGCCGCCCCCGCGCTGGCACCCGTTAAGGAGGCCGACGAGACGGCCGACTCCGCCTACGTGGAGGTGATGGCCGGCGCCGCCGAGCCGGAGCCAACCGTGCCTGAGCTCACTCCCGTCCGCGGCTCCGCCCCGACGCGCGAGGCGGCTCCCGCGCCGCAGCCCTCCGTGCCCGAGCCGCGCAAGCGCGGGCGGCTCTCCCGCGCCGCCTCGCTCTTTGGCCAGGCCTTTGGCACCCTGTTTGGCGGGGGCGGCGAGTGAGCGGGCAGAAGGAGCTCGAGCTCGCCTGCGAGCGAATGACGTATGGGCCCAACGCGATCGCGCACGACGCCGAGGGCCGCGCCGTCTTCGTCTCCGGCGCCGTTGCCGGAGATCGCGTCCGCGCTGTCGTGGACCGTGAGGAGGGGCGCTGGGCGCACGCCCGCGCCACGGAGGTCCTGGAGCCCTCGGCGAGCCGCGTCGCGCCCGCCTGCCCCTACGCCTCCGTCTGCGGGGGCTGTCCCTGGGCCGCACTTTCCTACGACGCGCAGCGCGAGGCCAAGCGCGCCGCGGTCGTCGACGCGCTCGCCCGCGTCGGGCGCCTGGGACTGGACCGCGCGGAAGCGCTCGTCGCGCCGCTCGTCTCCCCGAGCGACCCGTGGGGCTACCGCAACAAGGTCGAGCTCGCCGTGAGCCGCGAGGGCGGCAAGGTCTCCCTTGGCATGCACGCCGCGGGCGACGCGGGCGTGGTTCGCGTCAAGAAGTGCGCGCTTCTCGACAGGAAGCACGCGGGAGCGGTCCGCTCGGTCGCGGGCGCGCTCTCCTACCTCTCCGGCAGTCATGGGCTCGACCTCGAGCGAGTCGGGGTGCGCGTCTCCCTGCGCACCGGTGACGTCGAGGTCGCGCTGTGGGACCGCCCCGGCCCTTTCCCGCGTGCCCAGGCCGCCAAGGTCCTCCAGGACGCCCTCTGCCCCACCTCGGTGGTCCGCGTCATGCAGAAGGGCCCCGCCAAGGCGCGGCGCATTGCCGGCGTGGAGTGCCTCTCAGGGGCGGGCTCCTGGTCGGAGGTCATTGGCGCGGAGCGCATGCGCGTCTCCGCCCCGTCGTTCTTCCAGGTGAACACCAAGGGCGCCGAGAAGCTCGTGGAGCTCGTGACCGAGGCGCTCGACCCGAGGCCGGACGAGGAGGCCATGGACCTCTACTGCGGCGCGGGCACGTTCACGCTCCCGCTCGCGCGACGAGCCGGCTTCGTCTCTGCCGTGGAGTCCTACGGGCCCGCGGTGCGCGACCTGAGGCGCAACCTCGAGGCGGCGGGGCTCGACAACGTTGATCCCATCGGCGGCGACGCAGGGCGCGAGTTCCCCGACACTAACGCAGACGTCATCGTGGTCGATCCCCCGCGCGCGGGTCTCGCCGAGGACGTCGTCCGCCGGCTCTCCGAGCAGCCCGCGCGCGCGATCGCCTATGTCTCCTGCGACCCGGCGACGCTCGCCCGCGACCTTGCCCGCTTCGAGGAGGCAGGGACCTTCTCCCCTGCGCGCGTCACTCCGGTGGACCTCTTCCCACAGACCTTCCACGTGGAGTGCGTCACGCTGCTCGAGCGCGCACGTGCCCCCCACGGTGGGCAGCGCTGAGAAATCCCCCCAGTCCGCTGGGAATAAACCGCAGCTCACAACCGCTGACCGGAGTTTTGGGCGCGATGGGCCTGACGGTTGCGCACAAGCTGCGAAACGTGTACAAACAAAGGGAACTTGGGCAGGGGGCCCAAGCTAGAGAGAGGAACCCAACATGAAGGCTACTGTCAACGAGGAGTGCATCGGCTGCGGTCTGTGCGAGGGCACCTGCCCGGACGTCTTCTCCATCGGCGATGACGGCGTTGCCGTTGCCATCGAGGAGGACGTGCCCGAGGACGCCGAGGACGCCGCCCAGGAGGCCGCGGACAACTGCCCCGTCTCCGCCATCGTCGTCGAGTAGCGCGCTCGGCAACGTCGCCTGACGTTGGGCGGGAGCCGTCATGGGCGGCTCCCGCCCTTCTTGTAGCTCGAGTGAGGAAGCGCACATGATCCTGGCATCACAGTCCCCTCGCAGAAGGGACCTGCTCAGCAGCGCGGGATTTGCCCTCGAGGTCGTCCCCGCAGACATAGACGAGGAGCGTCTGCCCGACGAGACGCCCCCTGAGCTCGTGCGGCGGCTTGCCGCGCAGAAGGCGGAGGCGGTGCGCGCGACGTTGCGCCACGTGCCCGACGACCGACTGCTCGTTGCCGCCGACACCATCGTCTGGATCGGAGGCGAGGCGCTCGGGAAGCCCTGTGGCGCGACGGGGGCGCGCGACACGCTGCGCGCCCTCTCGGGACGCACGCACCACGTCTCCACCGGCGTCTGCGCCATGCTCCTCGCCCCCGACGGGACGTGCGCGCAGCGCGAGGGCTTTGTGGAGACGACCGACGTCACGTTCTACGAGCTCTCCAACGCCGAGATCGACGCCTACGTCGCCACCGGGGAGCCGCTCGACAAGGCGGGCGCCTACGGCATCCAGGGCGCAGGCGCCCTGCTCGTCAAGCGCATCGAGGGCGACTACGCCAACGTCGTCGGACTTCCGCTGGCGCGGCTCGTGCGAGTCCTGGGAGGACTCATGGGAGACGAGGAGGGCCTGGTCGCCAGGGCCCTGAGAGAGGGAGGCGCGCATGCCTAGCAAGAGTGCCATCACAAGCGTCACAGAGATCCCCGGCGTCTTTGTCGCGCACGCAACCAACGCCGAGGCGGGCACCGGCTGCACGGTCATCTGCTGCCCCACGGGCGCGACGGGCGGGGTTGACGTGCGCGGCGGGGCGCCGGCAACGCGCGAGACCGACCTGTTGCGCCCCGAGGAGACCGTGGACGTCCTGCACGCCGTCGTTCTCTCCGGGGGAAGCGCGTACGGGCTCGCCGCCTCATGCGGCGTTGCCGAGGAGCTCGAGCGGCGCGGGTTCGGCCTTGACGTGGGGGTGGCGCGCGTGCCCATCGTCTCGGGCGCGTGCCTCTTCGACCTCGCCTGCGGCAGCGCGAGCGTCCGCCCCACGGCCGAGGACGGGCGAGCCGCGTGCGCTGCGGCTCTCGACGGCGCAGGGGCCCCGCTCGAGCGTGGCAACGTGGGGGCCGGCACTGGCTGCACCGTGGGCAAGCTTGCGGGGCCGGGGCGCGCCATGAAGTCGGGCCTCGGGGAGGACGTCGAGCTCGCCGGCGAACTCGTCTGCGGCGCCATCTCTGCGGTGAACGCCTGCGGAGACGTGCGCGACCCAGACACGGGCGAGAAGATCGCGGGGATGCGCGGAGAGGACGGGCGTCTCGGTGACACCACCGACGTCCTTCTCGGCGGATTTGCGCAGATGCCGCTCTCCCGCACCAACACGACCATCTCGTGCGTGGTCACCAACGCGCGCCTCACGAAGGCGCAGGCGACCAAGGTAGCCCAGATGGCGGCCGATGCCTACGCCCACGCCATCGTGCCAACCCACACCACCAACGACGGCGACACGGTCTTCGTCATGGCCACCGGCGCCGTTGACGCGCCCGTTGACGTGGTCGGGTCGCTCGCCGTGCGCGCACTCGGGCGCGCGATAGCCGACGGAGCCCGCAGCGCGACCTCGGCCTATGGCTACCCCGCCGCATGCGACCTGTAGGGCACGAACCTGTCCCTTTCTCTCTGAGAGAAAAAGCACGTCCCCAAATGAGCGCGTGCGCGAGGGACTAGTTGAACTTCACGAGCTTCTGTGCGGCGCGATAGCCAGCCAGCGTGAGCGCGCGGCCCACGGTGCCGGGCAGGTTGGTCGCAAGCCCCACGACGCCGTGGCGCGCGCGACGGTACATGCGCCGGTCGTACGCCTTGAGCTCGTCCCAGAGGCGCTGCAACTCGTCCATCGCGTCGGGCCGGTCGCTCTTCTTGGAGAAGACGGAGCAGATCGCCATGATGATCGTGAAGTAGTTCATCATGTAGCTGCGCAGCTTTGCCGACGAGATGTCGTCGTAGACGTGGTAGGCGTGCATCATGACGCGCGCGACGCGCCAGTAGTGGTCAACGCGGCTCGTGAGCACCTTGTCGTTGACCGACTGGTCCTCGCGGCCGATGAAGTAGCGATAGACGTCGACGTCGAGGTAGTAGATGCTACGGCACTTGGGGAAGGGCACGTAGGCGTAGATGTTGTCCACGTAGAAGGTGTGCGGGGGCATGTCGAGCCTCGCCTCGCGCAGCACGTCCACGCGATAGGTGAGCGCGTGCATGAGCAGGTACTGCCACATCATGAAGTGGCCCATGTCGTTCCAGGTGAACACCTTGTCCACGGGCAGGACATGACGGTAGTCAACGACGTTGCGCGTGTTGTCCTCCACGTGCTCGTAGACGTAGTTCGTAATGACGAGGTCAACGTGCTCGCCAAGGCCGATGAAGTAGCGCAGCTTCTCGAGAAGGGCGCGCACGGCGTCGGCGTCGACCCAGTCGTCGGAGTCGACGTTCTTGAAGTAGACGCCCGACGCGTTGCGAACGGCCTGCATGACCGCGGCGCCGTGGCCGCCGTTCTCCTGGTGGATGGCACGGATTATCGTGGGGTGCCGCTCCACCCAGGCGTCGGCCCTGGCGGGCGTGTCGTCCTTGGCCGAGCCGTCGTCAACGATGATGATCTCGACGTCCTCGGCGTAGCCCGTTCCCTCGAGGATGGACTCGATGCAGTGGTCCATGTAGGCAGCCGAGTTGTAGCACGGGATGCCGAAGGTGATGGTCTTGTTCATGCGCGCTTCCTAGTTGTGCTGGGCGATGATCTCGTCACAGAGCTCGAGCGCCGAGGCAACGACGCCGTCCATGTCGTAGTAGCGGTACTCCGCGAGGCGGCCGACGCAGTGGAAGTTCACCAGGGCGCTCACCCGCTCGCGGTAGCGGCGGTACAGGTCGAGGTTCTCGTCCTCGAGAATGGCGTAGTACGGCGTCTCGCCGCTGCCCGGGGTGTATGCCTTGGAGTACTCACGCATGATCGTGGTCCTGCCGGGAGCAACCTGGCCGGTCATGTTCTTGAACTCGGTGATGCGCGTGAAGTCCTCGCTCGTGGTGTAGTTCACGGTGCCCACCGGCTGGAACTGGTCGACGTCAAGCGTCTCGAACTCCATGTCGAGCGTGCGGTACGGCAGCGCGCCGAGGTCGAGCCCAAAGAGCTCGTCGAGCGGGCCCGTGTAGATGATCTCTCCCCCGTACGGGCGGCCGCAGACCGTGACGCTCGTCTCGGAGACCTCGAGAAGGTCGCGGGCGTCCACGCCAAGGAAGACGTCGATGCAGTCATGGTCGAGCATGCGCTCGAAGAGGGCCGTGTACCCCTCGGCGGGCATCCCCTGGAAGGGGGCTCCCGGGAAGTAGCGGTCGTCGTCGCCCACGAAGACGGGCACGCGACCCGTGATGGAGGGGTCAATCTGGTCGGGCGTCTGGCCCCACTGCTTCATCGTGTAGTGAAGGAAGACGTTCTCAAAGACGTAGTCGGCGACCTCCACGAGCTCGGGGTCGTTCTTCTCGCGAAGCTCCATGATCGGCACCTTCTTGTTCTCGCCGAAGGTGGCAACGAGCTTCTGGTAGAGGCGCTCGCCCTTCTCCTCGCCGAAGGCGAGCTTGAGGGAGCGGTGGTTGAACGGGACCGGCATGAGCGTGCCATGGATGTTCGCAAGGACCTTGTGCTGGTAGTCGGTCCACTCGGTGAAGCGCGAGAGGAACTCGTTCACGCGCTCGTTCACGGTGTGGTAGATGTGGGGGCCGTACTTGTGGACGAGGATTCCGGCATCGTCAACGTAGTCATAGGCGTTGCCGGCAATGTGGTCGCGACGCTCGAGGATGCAGACCTTGAACCCGCAGGACTCGGCCAGGCGGCGCGCGCAGACGGCACCAGCGTAGCCCGCGCCGACAACGACGGCGTCATAGGGGTCGGGCGAGAAACCATCTGGCAGACCGTTCACGATACCCATAGAAATCCTCTCAGCGTACGGCAGCGCCGTTCCCAAGGGCGGTGCGGGCAACGCGCTCGCCCAATCTTCCGCACGATTCTAGCACCTCGACCGTATAATGACTGTTGGCGCACGCGAGGCCCGTCCGAAGGCCACAAAACGGCCCTTGGCAGCGGCGCGCCGTCGAAAGAGGAGCACCGAGCAAGGAGTTGAGCATGAGCGAGTTTCTTGACCGCATGAAGGCCGCCGCCAAGGCGTACAAGAAGACGATCGTCCTGCCCGAGGGCGAGGACCCGCGCACCCTCGAGGCCGCGCGCAAGATCGTGGCCGAGGACCTGGCACACCTCGTCATCCTTGGCGACCCGGCGAAGATTGACGTCGAGGGCGTGACCGTCATCGACCCGACCTCGCCGACCGCCCCCAAGCACGAGGCCTACGCCCAGAAGTTCGCGGAGCTGCGCGCCAAGAAGGGCGTGACCATCGAGCAGGCCCGCGCCCAGATGATGGACGCCACCTACTACGGCACCATGATGGTCAAGATGGGCGACGCCGACGGCCTGGTCTCGGGTGCCTGCCACTCCACCGCCAACACGCTGCGCCCGGCGCTCCAGATTCTGAAGACGGCCCCGGGCACCAAGCTCGTCTCGGCCTTCATGGTCATGTGCACCAAGACGCCCCAGTTCGGTGACAACGGGACCCTCGTCTTTGCCGACTGCGGCCTCAACATCGCCCCCACCTCTGACGAGCTCTCTGAGATCGCCATCGCCTCGGCCAACTCCTTCGCCACGTTCATGGACGGCGTTGAGCCCAAGGTCGCCATGCTCTCCTACTCCACGATGGGCTCCGCCGGCGGCGACACCGCCAAGAAGGTCCAGGAGGCCACGGCCTTCGCCAAGGAGAAGGCCCCCGAGCTCGCCATCGACGGCGACCTCCAGCTCGACGCCGCTATCGTTCCCGAGGTCGCCGCGCTCAAGGCGCCGGAGAGCAAGGTCGCAGGCCACGCCAACGTCCTCGTGTTCCCCAACCTCGAGACCGGCAACATCGGCTACAAGCTCGTCCAGCGCTTCGGCGAGGCCGAGGCCTACGGCCCGATCCTGCAGGGCATCGCCAAGCCGGTGAACGACCTCTCGCGCGGCTGCTCCGCCGACGACATCGTGGGCGTGGTGGCCATCACCTCCGTCCAGGCGCAGATGGCCGAGTAGCCCCAGGCCCCGGCGAGAAAAACGTCACACGTGCGGCCCGGTTGCACAGGCAGCCGGGCCGATTTTGTTGGTCCATCGTGTTGAGTCGCGGCCTAGAGCTTTGCGGCGTCCTCGGTCTCCGCACGGATGGTCCAGCTCTCCCCCGGAGCCACCTCAGCCTCGAAGACACAATTGAGCCCGTTTCTCATGGCAAGATCGATGAGGCGTCGGTCCATGGTGAAGAGCGTCGCGGCGTTCCTGCGTGCGAGGACGAAGTAGAAGAGGTCGTAGGAGGAGTGGTTGAGTCGGATGGATTCGGACAGCGCCTCTTGGTAGAGACCTGACATCGGCACAAACTCATCAACGAGCGACACGGCCTTTCTCGCGTATTCCCCAGCCTCTTTGTCGGAAATTCTGTTTCCACGAACAAGCTTCTGCATTACATGTATGACCTCGCTGAGATAGAGCTCGGGAGCAGCGATCTTCTCGCCCTCAAGCATGAGGCCGCGAAGTGCCTCTGCCTTGGGATGGTCAAGAGTCAGGCCACAGCCCGCACTCGCGTCCAATACGATCAAGGCGCTCCTCCCTACCCTCATGAATGATCTCTACGATGTCCGGAAAGTCATCCGGAATCTCAACCTTGGGCATGGCGTCAATCCGGGCGAAGATCGCCTTGCGCTTGGCGATGCGCGCCTGGCGCTCTTCCTCCTCGGTGAGCGGGCGAGCAGGCTGCTCCGTGGGCGGCACCAGCCTCAGGTGCTGCTCGATGGCAACGGTCGCCTGCTGGGCCAAACTGCGGTGCTCGCGCTCCGCACGCAGCCTGAGCTCGTCGTAGAGTCCCTGAGGAAGGTCGCGTATCTGCAATGCAGGCATATCGCTCCTCTCGCATGCACTTTGCATGCACTATACATCATTGCCAATCGGAGTCTGCACAGATTTGCTGACGCAACACAAAACCCGAGCCAAAGTCACAGAATCGAGATTCGAGACGTGACTTTGGCTCGGGTCAGCAGTCAGTCATGCGCCAGGACGGCAGCGCGGCAAGGCGAACTGCGCGCGGGGCACTACCCCTTGATCGGCTTGGGGCCAGCAGCGCGGACCTCGGGCGACATCGTGGTGAGGCGCTTCTCGGCGTTGTCCACGAACATCTGGGCGAGGCGCTCGGCCGTCTCGTCATAGGCAGCCCGGTCCTCCCAGGTGTTGCGGGCGTTGAGCAGCTCGGAGGGCACGCCCGGACAGGTGGTGGGAACGTCGAGGTTGAAGCGCTCGTCGTGGACGAACTCGCAGTCGTCGATGATGCCGGACTGCGCCGCCTCGACCATCTTGCGCGTGTAGGCGAGCTTGATGCGCTTGCCCACCCCGTAGGGGCCGCCGGTCCAACCGGTGTTGATGAGGTAGACGCGCACGCCGCCGGCGTCGATCTTCTCGCCGAGCATCTGCGCGTAGACGTTGGGGTCAAGCGGCATGAACGGCTCGCCAAAGAGCGAGGAGAACGTGGGCTGGGGCTCCTTGATGCCGCGCTCGGTGCCGGCGACCTTGGAGGTGAAGCCCGTCATGAAGTGGTACATGGCCGCGTCGCGGTCGAGCTTGGAGATCGGGGGCAGCACGCCGAAGGCGTCTGCCGTGAGGAAGATGACGACGTCGGGGGTGCGCTTGGCGCGACCCTTGGCAACGGCGCCGGGGACGAACTCAACGGGGTAGGCGACGCGGCCGTTCTCGGTCAGCGAGTCGTCGAAGTAGTCCGCCTCGCGGGTCTCCGGGTCGATGACCACGTTCTCGCACATGGAGCCAAAGCGGATGGCGTCCCAGATCTGCGGCTCGGTCTCCTTGGTGATGTTGATCGTCTTGGCGTAGCAGCCGCCCTCGATGTTGAAGACCTTGTCCTCGGCCCAGCCGTGCTCGTCATCGCCGATGAGCAGGCGGTCCTCTGCGGCGGAAAGGGTCGTCTTGCCGGTGCCAGAGAGGCCAAAGAAGACCGTGGTGCCGTGGGAGCGCGGGTTCATGTTGCACGAGCAGTGCATGGTGAGCACGTGGTCCTCAACGGGGAGCAGGTAGTTCATGACCGAGAAGATCGACTTCTTGATCTCGCCGGAGTACTGGGTGCCCACGACGAGGATCGTCTTCTCCTGGAAGTTGATGAGAACGGCGGCCTCGGAGTTGGTGCCGTGGACCTCCGGGTCAAGCTTGAGCGTGGGCGCCGCCATGACGACGAAGTCGGCGTCGCCGAAGTTGCGCAGCTCCGACTCGGTGGGGCGGACGAGCATCTGGTGGACGAAGAGCGCCTGGCTCGCAAGCTCGCAGATGGCGCAGATCTTGCGGGAGTAGCGGCGGTCGGCGCCCGCGAGGCCGTGGACGACGAAGAGGCGCCTCTCGGAGAGGTGGCCGATGACCTCGCTCTTGATGCGCTGGTAGCTCTCCTCGGGGAAGGGAACGTTCACGTTGCCCCAGGCGATCTTGTCGTGGACGTCGGGCGTGTCCACGATGAAGCGGTCCTTGGGAGAGCGGCCGGTGTACTGGCCGGTGATAACGGAGAGCGAGCCGGTGCCCGTGAGCTCGCCCTCGCCGCGCTCGACGGCCGTCTCAATGAGGACGGCGGGAGAGGCGTCGATGACGGTCTTCTCCTCAGTGTGCGCGATGCCGTAACGTGAAAGCTCCTCGATGATCATGCGTTCCTCCTCAAGGCGGTTCCCCGCCGTTCGATGACGCGTTGGCGCGGTCACATGGGGCCGGCGCAGCCTCAACCATTATGACACACTGTTACGCTCGCCGCGCGAACCGCCCCTTCTGGCGGGCGTCCGTGCGCCGGGACGCGCCGGGGCGATAAAGTTTTGAGAGTTGGGAGCGCGATTGGAGGACGCATGGGTAAGCTGGTCAGCATCTCGGACGGGACGGTCTCGGCAGCGGTCGACCCCATGGGCGCACAGCTCATGAGCCTGTCTCTTGGAGGGGGCGAGTACCTCTGGCAGGGCGACGAGCGCTGGTGGTCGCGGCGCGCGCCGGTGCTGTTCCCCATCGTGGGCTGCCTGCGGAACGACCACGCGCAGAGCGCCCAAGGCGAGGTAAGCCTCAAGCGCCACGGCATAGCCCGCCTCTACGAGCACCGCGTCGTGGAGCAGGGCCCTGCTCGCGTCACCTTCGAGCTCTGCTCGACGGACGAGACGCGCGCGGCATACCCGTTCGACTTCAGGCTGAACATGAGCTATGAGGTTGCGGACGGGCGCCTCACGCAGACCTACGCGGTCACCAACACCGGGAACGTTCCCCTCCCCTTCACGCTCGGGGGGCATCCCGCCTTCAACGTGCCCGTTCCCGGAGGGGAGGGCGAGGGTTTCTCTGACTACGAGCTCGTCTTCCCGGAGCCGTGGACGGCCGACGTCCCCACGATCGACGAGGCGGGCCTGCACGACTTCTCTCGCATGCACCGGCTCTTCGAGGGGTCTGACCGCCTGCCGCTCTCCCACGAGCTCATCGACCGCCTCCTGACCGTCGTCTTCGTCGACGTTCCGGGCCGCTCGGTCAAGCTGCTCGGCACGAAGAGCGGGCACGGGGTCGAGCTCGACTTCGAGGGCTTCGGCTACCTCGGCGTCTGGACCGCCTCCGCCGACGCGCCGTTCGTTGCCATCGAGCCGTGGGTCGGCTGCGCCACCGCCTACGATGAGTCGGATGTCTTCGAGGAGAAGCGCGGCACGATCACGCTCGAGCCGGGCGAGCGCTGCGAGAGGTCCTTCTCGATGAGGCCCTTCTAGGGATGGACAGCATCCGGCCCGCCTCGGCCGCAGACCTTGAGAGCATCTGCAGGATCTACGATGCCGCGCGCGAGTTCATGCACGCCCACGGCAACCCCACGCAGTGGCCCGGGGACTACCCGGGGCTTGTCGATGCCGAGGAGGACCTCGAGCGCGGGGCGCTCTATGTCCTAGACGAAGGCGCGGGCCCTGTTGCCGCGATGAGCGCGCTGCCCGGACCCGACGCGACCTACGACGTCATCGAGGGCGAGCCCTGGCTCAACGACGAGCCGTACTGGGTCATGCACCGCCTTGCCGTCCTTGAGGCCGGTCATGGCGCGGGAACGAGGATGCTCTCGTGGCTCTGTGGGCTGCATGACAACCTTCGCGCCGACACGCACGCCGACAACCGCCCCATGCAGCGAACGTTCGAGCGCTGCGGGTTTGTTCGCCGCGGAACGATCTACGTGGAGGACGGGACGCCCCGCATCGCCTACCACTACGTTGCGTAACGTCGCAGCGCATGCCGGGACAAGCGCCCAGCAGCTCGAAAGAGGTGGTTTTGCACCGTAGCGCCCCGCCTGTTCGGAAGCTTGTCCCAACGCCGAGGTTTTTCTCGATTGTGAGCAACACGATTTATCTTTGGCGAGAAGACCGTTCATATAGTCACGCTTTCAGGAACGCTTTGCGTCCAAACAGGAATTGTGAGCAACAACTTTGATGCTCTTCATCAAAGTTGTTGCTCACAACCAGCAATGGGCACGGGCCGGCGGCAGATGCGAACGGCGGAAAGGAGCGTGGCAGACCAGGCGGGCAGCGCGGCGCTACCGGCAGGAGTCGACGAAGCTCCGCCAGAGGGCGAAGTCGCTCTCCACCTCGCGCCATGTGTACTCGGGATGCCATTGCACGCCGAGGCAGAAGCGTCTGCCGGGCACCTCGATGCCCTCGGGCACGCCGTCCGTCGCGCGGGCGACGAGGCGCACGCCCTCCCCGAGGCGATCAACGCAGCAGTGGTGGGCGGAGTTCACCTGCACGAGCGCTCGCTCGCCCAGCGCGCCCCACAGCAGCGACCCCTCCTCCACCTCAACGGGGTGCGACACGCCGTTCAAGATGCCGGTGTGGCGCCACTGGACCATGCCCTCGCAAGCACCCAGGCTCGGAACGTCCATGCAGAGGGTTCCGCCGAGCGCCACGTTCATGAGCTGCGTGCCGCGGCACGTGGTGAACAGCGGCACGTCGGCCTCGATTGCCTGGCGCACGAGCGGGAACTCAAAGGCGTCGCGCACCTCACAGAGCAGCGCGGGGTCATAGGGCTCGTCGCTCCCCCACCGCGCCGGGCTCACGTCCGGACCTCCAGGGATGGCAATGCCGTCCGCGAGCGCCACGTACTCGGCGATAACGTCCTCGTCGTCCGTGAGCGCCATCTGGAGCGGGAGGCCGCCGGCCGCGATGATCGCGTCAACGAAGCAGGTTGCGATGGCCTCCTGCGGGGCGATCGTCTCGGACCCCTCAACGATCTCGCGCTCCCAGCGAGGGGCCACCAGAATCCTCGGTCTTGTCGCCATGTGCTAGTGCCCCTTGATCGAGTTCAGGAAGTCTTGCGCGCGCTGGCTCTCTGGGTGGTCGAAGAAGCGGTCGGGCGGCGCCTGCTCGACGATCTGGCCGTCGGCCATGAAGACCACGCGATCGGCCACGCGCCGTGCGAAGTTCATCTCGTGCGTCACGACGACCATGGTCATGCCGCCGCGGGCGAGCTCGACCATGACGTCAAGGACCTCGTTGATCATCTCGGGGTCGAGCGCGGAGGTGGGCTCGTCGAACATCATCGCCTTGGGTCGCATGGCAAGCGAGCGCGCGATGGCAGCGCGCTGCTGCTGGCCTCCGGAGAGCTGCGCGGGGACCTTCCTCGCCTGCTCGGCAACGCCAACGCGGGCGAGAAGCTCCATCGCCTGCGCCTCGGCCTCCTCCCTGCCCATGCCGAGCACCTCGCGCGGTCCGAGCGTCACGTTGTCGAGAATCGTCATGTGCGAGAAGAGGTTGAACGACTGGAACACCATGCCGAGCTCGGCGCGCATGCGCGTGAGCTCCTTGCCCTCCTGCGGCAGCGGCTCGCCCTCGATGAGGATCTCGCCGGAGTCGATGGTCTCGAGCCGGTTGATCGTGCGGCACATCGTGGACTTGCCCGACCCGGACGGCCCCACCACGACGAGCACCTCGCCCTTGTCGACCTCGAGGCAGACGTCGCGCAGGACGTGGAGGTCCCCGTAGTGCTTCTCGACGTGGCGCAGCTCGATGATGGGGGTGGGCCTGCCGCCCTCGGCGTTGACTGTCATGGCTCTCCGATCCTTGTCAGGGCTAGCGGATGATCTTGGCGCCGGTGCGGCGCGAGACCACGGCGGCAAGCTGGTTGATGGCGAAGTTGATTAGCACGTAGACGACGGCGATCACGAGGTAGATGGACACGAGCGAGTCGTGGCTCGTGATGAGCACGCGCGCGTTCTGCATGAGGTCGGGGTAGCTCACCACGTAGGCGACGGTCGTGTCCTTGACGACGACCACGAGCTGGGCGATGAGGGAGGGGACCACGTAGCGGATGGCCTGCGGGAGCACGATGCGGCGCATGGTCTGCGCCCTGGAGAGGCCGATGGAGAGCGCGGCCTCCACCTGGCCCTTGGGCACGGCGTTGACGCCCGCGCGGAAGACCTCGGCTAGGACGCCCGATGCAGCGAGGGCCACGGGGAGCGTGAGCATCCAGAACGAGGGCATCTTGATGCCGTACTGGGGGACCACGAGGAAGAAGAAGTAGATGAGCAGGAGGCTCGGGACGCCGCGGAAGAAGTCAGTGACGACGCGGCACACGGCGGCAAGCGGGCGAACACCGCTCGTGCGCCCGAGCATGAGCAGGAGGCCGAGCACGAGCGATATGGCACCTGCGACAAGGGCGACCTCGACGGTGCCCACGAGGCCCTGGAGCAGGAAGCGCCAGGTGGTCCACTCGAGGAAGAACGACCAGTAGCGGGGCGCGAGCTGGCCGGTCACGGCGAACTGGCGGACGACGAGGGCAAGAAGCGCGGCGACGACAACGGCAGAGATCGCCGTGCCGATGGCGACCCTGCGCCTGGTGCGCGGGCCGGGCGCCTCGTAGAGCGCGTCGCGCATGGAGCCGGAGGCGGGGGGCGTCTTCATCGCAGGACCCTCACCCTCTTGTCGATGCGGTTGCCCGCGAGGCTGATGACGAACGCGGTGGCGAGGTAGCCGAGCGCAGAGACGAGAAACGCCAGGATGCCGCCGACGGAGCGCGTGTTGACGTAGGAGACGACGCCCGTGAGCTCCTCGGGGGTCATCGGGACCTGAGAGCCGAGGGCGGTCGTGAGCATGACGGCGATCAGAAGGTTGGTCATGGGCAGCACCGTCGCGCGCAGGGCCTGAGGGATGACGATCCGGCGAAGGATCTGCGAGAACGAGAGGCCGAGCGAGCGAGCCGCCTCGATCTGGCCGACGCCGATGGTGTTGATGCCGCTCATGAAGTTCTCGGACCCGAAGGCCGAGCCGAGCAGAATCGTGGTCACGATCGCGCAGGTGCGCCAGTCGAGGATGACGCGCAGGTACGGAAGGGCGTACGCAACGATCATCAGGAGCGCGACGCCGGGGATGTTGCGAAACACCTGGACGTAGAGGTCCCCCACGAAGCGCAGCGGCGCGAACGGCGAGACGCGCATCACCGTGACGAGCACGGCGATCGCCATGACGAACACGAACGACACGGCCGTCATGCCCCACGTCACCAACAGGCCGTCGAGGTAGTTCTGTCCGTAGGTCCCCAGTAGCTCAGCGAGCCCCATGTCACCTCCTACGCGCGCGGGGCCCCATGGAGGCCCCGCGCTCTCGAGCGCTTGCGCGCAGGCTTTCGCTAGGCGCCGATCGCGGGCGGCTCGGGGACGTCATCGATGCCGGCGCGGTCGCCGATGCAGACCTGCCAGAGGTCGGCCCAGAGGCCCTCGTCCTCGATCTGCTGGAGCCACGCGTTGACGAAGTCAACGCCGTCGGAGTCGAGCGGAAGGCCGATGCCGTAGGCGTCAACGGGACCAAAGGGGTCGCCGGCGAGGCGGAAGCGGCCGGGGTTGCGCGTCATGGAGCCCATCTGCATCGTCGTGTCGATCACGTAGGCGTCGACGCGGCCCTGAGAGAGCGCCGTGCGCGCCTCCTCGTCGGTGCTGAACTCCTGGACGTTGGCCTCAGGGGCGTACTCCTCCAGGATGGAGGGGCCGGTGGAGCCGGACTGCGCCGCCACGTTCCTGCCGGCGAGGTCGTCAACGGAGTTGATGTCGGTGTTGTCCGCCATCACGAGGATGGACTGCTGGGTCGTGTAGTACGGGCCCGCGAACGAGATGACCTGCTTGCGGTCGTCGTTGATGGAGTAGGTGGCAAAGACCGTGTCCACCTGGTCGTTCTGGAGCACGGACTCGCGCGTGTCGGAGGTCACCTGCGTGAGCTCCTGCTTGCTCTCGTCGCCCAGGATGTAGCGCGTGAGGAGCTGCGAGAGGCCCGCGTCAAAGCCGCGGGTGTGGCCATCCTCCTCATTGAGCAGCGAGAAGAGCATGGAGGTCTGGACGCCGCCGACGCGAAGGACGCCCGCGTCGCGGACGGCAGTGGCCCAGGTGCTCGCCGCGATCGTCTCGTCGTCGGCAACGGGGCCGGAGGCGACGAGCTCGTCATAGGCAGCGGCGTCGAGCTGGACCTCCTCGGAGGCGTCCTCGCCGGTGGGCGTGCCCGTCGGAGCCTCCTCGGAGTCGCAGGCGACAAGGCCGAGGGAGGCGAGCGCGGCGGCACCGAGGCCGAGCGCCTGACGGCGGCTGAGCATGAGGTCGTTCGTGGTCATGGCAGGGTTCCTTTCCCTTGTGACGCGCCCAGAGGGCGCTTCGCGACCATATCACTGTACCCAAAGGCACGAACCTTCATGCAACCTGTAACGGTTCGTAATAGTTCTACAACCTCTTGTCCGGGTCCGCGCTGCTCAGCAGTCCAATGACAGCAATTGGGGATCAGCAATTGGGGACGTGTTCCTCTTGACAGAGAGAAAGGGACAGGCTCCTCCGCCCTGCGGCACGAACCTGTCCCTCTTTCTCTGAGAGAAAAACCCCGTCCCCAATTGCGCTAGCCGAGAAGCTCCTCGACGTCGAGGGCGATCATGTACTCCTCGTTGGTGGGAACCACCATCACGGTGATCGCGGAGTCGTCCGTGGAGATGACGCGAGGCTCGTCGGAGCGCACCGCGTTCTTCTCCGCGTCAATCCTGACGCCCATCCAGGCGAGGCGCTCGGCGACGCCGGCGCGCATCTCGGGGGCGTTCTCGCCGATGCCGGCCGTGAAGGCCATGGTGTCGACGCCCTCCATGGAGGCGGCCATCTCGGCGAAGAGCTGGGCGGTACGGTAATAGAACATGTCGAGGGCCATCTGGCAGTTCTCGTTGCCCTCGGCGGCGCCGGCCTCGATGTCACGGGAGTCGGAGGAGACGCCGGAGACGGCGAGCAGACCGGACTTCTTGTTCATCATCGTGTCGATGTCGTCGATCGACATGTCAGCGACGCGGTTGAGGTAGAAGACCGTTGCCGGGTCGAGCGTGCCGCAGCGGGTGCCCATGATGAGGCCGTCGAGCGGGGTGAGGCCCATCGTGGTGTCCATGCACTGGCCGTCCTCGATGGCGCACAGGGAGGCGCCGGAGCCGAGGTGGCAGGAGACGAGCTTGTGGGTCTTGTCGCCCATCAGCTCGTGGACGGTGCGCCAGATGTAGCGGTGGCTCGTGCCGTGCGCGCCGTACTTGCGGACGTGGTAGGCGTCCACGACGTCGCGCGGCAGGGCGTAGCGCCACGCGCGCTCGGGCATGTTGTAGTGGAAGGCGGTGTCCGGGACGATCACGTTGCCGATCTCGGGGAACATGTCGCGGCAGATCTCGATGACGTCGGCCTCGGCGTAGTTGTGCAGCGGCGCGAGCGGGGCGACCTCGCGGACCCAGGCGAGCGTCTCGTCGGTCACGACGGCGGACTCGGGGAAGTACCAACCGCCCTGGACCACGCGGTGGCCGATGCCGCCGATGGGCTTGTCGACGCCCTTCAGGATGTCGAAGACGTACTTGATGGCGGTCTTGTGGTCGGGAAGCGCGACCTCGAGCTTCTGCTTCTCGCCGCCCATCTCCTCGTGGCCGACGAACGAGCCGTCGATGCCGATGCGCTCGCAGTTGCCCTTCGCGTACACCTCGCGGGTGTCAACGTCGAGCAGCTGGTACTTGAGCGACGAGCTGCCGGCGTTGATGACCAGAACGTTCATGTCTCTCCTCTCGCGGGGACTCCCCCACCTACGTGACCAACATCGTTCATATAATACGCCCGCCGCGCCCCCGAGGGGACGAGACGGGCGAATGGGCGGGACGCGCGCAAGCCTCTCGCGGCACGTGGGACGGCTACGAGGGGATGAGCCCCTCGCCGAGCGGCGCGCCGCCGAGCACGTGCATGTGAAGGTGCATGACCGTCTGGCCCGCGGCGGCGCCTGTGTTCATGATGCAGCGGAACCCCGTCTCTGCTATGCCGGTCTCCCTCGTCACGGCCGCGACGGCGCGCTCCATCGAGGCGAGCGTCTCGGCAGGGACGTCGTCAACGAAGTTCTCGTGATGGTCCTTGGGGACCACGAGCACGTGGACGGGCGCCTGCGGGTTGAGGTCGCGAAACGCCACCACGCGCTCGTCCTCGTAGAGGAACTCGCTCGGGATCTCGCCGTTGGCGATCTTGCAGAAGATGCAGTCTGACATGGTGCTCCTTCCTGTCTCTCGCTACTCGCTCAGGTAGGCGGTGCTGGGGGCGGAGGCGGTGTCGGTCGTGGGGGCGGACTCGTCGGTGGCGTCGAGAAGGACGCGCACCTTCTGCTCGGCGCCCGCGAGGCGCTCCCTCAGGCTCTTCAGGAGCTCCACGCCGCGGGAGTAGCGCTCGAGGGAGTCCTCGAGCTCGAGGTCGCCCGACTCGAGCGAGCGGACGATCTGCTCGAGCTCGACCGAGGCCTCCTTGAACGTCATCTCGTCGATGGGACGGTAGGTCTGTGCCATGTCAGATCCCTTCCGGGCTCACAGAGCCCTCGTCGTGTGTCCTCAGAACGGTCGCGTCGAACGAGCCCTTGCCGAGAAGGACGCGGACCTCGCCGCCGGGCACAAGCTCGTCGGCTCCTCTCACCACGCGGCCTGAGGCGTCGCGCGCGATGGCGTACCCGCGCGCGAGGACCGAGAGCGGCGAGAGCGCGTCGAGCAAGGCGGCGAGGCGAGCGAGCGATGCCTCGGCGGGCCGCGTGAGACGCGCGCCCAGCTCAGCGAGCCTGCCCGCCGCGCGATCAGCGCGCTCCCGCTGGGCGGCCAGGGCGCGGGGCACGGCGTCGTGGAGGCGCTGCTCGGTCTGCTCGAGCTCCCCCGCCCGGTCGCGCAGCGCGGCCGCGGGGTCCGAGAGGCATCGGCGGCTCCCGAGCGCCTCGAGCGCGAGGCGCCTGCGCGCGAGCGACGACTGGGCCGTGCTCGCCATGAGCCTGCCCAGGGACCCCACTGACTGGGAGCGCGCCGAGAGGGCGGCGGACATTGCGCGCGCGAGGCGCACCTGCCGCTGCACCATCTGCCGCTCGACCTCGTCTATCGCCGGCGCCACCGACTCGGCGGCGGCGGTGGGCGTGGAGGCGCGACGGTCTGCCACCATGTCCGCGATCGTCACGTCGGGCTCGTGGCCAATCCCCGTCACCACGGGAACGGGGCACGCGGCGATGGCGCGCGCGAGGCGCTCGTCGTTGAAGCACATGAGGTCCTCGAAGGAGCCGCCGCCCCGCACGAGCAGGATCGCGTCCGGACGCGCCGCGGCGGCGGTCTCGAGCGCCCTCAGGATGGTTGCGGGGGCATCGGCACCCTGCACCGAGCATCCCACGACGTCAATCTCCACGAGAGGGTTGCGGCGCGCGAGCGTGCGCTTGACGTCCTCGATGACGCTGCCCGAGAGCGACGTGACCACGCACACGCGTGTGCAGAACGCGGGGACGTGCCGCTTGCGCGCCGGATCCATGAGGCCCTCCCGGTCGAGCGCGCGGGCGAGCTCGGCGACCTGCTGGCGCAGCAGGCCCTCCCCTGCCGCCTCCACGCGACGGGCCACGAAGGAGAGCTTGCCGGAGGCCTTGTAGACGTCGAACTTTCCGGTGAGGCGCACGGCGAGGCCGTCCTTGAGCTGGAAGCCCATCTTCTGGGCGGTTCCGCGCCACACGATGACGCTCATCGAGGCCTCGTCGTCCTTGACCTCAAAGTAACAGTGCCCCGATCGCGCGTTGGGACCGCGGAAGCCCGAGACCTCACCGCTCACGACGAGGGTTGGCCAGGCGTCCACGGCGCCCTTGGCCAGGGACACCGCCTCGCTCACGGAGAGCGGGGCCTCCCGCGCCTCGTCCTCGGCCATCAGTCGTTGCTCCTGCCGCCGTAGCGGCCGAGGAGGTAGACGAGCTGCATGATGGAGGTGAGCGCAGCGGCGACGTAGGTGAGCGCAGCGGCGGTGAGCACGGCGCGCGCGCCGCGCTCGTCGAGGCCGGAGCCGTGCGCGGAGAGGTAGGCCACGGCGCGGCGCGACGCGTCGATCTCGACGGGAAGCGTCACCAGCTGGAAGACGACGGAGACGGCAAAGAGCAGGATCGCGAGCTGCACGAAGCCGCTGATGCTCAGAAAGACGCCGGCGAGAAGGACGAGCACCCACGAGCGCTCGGCGATGGTGACCGCCGGAACGAGCATCGTGCGCAGGCGGTAGAACCCGAAGCCCTTGGCGGCCTGGATCGCGTGGCCCGCCTCGTGGCACGCGACGGCAACGGAGGCGACCGAGGCCCCGCGGTAGTTGTCGTCGGAGAGGTGCAGCTTGTTGTCGCGGGGGTCATAGTGGTCGGTCAGGGACCCCGCGACCCTCGTGATGCCGACGGACCCCGCGCCGCCGCTGGCGAGCATGCGGCGGGCGACGTCGGCCCCCGTCCCCTCGATGCCGGCGTCTACCTGGGACCACTTGCGGTAGGTGCTCTTGATGTAGCCCTGTGCGGCAACTCCTAGGACGAGCGCCACGAGGACGACCATGTAATACGTGTAGTCAACGCCATAGAGGCCAAACCCGTAGTACGGCACGGAAGCTCCAATCTGCGCGCGGGGCCGGCCGGCCCCTCTCGCCAACCATTCTACCCACCGCGCCGGACAAGAACGCGGCGACGCCCGAGCGGACGCGACGCAAGCCTTACAGGAACTCTATCCGGCCGCCCTTCACCGTGAGCCCGACCTCGCCCGCCAGCAGCCTCGAGAGGGTCCTGCCGGCGAGCTCCCAGCGCCACGACGCCGCAAGGGGCGAGGACTCGCGGTCCTGGAGGAAGTCGAGCAGGTCGTCGCGGGTTGCGATGAGCTGCGTCGCGACGCCGCTCCTCTCGGAGACGAGGCGCAGCACCGCGTACATGAGGTCGACGACGCCCTCGGCCTCGGCGGTGGGGCGCGCGTGGCGCGACGCCCTGGGGCACTCGTCGGCGGGGCACGAGAGCCCGCGCTGCACGGCCTCGAGAAGCTCCCGCGCGTCGCGCTCGCCGAGCTGGTCCGTTCCGCGGATGCGGCGCAGGCGATCGAGGGAGGTGGGGGCGCGCTTGCACACCTCGACGACGACCTCGTCCGAGACGACCCACTTGCGGGGGACGTCGCGGCGCGCCGCCGTCTCCTCCCTCCAGGCGCAGGCCTCCCGCGCGACGGCGAGCTGACGCCTCGTGAGGGAGGACGCGCGCTTGAGCCTGCGGTAGGCCTCGCGCGGCTCGCGCCGAGCGCGCGAGACGTCACAGAGCGCGGCCATCTCGGGAAGGACCCACGAGAGGCGGTCCCGCTCGACGAGCTCCCCCATCATCCGCTCGTAGATGCCCGGGAGGTAGCGCACGTCGTCCTCGGCGTAGGCGAGCTGCTCGGGATCGAGGGGGCGCCTCGACCAGTCGGTGAGCGACTCCGCCTTGGGAAGCCTCACCCCGCAGTACGCCTCGACGAGCGAGCCGTAGCTGACCTGCTGGCGCATCCCCAGGAACGCGGCGGCGAGCTGCGTGTCAAAGACCGGCGCGCATGCGCACCCCATGCCGTCGAGCAAAACCTCGATGTCCTGGGAGCACGCGTGGATGACCTTCGTCACCGTGGGGTCGGCGAGGAGCTCGGCCAGGGGCGAGAGGTCCTCGATCGCGATGGGGTCGACCGCGGCGATCGCGTCGCCGGCGGCCACCTGCACGAGGCAGAGCTTGGGGTAGTAGGTCCTCTCGCGAAGGAACTCGGTGTCAACGGCGAGGACCTTGGAGGACGAGATGAGCTCGCAGAAGCCTTCGAGCTCGGATTGGGTGGAGAGGTACAAGGCTGTTCGATTCTCCCGCGCGGGGTTTGGGTACACTGAAGGCGCGGCAAGGCCGCACGCACCATGATACAGAATCGACCGTCATCGGTCCCGGGGAGGGGCTCCGTGCGCACGCTCGTCATTCACAATCCCAGGTCCGGATTTGGCTCTGACGCCGTCTACCAGTTCGAGCGAGCGCTCCTGCGCGAGGGCGACGAGTGCGTCGTCCGCCTGCTCTCCCGCAGCCTAGACGCGCGCCGCGCCTGCGCGGACGCCGAGGACTTTGACGTGGTGGTCGTCTCGGGCGGCGACGGCACGGTCGCCGCGCTGCTCTACGAGCTCCGCGGGCGCGACGTCACGGCCTGCGTCTTCCCCTCTGGCACCGCCAACCTCCTGTGCGCCAACATCGGCAACGCCCCCGAGCCCTCCGCGCTCGCGCGCGCCTGCCGCATTGGCAAGACCGCCCAGCTCGACCTCGGCGAGATCTCCTGGGCAAGCCCCGAGGGCGAGCGACGGAGCAGGGGGTTTGCCCTCATGTCGGGAACGGGCTTCGACGCGCAGCTCATGCAGGCGGCGCTGCCCAACAAGCGAGTCATGGGACAGGCAGCCTACTTCGCCGCGGCGCTGTCCAACCCGCGCCCGGACGTGCAGCACTTCTCGATCACGGTCGACGGCGTCACCCACGAGCGCGACGGGATCACCTGCATGGTCGCCAACAACGCCATGATCCAGGGCGACATCCAGATAGTCCCCGACTGCCGCATGGACGACGGCCTGCTCGACGTCGTCATGGTCGAGACGACCGACGCCGCCGGGCTCATCGCCCCGCTCGCCTTTGGCCTCGTCGACCGCGCCGGCAAGGCGATTGGCCGCCCCCACCTCGAGAGCTTCAAGGGGGCCCAGATCAAGATCGAGTCGGCCGCACCGGTGCCGCTCGAGATCGACGGAGAGGTCATCGAGGGCCCGGTGACCTCGTACGAGGCGCGCGCCCTGCCTGGCGCCGTCCGCATCGTCGTCGACCCGCTGAGCCCCTACGGCTCAGCCGATGACGGCTCGTCGCGCTTCGGAAGCTCGGACGTCATCGCCTACCCGAGCTAGCCCCACGCCGCGCGGCCCCTGGGCGGCCTGGCGCGCCGGAGCGTCACGCAACGAGCCCGAGCGCGGCGTACGCCGCCATCCCCACGAGCGCGCACCAGATGAGCGAGCCGGTCCTTCTCGCCACGAGGGCAACGACCAGCGCCGCGGCAACGCCGGGAACGGAGATGCCGGCCACCGGGTCAAAGAGGTCGTTGGCGACGAGCGCGGCAAAGGCGGCAGGAGGTATGAGGGAGAGCGCGTCGCTCACGCGGGGCGAGAGGGCACGGCCCTTGAGGGCCAGGAGCGGCACGCACCGACAGGCGAGAATGACGACAAGGACGCAGAGGTAGAAGACGAGGAACTCACCTTGGCTCACGCTCCCTCGCCTCCCCTGCCTCCCCGCTCGCCCACGGCAAGGCCGGCGGCGACGCCCGCAAGGGCGCCGAGAAGGACGGCGAGCGAGCCCGCCCCGACCGCCTTGAGCCCCACGACCGCGACGGCGGCGGTCGCCGCAGCGGCAATCGTGCGGGCGACCCAGCGCTGCCCCGCGAGCAGGCACACGAAGATCGACGTCATGGCGAAGGACATGATGGCCGTAGGAATGGCAAGCACGGGACCCACCAGGGCTCCGAGCGCGTTGGCGAGCGCCCACGCGAGCATGCTCATCAGGTTGACCAAGGTGGCGCGCTCGGGCGTCCAGGAGGCGTCCCCCGCGAGCCGCTCGAGGTTCACGCCAAAGCTCTCGTCGGTGACCGTTGCCGCAAAGAGCGCGGCGAGCGGGCGCGGGGCGCTCGCGAGGTACGGGGAGAGCGCGGCAGAGTAGAGGAGCTGCCTGGTGCTCACGAGGGCGACGCTCGCGACCATCGAGGCCACGGGTGTCCCCGCGAGCGCGAGCGAGGCCATCATGAACTGGCCGGCGCCCGAGTAGAAGGTCGCCGAGAGCAGGAATGCAGCGAGCGGCGGCAGGCCCACCTCGGCCGCCATCACGCCGCAGGGCACGCCGATTGCCGCATACCCGAGCATGACCGGGAGCGCCGCGGAGAGCGCGGCGCGCGCGTCGTCGCGAGCGGCCACGCCTACGCGAGGTCCGCGGGGAAGCGGACGCCCACCTGGCGGCGGATCTCGTCCATGACGGCCAGGGAGTCCACGGTCACGCGCTCAAAGCGGTCGCGCGCCGCGAGCGCCTCGGGGACGCCCCTCACCGCCGCGACGAAGTCGTCGATCTCGCAGACCATGTCGTTGTCCGGGACCTCGACGGGAATGGGGCGGAAGGGGGCCTGCTCGACGCGGAACACCATGCCCTTGTCCTCGTGCTCGTAGACGCGGGGGTTCACGGGGCAGGAGGTCTGGTCCCAGGCGAGCGTGGCCTCCTCGCCCTCGACCTGCGAGGGAAGGACGTCGTCGCTCATCTTCCCGTAGGAGAGGCTCACGATCTTGTCGCCGTAGCCGAGAAGCGCCTCGCCGGCGAGGTCCGCCGTGTCACAGGGGTCGCCCTCGGCGCAGCCCGGAACCGGGGCCGTCACCGCGAGCGCGCGGACCGTTTCGGGCCTGCCGAAGAGGGCGACGGCGGGCTCAACGCAGTAGACCCCGATGTCCATGAGGGCGCCCCCGGCAAGGGCGGGGTCGAACACGTTGAGGCGCTCGCCCGCGCGCAGCCGCGCCATGCGCGAGGTCACCTTGGAGAAGCGCAGGGTGGCGAGGCGCACGGGGCCCAGCTCCTCGGCGACGGCGCGCTCGATGGCTGCGAACGTGGGGACGTGCAGGTTGCGCATGGCCTCGAGAACCACCACGCCGCGCTCGCGCGCCGCGTCGAAGACGACCCTGGCCTCGCGCTCGTTCGATGCGAGGGACTTCTCCACGAGCACGTGCTTGCCCCCGGCGATCATCTTGAGCGTCTGCGGGGCGTGCGCGGCGTTGGGGCTCGCAACATAGACGGCGTCGACCTCCTCGCACGCCGCGAGCGCGTCGAGGTCGTCGAAGAACAGGCGCGCGCCCCTGGGCTCGCCGTACGCCCGGGCGCGCTCGAGGTCGCGCGAGTAAGCGGCAACGTACTCCGCGCCCTGCGCCTCGGCGAGCGCCTCGACGAACCGCTCGCAGATGCCGCTCGTGCCGATCGTCGCGAACCTGACAGCTCCCATGCTCTCCCCTTCCCTCGTTTCCTGCGACAGATTCTACACCGCCACAGATGCATTTCTCGCGCACCGGCCCACAAGCTGGTAAGGTTTTCCGGAAGTGACCAAGGGGGGCGGCATGTACTATTTCTCGGGACGGGTGCGCTACAGCGAGTGCGACGAGACGGGACGTCTCTCGCTCGTCTCCATGATGAACTACCTGCAGGACTGCTCGACCTTTCAGTCCATGGAGCTCGGGCCCGGACTCGACGACATGGGCTCGCGGGGCCTTGCCTGGGTGCTCGCGAACTGGATGGTGGAGATAGACCGGCTGCCGGAGTTCGGCGAGGGCATCACCGCGTCCACCTGGTGCTACGAGATGACCCGGGCGCACGCCCTTAGGAACTTCCAGATCGCCGACGACCAGGGCCGCCCGATCGTCCGGGCCGACTCCCAGTGGTTCGTCTTTGACGCCGTGCGCGGCCACGCCACGCGGGTGCCCGAGGACCAGCTCGTCTACTTCACCCACGAGAGCCGCCTCGAGATGAGCCCCCTGCCCAAGCGCCTGCGCACGCAGGGCGAGGGGCAGCAGGCCCCGGCGCGCACGGTCGCGCGCTGCGACCTTGACACCAACCGGCACGTGAACAACGCCAACTACGTGCGCTTCGCGACCGACGCCCTCGCGGCGCTCGGCGTCGAGGCGCCCGTGGGCAGGCTGCAGGTACAGTACCGCACGATGGCGTTCGCCGGCGACGAGGTGCTCCCCGTCGTCTCGGCGTGCGAGGACGGCTGGGACGTCCGCCTTGAGGGCTCCCAGGGGGTCACCTTCGCCGTCGTGCGGCTCCAGAGCGCAAGGAGAGGGGTCGAGCTATGACGAGCGCGAACGTCGTCGCCGCCATCATCCATCGGGACGGGCTGGTGCTCGCCGCCCGCCGGGCGGACGAGGGGCAAGGAGGCTGGGAGTTCCCGGGCGGCAAGGTCGAGCAGGGCGAGGCCCCCGAGCGGGCGCTCGAGCGCGAGCTCATGGAGGAGCTGGGCTGCGAGGTCGCCTCGGCGTGGCCCTTCGACACGGTCTTGCTGGGCTCCGGCGACGAGGCTCTCACGATGGAGTGCCTCGTCTGCCGGCTGGCGGACGGCTCCGAGCCCACTCGCGACGAGCGCGTCCACTCCGAGCTGCGCTGGGTTTCTCGCGAGGAGCTTGGCTCCCTCGACTGGATGCCCGCCGACGAGACAGTTGCCCGCAAGGTCGCCTACTACTGGGACGAGACGTTCTCTGACCAGCAGCTGTGAGGCCACCCGACAGGGCCCTGCTATGATTGGGAGCGACGAGAGGAGTCACGTGAGCGATGAGCGGGACGAGGGGACGGGCGCGCAGCAACCCGTCATCGAGAGCGCGAGCGGCACGACCGATCCCAACAACTCAAGGTCGGGCGCTGGTGCCTACGTTGTCTTCCTGGTTGTCGTTGGCCTTCTGCTCGCGCTCGTGACGAGCGCGTCCGGCTGCGTCGGCTGGCTCGTCGGGGCCGTCGCCGAGGGGCCCAGGGGAGCGTCCGACGAGGGAGCGCGCCTTGAGGAGGCCCCACCCGATCTCGACCTCAACCTCGACGACATGTTTTCGGACGAGCCCGTGAGCAGGGCATGGCACGGGCGGGGAGGCTGCCATGAGCAAGGCTGACGACATCTTTGTTGCGATGTGCTCCGACATCATCGAGCACGGAACGACGACCGAGGGGCAGAGGGTGCGGCCTCGCTGGGAGGACGGCACGCCCGCCTACACCATCAAGCGCTTTGGCGTGTGCAACCGCTACGACCTGCGCGAGGAGTTCCCCGCGCTCACCCTGCGCCGCACGGCGCTCAAGTCCGCCATGGACGAGGTCCTGTGGATCTACCAGCGCAAGTCAAGCAACATCCATGACCTGAACTCCCACATCTGGGACGAGTGGGCCGACGAGACGGGCTCGATCGGCAAGGCCTACGGCTACCAGGTGGGCGTCAAGAGCCGCTACCCCGAGGGCGAGTTCGACCAGATGGACCGCGTCCTCTTTGACCTGCGCGAGAACCCCTACTCCCGTCGCATCATGACGAACCTCTACACATTCTCGGACCTCTCCGAGATGCACCTGTACCCGTGCGCGTACAACGCCATCTACAACGTTACGCAGGAGCCCGGCGAGGACCGCCCCACGCTCAACATGGTGCTCGTCCAGCGCAGCCAGGACGTGCTCGCCGCCAACAACTGGAACGTCTGCCAGTACGCGATCCTGCTCATGATGGTGGCCCAGGTGAGCGGAATGGTCGCTGGGGAGCTCGTCCACATGATCGCCGACGCGCATATCTACGACCGGCACGTGGACATCATCCGTGAGCTCATCTCGCGCCCGCGCTTTTCCGCCCCCACCGTGCGCCTCAACCCCGAGGTCACGAACTTCTACGACTTCACGACCGACGACCTCATCGTCGAGAACTACCAGCACGGCCCGCAGGTGAGGAACATCCCCATCGCGGTCTAGGGCCACCCGGCAGGCAAGAGGCGGGCATTGCCCCGGCGTTCAGACAGCTTGCCGAGAAGGGCGCTCGGCAAGAACTCGCGGCGGGACAAAGCCCGCCTCTTGCCTGCCTGCGTTTCTCGAGCGCGTGGCCTGGCGCCTTGTCCCGCGCGCAGTTCTGCAGCCGGGCGACCTGTGCCCGGCGAAGCTGTCTGAGCACGGGACAAGGCGCCATGAAGCGTTTTGTCAAGTGCTTTTTTGAGTTATTGACGCAAATTCTTGTGAAAGTGCGAAAGTGCAAAGTGCAAAGGGTCTGCGTTTTGCACTTTCAGCTTGCGGGTTCGGGTGGCTGCTTCTTCTTG
>DXBM01000043.1 GCA_019116525.1 Candidatus Olsenella pullistercoris | reverse complement strand
GGGGGGAGGAGGGAGGGGGCAAGGGAGGTCGCGAGTCGGCTGGGAACGACGCTAGCGAGGGCGCGCGGCGAGAAGGACGTCGGCCTCGGTGACGGCGCCGGCGCGCAGGACGCGCGGCTCCGAGCCCGTGGCGTCAACAATCGTGGAGGCCACGCCAACAGGCGCCGCGCCCCCGTCCAGCGTGAGGTCGGCGGCGGCGACGATGGAGCGCTCGACGCCGTGGCCGGTCGTGGCCGAGGGGGCGCCGTGCGTGTTGGCGCTCGTCTGGGCGAGCGGCGCGCCCACCGCGCGGACGAGCGCGCGGCAGAGCTCGGAGCCCGGCACGCGAAGCGCGATCGTGGCACCGTCCGGGCCCGGCTGGGCGTACTCGGCGGGAACGGCGTCCGAGGCGCGCACCACGATGGTGAGGGCGCCCGGCCAGTGCCGCTCCGCAAGCCGCAGCGCCCAGGCAGGAACGTCGCGACCGTAGACGGAGAGGTCGCCCGCGCCCCCCACGAACCACGGGAGCGTCTGCGCGCGATCGCGGCGCTTGATGTCAAAGATGCGCTCGTGGCCGGGGTTGCCCGGGATGGCGGCACAGCAGATGCCGTAAACGGAGTCGGTTGGCGTGACGAGCACCCCGCCGTCTCGAAGGACCTGCGCGGCGCGGGCCACGACCTCGGGGCTGGGGGCGTCCTGGCTGACGACGAGCACCTCGCCCATGGGCTACGCCCCCCTCACGGCCACGAGCACGCGCGGGCGGTGCGTGAGGTCCTCGCGCACCTCGACCGACGCCCAGCCACCCTGGGCGCGCACGAGCGCGGCCGCGTCCTCGAGCGAGCCCTCAAAGAGCTCGACGGCGAGCATGCCGCCCGGCTCGAGGGCGCGCGGCGTCAGCTCGAGCAGGCGCCGGAAGACGTCAAGGCCATCGGCGCCGCCGTCGAGCGCGAGCTCGGGCTCGAAGTCGCGAACCTCGGCGGGGACCTCGGAGCTCAGGACGTCCGTGGGAATGTAGGGAGGGTTGGAGACGAGCACCGAGAAGGACCCCATGAGCCCGTCGTCCACGCCCGACGCCAGGTCGCACCTCACGATGTCGACCGCCTCCTCGAGGCCGAGCGCCTCGCGGTTGCGCGTGGCGAGCGCGACGGCGCGCTCAGAGAGGTCGGTGGCCGTCACGAGCGTGCCGGGGCGCTCCGAGGCGATCGAGAGCGCAATGCAGCCCGTCCCGGTGCCCACCTCGAGCACGCGGACGGGGCGGTCGGGCGCGCCGTCCTTCTCGCCGTGCGCGCGGGCGGCCGCGTCCACGCCCTCGAGGGCGGCGTCCACGAGAACCTCCGTCTCGGGGCGCGGGATGAGCACGCCGCGCTCGCACTTGAGCACGATGTGGCGGAAGGGCATCTCGCCGGTCACGTACTGGAGCGGCTCGCCGGCCGCGCGGCGCTCGATCGCGGCGTGCATGGCGGCGAGCTCGCCCGCGTCGAGCGGCTTGTCAAAGTTGACGTAGAGCTCCACGCGCGAGAGCCCGGTGACGTTCGCCAGCAGCCACTCGGCCGAGAGGCGCGGGTGCTCGTCGCCCTTGCGCTCGAGGTAGCCGGACGTCCAGTCGAGTATGCGCTTGATGGTCCAGGTGCCTGCGGACGCCACGTCTTACGCCACCTGCGCGAGCTTCTCGGCGCGCTCGGCGGCTGCCAGGGCCTCGATCACGGAGGGCAGCGTGTCGCCGAGAAGGACGCCGTTGTAGGTGCCGTTGAAGCCGATGCGGTGATCGGTCACGCGGTCCTGCGGCTGGTTGTAGGTGCGGATCTTCTCCGAGCGGTTGCCGTGGCCGATCTGGGAGAGGCGCTCGGCGCCCTGCTCGGCCTGCTGCTTCTCCAGCTCCATCTCGTAGAGGCGGGCGCGCAGCATCTGCATGCACACCTCGCGGTTCTGAATCTGGGAGCGCTGGTCCTGCGACTGCACCACGGTGTTGGTGGGCAGGTGCGTGATGCGCACCGCGGAGTAGGTGGTGTTGACGCACTGACCGCCGGGGCCGGAGGCGCAGTAGGTGTCGATGCGCAGGTCGTTCTGGTCGATCTGGATGTCGATCTCGTCGGCCTCGGGCAGGACCGCCACCGTTGCCGTGGAGGTCTGGATGCGACCCTGGCTCTCGGTCTTGGGCACGCGCTGGACGCGGTGCACGCCGGACTCGAACTTGAGGACGGAGTAGACCTTGTCGCCCGTGACCTTGAACTCGATGGTCTTGAAGCCGCCGGCCTCGGACGGGCTCGAGGAGAGCACCTCGACCTTCCAGCCCTGGTGCTCGCAGAAGCGCTGGTACATCTTGAAGAGGTCGCCGGCGAAGATGGCGGCCTCGTCGCCGCCGACGCCCGCGCGGATCTCCACGATCGTGTCCTTCTCGTCGTTGGGGTCGCCGGGGATGAGCATGACCTTGATGTCGTCCTCGAGCTCGGGGAGCTTGGCCTCGTTGGCGGCGATGTCCTCCTGGAGCATAGCCTTCTCCTCGGCGTCCGCCTCGTGGAGCATCTCCTTGGCGGTCTCGATGTCGTCGAGGGCGGAGAGGTACTCGCGGGCCTTTGCCACGAGGTCGGCCTGGCCGGCGTGCTCCTTGGCCAGACGCGCGTACTCCTTGGGGTCGGCAACGACGGCGGGGTCCATGAGGCGCTTCTCGAGCTCCTCGTAAGCGGCGATGATCTTGGTGAGCTTGTCTCGCATGTGATTCTCCTTGCGGGTCGGATGGCTTTGCTGGGCGTGCGACCCGTTGCTAGAGCATGTCAAACCTCGCGTACACAAGTCCTCCCCTGAATCGGACAACCTTTTCATCATACCCCGTTGCGTTTCTCGGCGCCTTCCCCATTTGCCTCGTGCACGATTTGTCCCTGTCGGCGCGGCGCGCGGCAACGAGCGGCTCGCGGTGTGCGAAACTTGGCTGGAAGAAAGGAGCCACATGGCAGAGCCCACAAAAGAGCCCGCGGGCACCGGCGAGACGCCCGGGGAGCCGGAGGTTGTCGAGGAGCGCGAGGAGCCGGGAGCGCCGGACGCCGAGGAGACGCTCGCGGGCCGCACCGCGACGCTCGAGCGAGACCGCGAGGCACCGACCGAGCGCAGGCCGCCCGTGATCGAGGAGGCGCCCCGCCCGGACGGCGCGCCCGACGACGCAGGCGAGGGCCCGGCAGGGTCTGGCGCCGTGGGACGCTTCCTGCGCGGGCGCGCCGCGCTTCTCGCCCGGCTTGTGCGAGAGCACCGCGCCGCCGCCGCGGCGCTCGGGCTGCTCGCCGTGGCCGCGTGCGTCCTGCTCGCCCTCGCGCTCGCCCGGGCCGGGGCGGTACCGAGCGCCGAGGTGGTGGCGGCCGACGCACGGGAGAGCTTCTCAGCGCCAGGTCGTCCCGCGGGGGCCTTTGACGCGTCGGGGGAGCTTGTAACGCAGCAGGTGGACGTGCGCTCCGTCTCCCGCTCGCAGTCCGCCCCGGAGGGCACGACGCCCCCGTTCGGCGCCTCGGGCTACGCCACCGCCGAGGTCGTCATCACCTACGTCGGCCAGGGCGTGCGCGCGCAGCGCGGGGCCCAGCTGGACTACGCGCTCGTGAACGGCGAGTGGATGCTCGTTGGCTCAAGCGAGGACGGCCTTTCCTGGCAGGCGACGTCGGGCGTGGGGCAGGAGCTCGTCCTGGACGCCGCGTGGTCGCTGCTCGCCAGGGCAGACGAGGGCACGGGCGACAACGGCGCGAGCCTCACGGACATCTACGAGGAGTCCGGCGTGACGTTGGAGAGCGAGGTCTTCGACGAGGAGGGGCAGACCGACACCGTCGTGCTCGCGTTCTCGCGCGAGGGCGAGTTCCTCTCGTACTCGTGCCGCCTGACCGTGACCTTCTCGTTTGCCCAGGCGAGCGGCCAGTGGGACGTCTCGGGGGCGACCGTCGGCGACGGGGCGCGCACCCCCGACCTCGACTCCCTGCTCGGCACTTGGGAGGGGGCGTTCCAGAGCCAGCGGACCGACGGCACCAGGTGCCTGGCCGGACGGTCGGCGGGACTCTCGCTCAACGTTCTTGGGACGAGCGTCAGCGACTCCACCGTGATGCTCTCCGGCGAGCTGAGCGGCCTCGCGCACTACCACGCGCACCCGAGCGAGGACAGGGAGGCCTGCGAGGGCGACTTCGCGTTCGAGAACGTGCCGTTCCTAGCGCGCCTCTCCGGCGACAGGTTTGGGAGCGGCCCGCTCGAGTTTGTGGCAACGCTGCCGGAGGACGTGGACGGGCAGGTCTCGCTGACGTTGCACTTTGGCACGGCGGACGACCCCGGCCTCGTGGAGGCGCTGGCGGAGACCTCCCACTCGTACACCGAGACGGCTCTTTTCATCCCGTACGAGCGCACGGTCACATACACGGACGCCTTCACGCTCGTCCGCGCGGAATAGCGGACGCAAGGGACTTTTCGAAGCGCGTCTCTCGCCGTACCGTTGCAGCGGGTGCGTTCGTGGCAGTTGCTCGGCTCCCCCGCCCGCGATCAACTGTAAAGAACGCACCCACGGCAACGACACAGCGAGAAGGGCGCGCCCACCGCAGGCCCACGCACAAAAAGAGCGCCCCGCCGGCAGCGTTGCCGACGGGGCGCTCGTGCGAGCTGACGGAGGGCGCTACTCAGCGGCCTCGGTGGTCTCGGCCTCGGCGGCAGGAGCCTCCTCGGCGGGAGCGGCAGCAGCCTCAGCCTCGGCCTTCTTGGCGAACTCGGCGGCACGCTTGGCCTTCTCGGCAGCCTTGGCCTCCTTGGCGGCCTTCTTGGCAGCGGCCTCCTCGGCAGCCTTGGCGGCGCGGGCGGCCTTGGCCTCCTCGGCCTTCTTCAGCTGGGCGGCAGCGGCGCCACCGAACTTGTCGGCGAAGCGCTGGACGCGGCCGCCGGTGTCAACGAGCTTCTGCTGGCCCGTGTAGAACGGGTGGCACTTGTCGCAGAGGTCGACGCGCATCTCGCTCTTGGTGGAGCGGGTCGTCCAGGTGTTGCCGCAGGTGCAGCGGACGGTGCACTCCACGTAGTCGGGGTGGATACCTTGCTTCATGGCAGGACTCCTCACGATCGGCCCTGGTTTCCGACCAGGGCAAGGGGCTGTCTTGGTTCCGACCAAGACACAATAGCCGTTGGAGTATATCAAAAGCTCCGTGGCGCGTCTGTGGAGATTTGCCCGAGCGCGCGGCGGAGAGACGTGCTTAGTAAGGCGACGCTGTTGCAGGGTTCGTCTCCCGGCATGCTTAGGAAGCTCGAGCAATTGCAGGTTCGTCCGCGAGAAGAACTCGCACCCCACAGCAAAGCCGCAGGTTGACGCCGTCAGACGGTTCTTCTCGCCGGCGATGCTCGCTCCAAATGGCGCAACTCCTCAATATCCCCAAGCGCGCCAGGAGGCGAATCCTGCAACTACCGCGATTCTTTACGCGCGGGGCGGGTGCAAGGCGCGCATGCGGTCCCGCGCGCGATCGGCCGCGCTAAGATGGGGCAAGAAGAACCACGCGCCGAAGGAGGCCCCATGTTCCTTGCCATCGACGTTGGCAACACGCAGTCCACGCTCGGCCTCTTTGACGAGGGCGGCGCGCTCGTGCGCGGCTGGCGCATGTCCACCAACGCCACGGACACCTCCGACATGCTGCACTCGAGACTGTGGGGCTTCTTCGCCAAGGACGGCCTCTCGCTCGCCGACGTGACGGACGCGGGCGTGGCGAGCGTGGTGCCCGCGCTCGAGCGCGCGTGGCGGCGCTGCCTCGGCGCGCACCTCGGCCACGACCCCCTCATCGTGAGCGCGGGGCGCCCCTACGGCATGGAGATCGCCATGCCCGACCCGAGGCAGGTCGGCGCCGACCGCATCGCCAACGCCATCGCGGCGCGCTCGACCTACGGCGCCCCTGTGATCGTGGTGGACTTTGGCACGGCGACCAACATCGACGTGGTCGACGCCGCGGGGCGCTACCGCGGCGGGGCGATCTCCCCCGGTCTCATGCTCTCCGCTGGCGCGCTCTTCTCGCGCGCCGCCAAGCTCGCGAGCATTCCCGTGGAGGTGCCGCCCGCGGCACTGGGCGACACCACCGAGCACGCCATGCAGTCGGGCCTCGTGATCGGGGCGGCGGCGCAGGCGGAGGGCCTCGTCGCGCGCATTCGCGACGAGCTTGGGACGCCGGACGCACAGGTGGTGGGCACGGGCGGGCTCGCGCGCACCGTGGCGCGGGCAACCGACCTCTTCGACGCGATAGACCCGGACCTCACCCTGCGCGGCATTCGGGAGATCTGGCTCCGGGAGGGCGGCAGGCCCTAGGCCGCACGGGTCACACGTAGCGCAGCTCGGCCTGCTCCGGGGCTATCTCGAGCTCGCGCGCGTCGTCGAGGCGGACCGTCGCACGGCCCCAGACGTCCACACCCGCGAGCGAGCCCTCGCCGATCACGCGCCCGCCGCGCAGCACCTCGACCCTCTCGCCCATGCCGAGAAGGACATCAAAGTAGTCGCCTAGCACGGGCGCGAGCGGGCCCGCGGCCGCCCGCCCGGAGGAGACGTCCTCCGCCCACGCGCCGAGGCGCTCCCGCGCGGCGCGCTCGAGCGCAGCGGCGTCGAGCCCCTCCTCGCCCAGCGGCGCGATCTCGCACGCCACGAAGACGCCCTCGTCGTCGTAGCCCGCGCGGGCGCGGACGCCGGCGACGGGCTCCCCCGTGGCGCTCACCACCGCAAACGGCCAGCGCAGCCGGGCGCCGAGCGCCTCCGCAACGCCGAGCGCGCACAGGTACGGAACCCCCGTCACGTGCCCCATGGGCACGCCCGGCCGAACCATGAACTCGACGCGCTCCCCTACTCCCACGCGACCTCCCCGAGGTCGGCCGTCACGTGGCCCACGCGCTCGTCGCGCGGCGTCACGGCAACCCCCGCGTGCGCGAGGAAGCGCTCGGGGTCGTGCATGAGGTCCTCCATCGGCACGATCACGTAGTCGCGCTCGCCGAGGCGAGGGTGCGGCAGGGTGAGCCGCGCGCCGGCGTGGCGCTCCCCCTCCACCCAGACGAGGTCGCAGTCTATGGTGCGCGGCCCGTTCCCGGGCTTCTTGGGGTCGCGGCCGGTCGAGCGCATGCGCCCGAGCTCATCCTCGACCTCGAGCAGCTTGCCCATCAGCACGAGCGGGTGCAGCTCGGTGCGAATCTCGGCCACGGCGTTGGCCACGGGCGTGGCGATGCCGTAGGCGGGCTCCGTCTCGTAGGCATGGCTCACGCTCACCACGCAGGTGAGCGGAATCTCGTCAATGAGCTGGGCGGCGCGCGCGAGGTTCGCCACGCGGTTGCCCACGTTGGAGCCAAGGCTCACGAACCCCTGCCGCGGGTCCTTGTGCGCGACGGCCCAGTAGGCGTTCACCGCCTGCGAGACGCCCGCGACGTCATGGACGCGCAGCAGGCGCGCGCCGTTCTCGACGGCCGAGATGCAGGCGCCCGCCGTTGCCGCATCGCGCGCGGCGGCCTCGCTCACTCCGGAGATCGCGCCCACGAAGCGCTTGCGCGAGATGGCGCACATGAGCGGGTAGCCCATCGAGGCCATCGAGCGCGTGGCTCGCTGGATGACCACGTTCTCGTCGGCGTACTTGTCAAAGCCCGCGCCCGCGCCCGGGTCGAGGCAGATGCGGTCGCGCGAGACGCCGGCGCGCACGAGCGTGCGGGCCTGGTCGCCGAGAAACCCCATGACCTGGCGCATGATCGGCGCGCCCTCCGGCAGGGTGAAGCGGTGCTGGGACGTCGCGGGGCGCGCAGCGGCACTGCCGGTCGGGCGGCTCTCGTCGAGCAGGACCTGTCGGCGGGCCGGGCGCGTGCCCAGGCCGCCGCGATCCCAGTGCATGACCACGCAGCCGCAGTCCGTATCGGCCGCGACCTGCACCATGTCGGGGTCGGTGAATCCTGTGACGTCATTGACGACGGACGCCCCGAGGCGCACGCACATGCGCGCGACGTCCGCGTGGCGGGTGTCAACGGAGACGATCGCCCCCTCCTCCACGAGCGCGCGGACGACGGGCACCACGCGCTCGGCCTCCTCCTGTGACGAGACGGGCGTGTGCCCGGGGCGCGTGGACTCGCCGCCCACGTCGATGAGGTCGGCGCCCTCGTCGAGCATCGCAAGGCCACGGGCGATGGCAGCCTCGTGGTCGAGGTTCTCTCCCCCGTCGGAGAAGGAGTCCGGCGTCACGTTGAGGATGCCCATGACGCGCGGACGGGCGAGCGATATCTCGTGCGCGCCGCACCGCCAGGTAGCGTAGTTCTCTCGGAGCATGCGTGCCCTCCCTCAGGCCGTTCGTTTCGACCATTGTACCCACAGCCCGCCGGCCCCGCTCGCCCAGCGAGCGGGCGTCAGAAGTCGAAGGCCTTTGCGATGTCGCAGGCGCAGACGAGGTCGGCCGTGGCGTCCGCGGGCGTGGGGTCTCGGTTCACCACCACGACCTTCTCGCCGCCGAAGTATCTGACGAGGCCCGCCGCGGGGTACACCACGAGCGACGTGCCCCCGATGACGAGCAGGTCGGCCTCCTCGAGCGCGCGCACGCTGTCGAGAAGGACGCGCTCGCTGAGGCTCTCGCCGTAGAGCACGACGTCGGGCCTCACGACGCCGCCGCACCTCTCGCAGCGCGGCACGCCCGTCGTGGCGAGCACCCACTCCGCGGGGTACGTCTCCCCGCAGCCCTGGCAGACGTTTCGGTGCACCGAGCCGTGCAGCTCGAGCACCCTGCGCGAGCCCGCCGCCTGGTGCAGGCCGTCGATGTTCTGCGTGACGACGGCGGCAAGGTGCCCCTCGCGCTCGAGCTCGGCAAGCTTGGCGTGCGCACGGTTGGGACGGGCGTCCGGACAGACCATGCGCTCGCGGTAGAAGTCGAAGAACTCCTCGGGGTGATTCCGCAGGAAGCCGGCGCTCAGCATCTCCTCCGGCGGGTACGCGAACCGCTGGCGGTAGAGGCCGTCCTCGCTGCGGAAGTCCGGGATTCCGCTCGCCGTCGAGACTCCGGCCCCGCCAAAGAAGACGGCGCTTCTCGCCCCGTCAAAGAGCTCCCTCAGCCGTGCCGCCGCCTCGCACGGGTCCGTGACCTGTTCTCCCATGGCGCCTCCCCTCTGGCCCTCCCAACATGGTAATCCTGCGGAGGCGGTCTGCCGGGCGCGCGGTTGGGCATAAGTAAGCTTGTGCCGGCAAAGGAGGTGGCCGTGGAGCCCCTGGAGAACAACGTCTTTGACTGCGCGCTCGTCTTCGAGGGCGGCGGCTACCGCGCGGCATACACGTGCGCGTTCGCGAACGTCCTGCTCGAGCAGGGAATTTACTTCGACTACGTCTGCGGGCTCTCTGCCGGGGCGAGCAACTCCGTCAACTACCTCTCGCGTGACCGCAAGCGCGTGCGCGAGGCATTCATGACCGACGGCGCCGCCAAGGGCCTCGTGGGCCTGCGCTCGCTCCTCCGCGGCCACGGCTACTTCGACGCCGACGCGCTCTACGAGGGCGCCCTGCGCGACGGCACGCTCGAGTTCGATTGGGAGACCTTCTCGGCCAACCCCGCGCGCCTGCGCATACAGGCATTCGAGCGCGGCACCGGCCGCACGGTGCGCTTTGGCCGCGAGGACATGACCGACCCCATGCGCATGATCGACCTCGTCCGCGCGAGCTCCACGCTGCCGGGAATGATGAAGCCCCTCGAGGTGGACGGCCGCGTCCTCATGGACGGCGGCCTGGGCACCGGCGCGGGCATCCCAATCGGCATGGCCGAGGAGGACGGGATGGAGCGCTTCCTCTTCGTGGCAACGCGCCCGCGAGGCTACCGCAAGAAGGAGCCGAGCGCCCGGGAGCGCCAGATGCTCAAGGCCGTCTCGGGCGACTGGCCCTACCTGAGAAACGCCCTGCTCACACGCTGGGAGCGCTACAACGAGGCGCTCGAGCACGTGGAGGCCCTCGAGCGAGAGGGGCGCGCGCTCGTCCTCTGGCCGGACGAGATGCCCGTCGAGAACTCCACGGTGAGCCCTCGGAGGCTCGCCGCCGCCTATGAGGCGGGCCACGCCCAGTACCTGCGCGAGATGCCGCGCGTGCGCGAGTTCTTGTTCGGAGCCCCGGACGCCGGCCCCGTGCCGGACGACCCCGACCAGGGAACCGGCTACATCACGCTCGGGTAGGCGGACCGGCGCGGTGCTTCTCGCCGCGCCGTGCCGTGCTAGAGCTCGATCGTGAGCTCGACGGGGCAGTGGTCGCTCCCGTATACCTCCGAGAGGATCGAGGCGCCGGTCACGCGATCGGCAATGTCGTTGGACACGAGGAAGTAGTCTATGCGCCACCCGGCGTTGTTCTTGCGCGCGTTGAAGCGGTAGCTCCACCAGCTGTAGGCGCCGGCGAGGTCGGGGTGGCGCGCGCGGAAGGTGTCGGTGAAGCCGGCGTCGAGCAGGCGCGTGAAGCTCTCGCGCTCCTCGTCCGAGAAGCCCGCGTTGCCCCGGTTGGGGCCGGGGTTCTTGAGGTCGATCTCGTTGTGGGCGACATTGAAGTCCCCGCAGGTCACCACGGGCTTCTCGGCGGCAAGGCCGGTGAGGAAGTCGCGGTAGCAGGCGTCCCAGGCGAGGCGCGTGTCAATGCGGGCCAGCTCGTTCTGGGCGTTGGGCGTGTAGACGTCAACGAACCAATAGCTCGGGAACTCGAGCGCGCAGACGCGGCCCTCGTCGTCGGCGGCGGGGGCTCCGATGTGGTTGATCACGCGCAGGGGCTCCTCGCGCGAGAAGACCGCGGTGCCCGAGTAGCCCTTGCGCTCGGCGTAGCTCCAGGTCTGGTGGTAGCCGGGGAGGTCGAGCTCGATCTGGCCCTCTTGGAGCTTGGTCTCCTGCACGGCAAAGACGTCCGCGTCCGTGGACGCGACCACGTCCACGAAGCTCGGGTCCTTCTTCATAACGGCGCGCAGTCCGTTGACGTTCCATGAGACGAGCCGGAGCTCGCGGGCGCTGGTGCTGGGCATGAATCCTCCCTCTCGGACGGAGGCGGGGGCAGTTCCCACCAGTGTAGCCGGCCCCGCTGTGCCACACGCCGAGAAAACCTACCGCTGGGACTACAGGTATTTAACTATCTACAAACTGACTGATAGCTGCCTCATACGCAACGCTGGGACTCGTTCATATAATCGACAAAAACATCAAACCGGGCTCATAACGAGCTGCGCAACGAGGCGAGACGGGGCTCCTGCTGTGGTGCTAGCCTCCCCGCATGGAGAACATTGTGTGCGACACATCCGCGCTCCTCTTCTGGAGAACCCCGCCACTGGCGCGCCTCTTGGCCGCTGCGCCAGAGGACGATCCGCTACTGCGCCACCTCGTGAGCCCCCACCGCCTCCGCCAGCTTCGCGCGGACCTCGCCAACTGCTCGCCCCTGGCACCCGGGGCCCGCTGCGTGACGCACCTCGGGAAGGCTGGCAGAGAGCTCGTGGACGCCCGCGGTCTTCTCGCCACCGACTTTCGTGGGCCTGTTGACGTGCTCGCACCCTCGCGAGAGGATCGCCGACCCTCTGAGGTCGCCCGCCCACGCCTCTGGAGCGAGCCGGTTCCCCCGGACCAGCTCTGCCCTGCGGGCCAGGGCGTCCTTGTCGTCCTGCCAGCGCTCGCGCTTCGTCAGGTCGCCGTTCGCGCGACACCCGTGCGGACCGCCCTGCTCCTGGGGGAGCTGCTCGGGTCCTTCTCGGTGTACCGTCCGCCCGCGCCGATGGGGGAGCTCCTCCAGGAGCTTGCCGACGCTTCCGCGCTTGTGCGCTACCAGGGCTGGCAGGCGGGCGTCGACAACGGCGGCAGGCTCACCGGCCTCTGGTCACACCCGCCGCTCCTGACGCCTGGCACCGTGTCCGACCTGCTCGAGGGGGCCACCTCCAGACGCGGCGTGTCAAAGGTCAGGGCGGGACTCGAGCTGGCACGACCCAATGCCGCATCGCCCCTCGAGGTCCAGGCGGGAATCCTGCTGGGCACGAACTCGCGCCGCGGAGGGGAGGATCTCGGCAGGTTCTCCCACAACCGACACGTCACGCTGAGCCCGCAGGCGGCGCGCATTGCTCGCCAGGCTACATGCTTCTGCGACCTCTTCTGGGAGGCGACGGACGTGCCCTCGGGTCGCGCGGTGGCCGTGGAATGCCAGAGCATCGCGCACCACTTTGGCACGCAAAGCTCCGTGCGAGACGCAGACCGGGCCACAGCGCTTCAGATGATGGACGTCGAGGTCGTGCAGCTCACGTACGCGCAGCTTGTGGACGCGCGGAGGTTCTCCGTATTCTCGCAGTTCCTGGCTGACAAGCTGGGCGTGGCCTCTCAGGAGAAGACGGGGCGTGAGCTCAGGGCTCAGGCAAAGCTGCGCTTTGAGGTGCTCGTGGACTGGGAGGACCTTCCGTTCGTGTGACGGGCTTTCGCTGGGACGACCGGCGGCACGGGTTTCTCGCCAAAGTGTACGAGAAGCGCAGCGGGAAATCTGATTTCTACTTATATACGAGCAGCTAAAAGCCGCGTGGGACGAAAAACACGTTCGCTGGGCATGCCCTTTCTCGTACACTTTGCCCTCCTCCGAGCAGGGATGCGAGCAGAGGAGCGTGCGGCGGCGAGAAGAACGGCAAGTCGTCAGAGCTCGGGCACGTCCAGGCCGACGGCGGCCATCGCGGCGAGAAACGCCTCAGCGGAGCGCGTGGCCACAAGCTCCTGCGGGAAGCCGATCTCGTCGAGCATCCCGAGCGCGAGCGGCGCGTGCCCCACGGAGCACGCGATGTGAGCGTCGGTGTTGACCGCAACCTGGCAGCCGAGCTCGGCGCACGCCTCGGCGATTGCGCGACAGCTCTCCCACGTGCGCCCCTCGCGGCGGCGCGTCTCGAGGCTGTGCTCGTTGATCTCGATCAGCTTGTGCCTGCGCGCAGCCTCGCCAACGACCTCGCGAACGTCGAACGGCACCCCCGCCCTGCCGGTGTGGCCGAGGACAAGCACCTTGGGCTGCGAGAGCGCCCCGAGGTACATCTGGGTGGTGTCGAGAATCGTGGCGCCGTCCGCGAAGAGCTTGTAGTGCACGCTCGCGATCACGTAGTCGCAGCCGCGAAGCGCGCGCTCGTAGAGGGTGGCCGGCGCGGGCAGGGGCACGCCGGTGATGTCCTCCGTCACGGGTATGTCCTGCCCGAAGAGCCGGCCGTCGAGGGAGCGGATGTCCGCCTCCATGCCGTGCAGGAGCCGCACGCCCTCCCACGTTCGCGGCCAGATGCCCATGTTGATGAAGTGCTGGTAGTCTCGCATGTCAGCGTGCAAGGGGTCCGTGTTGGGGAAGAGCATGTCGCTGAAGTGGTCCGTCACGCCCAGAAGCTCGAGCCCCGCCTCGCGGGCGGCGAGCACGTTCTCGCGCACCGTCGAGTAGGCGTGGCGCGAGTAGACCGTGTGGGTGTGAACGTCACAGCGATTGTGCAGCATGGTTCCCCTTTGCGAAATGGGTCAAAAGGGATCTGTCCCCTCTTGACCTATCGGTAGCTGGCGGCAAGCTTCTCCCAGGCGGGCATGGAGTTCACGATCGTCTCGTAGGGCACGCAGTAGCCCACGCGCACCCAGCCCGGGCAGCCGAAGGAGTCGGACGGGACGGGCAGCAGCTCGAGCTCGCGAGCGCGCTCGAAGAACTTCTCGGCATCCGGCTCGAGGGCCTTAACCCAGAGGTAGAACGCGCCCTGGGGCTCGATGAACTCGTAGCCGAGACGCGCAAGGCCCTCCGTGAGCGCGCTGCGGTTGCGGGCGTACGCCTCGACGTCGCTCGGGCAGTCCACGCAGTCGGCGAGCACGCGCTGGAAGAGCGCCGGCGCGCACACGAAGCCCAGCTTGCGGCCCGCCCCGGCGACAGCGAGGAGCAGGTCGTCGTGCTCCGGGTTGGTGGGGGGCACGAGGACCCAGCCGATGCGCTCGCCAGGCAGGGACAGGCTCTTGGAGTAGGAGTAGCACACGATCGTGCGGTCGTAGACGCCCGGCACCCACGGCACCTCGGCGCCGTAGGTGATCTCACGGTAGGGCTCGTCGGCAACGAGGTAGATCTGGGTGCCAAGGCGCGAGCAGGCCTCGCGGAGCGCGCTGGCGAGCGCCTCGAGGTTGGCGCGCGAGTAGACGGACCCCACGGGGTTGTTGGGCGAGTTGATGACGACGGCCTTGGTGCGCGGCGTGATGGCGGCGGCCACGGCCTCAACGTCAACCTGGAAGGTCTTGGGGTCGGCGAGGACCTCCACGCACGTGGCGCCCGACGTCTCGATCCAGACGCGGTACTCCGGGAAGTACGGGGCGATCACGATGACCTCGTCCCCGTCGTTCACGACCGCGTTGAACGTGATGGAGAGGGAGGCCGCGGCGCCGCAGGTCAGGTAGAGGTCGCCAGCTGCGGCCGTGCCCTCGCCGAAGCGGCGGGAAAGGCTCGCAGCCACAGCCTCGCGCACGGACGGAAGGCCGCTGGCGGGCGTGTAGCCGTGCAGCTGCGTGGCAGGCAGCGCGAGCGCGCGCTCAATCGAGGCGCGCACGGCGTCCGGAGCGGGCACCGAGGGGTTGCCGAGCGAGAAGTCAAAGACCTTCTCGGCGCCGATCTGGGCCTTCCGGGCGCCCGCGTACGCCGAGATCTCGCGGATGGAGGACTTCTGCGCCCCGTACGCGCGGCTCTTCTCGTTGATGCTCACTTCTGCTCCTCTCGCCAATGTTTTTCGTGGCTATTGTACTCGCAGCCACAGGCAGGAGCCGCCGGGGCAAAAAGTGGACGGTTTTGCACCACGTGCCCCGCCGCGCTTCTCGCCAGGCGTTTTGGGAGCCCGCAACGGCGATTGTGAGCAACATCTTTTATGCGTGGCGAGAAGAACGTTCGTATCCACGCGCTTTTACGAGCGCTCCGGCACGTTCACCGCGGTTGTGAGCAACACTTTTTATATTTGCATCAAAAGTGTTGCTCACAACCGACTGGTTGGTTGGAAGGAACCGACTGGCTGGCTGGAAGGCCGTCCGGTCGGCGAGGGGCGGGGCGCCGCTCGCGCTCGCAGGTGGGCCGGGTCGCTACTCGGAGGCGCGCTCGGGCTCGCTCCCCTGCTCGCTGGCAACGTACTCGTCCCAGCGCCCCTCGAGCAGCGCGTCCACGGCAGCGCCCTCGACGGTCTCGCGCTCGAGCAGCACGCGCGCCATCGTGTCCATCTGCTCGCGACGCTCGTCGAGCACCGCGCGAGCGCGCTCGTGGCCCTCGCGCATGATGCGCTCGACCTCGTCGTCGATGCGCTTTGCGGTCTCGGCGGAGTAGTCCTGGTGGTTGGCGTAGTCGCGGCCGAGGAACACCTCGTGCTGCGCCTCGCCAAAGACCTGCGCGCCCAGCTCGTCGCTCATGCCGTAGCGCGTGACCATCGTGCGCGCGAGCTTGGTGGCGCGCTCGAGGTCGTTGGAGGCGCCGGTGGTGACGTCCTCGCAGAAGAGCTCCTCCGCAGTGCGCCCGCCGAGAAGGACGGCGATCTGGTCGAGCATGCCGTCGCGCGTCTCGAGGAAGTGGTCCTCCTCGGGAACCTGCATCGTGTAGCCGAGCGCCTGGCCGCGGCTCACGATCGAGATCTTGTGAATGGGGTCGGAGTTCTCGAGCACGTGGCCCACGAGGGCGTGGCCGGACTCGTGGTAGGCGATCACGCGGCGCTCGCGCTCGGTGATGATGCGGCTCTTGCGCTCGGGGCCCGCCATGACGCGCTCCATGGCCTCCTCGACCTCACCGACGCCGATGGTCGTCTTGTGCCTGCGCGCGGCGAGCAGGGCAGACTCGTTCATGAGGTTGGCAAGGTCAGCGCCCGTGAAGCCCGGAGTCACCTTGGCGAGGCGCTCGAAGTCGACGTCGTCGTCCAGCGGCTTGCCCTTGGCGTGGACGCGCAGGATCTTCTCGCGGCCTCCCACGTCCGGGCGGTCAACGGTCACGCGACGGTCGAAGCGGCCCGGACGCAGCAGCGCCGGGTCGAGGATGTCAGGGCGGTTGGTGGCGGCGATGAGAATGACGGCAGAGTTGTCCTCGAAGCCGTCCATCTCAACGAGCAGCTGGTTCAGGGTCTG
>DXBM01000042.1 GCA_019116525.1 Candidatus Olsenella pullistercoris | reverse complement strand
GCGGGTGTGGTTCAATGGTAGAACCTCAGCCTTCCAAGCTGATGACGCGGGTTCGATTCCCGTCACCCGCTCCACGAACGAGCAGCAGGCCAGGACCGCATCATGTCCTGGCCTGCTTTCAATTGGGGACGTGCTCCTTCTCTCAGAGAGAGCGGGACAGGTTTGCCCCATGCCTGCAGGGCCTCTCGCCATGCCGTCTGGTATCCGCGGCACACCACGAACCTGTCCCATATTCTCTGAGAAAAGAAGCACGTCCCCAATTTCCGTGCCGGCCCTACGGCCTCGTTTGCCACATGTGTACACCTCGTTACGCGCTCGGTTCGATGCCGTTACGCGTGGCATTCTCTTTCGGGGCCGCTTGGTTTCCCGAACGTATCCTGTGCACGGCGTCTGAAACCGGCCTCGTGCCGTCCAGAGATTGGAGCGAACATGACGTATTCCGAGAGGGTCATCGCCGACCTTGAGGCTCGCTACCCCGAGCAGCTCGAGTTCATCCAGGCAGCCAAGGAGGTCCTCGAGACCCTGCAGCCCGCCCTTGACGCCCACCCCGAGTACGAGGAGGCCGCCCTGCTCGAGCGCATCGTCGAGCCCGAGCGCGTGATCATGTTCCGCGTGCCGTGGGTGGACGACGAGGGCAAGGTCCAGGTCAACCGTGGCTACCGCGTTGAGTTCAACTCCGCGATCGGCCCCTACAAGGGCGGCCTGCGCTTCAACCCCACCGTCACCGTGGGCATGCTCAAGTTCCTCGGCTTCGAGCAGATCTTCAAGAACGCCCTCACCACTCTTCCCATGGGCGGCGGCAAGGGCGGCGCCGACTTCGACCCCAAGGGCAAGTCCAACCGCGAGGTCATGGCCTTCTGCCAGTCCTTCATGACCGAGCTCTTCCGCCACATCGGCCCCAACACCGACGTTCCCGCCGGCGACCTGGGCGTTGGCGGCCGTGAGGTCGCCTACATGTTCGGCCAGTACAAGCGCCTCAAGAACGAGTGGACCGGCGTCCTCACCGGCAAGGGCCTCACCTTTGGCGGCTCGCTCGCGCGCACCGAGGCAACCGGCTACGGCCTCGTCTACTTCGTCGATGAGTACCTCAAGAGCAACGGCGACTCCTTCGGGGGCAAGAAGGCCGTCGTCCACGGCTCCGGCAATGTGGCGATCTACGCCATTCAGAAGGTCGCCCAGCTCGGCGGCACCGTTGTCGCGTGCTCCGACACCAGGGGCTGGGTCGAGGACCCCGAGGGCATCGACTACCAGGTGCTCGAGCACATCTACAACATGAAGCGCTCCGGTCACGACCAGGGCGTGAGCCTCGCGATGTACGTTGACGAGCGTCCCGGCGCCACCTGGCACGAGGGCGACGGTCGCGGCGTCTGGCAGCTCCCCTGCGACATCGCGCTGCCCTGCGCCCGCGAGAACACGCTGCACCTCGAGGACGCCAAGGCCCTTGTCGCCAACGGCTGCAAGGTCGTGGGCGAGGGCGCGAACATGCCCACCACGCCCGACGCCACCACCTACCTCATGGAGAACGGCGTGGCCTTCATGCCCGGCAAGGCGGCCAACGCGGGCGGCGTGCTCGTGTCCGGCCTCGAGATGAGCCAGAACGCCGAGCACCTGTCCTGGACCTTCGAGGAGGTTGACGGCAAGCTCGAGAGCCTCATGCGCGGCATGTTCCACAACGTTGACGACACCGCCCGCGACTACGGCCACGAGGGCAACTTCGTGATGGGCGCCAACATCGCCGGCTTCACCAAGGTTGCCGAGGCCATGATGGCCCAGGGCGTCTGCTAGGCGAGAAGAACCTGACGTTCGGAGGGGCCCGCCGACTTCCACGCAGGAGTGCGCTTCGCGAAACTCCTGCTTAGGAAGTCGGCGGGCATCTTGCGTACGGGTCGCTTCCGTCATGAGGGGCCTCGATCGCAAGAGGGACTGGCTCTGGAGACAAGTTGCTTAAGAATATGGGGTAGTTGCAGGTGCGCGCCTGTGTTTTGCTTAAGAATCCGAGGTGGTTGCACCCCTGGAGGGCCCACCTGCGGACGAGAAGCGCCATGAGCTCGCAGCCAGCTGGGGTTTTCTCGGTGAGAGCCGCTCTCTCGATTGCGACCGTCCCTCAAGACCTACAACTACTCATTTTTCCTAAGCATGAAAGCTGCGCCAACCTGCACCTACCCCAAATTGTTAAGCAGGACGTCACGGCGACGCACGGAATGGGCTGCCAGTCTTCCCAAACGCCCGCCATTCATGGGCGCCGGCCGCCGCTAGGCGACGAGGAGGCCAACGGCTGCGAAGGCGGCGGCGACGAGCGCCACGAGCCAGAGCTTCCAGTAGGGGATGAGCCACCTGAAGAGAAAGTCGCTCGGCGGCGGCTCGCTCGCGTCGCGCCCCTCCAGGTAGGCCGCGACGGCAACCGCGTCCGCAAGGCCGCGTCCCTGCGTGAACGCCCGCAGGCTCGGCAGGGCGCGGAGAAAGAGCGCGCCCGCGCACGCTAGGGCGGCAACGTCAAGGGCGGCTCGAAGGGCATTCGTCGCGACGTCTCCTGGGCCCAGAAGCGAGACCAGGTGCGCAGCAAAGACAAGGAGAAGGGCTGCTCCCAGGAGCATCCCTGCCCCCGCAAGCAGCTGCACGAGCTCGTGACGGTCCTCCGCGCTCGGGCGCGCCACGCGAGCGACGCCCTCTCCAACAAGCTCGTCGACCGAGACGCCAAACACGCTGGCGAGAAGAACGAGGCTCTGCACGTCCGCCAGGGTGCGGCCTGCCTCCCAGTTTCCGACCGTCTGCCTCGAGACGTAGACGCGGCGCGCGAGCTCGGCCTGCGAGAGCCCCATTGCCTCGCGGCGCGCGCGGATGCGCGCCCCTATGGCGTGCGGTGCGCTTGGCTGGCCGATCTCCATCGCGACCTCCTCTCCAGCAAGTGTACCCTGCTCCGTTCGAGCTTCTCGCGGTCGTACGAGGCCGGCGAGACAAAGGGCTTTGTCATGTCCGCAAGCAGCTTTTGCGCCGGTGCCGAACGGGGCGGCTCGGAAGTGGGGTAGGTTCTGGTCGTCAGTTCCGGCAGGGGAATGGAGGACCCATGCTGTCCTATCTCATCATCGCCCTTGGCGTGCCCGCACTCGTGATGCCGGTGCTCGCTGCCGCGAGCCCGCGCTCGTGGTCCCGCGTGCTTGGTCTTCTCGCCGCAAGCTACTTCTTCATCGCGCTCTGTCTGACGACGGTCCTCTGGTGCAACGCCGTGTTTGCCGTCAGCGACGTGTCGTCGCTGCTCGACACCGTGAACGGGTGGCTCTTTGGCGCGGCCTTTCTCATGGCGTGGACGACGGCGTTCGCTGTCGTGGCACTCGTGCGCATGCGCAGCCGAGCCCGCGGCTAGCCCTGCAATTGGGGACGTGGTTTTTCTCTCAGAGAGTTTGGGACAGGTTCGCGTCGCCGAGCGCCCCTCGCGGCGGATTGCGCCAGAGGCCGCGCCGCCTCGCTGAGCCTGTCCCGTTTTCTCTGAGAGAAAAACCACGTCCCCAATTTCCCAATTTCCGTTATGCCGCCACACGGATAACGCAAGACCTGCTATGCTATCCGAGACCTTTAAGACGGTACGAGAGACCGAAAAGGCGTCCACAACCTAGTCGCAGCAGCCTTCTTCGGGGTCTCCGCCACCAGGCGGTCGCCCCGTTTTTCATAGCTGCGGGCAGGGCCCCTTGGGCGCACGGCTGAAAGGGCGGTGTTGCTGTGAACCTACTGGTCGATGGCGGCAGGCATCCGAGGGCGCTCCTCGCGCTCGAGAACGGGATGCACTTCCTCGGGCGCTCGTGCGGCGCCGAGGGCGAGACCTTCGGGGAGATCGTCTTCAACACGTCTATGGTCGGCTACCAGGAGATCGTCTCAGACCCCTCCTACGCCGGGCAGATCGTGACGCTCACGTACCCCCAGATCGGCAACTACGGCATCAACGAGAAGGACATGCAGGCCGAGCGGCTCCACCTCGCGGGCCTCGTCGTCCACGACATGTGCTACACGCCGAGCAACTGGCAGAGCGTCGAGAGCCTCCCGCGCTTCCTCGAGGAGCGCGGCGTCGTCGCGATCGAGGACGTTGACACGCGCGCCCTCACGCTGGCCATCCGCGAGGGCGGCGCCATGCGCGCGGCCATCTCGACGGTTGACCTCGACCCCGAGAGCCTGGTGGCGCGCGTGAAGGCGGCGCCCGCCATCGCTGACCACAACTACGTGGCCGACGTCTCCACGCGAGAGCCCTACACCGTTCCCGGCCAGGACGCCGACGGCCAGCCGCGCCTGCACGTCGTCGCCTATGACTGCGGCGAGAAGAAGGGCATCGCCAAGCGCCTCTCCGCTGCCGGCTGCGAGGTCACGGTCGTGCCGTGGGACACGCCCGCCGAGAAGGTCCTCGAGATGAGCCCTGACGGCGTGTTCTTCTCCAACGGCCCCGGCGACCCGGTCAGCGTGCCCCCTGTGGTCGAGGCGGTCCGCGCCTGCCTCGGCAAGCTGCCGGTCTTTGGCATCTGCCTCGGCAACCAGGTCATCTCCATGGCGGCCGGCGCCCGTATCGAGAAGCTCCCGTACGGCCACCACGGCGGCAACGAGCCGGTCATGAACCTGCTCACCGGCAAGGTCGAGATCACGGCCCAGAACCACAACTACGGCCCGGTCTTCTCCACGTTCGGCCCGCTCGTCCCGGAGCTCTCCGGCGGCATCTCCGAGCACCCCGCCGACGAGGACCTGCGCTTCTGGTCCCGCGCGCACGTCGCGCCCGTCGTCACCACCAAGGCGCACGGCCGCGTGCGCCTCACGCACGTCAACCTGAACGACGGCACCCCCGAGGGCATCCAGTTCCTCGACATCCCCGCCTTCTCCATGCAGTATCACCCCGAGGCCAAGCCCGGCCCCAACGACTCCACGTACGCCTTCTCGGCGTTCGCCAAGCTCATGCGCGGCGAGGACGACTACCTCGCCATCGACGTCCGCGAGGGGAGGCGCTTCTAGATGCCCAAGCGCACCGACATCAAGAAGATCCTTATCATCGGCTCCGGTCCCATCGTCATCGGGCAGGCCTGCGAGTTCGAC
>DXBM01000041.1 GCA_019116525.1 Candidatus Olsenella pullistercoris | reverse complement strand
GGCGACGACCTCCCGCCCGGCGTCAACGAGCTCGTCCGCGTCTTCGTCGCCCAGCGCCGCAAGATTCAGCAGGGCGACAAGATCGCCGGCCGCCACGGCAACAAGGGCGTCGTCTGCAACGTCCTGCCCGTCGAGGACATGCCCTACATGGTTGACGGCACGCCCGTCGACGTCCTTCTCGACCCGCTGGGCGTCCCCTCTCGTATGAACGTCGGCCAGCTGCTCGAGTGCCACCTCGGCTGGGGCGCCTCCCACGGCTGGGACGACGAGTCCGAGAACTCCGAGCGCTACGTGCCCGGCCCGATCAACGTCGCCACGCCCGTCTTTGACGGCGCCACCGACGAGGAGGTCGCCGAGGTCCTGCGCCGCACCAACATCAATCTGATGAACAAGGCGCGCCTCGACTACGGCGAGCACATGCGCGAGGAGTTCGTCCCGCAGCTCAACAGCCTCGGCAAGACCACCCTCTACGACGGTCGCACCGGCGAGGCCTTCAAGAGCCCGATCACCGTGGGCACGAGCTACATCCTCAAGCTCGGCCACATGGTCGACGACAAGATCCACGCGCGCTCGACCGGCCCCTACAGCCTCGTCACCCAGCAGCCGCTCGGCGGTAAGGCCCAGTTCGGCGGCCAGCGCTTCGGCGAGATGGAGGTGTGGGCCCTCTACGCCTACGGCGCGGCCAACGTCCTCCAGGAGATTCTCACCGTCAAGTCCGACGACACCAACGGCCGAGTCAAGACCTACGAGTCCATCGTCAAGGGCGAGAACGTGCCGTCCGCCGGCATCCCCGAGTCCTTCAAGGTCCTCGTCAAGGAGATTCGCTCCCTCGCGCTCGACATCGAGCCGATCTCCTACAAGAAGCAGGCCGAGCGCGCGGACGAGTCCGAGGAGGCCGAGGCCACCAGCGCCGTGGACGTGTTCGCTGACATGTCCGACGGGCTCGACCTTGCCGGCACCCTCGAGGACGCCGCGAGCGCCCTCGCCCTCGACGCGACGAGCGATAAGGAGTAGCGACTGTGGCTGACTTCGACACCACTGACTTCGACGCCATCAAGATCTCGCTTGCCTCTGCCGACCGCATCCGCAGCTGGTCGCACGGCGAGGTGAAAAAGCCCGAGACCATCAACTACCGCACCCTCAAGCCCGAGAAGGACGGCCTGTTCTGCGAGAAGATCTTTGGCCCCGTCAAGGACTGGGAGTGCGCCTGCGGCAAGTACAAGGGCATCCGCTTCCGCGGCATCGTCTGCGAGCGCTGCGGCGTCGAGGTGACGACCGCCAAGGTGCGCCGCGAGCGCATGGGCCACATCGAGCTCGCCGCTCCCGTGAGCCACATCTGGTACTTCAAGAGCCCGACGACCTTCCCGCTCGCGCGCCTGCTCGACATCAAGAGCAAAGACCTCGAGAAGGTTCTGTACTTCGCCAGCTACATCGTCACCGAGGTTGACGCCGAGGCCCGCGAGGCCGACGCCGCCGATCTCAAGGAGGAGCTCGACGCCGACCTCGAGGAGCTCGACGCCGAGCGCGACGACCAGATCGAGCGCCTGCGCGAGCAGGGCGAGGGCGGCGAGGACGAGTTCGGCGAGATCGAGCCGCTCTCCGACGAGGAGATCCGCGCCGGCATCGCCGACCTCGAGGCCGAGTACGAGGATGAGAAGCGTCTGCGCACCGAGGCCTACGAGAAGTTCATGCAGCTCGAGGAGCGCGAGCTCATCGCCGACGAGGGGCTCTTCTCCGAGCTCAAGCGCTACTACGGCATCTACTTCAAGGGCGGCATGGGCGCCGAGGCCGTGCGCGACCTGCTGCGCGGAATCGACCTCGAGGCCGAGGCCAAGAGCCTGCGCGAGGTGATCGCCTCCGACACCGCCCAGAAGCAGAAGCGCGAGAAGGCCATCAAGCGCCTCGAGATCGTCGACGCCTTCCTCAAGGGCGGCAACGACCCCGCCAACATGATCCTCGACGTCATCCCGGTCATTCCGCCCGACCTGCGCCCGATGGTTCAGCTCGACGGCGGCCGCTTCGCCGCGTCGGACCTGAACGACCTCTACCGTCGCGTGATCAACCGCAACAACCGCCTGAAGCGCCTGCTCGACCTCGACGCCCCGGCGATCATCGTCAACAACGAGAAGCGCATGCTCCAGGAGTCCGTGGACGCGCTCTTCGACAACGGCCGTCGCGGCCGCCCCGTCACCGGGCGCGGCGGGCGCCCGCTCAAGTCGCTCGCCGAGGCCCTCAAGGGCAAGCAGGGCCGCTTCCGCCAGAACCTGCTCGGCAAGCGCGTCGACTACTCCGGCCGCTCGGTCATCGTCGTTGACCCGACGCTCAAGCTCCACCAGTGCGGCCTCCCGTCGCAGATGGCGCTCGAGCTCTTCAAGCCGTTCGTGATGCGCCGCCTCGTCGAGCTCGGCAAGGTGGAGAACATCAAGGGCGCCAAGCGCGCGATCGACCGCCAGCTCCCGGCCGTCTGGGACGTGCTCGAGGAGGTCATCCAGGACCGTCTCGTCCTGCTCAACCGCGCCCCCACCCTGCACCGCCTCTCCATCCAGGCGTTCGAGCCGGTGCTCGTCGAGGGCAAGGCCATCCACCTGCACCCGCTCGTGTGCGCGCCGTTCAACGCCGACTTCGACGGCGACCAGATGTCGGTGCACGTGCCGCTCTCCACGCAGGCCCAGACCGAGGCTCGCGTCCTGATGCTCTCGTCCAACAACCTGCGCTCGCCGGCCTCCGGCAAGGTGCTGACCGTCCCGTCGCAGGACATGGTCTTCGGCGCGTACTACCTCACCACCGAGAAGGCCGTCGAGGGCGCCGAGATGCCGATCTTCGCGGACTTCGACGACGCGCTGCTCGCCATCGACATGAACCACGAGCTCGACCTGCAGCAGCCCGTGACCGTTCGCGTGTCCGCCGCCGACGCCAACCTCACGGACGGCGACCGCAAGGTCTTCCGTGTGCTGACGGGCAAGGGCGAGCACGAGGACATCGACGTCACGGAGCACACCGCGCGCTTTGAGACCACGATCGGCCGCATCATCTTCAACCGTCAGTGCCTGCCGGCCGACTACCCCTACATCAACTACAAGATGGTCAAGAGCGACATCGGTGCGCTCGTCAACGACTGCTGCGACCGCTACCCGCTCGCTGCCGTCGAGCCGATCCTCGACGCCATCAAGGAGACCGGCTTCCACTACGCCACGGTCGCCGGCCTCACGGTCTCCGTCTGGGACGCCACGATCCCCGAGGACAAGCCCCAGCTCCTCGAAGAGGCGCAGGAGCGCGTCGACGAGATCAACGAGTACTACGAGGACGGCTTCCTCTCCGGCCTGGAGCGCCACACCGAGGTCGTCAACGCGTGGACGGAGTGCACCGACCTTCTCGCCACCGAGATGCTCGCGGGCTTTGCCGAGGACAACCCCATCTACATGATGGCCGACTCCGGCGCCCGTGGCTCCAAGACGCAGCTGCGCCAGCTCGCCGGCATGCGAGGCCTCATGGCCGACATGTCCGGTGACACCATCGACCTGCCGATCAAGGCCAACTTCCGCGAGGGCCTCGAGCCGCTGG
>DXBM01000040.1 GCA_019116525.1 Candidatus Olsenella pullistercoris | reverse complement strand
GGGTGGTGGCGCCCCAGTTCGTCTGCATGTACTCCCAGACGAAGAACACAACGACGGCGAGAACGACGAGCACGACCGCGAGCGCTATCGCGGACTTGATGCGCGTCTTCCGCTCGCGCGAGGCGAAGATGTCGCGCCGGCCCTTGGGGATCTCGAGGTACTGGCCATAGTGGAGGTCGCGGCGCAGCTGCGTCCCCTCGGCGCGCGAGCGCCGGTACGAGCGTCCCGACATGACGCCCCCGGGAACCGTGTAGCCGGAGTCGTGCGTGATGACCTCAGGGCCGTCGTCCGCCTGCGCCAGGTCGTCGATTGGCTCGACGGTGCGGTGCGCCGGGCGCTGCCTCACGTAGCGGGCGGAGTGAGCCCCGACTCCCGCGTCCTTCTCGCTGCCCATGTCTCCTCCGTGACGGTCGCGTGTGGCCGTTCATCCATCATAGAACAGCACGTCGGGGGCGGCGCCCGTAGACGAAAAGTCTAAGAAACTTGTAAGAGGGGGCGGGGGTCCCGCTCCACCGCGCCGCCCTCCGTTGATTCACCGAGAAAAACCTCAGTCATACACGCTTAGATATGATGAGTATATGACGCTAAGAAAACTTTGCGTTCCCAGTATAGGGACGCGCGTGCGGGGAACATATACCAGTGAACACCAAGGGCGCCAAACGGGCGCCCGGCATCAGAGGGAGTGATCATCATGGCAAGCATGGTTCCGTACGATCGTTACACCCGCGCACTTCGCAACTGGCCGTTCGATGAGTTCGACCGCTTCTTTGACGCGCCGTTCGCGGCCCTGTCCTCCACCAACCAGGCGGGCTTCAAGATGAACGTCGAGGACGCCGGCGAGGCCTACGTCATCACCGCCGAGCTCCCGGGCGTCAGCCGCGACGAGATTGACGTCGAGCTCAACGAGGGGCGCCTCTCCATCTCCGTCGACAAGAAGGAGTCCGACGAGGAGAAGGGCAAGAACTACCTCTACAAGGAGACCGGCGAGTGGAGCGCCACGCGCGGCGTCTACCTCAAGGACGCGGCGGTCGCGGGCCTCACGGCCAAGCTCGAGGGCGGCGTGCTCACGGTGAACGTCCCCAAGCAGGTCGAGAAGACCAACGTCACCAAGGTGAGCATCGACTAGCGTCATTTGCAGCGCCAGCAGTTCGGGCCGGGACCCACGGGTTCCGGCCCGTTTTCGTGCGCGCGGCGGGCTTGTCGCCGGCTCGTTTGAAGAGTCTCGCGCATTGCGGCTTGGCCGCGCCGAATCCTGCAAGGGGCGCGACTCTTGCAGGCAGCCGAGAAGACAGACAGCCGAGAAGGGCGCCCCGCCCGCTACCAGACGCTGACCGGCCAGTCCTGCGCGGCGCAGCAGATGGTGAGGCTCCCGTCCGGGGTGCGCGCCACGGGGCGACCGTCCGTGTCGGTCGCGGGAACGGCTCCCACGGCGTCCGCGAGCTCGCGCAGGCAGACGCTCGGCCGGTTGTTCTCCTGCGAGAGGTGCATGGCGACCACGGTCTCGGTGTCCTCGCAGACGAGCTGCCGCAGCGCCGCGGCGGCCTGCGCGTTCGAGAGGTGGCCCGTTGGCCCGGCGACGCGCGCCTTAAGGTAGGCCGGGTAGGGGCCCGTGGCAAGCATCCGCTCGTCGTGGTTGGACTCGAGCGCGAGGATGCGCACGCCCGACAGGGCGTCGAGGGCCTCGTCCCCCAGCTCCCCGGTGTCGGTGCAGAAGCCAAGGGCGTCGTCGTCCGTCGAGAAGCGCAGGCCCACCGGGTCGGCGACGTCATGGGAGGTGGGGAACGTCCGGACGCGCATGCCGGCGAGCTCGACCTCGTCGGACCTCCCGATGAGCTCGAACGGCAGCTCCGTCAGGTAGCGCCTCGCGGCAACGGTGCCCGCGGTGGCAAGGAGCCGACCCTCAAAGCGGTTGCAGAGCACCGTGAGGCCCCCGACGTGGTCGGAGTGCTCATGCGTGAGCACCACCGCAACGGCCCGCTCCACGTCCACGCCAAGCTCTCCCGCGCGGGCGAGAAGCGCGCGCCGCGAGATGCCGCAGTCCACCAGCACGAGCCCGCCCGGCCCCTCCACCACGGCGGCGTTGCCCTTCGAGCCGCTGGCAAGGACGTGCAGGTGTATCTCGGGCGTCATGGGGCTCCCCTCGCTGTCGTACACTTTCCCAAGGCGGCGCGCCGCCAGGTACAGGGTAGTCGTTGGAGGTGGGCATGACGAGCGTCTCTCGTCGGTACGGGCCATCGGGCGGGCGCTTCGAGCGGCCGAGCGGGCGCGCGGACGTTGCGCTCTCGGCGCCGGTGATCCTCATGGTCTCGGGCGGCGCAGACTCGACGGCGCTGCTCGTGCTCGCGGCAACCTCGACGCTCGACATCGAGGACGGCCGTGGTCAGGCGCGCATCGCGCGCGAGCGTCTGCACGTCCTGCACGTGAACCACCAGCTGCGCGGCATCGACGCGGAGGAGGACGAGGAGTTCGTGCGCGACCTCGCCCGTCGCTACGGGATCCCCTGCACCATCCGGCGCGTGGACGTCGCTCAGATCGCGTCGCGAACGGGCGACAACGTCGAGAACGCGGGGCGCGAGCTGCGCTACGCCGAGGCGGCGCGGCTGGCCGCCGAGCTCTCGGACGAGCTGGGGACGCCGCGCTCCGCGGCGCGGATCCTCACCGCGCACACGGCGGACGACCGCGCGGAGACCTTTTTCATGAACGCCATTCGCGGCGCCGGCGCGGCGGGGCTCTCCTCGATTCCGCGCCGTCGCAACCGTATCGTTCGCCCCCTGCTCGACCGCACTCACGAGGAGCTCTGCGACCTCCTGCGCATGCGCGGGATCGTCTGGCGCGAGGACGCGACCAACGAGGACACGCGCTACCTGCGCGCCTACGTCCGCCACGAGGTGATGCCCGTCGTGAGGGCGAGAAACCCTCGCGTGACGGCGAGCCTTGCCGCCACCTGCGACATCCTCTCCGACGAGGACGCCTACCTCACCTCGGTCGCGGCGCGCGCCCAGCGCGAGCTCACGCGCCGGTCCGGGGAGGGGCTCGTGGTCCTTGACGCGGCGCGCCTCGCTGCCCTCGACGTTGCCATAGCGCGCCGCGTGGTGCGCGCCTCGGTGCTCTCCGTGTGTCCCGCCGCCCGTCTCGAGGCGCGCCACGTGGCCTCCGTGCTGCGCGCCGTTGCGGCAGGGGAGGGGTCGCTCACCATCCCGATGGGGGTCTCTGCTCGCGTGCGCCACGGGCTTCTCGTCCTGCGCGCCCGCTCGGAGGTGCCCGCCCCCGTCGCCGCCTGGCTCGAGGTGCCAGGCAGGCTGACGCTGCCCGACGGCCGGGCGCTCGTCGCGCGCCTGCTCCCCGTCCCCGCTGGCGCCGACCCCGCTGAGCTCGCGCGCTTCCACGCGCTCGAGTGGGAGGGAGGCTCCGTGCTGCTCGACGCCCGCGCGGCGGGAGTCGACCCGTCCCGCGGGGGGAGGCTCTGGGTGGACGTTCCGCACCCCGGCGACGTGCTCTGCCCCCTTGGGATGCACGGCCAGTCGAAGAAGGTGTCCGACCTGCTCGGGGAGGCCCACGTTCCGCTCGAGGAGCGGGCGCTCGCGCCCGTGGTCCGCACGTCGGCGACAGGGAGCATCGTGTGGGTCGCCCCGGTGCGCGCCGATGAGCGGGCCCGCTGCGTTGCGACCACGGATCGCTTCCTCGAGCTAAGTCTCGTCTCTGCGAGCTAGGACGGTCCTTCTCGCCGGCGCTTGACGCCCGCTCCCTGCGGTATCCTTGGGATGACATGTGCGGAGAGCGCGAGAAGGAGCGAGCGATGGAGCAACTGCACCCTGACGTCAAAGAGGTCCTGCTCAGCGAGGAGGACATCAGGTCCATCGTCGAGCGCATGGGCGAGCAGATCTCGGCGGACTACGCCGACAGGAACCCGCTGGTCGTGGCGGTGCTCCGTGGCGCGGTGGTGTTCACCGCCGACCTCATGCGCGCGATCAAGTGCCCGCTCGCCGTGGACTTCATGGCCGTCTCGAGCTACGGCGAGGGGGTCAAGAGCTCCGGCGTGGTGCGAATCGTCAAGGACCTCGACACCAAGATCGAGGGCCGCGACGTCATCATCGTCGAGGACATCCTCGACTCGGGCCTCACGCTGTCCTATCTCGTCGACCTGCTCAAGGGAAGGAACCCCGCCTCCATCGAGGTGGCCGCCTTCCTCGTGAAGGACGTTCCCGGCAACACGCCGGCGGTCTCCCCGCGCTACGTGGGCACCCACGTCCCGGACGCCTTCATCGTCGGCTACGGCCTCGACTACGCCGAGCGGTACCGCAACCTGCCCTACATCGGCGTGCTCAAGCCCGCCGTCTACCAGAAGTGACAGAGGGGACGGAGGGTTCTGTCAAGGACCTGTCCCCTCTGTCATGTCGGACGTTGTCGGAGGGGACGCAGACCTGACAGAATCCCCCGTCCCCTCTGTCAAGTTAGGAGAAGCGCTTGTCAGACAACAACAGTCCCGAGCAGCGACCCGGGGGCCCAGGGGGCCCGGGGGCGCCGTCGCGCCCCAACGCGATCGCGTCGGTCATCGTCATCGCGGTGATTGCCTACCTCGTCTACAGCATGGGGTCGGCGTTCTCCGGCGGCGTCCAGCAGGCCGACGTCCTGCCCACCAACGAGTTCGTGACCGCCGTCGAGGAGGGGCGGGTGAGCACCGTCACGTACAAGACGGCCGACGGCAGCGTCACCGGCTCCTACTGGAAGGACGGTGCCGACAAGGGCAACGAGTCCGCGCTCTCGCCCTACTCGAGCGTCTACGTGGGGTCGGACTCGCTCGCCGCGCTCATGGCGGAGCATCCCGACGTCACCTACACGATCAACACCGACTCCGGCCAGCTCCTCGAGACCATTCTCGTCTCCGTTGTCCCCACGCTGCTGCTCGTGGGCGTGTTCGTCTTCTACATGAGCCGAATGTCCAACCAGCAGGACAAGACCATGTCGTTCGCCAAGACCAAGGCCCGAACAACTGAGGCGGAGCGGCCCAAGGTCAAGTTCGCCGACGTCGCGGGCATTGACGAGGCGGTCGAGGAGCTCCAGGAGGTGCGCGACTTCCTCTCCGACCCCGAGCGCTACCACCAGATGGGCGCCCGCATCCCGCGCGGCGTGCTGCTCGTGGGCCCTCCGGGAACCGGCAAGACGCTGCTCGCCAAGGCGGTGGCCGGCGAGGCGGGCGTGCCGTTCTTCTCGATCAGCGGCTCTGACTTCGTGGAGATGTTCGTGGGCGTGGGCGCCTCGCGCGTGCGCGATCTCTTCAAGCAGGCCAAGGAGGCGGCGCCCTGCATCGTCTTCATCGACGAGATCGACG
>DXBM01000039.1 GCA_019116525.1 Candidatus Olsenella pullistercoris | reverse complement strand
GGAGTGTTGGAGAGGTGGTCGTCGCCGCGAATCACGTGGGTGATGCCCATCGCGGCGTCGTCCACCACGGTGGCAAAGTTATAGGTGGGCGTGCCGTCGGAGCGGAAGATCACGAAATCGTCGAGTTCCTTGGCGGCAAACGTCACCTTGCCGTGGACGGCGTCGTCGATGACCACGTCGCCGCGGTCCTCGGGCACCTTGATGCGCAGGGTATAGGGCTCGCCGGCTTCCATGCGGGCGCGGGCTTCGTCGGCCGGGATGTTGCGGCAGCGGCGGTTGTAGCCCTGGAAGGGGTCCTTGCGCGCCTGGGCGGCCTCGCGGTCGGCGGCCAGCTGCTCGGGCGTGCAGAAGCAGGGGTAGGCCTTCCCCTCGTCCCAGAGGCGCTGAGCGGCGTCGCGATACATCTGGGCGCGCTCGGTCTGCTTGTAGGGGCCAAAGTCGCCGCCCACCTCCGGGCCCTCGTCCCAGTCGAGCCCCAGCCAGCGCATGGCGCGCAGGATTATCTGGGTGTTCTCCTCGGTGGAGCGCGTCGGGTCGGTGTCGTCGATGCGCAGGATGAAGGTGCCGTGGTTGGCGCGGGCAAACGCCCAGTTGTAGATTGCGGTGCGGGCGCCGCCCACATGAAGCTTGCCGGTGGGGGAGGGCGCAAAGCGCACGCGCACGGGAGTCTCGGACATGAGGTTCCTCTCGGTGGGTCACTCGTCACATACGCCCAGAAGTATAGCGCGTGACAGGACCCCCGTCCCCCTGTCACATGAGGCGCGTGCGCTCGAGGCGGCGCTCAAAGCGCTCCCCCATCCGCGCGAGGGGACGGCGCAGCACAAGCCCCAGGGCAAGCGCCGGCACCAAGTAGGCGAGAAGAACCGCGAGCTCGCGCCAGAAGTCCCCCTCAAAGAGGCCGAACATCGCCGCGCGCAGAGCCATCTCGCTGTGGACGAAGGGCAGCCACCGGTAGATTTCCTGGAACGCCGTCGGGAGCATCTGGGGCGGGAAGGTCCCGCCCGACCCAGCCACCTGAATCACCATGAGCACGACGGCTACGGCCTTGCCGACCTCGCCGAACGAGGCAGAAAGCGAGAAGATCACGTTGACGTAGACGAGCGAGCTCACGCAGCACGCCAAAACGAAGAGGGTCGGGTGCTCGCACTGGACCCCGAGAAAGAGCAGGTCGCCGCCAGCGATGAGCAGCGCCTGCGCGAGGCCCACGCCGCAGAAGAGCGCAAGGCGCCCGAGGTAGGCCTCTCGCGGCGAGCACCCGGCACGCTCGCGCTGCTGCTCGGAGGGCGAGCACAGCACGAGCGCCACGAGCACCACCCCGCCGATCCAGATGGCGAGCGTCGTGTAGAAGGGGGCCATCGCCGAGCCGTTGTTGTCCACGGGAAAGACCGCGGTCCGCTCGATGGAGACCGGCGCCGCCATGAGCCCCGCGAGCTCGGAGGGACCAGCGGCGAGCACGGAGCGCAGCTGCTCGACGTCAGCTGAGTCGAGCGCAGAGCGCAGGCGCGCGTGGAGCTCGTCAAGGCGCTTCGCCGCGTCGCTCAGCTGGGATGCTGCGTCCTCGAGCGCCGAGCGCGTGGAGCCCAGGGTCGCCTCGGCGCCCGTGGCGGCGTCGCGCGCGTCGCCGAGCGCGCCGGCAAGCTCGTCCTCGATGCCGTCTGCCTGGGTCGCGGCGTCCGCCACGTCTCCCGCGAGGCCCTCCAGGCTTCCCCGGACGCTCGTGTCGTAGCGCTCGCTTGCCCCGGCAAGGGCGTCGCGCGCCTGGTCGGCGAGCCCCTTGAGCTCGTCTCGAGCCTGCTCGGCATTGCTCGCCCCGCTCGCCAGGTCCTGCGCCGCCCGCTCAATGCCTGCGGAGAGGTCCTCGAGCTCGGCGGCGACCTCGGCGGCGCTCTCGGCAAGCCCGGACACCACCGCGCGCACCGTGCTCACGCGCTCGCGCGCCGCGCTGCCCTCGGGCAGGCTCTCCTCAAAGCTGGCGAGAAGTCCGTCCACCTGCGAAAGCGAGTCCTTGAGGCCGCCCACCAGGGCAAGCTGGTCCTTCACGGCGGCGTCCGCGTCTGCAAGGGCCTTCTGCGCGTGCTCCTGCTGGGCGCCCGCCGTCGAGAACGCGTCGTCGATCGCTTGCTCAACGCCGTCGAGGCTTGCCGCTGCGGAACTGAGCGTCTGCTCCACGGAGCTCGCTGCCCCGTCGATCGCCTGCCCGGCGCCCGAGAGCCCACGTGCCGCATCCTCGAGGGCGCCGCTCGCGTCACCCACCGGTGCGAGGGCGGCGTCGGCCGTGTCCGCGCTGCTGCCGAGCAGGCCCTGCGTCGCCTCGAGCAGGTCGAGAATCCCCTGGGCGTCCGCGGCGGACTCGCGCAGCGCGTCCGCCGAGCGCACCACCGTGGCGTCGAGACTCCCGGCGAGGCTTGCCAGCTCGTCTGAGTCGAGCGTGCGGCCAAGCTCGTCGAGGACGCCTGCCCCAACGGCGGTGACCGAGGAGGCAAAGCCACGGTTGATGTCCGCGAGCACAGCGGTCTTGGCCTTGTCTGTCACGATCGAGGCGATGGCGTTGTCCTTCTCGTTTTGGTAGAAGCGCACCTGCGCCCGCTCGGGGCTGCTCGAGAGCATGGTCATGAGGCAGCGCGAGAAGTCCTTGGGCAGCACGATCGCGGCGTAGTAGGCGCCCGAGCGCACGCCGTCCACGGCGTCGTCTGCGCTCGTGACCACGTAGTCAATGGTGTCGGACGCCCGCAGCTCGTCAATCACGCGCTCGCCGAGGTTGACGCTCACGCCCACGAGCTCGCCGGAGTAGCCTTCGTCCTCGCTCGCCACGGCCACCTTGACGTTGCCCGTGTTGCCGTAGGGGTCCCAGCTGCCGGCTATGTTGAACCAGGCGTAGAGCGACGGCACGGCCACGATGCCCACAAAGACCACGAGCGTGACGACGTTCGTCCACACGCGCCGGGCGTCGAGCCGCGCGAGCCGAGCCGCCCGCCTCAAGGAGTCAATCATCGGTCATCACCGTCCTTCTCGCCGAGCGCGAGCCTCACGAGCTCGTCTTTTCCCAGGTCGCTCAGGCTCTTGCGCCCCTCAAGGCGGTCTCGCGCGTAGGCAAGGCCAACAAGGTAGAGGCAGGTGAGGGCAAGCGACGCCACCCAGAGCGCGAGCAGGGCGAGCTTGGCCGCGGGCAGCGCGAGCGAGAGCGCGAGGGCGCAAAGCGGCACCACGACCAGCGAGACGAGGGCGCGCCGCACGCGGGCGGGGTAGCGCCGCTCAAAGCGCTCCGCCCGTGCCGCGAGCGCGCTGCGCCCTTCCGGCGTCGCGGCAAGAACGTCCAAGAGCGCGCCGAGCCGCCGCGGCGCCCGCTCTCCCGTCCGCTCGCTGATCAGCAGCCCGGAGGCGCCGAGCTGGCGGTCAAAGAAGGCATCCGGCCCGAGCAGGCGCGGCCGCAGGGCCACGGCCACCGCGATCGCCGGCACGGCAAAGGCGAGCAGGGCGAGAAGGTCGTGGGCGTAGTTGGCACCATAGAAGCCGGCCACGGCCTCGCGCATGGCGTTGATGCCGTAGGTGAAGGGGAGCCAGGGGCCGAGCGCCTGGAAGAACGCCGGCTGCATCTGGATGGGGTAGAGGCCGGAGGCGCCCGGGATCTGCAGGACGACCATGAGGACGGCGAGCGCCTTGCCCACGTGCTTGAAGGTGGCGGCGAGCACGTAGACCACGAGCACGTAGACGAGCGACGCCACCATTCCGGCGAGCACGAAGGCGGCCGGCGAGACGCACTGCACGCCCAGGGCGAGGTCTCCGGCGCAGCAGACGAGGGCCTGGATTTGCCCGAGCAGGGCGAGCAGCATCCAGCGTCCCCAGAAGGCCTGAGCCGGGCTCGCCTCTAGGGCAAGGCCCTCGCGGTCGACCTCGAGCTTGTAGACGGCCACGAGCACGAACCCGCCCACCCACAGCGCGAGGTTCGTGTAGAAGGGCGCCACGCCGGAGCCGTAGGTGGCAACGGGAAAGACGGCCTCGTCGACCATCTCGACGGGAGCCGCGAGCGCGCCGCCCATCTCGGCAGGGTCTATGGCGAGAAGCTCGGGAAGGACGCCCGTCTGCGACGCGCCCTGGACGGCGGCGAGGTCGTCAGCAAGGCCGCGGGCGCCGGATGCGGCCTCGCGCAGGGAGGAGGCGCCCTGCGCGAGGACCGTGGACGCCTGGGCGAGCACCGCGTCGAGCTGGCACAGCGTCCCTTGCGCCTGAGAGATCATGGGGACGAGCGCGTCCGCGCCGCCGGCGAGCCTGCCGCCCGAGCTCGCGAGCGCGTCGAGCGCCCCGCTGAGCTGGGGCGAGACGTCCTGTGCGAGGCTCGCGCGCAGCTCGTCGAGGCCGCTCGCGCCCGTTTGGACGGCGTCTGCGACCGCGCTCGAGAGGTTTCGTGCGCTCTCGGCCCCGTCGGCGAGCCCCTGAGCGGTTTCGCGCAGCTCCGCCAGCTTGGCCGCCTGCTCGTCCTCGAGCTCGCCGAGAAGCGCGATGCCCTCGTCGATCGCCCGCACGGCCTCGTCGCGCGCCTCCGCCTGGGCGCCGCTCGCCGGGATTGACGCCAGGGCGTCGCGGGCGCGGCCGAGCGCGGCGCTCACGCTCTGGATGGTCTGGCTAGCCGACTCGACCTGCGAGATCGCTCCCTCGAGCTTGCCCTCGGCCCAGCCCACGTCCCCTGCCACAAGGCCAACGTCGTGGCTTGCCTGCGACGAGAGCCGTGCGAGCGCGGCGGAGCCGTCGCCGAGCGCGTCCGCGAGCTCCGTGGCGTAGCTTCTGAGCTCGCCGCGCGTCTGGTCGAGCGACCCCAGGGCCGCGCCCATGGAGCCCGAGAAGGACTGAGCTCCCTGCGAGATGCCGTTGAGCGCGGCGGTGGCGCCCGTGAGCGCGTCCCGTGCGGAGGAGAGGTCGCCCTGCGCTGCGTCAAGGGAGTCCGCGAGCGAGTCCAGCGTTCGCTCCACGCCGCGCACGGTCTCGAGGGCGTCCTGCGTGGTGCCGTCCAGCGCGTCGGCGGCGCTCCCAGCGGCGTCACGGACCTTCTCGCCAACCGCCTCGCCTGCGACGCGCGTGAACTCCTCGGCGATCTGGTCCTCGAGCGTCGTGGCTCCAGTGTCGGTGACCTTGGGGGCGACGGCGTTTTGCTTCTCGTTGACGTAGTAGCGGATGCTTGCCTGCCGCGAGCTTCCGTCGAGCGCGCTGGCAAGCGAGCTCGTGAAGTCGGCGGGGATGACGAACGCCGCGTAGTAGCGACCCGCGCGTACGCCCTCGAGCGCGTCCTGCTCGTTGTCGAGAAAGACCCAGCCGAGCTGCGTGTTCTTCTCGAGCTCTTCCTTCACGAGCTCGCCGGCGTTGAGGTTGCCCACGTCCGGGACGTCTGCCCCCTCGTCCAAGGTGACCACGGCCACACTCACCGTCGAGGTGTTCTCGTACGGGTTCCAGTTGGCGAGGACGTTCAGCCAGGCGTAGGCGGAAGGAATCGCACAGACGCCCAGGGTCACGATGAGCGCCGCGGGATTGGAGAGCAGCCTCTTGAGGTCGCGGATAAAAATGCCAAGCGATGCGCGCACGGCGTGTCTCCTCTCACGTGCAGACATATGAGAGGGCTTGTTCCCTGTTCGCGCGCGTTTGCGGCCGGGAGCGGCGTGTCCACGAGAGCGGCACATGCCTGAAGCGCCGCTGAAGGAGCGCGTCTGCCGGCAGCGCTCCTGCCGTTAGGAATCGCCGCCATTGGGTTGATTATCTTGCCGAAATGCCCCACTGGCGGCGATTCCTATACATATGGCGAGAAAAACGACCCACAGGCGGCTATTCCTAACAGCGGCCCCCAACGACGCCGTATGCTCGCTCGCGAAAGCGATGGACTTTATGGCGGAGCGATCTCCTCCGTGCTGCGCCCAGTCGGTGCGGGTAGGATAGTGAGGTTCTATTGCGCGCCCGACGGAATGGTAACGGCCGCCGGGCAATCGCCTAAGGAGTGACGACCATGCAAGACAGCCCTCGTTCCACCCTCTCCCGCAACTACCTCTTCACCTCTGAGAGCGTGACGGAGGGGCACCCGGACAAGATCTGCGACCAGGTCTCCGACGCCATTCTCGACGCGCTTCTCGCCAAGGAGGCAGAGCTCCAGGCCAAAGGCTACATCTCGCCGTCCGGGGTGCCCGCCAGCGTCGACAATGTGCGCTGCGCCTGCGAGACCTTTGTGACCACGGGAACCGTGGTCGTTGCTGGCGAGGTGCGCACCGAGGCCTACCTCGACGTTCAGAAGATCGCGCGCGACGTCATCCGTCGCATCGGCTACGATCGCGCGAAGTACGGCTTTGACTGCGAGACCTGCGGCGTCATCAACATGATCCACGAGCAGAGCCCCGACATCGCCCAGGGGGTGGACGAGTCCTTCGACGCGCAGGCGGGCCGCACGACCGACCCGCTCGACCTCGTTGGCGCCGGGGACCAGGGCATGATGTTCGGCTACGCCACCGACGAGACCGACGTCTACATGCCCATGCCGCACTACCTCGCCTCGCGCATGGCGGAGCGCCTTGCCGCCGTTCGCAAGGACGGCACGGTTCCCTACCTGCGCCCGGACGGCAAGACCCAGGTCACCGTGCGCTACGAGGACGATGTCCCCGTCGAGGTCACGGCCGTTGTCGTCTCCACGCAGCACGATGCCGCCATCGCCGACATGGACACGGTGCGCGAGGACATGGTCGCCCACGTCATCGCCCCGGTCCTCGACGCAGCGGGCATCGAGTGGGGGAGCGCCACGATCTACGTGAACCCCACCGGGCGCTTCGTGGTGGGCGGCCCCATGGGCGACACTGGTCTCACCGGCCGCAAGATCATCGTCGACACCTACGGCGGCATGGGCCGCCACGGCGGCGGGTGCTTCTCGGGCAAGGACTGCACCAAGGTCGACCGCTCCGCCGCCTACGCCGCGCGCTGGGTCGCCAAGAACGTCGTCGCCGCGGGACTCGCGCGCCGCTGCGAGGTCCAGCTCGCGTACGCCATCGGCGTCTCGCACCCGCTCTCGGTCATGGTGGACACCTTCGGGACCGGCACCGCCGAGGACCGGGCGATCGAGGCTGCGGTCGAGCGCGTCTTTGACCTGCGGCCGGGCGCCATCATCCGCGACCTCGGCCTGCGTCGCCCCATCTTCGAGAAGACCGCGGCCTACGGCCACTTTGGCCGCGAGGACCCAGACTTCACCTGGGAGCGCTGCGACCGTGTCGACGAGCTGCGCGCCGCGGTGGCCGAGCTCTCGTAGGGCTGCCGTCGGGCGCACGGGACCGTCCCTGCGCCGCATCGGCTAAGGTAAGGTCGGCGCACGAGGCGAGAAGGGAGCGCTATGGCAGACCAGGACGCGCGCGACGAGCTGAGGGACCCGCTTTCGCAGGACGGCGCTGACGAGAGGTCCCCGCGCCACGCCGCCCCCCAGGACGCCGGCTCCCGTCGTCGCCGCATCGCGCGCCGGGTTGCCGTTGCCCTTGTCGCCGTGGTGGCGGCGGTTGGCGTTGCCGCCTGGGCATGGGTCTCGAGCCTCGAGAGCTCCATGGGTGTTGCCGAGGAGGACCGCGCCGCGCTCGACGCCGAGCTCGCGGACGGCTCTGCGGCCGCGACAGAGCCCTTCTACGTGCTCATCATCGGCTCAGACGCCCGCAAGGGCGAGACGGTCTCCCGCTCGGATACCCTCATGCTCGCGCGCGTTGACGTGGGCGCGGCAACGGTGAGCCTCGTCTCCGTCCCGCGCGACACCATGGTGGTGAACCAGTACGGCGCCACCGACAAGATAAACGCCTCGTTCGTCGACGGGCCGGCTGCCGCCGTGCGCGCCGTGGCGGAGTTCGCCGGAGTGGACATCTCCCATTACGTCGAGGTTCACTTCAGCGGCGTGCGCGACGTGGTCGACGCGCTCGGCGGCATCACGGTGGACGTCCCCGAGGACATCTCCGACCGAAAGGCAAAGCTCGAGCTGTCTGCCGGCGAGCAGGTCCTCGACGGCGACACGGCCCTGCGCTACGCCCGCGCGCGCTTCGGCGTCTCGGGCGGGGACTTCGGTCGCGCGCAGGCCCAGCGACAGATCGTCGAGGCGATCGCCCGCGAGGTGCTCGCGTCGAGCCCGCTCGAGCTGCCCTTCGTGGTGAGCGAGCTCGCCCAGTCCATCACCACCGACCTCTCCGTCTCCGACATCGCTGCCTACGCGACCGCCTTCCAGCAGGCCGCGTCCGAGCAGGGCATCACGTTCTACTCGGCCACGGTGCCGAGCTACGCCTATGACGAGATTCCCGGCGTCTCCTACGTGGCCACGATGTACGACGAGTGGCGCGCCATGATGCAGCGCATGGACGCCGGGCTCGACCCCGCCGACGAGACGGCAGAGATCCCCGCCGAGCAGCTCGCCGACAAGGACCTGGGTGCCGCCGCGAACGCCGCGGGCCCGCGCGACTACGCCGCGCTCGTGGAGATCTCCGGCCTGACGACCGAGGACGTCGCCCCGCTGGGCGGGGACGACGAGGACGCCTCGGCCCTTGGCGACGAGGCGCTTTCCGAGGACGTTGGGGACGCGTCCGCCGAGGCCGGTGGCGCCCCGGTCTCGTAGGCCTGTCAGCGTGGTGGATCGCGTGCGGGTGGATTGCGCGCGAATTGAGGTTTTGCACCTGAGGCGCGCACGTGCGCGCGAACAGGGCTGCAGCGAGACGTGCTTCTCGATTGTGAGCAACATTTTTTATCTGTCGGCGTCCCCGCTTGGCGCCACGGGCGTTCGCGGGCAACAAAACTGCAGGTGGGCTTTTCCACTTGCGAGATGTCAGCCTTCTCTGGGGGCGTTTGCATCAAAAATGTTGCTCACAACCAAGATGTGCCCCGGCTCGGGGCCACTGCATCAAACATGTTGCTCACATCCGGGGTCTGAGGGGGGCCGTGCCCCGACGCGGCCGCGTCCCGCGCACGGCTACAATGGTGCCTCGGTAGCGTCTGCGGAAGGGGGCCCATGCCATACGCGAGCGTCGTGCTCGACATACCCACGCGCTCTCTGGCCACGGCGTTCTCCTACGCGGTTCCCAAAGAGCTCGCGGCCGACGCCGTCGTTGGCGCCACGGTCCTCGTGCCCTTCTCGGGGCGCGAGGTCGTTGGCTACGTGACGGCGCTCGCGTCCCGGCCGCCGTCGGACGTCCCCGCCGAGAAGGTCCGTCCGGTGTCCCAGGTCCTTGCGTCCTCCGCCTTTGACGAGGCGGCCGCGCGCGTGGCGCTCTGGATGGCGAGGGAGTACGCGTGCCCCCTCGCCGACGCGGTGCGCCCCTTCCTCGCCCCTGGCCAGAAGGTGCGCGTCAGGAGGAGCGCCCCGGGCGAGCCCTGGGAGCTCGTGAACGAGCGCGCCGGCGCCGTCGACGAGCGCTGGGTCGCGCTTGCCCCCGAGGCGAACGACTTCCTGCCCGCCCGCACCGCCTCGCGCCAGCGCGCGGTCATGTCGGCGCTGCGCGAGGGGCCCCAGCGCGCCGCGGAGCTCTCCGCCACGATCCCCGGGGCATCCTCCGCGATCTCCGCGCTCGAGCGGCGCGGCGTCGTCACCGTCACGCGCAGGCGCGCCGTACGCGGCGCGTCGGAGGGCGCAACGACGCTCTCGTCGGCGGCCGCCCCGCGTCCCGAGCGCCTGACTGACGGCCAGCGCGCCGCCCTCGCCGCGATAGACGCCGCGCGCCTCTCCGCGTCCGGCGACGTGGTCCTCGTGGACGGCGTCACGGGCTCCGGCAAGACCGAGGTCTACCTCGCCGCGATCGAGCGGTCCCTCGCGGACGGCCGCGGGGCCCTCGTCCTTGTCCCCGAGATCTCCCTCACGGCTCAGACCGTGGGTCGCTTCCGGAGCCGCTTCGGCGACGAGGTCGCCGTGCTGCACTCGCGCCTCTCGACGGGGGAGCGCTTCGACCAGTGGGACCTCGTGCGCCAAGGCCGCGCGCGCGTGGTGGTGGGGGCCAGGTCGGCCCTGTTCGCGCCGCTCGCCGACGTGGGCCTCATCATCATCGACGAGGAGCACGAGTCCTCCTACAAGCAGGACAAGTCGCCGCGCTACCACGCGCGCGAGGTCGCGGCGCGCCTTGCCGCCGAGCGCGGCTGCGCGCTCGTCCTGGGGTCGGCGACCCCCTCGCTCGAGAGCCTGCAGCGCTGCCGAGAGGGCTCCTTTCGCGGGGCGCGCTGGACGCGCGTCGAGATGTCCGAGCGGGCGAGCGGCGCGCGCCTGCCAAGGGTCGTCGTCGCGGACATGGCCGAGCAGTTCCGCGGGGGCGGGCGCTCGGTCTTCTCGGCGCAGCTCGCCGACGCGCTTCTCGGCGTCGCAAAGCGGCGCGAGAAGGCCGTGCTCCTGCTCAACCGCCGAGGCTTCGCGACCTTCCTCATGTGCCGCGAGTGCGGCTGCGTCCCCGAGTGCCCGCACTGCTCGAGCGCCCTCACCTATCACGAGCGCGAGCGCTCGCTCGTGTGCCACTCCTGCGGCCGCAGCTGGCCGCAGCGTGCCTTCCCTGACCCCTCCACGCGCTGCCCCAGCTGCGGGAGCCGCTACCTGGCCGCCTACGGGGTGGGAACCCAGCGCGTGGAGGACGAGCTCAGGATGCTGCTGCCCGAGGGCGTCGAGGTGATTCGCATAGACGCCGACACCACGCGCGCCAAGGGCGCCCACCAGGGGCTGCTCGAGCGGTTCGACGCGGCGGAGTGCGCGGTGCTCGTGGGCACCCAGATGATCGCCAAGGGGCTCGACTTCCCCGAGGTCACGCTCGTGGGCGTCGTGAACGCCGACACCGTGCTCAAGCTTCCGGACTTCCGCGCCGCCGAGAGGACCTACGACCTGCTCGAGCAGGTCGCGGGCAGGGCGGGGCGCGGCGAGCGGCCGGGCGAGGTGATCGTGCAGACCTACTGGGCCACGCACCCGGCCATCCGAGCGGTCGCCGCGCACGACCGCGCCGAGTTTCTCGACGCGGAGCTCGCCGAGCGCGCCGAGGCGTCCTACCCGCCCTTCTCGCGGCTTGCCAACGTCACCGCCCAGGGGTCTTCCGAGCGTGACGTTCGCGCCGCGACCGCCGAGCTGGCAGAGGCCCTGCGGGAGCGCGTCGCCGGCGAGGGCGGCTGGGAGGTGCTGGGGCCCGCGGAGTGCGTCAGGGCGCGGGTCAAGGACCGCGTGCGGCGGCACGTCATGGTGAAGGCGCCCGTGGAGGCTGACCTTGGGGGAGTCGTGGCGGCGTGCGTCGCGTCGCTTTCGCGCCGCGCGGGCGTTACCATTGCAGTGGACATAGACGCCTACGACCTCATGTAGGCTGAGCGCCGCGCGGCTCGCCCGCCGGCACGAAGGAGGACCATGAACGAGCTGAACGAGATCGTGCTCTCGCCCGACCCGCGCCTCTCCGAGGAGTGCGCCCCCATCGAGGAGATCGACGACGAGGTCCGCGCCCTTGCCAAGCGCATGCTCAAGGTCATGTACGCCGCCGACGGCTGCGGGCTGGCTGGCCCGCAGATCGGCGAGATGCGCCAGATCGTGGTCATCGACGTCGACTACGCCGGCAAGGGGTCCAAGAGGAACCCCTACGTCCTCATCAACCCGCGCATCGTCACGGCCGACGGGCCGGAGCGCGAGGGCTCGGAGGGGTGCCTCTCCTTCCCGGGCGTGAGCGTGCGCGTGAGCCGCCCGAGCCATGTGGTGGTGCAGGCTCGCAACCTCGACGGCGACCTCATGCAGTACGAGGCGGAGGGCAACCTCATGGCCGTGTGCCTCCAGCACGAGATCGACCACGTGCACGGCGTGACGATGTTCGACCACCTCGCGCCCATCGCGCGCGCCGAGGCCGAGCGAGAGTACCAGGCGGCGCTCGCCGCCGGCGCGCGGCCCGGCGAGACCGAGGTCGAGTAGGGGGCGAGCATGGGGTCCAAGCTGCGCGTCGTCTTCATGGGCACCCCCGAGTTCTCGGTGCCCTCCCTTGATGCCCTGGCTTCCGAGCACGAGGTGGCGCTCGTCCTCACCCGACCTGACGCCGTGCGCGGCCGCGGGCGGGCGCTCGTGCCCTCTCCTGTCAAGGCCCGCGCGCTCGAGCTGGGGCTGCCCGTCCTGGAGTGCTCGCGCATGACCTCGGAGGTCCTCGCGGCGCTCGACGCGGCGCGCGCGGACGTCTTCTGCGTCGTTGCCTTCGGCTGCATCCTGCCGGACGAGGTGCTCCAGATGGCGCCCGGCGGCTGCGTGAACGTCCATGCGTCGCTCTTGCCCCGCTGGCGCGGAGCCGCCCCGATCCAGCGCTCCATCCTCGCTGGCGACGAGCGCACCGGCGTGTCCGTCATGCGCATCGGCCACGGCGTCGACACGGGCGCCTATTGCGCCCAGTCCTCCACCGAGATCGGCGAGAAGGACGCGGCCTCCCTCACCGCCGAGCTCGCGCGCATGGGCGCCGAGCTGCTCGTGCGCGCGCTGCCGTCCGTGGTTGACGGGAGCGCCGCGTGGGTCGAGCAGGACGAGGCGCTCGTGACCCACGCTGCCAAGATCGAGAAGGCCGAGCTCCTGCTTGACCCGTCCGCCCCCGCCCGCGAGAACGCCCTGCACGTCCAGGCGTCGGGTGACACGGCGCCCGCGCGCTGCACGGTGGCGGGACGAGGCGTTCGCGTCTGCGCGGCGCGGCTGTCAGAGCGCGCCGTGGGGCCGTCTGGCGTCCTTGTCAGCCGCGGGCGCGTCTGGCTGGGGTGCGCGGACGGCTCCCTCGAGCTCTTGCGCGTCAAGCCGGACGGCAAGCGCGAGATGGACGCATCCGCCTGGTCGTCGGGGCTGCGCGGCGACGGGCTCTCCTGGGGCGTGGCCTAGTGGCGCGCGCCACCCCGGCACGCCTCGCCGCCCTCTCGCTGCTCTCGGAGCGCCGTCGTCGCGACGCGCGCATGCGCGACCTGCTGCGCGGCTCGGCGGAGCTCTCCGAGCTTCCCGAGCGCGACCGTGCCCTGGTCTCCCGTCTTGCCCTCGGCGCGACGGCCGCCGTCGGCGAGCTCGATCGCGCCATCGACTCGCACCTGCGCCGGGGCGCGCGCCTCGAGCCGCGCGTGCGCGACGCGCTGCGCCTCGCCGCCTTCGAACTCCTCTACCTCGACACGCGCCCCGACGTCTGCGTGAGCCAGGGCGTCGAGCTCGTGCGAGCCGTCTCCCCGCGCGCCGCGGGGCTCGCGAACGCCGTGCTGCGCCGCGTCGCGGACGAGGACGCCGCCGCGCTCGCCGAGGCGCGCCGTCGCGTGCTCGCTCGGTCGTTTGACGCTGCTGACCTGGCGCGCGCCCACGCGCTGCCCGAGTGGCTCTGCGAGCGCGCGCTCGAGTCGCTGGGGGACGATGGCGCCGCGGAATGGGCCGCGCGCGCGAGCGAGCCGGCGGGGGCCTGGGTGGCCGCCAACCGCGTGCGGCACACGAGCGAGGAGGTCGCCGCGCTGCTCAGCGCGGCTGGGTGCGTCCCCGTCCCCGGTCCCGTGCCCGGGTCCTTCTCGCTCGGCGAGCCGGCGCGGCTCGCCCGCTCTGGGCTGGTCGAGCGGGCGGACGTTCTCCCGTGCGACGTCTCAGCGCAGGAGGTTGCGCTCGCGTGCTGCCCCGCCCCCGGGGAGCGCGTGCTCGAGGTCGGGCAGGGCAGGGGCACCAAGACCATCCTGCTCGAGGGCGCGGCGCACGTCGTTGGCGGCCCCTGCGAGATCGTTGCCGTGGAGGTCTCTGCCCGCAAGTCAGCGCTCGCGTCGCAGCGCATGGAGGCGGCGGGCGTGGCGGGCCACGTGCGCTGCCTTGCCGCGGACGCCCGGCGGCTCGAAGACTCCCTTGGTGAATTCGACCTCGTCTTCGTTGACGCGCCGTGCACGGGAACGGGCACGATTGCCCGCCATCCCGAGATAGCGTGGTCGCTCGCCCCGTCTGCCCCTGACGAGCTCGCTGCCCTGCAGCTCGAGATCCTCGCCTCCGCCGCGGCGCGCGTGCGCCCTGGCGGGCGGCTCGTCTACGCCACGTGCTCGATCCTCGCGGAGGAGGACGAGGGCGTGGTGGAGGCCCTTCTCGCCAGCCCCGCCGGCTCCGGCCTCAAGCTCGAGGAGGCTCACCGCACGGGCTGGCCCCATGCCGACGGGCACTTCCTCGCGCGCCTGCGCCGAGCCTGACGGGGCTGACAGAGGGGGCGGGGGCTGACAGAGGGGACGGGGGGACCTGTCAAGTCTAGGACTTGACAGGTCCCCCCGTCCCCTCTGTCAGCCCCCGTCCCCTCTGTCAGCCCCTCCCAGCCGTCTATCCAGAGGTCGGCGGCGGACCTGAGCTCGCGCTCCGGCTGACGCGGGTCCTCGCAGCGCACGGCCACCGCGCGCATGCCCGCCCGCTGCGCGGAGAGCACGCCGGGCAGGATGTCCTCGAAGACGACGCACCCCTCGGGCCTCGCGCCGAGGCGGCGAGCCGCCTCGAGGTAGATGTCGGGATGGTCCTTGCCTCGCGCCACCTCGCGGCCGCACACAACCTCATCGAAGAGCTCGCCCACGTCCACGTGGCGCATCGAGCCGAGCACGTGCGGGTCGTTGGTGGTCGCGAGCGCGAGCCGCACGCCCTGCGCCCGGAGGGAGCGCAGGTAGCGCTCGGCGCCGGGGCGCAGCTGGACGGACGTCTCGTAGAGCGCCGCCCCCAGGCGGTTCCACTCGTCGACGATGTCCGCGACCTCGTCGCGCAGCCGATAGCGCTCAACGCACCACTGCGCGCCCGCCGCGAAGCCGAGCGTGGCGATCGTCTCGGACGCCGCCTCGTCGAACTTGAGCCCCCGGGAGGCGAAGAAGACCTCGTCCACCTGGCGCCAGAGGTGCCAGGTCTCGGCGAGGGTGCCGTCGAAGTCAAAGATCGCCGCCGAGAAGGACGGCGGCCAGAGGGAGGTCCGGGCCTTCTGCCCCGCGCCGCTCATCGGTCCGGCTCGCCCTCGAGCGAGCGCAGGACGCCAAAGGTTACGTCGTCGCGCACGAGCGAGCAGAGCGCGCGCGTGGCGTCGCGAGCCACGGGGAAGAGCTCGGCGTCCGTCGCTGCCCGCGCCGCCTCGGCGAGCGCGCGGACGACGTCCTCGGTGGGGGCGACGGGGATGCCCGCCCCGCGCAGGGCCGACTCCGCCTGCTCGGGGGAGAGCGAAGCGGTTGCCGCGTCGCCCACGCGCCCGATGAGGGCGATGACCGCGAGCCCAGCCACGACGAGTGTCGCGCCGACCCCCTGGCAGGCGCGCTGGTAGCACGCCTGCGCAGCAAGGACGCGCCCGCCCTGCCACTGGACCTGCGCCATCCTGAGGTAGGCGAGGGCGATCGTCTCGGGGTCGTGCGCGACCGAGAGCAGGCGCGCGAGCTCGTCAGCCGCCGCGGCGAGGTCGCCCGTCGCCTCGAGGCAGCTCGCGAGGCTCAGGCTCGCCTGTGCCGAGAGCGGGGCGAGCTCACGGGCGCGGCGGGCGTGGGCGAGGGCGCCCTCGAGCCTCTCCTGCGCGAGCTCTGCCGCCGAGGCGACGAGGTGCGCCTCGAGCAGGGCGTTCGGCGCGAGGGAGCAGACCTCCCCCTCGCGGGCGAGGAGCCTGTTGTAGAGCGCGCGGTCCGCGTGGTCGCCGAACGAGCGCCACGTGCGCTTCCCGTCGTCGAGGTAGGCATTCTCGCCGGCGGAGGCGATGGCGTCGAGCGCCGCGCGCTCCGCCCCCTCCGCGTCCCGAGCGAGCATTCGCTCGTGCGCGAGCGCGGCCCCGCGCGTGAGCTCGTCGCCGAGGACGAGCGAGCCCACGATCTCGAGCGGGTCGTCCGCGAGGCTCCCGTCTATGAGGGAGCGCACGCAGCGCAGGGCAGCGTCGCGCACGTCCCCCTCGCCGCTGCGGCGCGCAAGGGAGAGGAGGGCCCGGACGTTGCCCTCCGTGGAGTCGCCGAGCTCGCGGACGAGCTCGTCCGCCGCGGCCCTTCTCGCCCGCGCCTCGTCCGCGGAGAGCCCGCGCGCCTCCTGGCAGCCGAGCGCCTCGGCCGCCTGCGGCAGGAGCGAGCGGCCCGAGAGCTCAACGGGCTCGAAGCGCCACGCGGGACAGAAGAGCTCGTCGTCGAGGGAGAAGTCCTGGCGCACCGCTCCGAGCTCGCGGCTGTGCTCGTCGATCGTGGCCCCGGCGGCGCGCATGAGCTCGACCGGGTCGAACGAGCCCTCGAGGTCAACGTCCTCGAGCAGGCGCCGCGTGAGGCAGGCGGAGTAGTAGCAGGCGTGGGAGGAGGCGGTGTCCACGACGCCGGCGACCCAGACGGCAGAGAGCCGCGGCGCCGCGGCAAGGGCGTAGGCGGCGAGAAGGACGCCCATCCTCAGGTTGTAGTCGGTCGCCGCGCGCCAGCGCATCTCGGGCGTCGCGCCCACGATGCCGAGGCCGTCGACAAAGACGGTCGACGCCCAGGCGCGCGGAGGGACGAGGTCGACCTCGAAGGCCGCGACGCCCGCGCGCACGTTCGCCCGGAAGCGCGCCGTGAGGCGGTAGGGGAGCTGGAAGGTCTCGATGCCGAAGGAGATGGCCTCGCGCACGTCCCACTCGCCGAGCGCGGGTCCCTCGCGGCGCGCCGCCGCGCGAGGGGCCTGCGCAACGATGGAGCGACAGGCGCGCTGCTCGCAGCGGACGACCTCCTCGAGCGTCGAGCCCGCGCCCCCGTCCGGCAGGACGCGCGAGGCGATGAGGGCCCCGTTCAGGGCCGCCTCGACGCGCAGGAGCCTGACCTTGGAGAGCCAGGGGAGCTCGTCGTCATCCACGCGCAGGTAGAACAGGTCGGACGTGCGGGGCCTCACCACGCGCATCGACGGCAGGGCGGCTCCGTCGCTCTCGAGGACGCCCGCCTCGAGCAGGCGCTCCGCAAGGTAGAGCTCGAGCCCTCCCGGTGCCTCTGTCGCACCGGACCCCGCGAGCTCGCTGCGCTCGCGCACGCCCGCGGCGAACGAGCGCAGGGCCCCTGCCGGGTCGCTCGCCGCGGCGAGAGAGCGCGCAAGGTCGTCAAGGTCGAAGGGCCGGTGCGCGTCGTCCGTCTGGCCGAGGGGCTTCTCGGCCACCTCGCCCTCGGTGCCCACGAGCGCGGCGAAGAGCCTTCCGAGCCGGCCGTGCTCGCGCGAGTCATCGGTCTCGGACATGGGCACCTCCTCACCGCGCGCCTGGCATCATCGCCTCAGCTCTTGTCTCTACCACGTATTTATTCCACGTGTGCCCGTGGGCTATTCGCCACGGCCTACTCCTCGCGCCTCCTGGGGCGCGCTCCGTCGATCAGGCACTCGCGCAGGCAGACGCGACGCACGAAGAGACCGCTCTTGAGCTTGGGCGTGAACCACGTTGACTTGGGCGGCATGAGACCGCCGGCGTCAGCCACGGCCATCAGCTCGTTCACCGAGGTGGGGAAGAGCGAGAAGGCAACGCCCTCCTCGCCGGCCCTGCGCTCGAGCTCGGCGAGGTCCCCGCCTCCCACGAAGGAGAGGCGCGCGTCGTCGCGCGGGTCGCAGACGCCCAGCACGGGGCCGAGCACGAGCTCCTGGAGCAGCGCGGCGTCGAGGGACGCGGCCACGTCGTCCGGGCGCTCGCCCGGGAGCGACAGCTCGCGCCAGGCCCCGAACGCGTACATCCCGAGGCGTCCGCGCTCGGCAGGAGCGACCGGCTCCGAGCGTCGCTCGCCCACGGAGAGGCCGGCCGCCTCGAGCGCGGAAACGAGCTCCCCCTCGGAGAGCCCCGCCGCGTCCGCGACCACGCGGTCATAGGGCGCGCAGGCGAGCTGGCTCGCGGGGAAGAGCGCGCCGAGGAAGAAGTTGTACGCCTCGTCGCCGGTGTGGTCCGCGCCCTCCTCGGTGCGCGCCCGCTGGCAGAAGCGCGCTGCCGCCGCCGCGCGGTGGTGGCCGTCCACGATGTAGGCGCACCCAACGTGCTCGAGCATGAGGCGTATGGACTCGACGGCGGCAGGCCGCGCGACGCGCCAGACGGTGTGGCGCACGCGGTCCTCGTCGCGGAAGTCATAGAGCGGCTCTGCGGTCTTCGCGGCCTCCACGAGCGCCTCGAGCACGGGGTTCTCGCGATAGGCGAGAAAGACGGGCCCGGTCTGGCAGGTCGTTGCCTCGATGTGGCGCAGGCGGTCGTCCTCCTTGTCGCGGCGCGTGAGCTCGTGGCGACGGATCACCCCGTTGGTGTAGTCGTCAACGGAGAAGGCGGCCACGATCCCGGTCTGCTCGTGGTCCGCCGTGCGCTGCCGGTAGAGGTAGAAGCAGGGCGTCCCGTCGCGCAGGAGCTCGCCGGCGTTCACGCGCGCGGCGAGAAGGTCATGGGCGCGCGCGTAGACGTCGTCCGCGTACATGTCGTGCTCGGGGGCAAATCCCGTCTCCGGGCGGTCCACCGCAAGGAAGCTCTGCGGATGGGCGGCAACGTAGGCGGCGGCCCCCGCGCGGTCAAAGACGTCGTAGGGCGGCGCCGCGACGACGCTCGCCAGGTCGGGGCGCGGACGGTAGCAGGTTATGGGCTCGGCGCGCATGGTGCCTCCTCGGTGTCTTGGGTGCAGACATGATAGCGCGTGCGCGTCGCGGCGGCACGAACTTCTCGCCGTGACGGAAATTGCGTCGAGTGCGCGCCGCGGAGCGCGCACTGGGCCGGATTCGTGTCCTAACGGACAAGAAAGCCCTCGAGTGCGCGCCGCGGGGCGCGCAGTGGACGCGATCTTTGGCGCGCTCGACCTCCGGAGCCGTGCTACGCTGGGGTCAGCCAAGCGAAGGGGGGCTCATGGCCGAGAAGGACCTCGCGGCGCGCAGCGTCGTGCTCTTTGACTTTGACGGGACGCTCGCGGACTCAGTGGGCGCCATCGTGTCCACGGCGCGGACGGCGCTGCTCGCGAACGGCTTTCCCGAGGAGGACCTCGGCGACCTCACCCGCCTCGTGGGACCTCCCTTCCCGCACGCCTTCTCGCTCGTCTACGGCCTCTCGGAGGAGGCGGCGGCGCGCGTTACGGCCACCTATCGCTCCATCTACCTCAAGATCGGCCGCGACGCCTGGCCGCTCTTTGACGACATGGCCGAGCTGCTCGAGCGCCTGCGGGCGTCGGGAAGGCGGCTCGGCGTGGCCTCCTCCAAGCGACAGGGGATGATTCGCCAGGCGCTCGCCGACAACAAGGTGACGGAGCTCTTCGACGTCGCCTTCGGCAAAGTGACAGACGAGGCGGAGTCCAAGGCCCACATCATCGGGCGGGCCCTCGAGGCGCTCGTAGCCACGCCGGCCGACGCTGTCATGGTGGGGGACCGGCACTATGACGTGGAGGCAGCGGCGGCGCACGGGATCCCCTGCGTGGGCGTGCTCTTTGGGGGCGGCACCGAGCGCGAGCTCGCCGATGCCGGTGCGAGCGCGCTCGCAGGCTCGGTGGAGGAGCTGGGCCGCGTTCTTCTCGGCGCCTGAGCGCGCCCTCGCCCGCCGAGCGCTCGGGCGCGCCCGCCGAGATTGGGCGGCGCCGGAGCGGGTAGAAGGGGAGCATGTAAGCGTCCCCGCCTAGCGAGAGGAGCACAAATGGCTGAGTTTGATCTGATGGACGGCCTGCGCAAGATGTTTCTGGCCGGCGTCGGCGCCGTCGCCACGGGAGCCGAGAAGTCCCAGGAGGTCGTCGAGGAGCTCGTCAAGAAGGGCGAGCTGACGGTCGAGCAGGGCAAGACCCTGAACGAGGAGCTCACGCACAAGGTCAAGGAGGCCGTGGACGACTCCGCCGACAAGGTCCTGCGCGCTCGGCTCGAGTCCATGACTCCCGAGGAGCGCGCCGCCTTCGCCGCCAAGGTCGCCGAGATGTCCGCGGACATCGAGGCAGCCTCGGTCAAGGTTGAGGTCGAGAACGCCGACGAGGGTGCCGCTCCCTCCGAGGACGCGGCCGAGTAGGGCAGCGCGTGCCGCTGAGCGAGCCCGAGGAGAGGGACCGTCCCGCTGAGGGCGAGGACGGGATGAGGCCCGTGGGCGCCGCCGATGAGTCGGCCGGCGCCGCGGGCGCGGGCGCTCGTGTGCCGGGAGACCTCGGCAGCACGCACGTCGACGACAGCACGCGCCGCGCGCAGGAGCTTCTCGACGCATGGTACGAGGGGGCGCGCGACGCGCTGAACGACCGGCAGACGATCGGGCTGTTCGGCGGCCGCCGCGAGGGGGAGGCGAACCTCAGCCGCGCCGCGCGGCTCGCGCGCATCCGCGAGATCCTCTCCATCGTCCGCCGCTACGACATCTTCCACGGCCTCACGCCCCAGGGGCTGCGCCGCATGCTCGAGGAGCTCGGCCCGATGTTCGTCAAGGCGGGCCAGATCCTCTCCATGCGCTCGGAGATCCTGCCGCAGAGCTTCATGCGCGAGCTCTCCCGCCTGCGCACCGAGGTCGAGCCCATGGACCGTGACACGGTGCTCTCCGCCCTGCGCGCCGAGTACGAGACGCCGCTCGAGGACCTCTTCGACGCGATCGACGACCGCCCGCTCGGCTCGGCCTCCGTGGCGCAGGTCCACAAGGCCCGCCTCGTCACCGGGGAGCTCGTCGCCGTCAAGATCCAGCGCCCCCACGTCCAGGAGATCATGGCGCAGGACATCTCGATCATGCGCTCGCTCGCCCGCTACGCGAGCCGCTTCATGGGGGACGAGCAGTTCCTCGACCTCCAGTCGGTCGTTGACGAGCTGTGGCAGAGCTTCCGCGAGGAGACGGACTTTCTCGTTGAGGCGCGCAGTCTCGAGGAGTTCCGTCGCAACAACGCAGAGTGCCGCTTCATCGAGTGCCCCAAGCCCTACCCGGCGCTGTGCACGCGCCACGTGGTGGTGATGGACTACGTCGAGGGCATCCCCATCAACAACACCGCGCGGCTCGTAGCGGAGGGCTACGACCTTGGCGAGATAGGCATCAAGCTCGCGGACAACTACACGAGCCAGATGCTCGACGACGGCTTCTTCCACGCCGACCCTCACCCCGGCAACCTCGTGGTCCGCGGGGGGAAGATCGTCTACCTCGACCTCGGCATCATGGGCCGGCTCTCGAGCCATGATCGCAGCGCTGTGCGCGACATGGTGACGGCCGTCGCCCGCTGTGACTCGGCGGGGCTTGCCGACGGGCTCCTGCGCTTCTCGGTCTCAGACACCGCTGAGGTCGACCATGCGCACCTCCTCGCTGACCTCGACTCGATCGTGGCCGACTACGGCCTCTCCAACCTCTCCGACCTCGACGTCGGCGCGTTCATGAACTCGCTCATCTCGATGGCGCAGAAGGACGGCATTGAGCTCCCGAGCTCGGTCACGATGCTCGCGCGCTCGCTCGTGACGCTCGAGGGTACGGTGCACGACCTGCTCCCGGGCACCTCGATCGTGGAGATCATCGGGACGCACCTGCGCGCGCACGAGAGCGCCGGCCAGCTCGCGCGTCGTGAGGCGTCGCGCCTCGCCCGGGAGTCGGAGGCGGCCGCCCATGGGCTTCTCGGCGCGGCAGGGGAGGCCGGGCTCGCCATGCGCATGCTCACGCGCGGGCAGCTCCGCGTCAACCTCGACCTCGCGGGCACTGCCGACCCGCTCGAGGACCTCTCGCGCATCGCGAACCGCCTCACGCTGAGCGTCATCGTGGCGGGCCTGTTCATTGGCTCGTCGGTCGTCTACTACGCGCGCATTCAGCCGGTCATCTTCGGCATCCCGATCATCGGGTTCCTCGGCTACATGGCCGCGTTCGTGCTCGGCGTGTGGGTTGCCTGGGACATCATCCGCGAGAGCCGCCGCCGGCGGCGGAGGTAGCCGACGGGCCGCGCGAGGACCGGGTCCCTGAGCCAATCGCTGTTAGCTTCTTTTTCCTGAGCACGCCGTTGCGGAACGTGTGCGAACGGTGTGCGTGCCCTCGCTTTGAGAATTGCGAGTTATAAAGTCGCAATTTGGGCAGAAGAGAGGTAGGCCGGCGCCCGCGCCACAGGGCAGGCGGGGCGGCCCAACCAAGGAGTTGACATGCAGCACTACGACTCGAGCTTTGATCACGTCGGCGACTTCGTCGAGCGGTGGAACGAGGGGGTGCGCGGCACGCGCGCGCTCGCCATCGGACTCGGGGCCCTGCTCGCGCTCGCGGGCGTGGCGAGCCTGGCGTCGCCTTTCAGCCTCTATGCCGTCATCCAGACAGTCATCGCGGTGGCGCTCATCGCGGGCGGCGCTGCGGGAATCGTGGGCTACGTTCGCACGCCCGAGCTCTTCCGCAGCCCCGTGGCGCTCGTCACGGGCATTCTCAACGCCCTTCTCGGCGTCCTGGTGCTTGCGCTTCCGTCGTACCTCACCGCCGGGACGCTCACCCTCCTGCTGGCGTTCCTGTTCATCGCTTCGGGCGCGGAGCGACTCTCCTCGGCCCATCGCATGCGCTACTTTGGCTTCGAGGGCACCGGCGTCTCAACCGCGACGGGCGTCCTCAACATCGTGGCGGGCGTGGTGTTTCTGATCGCGCCGCTCTTCTCGAGCCTCGTGCTCGGCTACCTCATGGCAGCCTATCTGATCGTTGCCGGAGCGAGCCTCGTGGCCGAGGGCGTTGCGATGAGGCCGATCGGCAGGTGACGCTAGGGGAGAGGTGCCGCTCTCACGGGGACGGGCTCGCTTCCGAGGCGGAGGCGAGCCCGTCCCTTTTTCTCTGAGAGAAAAAGCACGTCCCCAATTTGCAGAGCTATTCGAGCTCGAAGGCGCCAGTGTAGAGCTGGTAGTACGTGCCCTTCTTGGCGATGAGCTCGTCGTGCGTGCCGCGCTCGATGATGCGCCCGTGGTCGAGCACGATGATGACGTCGGAGTTGCGCACGGTCGAGAGGCGGTGGGCGATCACGAACGTGGTGCGCCCGGTCATGAGCGCGTCCATGCCGCGCTGCACGATCGCCTCGGTGCGCGTGTCGATTGACGACGTGGCCTCGTCGAGCACCATGACCGGCGGGTCGGCCACCGCGGCCCGCGCGATCGAGAGCAGCTGGCGCTGGCCCTGGGAGAGCGCCGCGCCGTTGTCCGTGAGCATCGTGTCGTAGCCGTCGGGGAGGCGCCGGATGAAGTCGTCCGCGCCGGCGAGCCGGGCCGCGGCCATGCACTCGTCGTCGGTGGCGTCGAGGCGTCCGTAGCGGATGTTGTCCATGACGGTGCCGGTGAACAGGTTCACGTCCTGCAGGACCACGCCGAGCGAGCGCCTCAGGTCCGGCTTCTTGATCTTGTTGATGTTGATGCCGTCGTAGCGGATCTTGCCGTCCGCGATGTCGTAGAAGCGGTTCAGCAGGTTCGTGATCGTGGTCTTGCCCGCTCCCGTGGCGCCGACGAAGGCCACCTTCTGACCCGGCTTGGCGTAGAGCGAGACGTTGTGCAGGACCGTGTGCCCCGGCTCGTAGGCAAAGTCCACGTCAAAGAGGCGCACGTCGCCGGCGAGCGGGGTGTAGGTGACGGTGCCGTCAGCCTGGTGCGGGTGGCGCCACGCCCACTGCCCGGCCCAGTCGTGCGCGCGGCGGTCGCACTCGCGCACGGTGCCGTCGCGGCCGATCGTGCAGGCCACAAGCTCGACGTAGCCCTCGTCCTCCTCGACGGGCTCGTCGAGGAGCTCGAAGATGCGCTCGGCGCCGGCGAGGCCCATGACGACGGAGTTCACCTGGTTGGAGATCTGGCCGATCTGGTTGGCGAACTGCTTGGTCATGTTGAGGAACGGTACGGCCACGGCGATGGTGAGCGGCAGGCCCGAGATCGAGGGGTTCGGCGCGCCGATGACGAGCAGCACGCCGCTCGCCACGGCCACCACCACGTAGAGCAGGTTGCCCATGTTCATGAGGATCGGCATGAGCGTGTTGGCGTAGGAGTTGGCGGTGCAGGCGGCGTCCTGGTACTCGTCGTTGAGCTCGTCGAAGGCGGCCTCGATCTGGCGCTCGTGCGAGAAGACCTTGACGACCTTCTCGCCGTTCATGACCTCCTCGACAAGCCCCTCCACGGCAGCGACCGCGCGCTGCGTGCGCAGGAAGTTCCTGGCGGAGCGGCCGGCGAGCGTCTTGGCGAGAAGCGCCATGACCGCGGCGCCGCCCACCACCACGAGCGTGAGCGGCAGGCTGTACCAGAGCATGATGCAGCCCACGGAGCAGAGCATGAGCGTCGTGAGGAAGAGCTGCGGCAGGGACTGCGCGATCATCTGCCGCATGGCGTCGATGTCGTTGGTGTAGTAGCTCATGACGTCGCCGTGCTGGTGCGTGTCAAAGTAGCGGACGGGCAGGTCCTGCATGTGGTCGAACATGAGGCAGCGGAACTTCTTGAGCGAGCCCTGCGTGATGATGGCCATGCACTGCTGCCACACCGCGTTGCAGATGAGGCTCGCGAAGTAGAGCACGGCGAGCATGGCCGCGCTCGCAAAGACCTGCGGCTGGGCGACCGACCAGTCCCCCGACTCCCAGGTGTTGCCCACGACCGTGAGCGCCCGCTCCATGAAGACGTTGGGCATGGCCTGGACGACGCACTGCACCAGGATGCAGCAGGCGACCGCCGGGAGCATCACCGGGTAGAAGCCGCGCATCATCTTGAGGACGCGCAGTGCGGTCCTGCCCATCGACTTGGGCGCCCGCCCGCGGTGCATGTTCCTACTCATCGGCGCTCACCTCCAGCTCGCCGAGCTCGCGCTCGTCGTGGCTCTGCTTGTTCTGCGAGAGGTAGACCTCGCGGTAGATGGCGTTCCTGCGCAGCAGCTCATCGTGGGTCCCGATGTCGTTGATGGTGCCCGAGTCCATGACCACGATGCGGTCGGCGTCCTCGACGCTCGAGGTGCGCTGCGCGATGATGATCTTGGTGGTCTCGGGCAGGTAGTTCCTGAAGCCCTCGCGGATGAGGCGGTCGGTCTTGGTGTCCACCGCGCTCGTGGAGTCGTCGAGGATGAGGATCTTCGGCTTCTTGAGCAGGGCCCGCGCGATGCACAGGCGCTGCTTCTGGCCGCCCGAGACGTTGGTGCCGCCCTGCTCGATGTAGGTGTCGTACTTCTTGGGGAAGGTCTGGACGAACTCGTCGGCCTGCGCGAGGCGCGCCGCCTCGAGGACCTCCTCGTCTGTGGCGTGCTCGTTGCCCCACCTGAGGTTCTCGGCGATGGTCCCCGAGAAGAGCACGTTCTTCTGGAGCACCATCGCAACGGCGTCGCGCAGGGTCTCGAGGTCGTAGTCGCGCACGTCGCGCCCGCCGACCCTGACAGAGCCCTCCGTGACGTCGTAGAGGCGCGGGATGAGCTGGACGAGGGAGGACTTGGCCGAGCCGGTCGAGCCGATCACGCCGATGACCTCGCCGCTCTTGATGTGGAGGTCGATTCCCCTCAGGGCCTCGCGGTTCTTGTCGCCGCTGTAGGAGAAGCCCACGCCGTCAAAGTCGACCGACCCGTCGGCGACCTCGGTGACGGGGTCGGCAGGCTGCTCGATCGTCGTGGTGGCGTCAAGGACCTCGTAGATGCGGCGCGCGTTCTCCTCGGACATGACGACCTGGGCAAAGATCATCGAGAGCATCATGAGCTGCATGAGCATCATGAACCCGTAGGTGATCAGCGACGAGAACTGGCCCACGTCGAGCAGCTCGCCGCGCGTGGAGACGATGGCGTAGGAGCCCGCGTAGATGACGAAGACGATGACGGTGTAGACGCAGAAGTTCATGATCGGCGCGTTGAGGGCGAGGATGCGCTCGGCGTAGGTGAAGTCGTCCTGGACCTCGGTGGCGGCGCGGTCGTACTTGCGCTTCTCGTAGTCCTCGCGGACGTAGGACTTGACCACGCGGATGCCGGCGAGGTTCTCCTCGGCGCGCTCGTTCAGGGCGTCGTACTTGCGGAAGATGCGGCGGAAGACCGGGACGACCTTGCGGATCACGGTAAAGAGCGCCACGGCCAGCACCGGGATGATGACGACGAACACGAGGGCGAGCCAGCCCGCCATGCTGTAGGCGGCGGCAAAGGCGAGCACGAGCATGAACGGCGAGCGGATGGCCGTGCGGATGAGCATCATGTAGGCCATCTGCACGTTCATGACGTCGGTGGTGATGCGCGTCACGAGCGACGAGCTCGAGAAGCGGTCGATCACGGCGAACGAGAAGGTCTGGATGTTGTAGAACATGTCCTTGCGGAGGTTCTTGGCAAAGCCCGTGGAGGCCTTCGCGCAGGTGAGGCCCGCGGCGGCGCCAAAGCCGAGCGAGACCAGCGCCATCAGGGCGAGAAGGGCGCCCGTCGAGACAATCTGGCGCAGGTCGGCGCCTGCCTTGATGGCGTCGATGAGGTCGGCCGTGTAGAGCGGGATCATGACCTCGAAGACCACCTCGCCGAGCACGAGCAGCGGCGTGGCGATGGTCGCCGCCCGGTACTCGCGCACGCTCCCCACGAGCTTGCGCCCCACCGTCGCGTAGCCGACGTGCGAGGCGGTCTTGACGAACTCCTGGTCAATGCTGGGCTTCTTCGGAAGCAGGCTCATCGCTCATCCCCCTTCTTGTCTCGCTCTATCTGGGCCCAGTGCTCGGCGAGCCTGTCGAGCAGGCCCAAGAGCTCGTTGCGCTCGGCGTCGCTCAGGCACGAGAACGCGCGCGCGTCGAACTCGGCTCGCGTGCGAACGACCTCGTGCGCCCTGCGCTCGCCCTCGGGCGTGAGCGTCACCGTGAGCTGTCGACGGTCGGTCTCGGAGCGCTCTCGCGCGAGAAGCCCCTCTGCCTCAAGCTTGGCGATGACCTCAGAGAGCGAGGCCGACGTGATGCACGACGCCTCCTGGAGGTCTCGCTGGGTCATCTGATTGCCATGGGCGAGCAGCTCCACGAGGATGTGCTGCTTGCCGTTGCGCCCTCCCCAGTGCTGGTGGAGGTAGTAGCCAAAGTAGCCAAAGCTGCGCATGATGCGGGTCTCGATGCTGGGCGCATCGCCCTTCTCGCACATGTCCTGCTCCCTTCTCGACGCGGGCCCACATAAACTCTGAGCGCCCGCAGGCCGGATGTCAAGGTACCTAGCAAATTCGTGCTCACGGCTGTGCGCCTCTCCGTCCGGTTATGTACACCCTCATCTGCGCGCGTTTGCAATCGCATTTTTGATGCTGGCCGCACTGGCCTTGTGACCTGCGGTTTTCCTGCGGAGGGTGCACCGCCGACGCCGTGGGGGCTCATGCATCCGAAGAAGGGGTGTACATAACCGGAGGGAGGGGCGCGACCGCTGGAAGCGTGCCGTCGTCGCTCCGGAGAAGGGCCCTATGCCAGATCCACTGCGAGTGCGCCGTTGTCGCGCAGGATCTTCCGCTCGCCCAGTCGGTAGGCGAGCAGGACGAGCAGCCAGCAGGCCAGGACGAACGTCGCTATGTGCGCAAGGGGCATGTTGGCGAGAAACGCCTCCCACGTGACGGGGCTCGCCTCCACTGCGAGCACGGTGAGGACAGCGTTCAGCACGGCCGCCCACGCGAGCGGGCGGGCCACGATGAGCGTGGCCTCGGAGGCGAGCATCCCCCTTACCTGCTTGCGGGTGATGCCGGCGGCGAGCAGCTGCGACACCTCGCGCCGGCGCTCGGGGATCCGGCCGAGCACGCTCGCGAACACGTCCGAGACGCCGATGCAGGCAAGGACCGCGGCAAAGACGTCAACGAAGAGCCGAAGCCCCGCCCGCGCGCTCGCGTCGCGCTCCGCCTCCGCGGAAAGGCTCAGCACCTCGACGCTCTTGTCGCCCGCGAACTTGGTCTCAAGGGCCTGCGTCACCTCGGCCTCCGCCGCTGGCGAGTCCACGAGGACGTTGTAGAAGAGGTCGCCGCTCTCGGCCTTGTACTCGTCTCCCAGCGTGACCGACGCAACGCCGTCCATGGCGCGCAGCTCCTCGAGCAGCGTCTCGTCCGCGCCCGCGGTCGCCCCGTCCGTAACGCTCACGCGCACGTCCCAGACGCCGTCATAGCGCTCGAAGTAGGTGACCTGTGTCGAGAGGCGCGAGAGCGTCTCGACGTTCATGAGCGTCACAAAGGCGAGCACGGCGAGCGCGATCGACGCGTTGGCGGCGCGCATGGTGCGCCTGCGGGCTCGGAGGGACTGGGCGGCGAGCGACGCCTCAACCCCCAGTCGTCTGGTGAGCGCACGGAAGAGCGGGCCGGGCCGCCGCCCGGTCGAGAGCTCGTCGTCGCCCTCGAAGATGGCCTTGAGCACGCTGATCCGTCCGAGCCTGCGCGCGGGCAGGAGCGCCGAGGCAGCAATCGTTGCGGTGGCCACGAGGAGCCCGGTGAGCACGGCGGAGGGGGAGAGGCCGATGACGGGCTCGTAGGCGCGGCTCTCGGCCGTCAGGGCAATGATCGCCGCGACGAGCGCGAGCGAGAGCCCCATGCCCACGAGGACCCCCAGGCACGCCGCCGGCAGCGAGAGCGAGCAGCCCTCCGCGAGCAGCAGGTGCCTGACCTGCGCGTCACTCGCGCCGATTGACTTGAGGATACCCAGTTGCCGAATGCGCATGCTCATCGAGACGCCAAAGGCGCTCTTGAGCATGAGCACGAGCGAGGCCGCGCTTATCGCAGTCACCGCGCCAAAGGCGACGGTCGAACCGGTGATGTTCGGGACCTCACCGAGGTAGTCCATGCGCGCGAGGTAGTCGTCCACGACCATCTGAGAGACGCCGATCACGAGTCCGAGCAGTGCGGACGCGACGAAGGAGATCACGGCGAGCGAGGTGACGGAGCCCCGGTTGTGGCGGACGTAGCTCGCAAGGTAGCTGCGCAGCATGGCTACTCCTCCCCGCAGACGACGCGGCCGTCAGAGATGCGCACGACGCGGTCGGCCGCGGCTGCCACGCCCTCGTCATGGGTGACAAGGACGACGGTGGTGCCAAAGCGCTCCCGCGCCCTGCGAAGGAGCTCGACGACCTTCTCGCCGTTCGCGCGGTCGAGGCTTCCCGTGGGTTCGTCGGCAAGGATGACGGCCGGGCGCGAGACGAGGGCCCGTGCGATCGCCACGCGCTGCTGCTGCCCGCCGGAGAGCTCGGAGGGCATGCTCTTCTCGCAGTCTGCGATGTCGAGAAGCTCCAGGAGCTCCGTGATCGTCGCGGGATCCGGGCGAGAGCCGTCGAAGCGCACGGGGAGCTCGATGTTGTCGCGCGCGGAGAGGAACGGGACGAGGTTGTGGAACTGGTAGACGAGGCCGACGGTGTGCCGGCGGTAGAGCGCAAGGGCGTTGGAGCCGAGCGTCGAGAGGTCCATGCCGTCCACGACCACACGTCCCGAGGTTGCGGAGTCCACCCCGCCGAGAATGTGCAGAAGCGTAGACTTGCCCGATCCCGAGGGGCCCATGATGGCAACGAACTCGCCCCGACGCACGGTGAGCGAGGCACCGTCGAGCGCCCGCCGCTCCGTTGCTCCCTCGCCAAAGACGCGCACGACGTCCTCGACGATGACCGCGGGATCGGCATGGTTTGTGGCGATGGTCACCGGCTGCGCGACGGAGGGCGAGGGGGTGCCGTCGAGCGAGACGTCGAACGGGATGCGCCGCTCGCGGTCCACCTTCTTGGCGAAGAGCGTGAACGCGGTGGTCATGCTCATGCCCAGGTCGTGGCAGACGCCCTCCATGGAGCGCTTGGTCTCTTGGTCGAGCCGGAAGTTGACGAGCGTGGTCCCAGACATGGCCGCCTCCTTAAAGACATTGTCTTTATGCTATCTTACGTCACAGGAGACATCAACCGCTATCTTGTGCCGCACCGCACACGGCCCTTCTCGCTCGCCCTTCCCGTCTGACATCCGGATATCAGACGCCCCTCCTTCTGATTTCCGGATGTCAGAAGAGAATCGGGCAGAAAAATCGGCCCTCTGAGCTGCGGTTTTAAAGGGACCATCCGTTCACCTGCGGTTCTGATTTCCGGATATCAGAAAAGAGCGGGGCCCGGAAGACGTCCCGAGGGACGTGCCCTCGCGGCGACAAGAACGTCAACCTTTCGCGCGCGCGACAAAGCGACGCTCCCGAGGTCCCGGAGGAACCTCGGGAGCGTCCCCACGCACGGTCCTTCTCGCTACTCGAGCTCGAAGGCTCCCGTGTACAGCTGGTAGTACGTGCCCTTCTTGGCGATGAGCTCGTCGTGCGTGCCGCGCTCGATGATGCGGCCGTGGTCGAGCACGATGATCGCGTCGGAGTTCTGGACCGTGGACAGACGGTGCGCGATCACGAACGTGGTGCGCCCGGTCATGAGCGCGTCCATGCCGCGCTGCACGATCGCCTCGGTGTGCGTGTCGATGGAGCTCGTGGCCTCGTCGAGGATCATCACGGGCGGGTCGGCAACGGCGCAGCGGGCGATGGAGAGCAGCTGGCGCTGGCCCTGCGAGAGGTTGGAGCCGTTGTCCGTGAGCATCGTGTCATAGCCGTCGGGCAGGCGCTTGATGAAGCCGTCGGCGCCCACGAGGCGCGCGGCAGCCACGCACTCGTCGTCGGTGGCGTCGAGGCGCCCGAAGCGGATGTTGTCCATGACGGTGCCGGTGAACAGGTTCACGTCCTGCAGCACGACGCCGAGCGAGCGGCGCAGGTCGCTCTTCTTGATCTTGTTGATGTTGATGCCGTCGTAGCGGATCTTGCCGTCCTCGATGTCGTAGAAGCGGTTGATGAGGTTGGTGATCGTGGTCTTGCCCGCCCCGGTGGCGCCGACGAAGGCGACCTTCTGGCCCGGCTTGGCCCAGACGCTCACGTCGTGCAGGACCGTGTGGCCCTTGCGGTAGGCAAAGTCAACGTCAAAGAGGCGCACGTCGCCCTTGAGCGGCGTGTAGGTGACGGTACCGTCCGCCTTGTGCGGGTGGCGCCACGCCCACTGGCCTGCCCAGTCGCCGGAGCGGCGGTCGCACTCGCGCACGGTGCCGTCGCGGTCGATCGTGCAGGCCACGAGCTCAACGTAGCCCTCGTCGTGCTCGGGCTCCTCGTCCATGAGCTCGAAGATGCGCTCGGCGCCGGCGAGGCCCATGACCACCGAGTTGATCTGCTGCGAGATCTGGCCGATCTGCCCGGAGAACTGCCTGGTCATGTTGAGGAACGGCACGGTGACGGCAATCGAGAAGGGCAGGCCGGAGATGGAGAGGTTCGGCACGCCGAGCTCGATGAACACGCCGCCCACGAGCGCCACGATGACATAGAGCAGGTTTCCGAGGTTCATGAGGATGGGGCCGAGCGTGTTGGTGTACATGTTCGCGGAGCGCGACGCCTCGAACAGGCGGCGGTTGAGCACGTCAAAGTCCTCCTGCGCCGCGTCCTCGTGGCAGAAGACCTTGACCACGCGCTGGCCGTTCATGACCTCCTCGACGTGGCCCTCCACGACGCCGATCTCCTTTTGCTGCGCCACGAAGTTGCGCGCGGAGCGGGAGCCCAGCACCTTGGTCATGTAGGCCATGAACAGCACGCCGGCAACGATCACTGCGGCCATCCAGACGCTGTAGAAGATCATGACCGAGAAGACCGAGATGAGGGTAACGATGGTGAGCGTGATGTTGGGCAGCGACTGGCCGATCATCTGGCGCAGGGCGTCGATGTCGTTGGTGTAGTGGCTCATGATGTCGCCGCGCTGGTGCTGGTCAAAGAAGCTGATCGGCAGGTCCTGCATGTGGCCGAAGAGGCGCTCGCGGAACTTCTCGAGCGAGCCCTGCGTGATGACGGCCATCGCCCGCGTCCAGGTGAAGTTGAGGACGAGCGACACCGCGTAGATGCCGATGAGCGAGGCCACGAGCACGCCGATCTGTCCGGCGACGGCCTCCCAGTCGCCCGTCTCCCAGTGCGCGGTCACGACCTCGAGCGCGCGCTGCATGAAGGTGGCGGGCAGGGCCGAGAGCACGGCAGAGACCACGATGCAGCAGATGACGAGCGGAAGCAGGCGCGGGTAGAACGAGAAGAGCGTCTTCACGAGGCGCCCGAGCGTGCGGCTGCGACCCCCGCGCCGCGGCGCCTCGGGCCTGCGGCGTCCGGCGACGTTCTGGCGCTCGGGCTGGCGCTCGGGCTCGGTCGGCTGGTTGGATCCGGTCACGTTGACGAGGACGTTCTCGGCGGAGTTGTTCCTAGCGGGCATTAGCCTCACCTCCCTTCGCAGCCGTGCCGTCCGTGGCGGCGCCGTCCTTCTCGGCCTCCGCGCTGGCACGGTTCTGGGCAAGGTAGGTGTCGCGGTAGAAGTCGCAGGTCTTGAGGAGCTCGTCGTGCGTGCCGAGGCCAGCCACGTGGCCGTTCTCCAGCACGAGGATGCGGTCGGCGTCCTGCACCGAGCTCACGCGCTGCGCGATGATGATCTTGGTGGCCTCGGGCAGGTAGGACTTGAGGCCCTCGCGGATGAGGGCGTCGGTCTTGGTGTCAACGGCCGAGGTCGAGTCGTCGAGGATGAGGACCTTGGGTCTCTTGAGCAGGGCTCGCGCGATGCACAGGCGCTGCTTCTGGCCGCCCGAGACGTTGGTGCCGCCCTGCTCGATGTAGTAGTCGTACTTGTTGGGGAGCTGCTGGATGAACTCGTCGGCCTGGGCGAGCTTGCAGACCTCGACGAGCTCGTCGTAGGTGGCGTCCGGGTTGCCCCAGCGCAGGTTCTCCTTGATGGAGCCCGAGAAGAGCACGTTCTTCTGCAGCACCACGGCAACGTTGTTGCGCAGGAACTCAAGGTCGTAGTCGCGCACGTCCACGCCGCCCACGCGCACGGAGCCCTCGGTCACGTCGTAGAGGCGGCTGATGAGGTTCACCAGGGAGGTCTTGGCAGATCCGGTTCCGCCCATGATGCCGATCGTCTCGCCGCTCTTTATGTGCAGGTCGATCTCTGCGAGGGCGCGGTGCTCGGCCTTCTCGGAGTACTTGAAGGTGACGTTGTCAAAGTCGATCGAGCCGTCGCGCATCTCGGTCACGGGGCTGGCGGGGTTCTTGATGGTGGGCTCGGTGGAGAGGACCTCGCAGATGCGCTCCGCGCTCTCCTGCGCCATCGTGATCATGGCAAAGACCATCGAGACCATCATGAGCGCCATGAGGATCATGAAGCTGTAGGTGGTGAGCGCCGACATCTGGCCGACGTTCATCACGGTGCCGCGGCTCGAGATGATGAGGTAGCTGCCGAACTGGATGACGAAGACAAAGACGGCGTAGACCGCGAAGTTCATCATCGGCGTGTTGAGCGCGAGGATCTTCTCGGCGCGCGTGAAGTCGGCGCAGACGTCCTTGGCGGCGCGCCCGAACTTCTCCTTCTCGTAGTCCTGGCGCACGTAGCTCTTGACGTCGCGCATGCCGGTGACGTTCTCCTCGATGGACTCGTTGAGGGCGTCGTACTTGTGGAAGACCGAGCGGAAGATCGGGTGCACGGTGACGACGACCTTGTAGAGGCCAAAGCCCAGAAGCGGCACGATGACGAGGAAGATGAGCGCCATGGGGCCGGCCATGATGAAGGCCATGACCACGCCCGCGATCAGCAGGAACGGGCAGCGGATGGCCGTGCGGATGACCATCATGTAGGCGAGCTGCACGTTGGTGATGTCCGTGGTGAGACGCGTCACGAGCGACGAGCTCGAGAACTGGTCGATGTTGGCGAACGAGAAGCGCTGCACGGCGGCAAAGACGTCGTGGCGCAGGTTCATGGCAAGTCCGCACGAGGCCTGGCTGCACGTGATGCCGGCGCCGATGCCAAAGGCCAGTGACGCGAGCGCCATGAGCACGAGCGCGCCCGCGAAGGGCAGCAGGGCGCCGATCGTGGCCCCCGCCTGGATGGTGTTGATGAGCTGCGCGGTCACGAAGGGAATCGCGACCTCCATGACCACCTCGCCGGAGACGATGATGGGCGTTGCGATCGAGGCCCCCTTGAACTCGCGCACGCTCCTGCCGAGCGTGCGGATCACGTCGCGGCCGCTGATCCCCTTGCTTTTCTCTGTTGTCTTTTTCTGCATGAGTCTCCTTTCGACAAGAGGTCATTTTGAGACGGTGGATGGCAGAATGCAAGGTACCTTGCGATTGTTTTTCTCGGCGTTACAAAACGCGCACGGCGCAGCTGGGCGACGGTGCTGGCGCCTGTTGGGGCGCCTGCCCCAAGGTGCCGCCCGTGGGTAGTTTTGGCGAGAAGAACTACCCACGGCTGGCGTTTCCTCTACATCTGGCGAGAAGAGCTACCCACAGGCGGGACTTCCTAGGAGGGCACTTCCCACCGCTGCGTCGGTGGGCGAGAAACACGGCGCGCCCGTCGGCAAGCACGCGATTGTAAGCCTCTGCCGAACGGTCGCGTCGCAGCTCAGAATGGTCGGCGAGCGGCAGCTTACAAATGGGCGCCCTTTGTAAGGCGATCTGTAAGGCATATGTAAGCCGCCGTCATGGTCCCGTAATGCATCGGAAACAACGCCTCTCGCGCGCCGGCCGGGCCATAGGATGCAATCGAACCGACCGGGGCCTGCGGACCGCGGTCACACCCACGGGAAAGGAAGCTTCATGTCCAAGTTTGATCTCTCTCGTCGTCAGTTCGTCGGCATCGCCGGCGGCGTTGCCGCCCTCGCTGGCCTCGCTGCCTGCGGCGGCAACGGCACCGACACCCCCGCCTCCACGGACGAGGGCGCCGACACCGCCGCGCTCTCCGGCTCGATCTCCTGCTCCGGCGCCACCTCCTTCCAGCCGCTCGTCGAGGCTGCCGCCGACGCCTTCATGGAGGCCAACGGCGACGTCTCCATCGCCATCTCCGCCGGCGGCTCCGGCCAGGGCCTCTCCCAGATCGCCGAGGGCTCCGTCCAGATCGGCCGCTCCGACGTCTACGCCGAGGAGAAGCTCGAGGCCGACCAGTGCGAGGGCCTCGTCGACAACCAGGTCTGCATCGTGGGCATGGGCCCGATCGTGAACGCCAACGTTGACGTCGACGACCTCACCCTCGACCAGCTCAAGGGCATCTTCCTCGGCCAGATCACCGACTGGTCCGAGCTCGGCGGCACCGCTGGCCCCATCCAAGTCATCCAGCGCGAGGCCGGCTCCGGCACCCGCGCCACCTTCGAGGCCGCGGTCCTCGGCGGCGAGACCGCTCCCGACAGCTTCCGCCCGGTTGCCGAGGTCGACTCCTCGGGCACCGTCGTCGAGCAGGTCGCTGCCACCGACGGCTCCATCTCCTACGTCGCCTTCAACTACATGGAGAACGACGGCGTGAAGGCCCTCACCGTTGACGGCGTGGAGCCCACGCAGGCCAACGTCGAGTCCGGCGACTTCACCATCTGGGCCTACGAGCACATGTACACCCGTGAGGACGAGGATGCCTCCACGGCTCCCGTGACCCAGGCCTTCATCGAGTTCATCATGTCCGACGAGTTCGCTCCCACCGTCGTCGAGCAGGGCTTCATCCCGATGGCCGACATGCAGGTCAAGAAGGACGCCGACGGCAACATCACCGCTGCCTAGGGCACCCCACACCTCCTTCTGCGGCGGCGTCTCCCTTCCCGGGGGCGCCGCCGCCCCCTGACGAGAAAGGCTCCTCCATATGGCAAACCTCATGCCCAAGCGGAGGCTCGAGAACATCGGTCTGGGAATCACGGGCTTTTGCGTCGCGCTCGTCGCGCTCGTCGTCGTCACGCTGATCTTCATGGTCGCCCAGCAGGGCCTCACCACGTTCTTCGTTGACGGCCTCAACCCGGTCGACTTCTTCCTCGGCCAGAACTGGATTCCCGAGCAGGAGCGCTACGGCGCCCTCCCGATGATCGTGGGCTCCTTCGCGGTCACGCTGCTCTCCACCGCCTTTGCGCTCCCCATCGCCATCGGCTCGGCGATCTTCGTCGTCGAGGTCGCTCCCGGCTTTGGGCGTCGCGTCTTCCAGCCCTTCGTCGAGCTCCTCGTGGGCATCCCGTCGGTCGTCTACGGCGTCCTTGGCCTCTACGTCATCAACTCGCTGGTCAAGGCGATCTTCGGTGACGCCGCCCCCACCGGCGCCGGCATCCTCTCCGGCTCGCTCGTGCTCGCGATCATGATTCTTCCGACGATCACCACGCTCTCGATGGACGCTCTGCGCGCCGTGCCCAAGCAGTACCGCGAGGGCTCCTATGCCCTCGGCTGCACGCGCTGGCAGACCACCTGGCACGTGGTGCTCAAGAGCGCGCTGCCCTCGCTCATGACCGCCGTGATCCTCGGCATGACGCGCGCCTTCGGCGAGACGCTTGCCGTCCAGATGGTCATTGGCGGCGTTGAGCGCTCTATGCCCACCGGTCTGCTCGACCCGGCGTCGACCCTCACCGCAGCGCTCACCGCCGGCCTCTCGAACGCGACCTCCGGCTCGGTCTACTACCACGCCCTGTGGACGCTCGGCCTGATCCTTCTCGCCATGTCGCTTGTGTTCATCATGATCATCCACCTCATCGGACGGAAGGGGGCGAAGGCGAATGGCTAGTCGCGAAGGCGCCCTGAAGGCGCACGTCGAGCGCATCAACCGCCAGGACAAGATCGCCACCGGGATCCTCACCGTCATCGTGGGCCTCGTCATCCTGCTCGTCGTCGCCATCATCGGCTACATCCTCGTGCGCGGCGCCGGCCGCGCCCTCACGCCGGGGTTCCTCACCAACCCCTACAACGACGACGTTGCGCCCGGCATCCTCTACCAGCTGTGGGACTCGTTCTACATGCTGCTCGTGACGCTCGTCATCTCGGTGCCCATCTCGCTCGGCGCCGCCATCTTCCTCGTTGAGTACGCGCCGGACAACTGGATCACCTCTGCCGCCAAGACCGCCATCGAGACGCTCTCCTCGCTGCCCTCGATCGTGGTCGGCATGTTCGGATCGCTGTTCTTTGTGGTGACGCTCGGCTGGGGCATCTCGATCCTCGCCGGTGCCTGCGCCCTCACGATGTTCAACATCCCGATCCTCGTCCGCACCATCCAGCAGGCGCTCGAGGACGTCCCGCGCAGCCAGCGCGACGCCGCCCTCGCGATGGGCCTCACGCGCTGGGAGACCACGATCAACGTGCTGCTCCCCGCCGCGATGCCCGCCATCGTCACCGGAATCGTGCTCTCGGCAGGGCGCGTCTTCGGCGAGGCTGCCGCGCTGATCTTCACCTCGGGCTCCGCGCCGGCGCGCCTCAACTTCGGCTCGCTCAACTTCCTGAGCCCCACCAACCCCTTCAACATCTTCCGTCCCGCCTGCTCGCTCGCCGTCTACATCTGGCGACTCACCTCCGAGCCGACCGAGGGCTCCACCGAGATCGTCTGGGGGACCGCCGCCGTCCTTCTCGCCTGCGTGCTCCTGTTCAACCTGCTTGCCCGCCTGCTCGGCAAGTTCCTCTCGAGGAGGCTGACCGCCGAATGACAGACACCACCACCCAGCAGCCGCCTGCGCAGGCAGCGGGCCCGCTGCTCCAGACCAAGGACGTGACCGTCACCTACGACCTCACGCACGAGGCCCTGCACAAGACCTCGCTCACCTTTGAGGGCGGCCAGGTCACGGCCCTCATCGGTCCTTCCGGCTGCGGCAAGTCCACCTTCCTGCGCTGCCTCAACCTCATGAACCGAGAGATCTCCAAGTGCTCCGTGGGCGGGCAGATCTTCTACCACGGCCACGACATCAACACGCCCAAGGAGAACCTCTTCGAGCTGCGCAAGTCCATCGGCATGGTCTTCCAGCAGCCCACGCCCTTCAGGAAGTCGATCCGCGAGAACATCCTGTTCGCCCCCAAGAAGCACGGCCGCGTTCGCACCAAGGCCGAGGAGGACGAGCTCGTGGAGACGTCGCTTAGGCAGGCGGCGCTCTGGGACGAGGTCAAGGACAAGCTCAAGCAGTCCGCCCACGCGCTCTCCGGCGGCCAGCAGCAGCGCCTGTGCATCGCCCGCACCCTGGCGATGAAGCCCGACGTGGTGCTCTTCGACGAGCCCTGCTCCGCCCTCGACCCGATCTCCACCTTCGCCATCGAGGAGACGATCCGCGACATCGCCTCCTCGGGCATCTGCGAGATCATCGTCACGCACAACATGGAGCAGGCGACCCGCGTCTCGGACCGCACCGCGTTCTTCTACGTTGGCGATATGATTGAGACGGGGACCACCCAGGAGATCTTCTCCAATCCGCACGACCAGCGCCTTGTTGACTATCTGACCGGTCGGTTCGGCTAGGGAGGGAGGACGAACATGGAAAAGCAAGTCTCTGACAGCGCCCACCGCGGCCTCGAGGACGCCGAGGTCGCCCTCTCCATCCGCGACTTCGACCTCTGGTACGACGACTTCCAGGCGCTCAAGAAGATCAACCTCAGCATCCCGCGCAACCGCGCGACGGCCTTCATCGGCCCGTCCGGCTGCGGCAAGTCCACGCTGCTGCGCACCTTCAACCGCATGTGCGACTTCGTGGAGAGCGTCCGCACCGAGGGAACGATCGAGCTCGACGGCCAGGACATCTTCAAGATGGACGCCAACGCCCTGCGCGTCTACGTGGGCATGGTCTTCCAGCACCCCAACCCCTTCCCGATGAGCATCCGCGAGAACATCCTCTACGGCCCCCGGCGCATGAAGCGCCTCTCCAAGGCCGAGGCGGACGAGACCGTGGAGCGCTGCCTCAGGCGCGCCGCCCTCTGGGACGAGGTCAAGGACGACCTCGACAAGAGCGGCCTGGGCCTCTCCGGCGGCCAGCAGCAGCGCCTCTGCATCGCGCGCGCCCTCGCCACCGACCCCGAGATCCTGCTCATGGACGAGCCCACCTCAGCGCTCGACCCCATCTCCACGAGCATGGTCGAGGAGCTCATGGTCGAGCTCTCTGAGGACCACACCGTTGTCGTGGTCACCCACAACATGCAGCAGGCGGCGCGCGTGGCCGACAAGACCTGCTTCTTCTACCTCGGCGAGCTCATCGAGGAGGCTCCCACCCGCGAGTTCTTCGCCAACCCGCGCGAGCAGCGCACCCAGGAATACCTATCAGGGAGGTTCAGCTAATGTCCGCAGCAACCCGCTCCAAGTTCACCAAGCAGCTCGACGACATCCAGGAGTACATCGACCGGCTGACCGAGAAGGCCGTCTCCGACGTGCGTGCCGCCGGCCTTGCGGCGACGGGCGACAAGGGCGCCGCCGAGGGCGTCATGTCCGGTCGCAAGACCGAGGACAGGCTGCGCAACGCCATCGAGGAGAACTGCCTCGACGTCATGCTCCTCCAGCAGCCGCTCATCGGCGAGGACCTGCGCTTCGTCTCGGGCGCCTTCCGCATCGTCTCCGACCTCACCCACATCGACGGCATGACGCGCGACATCTGCTTCCTCGTCGAGGAGATCCCCGCCAAGGCGGCCAAGAAGATCTCCGACGAGCTCAAGGAGATGGCCGAGCTGTCCGCCTCGATGGTCGAGAAGTCCGGCGCCGCCTTCAGCGCCTCCGACGTCGAGGCCGCCCAGGAGGTCGTCGAGCAGGACATGCGCGTCAACACCCTCTATAGTGAGGTCGAGGAGAAGCTCGTCGGCCTCATCCGCGACGGCAAGTCCTCCGCGCAGTACCTGCCCGAGCTGCTGATGGTCGCCAAGTACTTCGAGCGCATCGGCGACCTCGCCAAGCGCGTGGGCGCCTGGGCGATCTTCCGCGTCACCGGCGAGCACGTGGTGGCGGAGAAGGCGAGCCAGCAGGTCAGCGAGACACAGGAAGCCTAAGAACAGGAGCGTCAGCGTTGGTCTACTACGTCGAGGACGACAAGAACATCCGCGAGCTCACGGTCTACGCGCTGGGCCAGGGGGGCATCGAGGCCCGTGGCTGCGCCGACGACGCCGAGTTCCGCCGCGCCTGCGCGGAGCGAACCCCGGACGCCGTCCTTCTCGACATCATGCTTCCCGACGCGGACGGCCTCCAGATTCTGGCTCGCCTGCGTCGCACCCCCGGTCTCTCGAGCGTCCCGGTCATGATGCTCACGGCCAAGGACACCGAGCTCGACACCGTTCGCGCGCTGGACTCCGGCGCCGACGACTACCTCTCCAAGCCCTTTGGGATGATGGAGGTGGTGAGCCGCACGCGCGCCCTGCTGCGACGCGCCGGCCGCGAGTCCTCTGCCGCCGAGAAGCCCGAGGAGCTCTCCCAGGGCGACGTGCGGCTCTGGCCGGAGCGCCGCGAGGTCAGCGTGGGCGGGCGCGAGGTTCAGCTCACGATGCGCGAGTTCGACCTGCTCGAGTTCCTTATGCGCTCGCCGGGCGTGGTGTTCTCGCGCGAGACGCTGCTCCAGCGCGTCTGGGGATGGGACTTCGACGGCGGCTCGCGCACCGTGGACGTGCACGTCCAACAGGTCCGCGCCAAGCTCGGCAGCTCGTCGGACCTGATCGAGACCGTCCGCGGCGTGGGGTACCGCGTCCGCGGCTAGCCCCTTCTCGGAGGAGGAGCAATGGTGAGGCAGCCTGGGGGAAAGGGATCGCTCTCCCACCGCATGTTCGTGGCGATCGTCGTCGCGTGCGCGAGCGTGGCCGTCGCGGTTACCGTGGCGGCCTCGCTCATCTACCAGAGCGCGTTCCTCGCCGACGAGCACGAGCAGCTGGCGGGGGAGTGCCGCACGATCGCGTCGCTGCTGGACCTCACCGAGGACGACTCTGCCCTGCTCGCCGAGCTCGAGCTTGGTGACATCCGCGCCACGCTGATAGCGCCCAGCGGCGAGGTGATCTTCGACACCGACGCGGAGGCGTCCTCGCTGGAGAGCCACGCCGACCGCCCGGAGTTCGTCTCCGCGCGCGAGAGCGGCTCGGGCTCCTCGGAGCGCTCGAGCGAGACCCTGGGCTACACGAGCCTCTACGAGGCGGTCCTTCTCGACTCCGGTGACGTGGTGCGCCTCTCCGTTGACCGCGCGGGCGTGGTGGCCTTCCTCTTTCAGGACCTGGCGCTGCTCTTTGGCCTTGCCCTGCTGCTGGTGGGGGTGAGCTGGGTCGTCTCGCGATGGCTCTCGCAGCGCTTCGTGCAGCCGATTCTTGAGATCGACCCCTCGACCGGCGACGGGGTCGCCCCCTACGTTGAGCTCGACCCGCTCGTGAGCCGCCTGAACGACCAGCACGACCAGCTCATGCACCGCATGAGCGAGATCCAGGACGCGGCGGACCTGCGCCGCGAGTTCACGGCGAACGTGACGCACGAGCTCAAAACCCCGATCGCCTCGATCTCGGGGGCAGCCGAGCTCATCCGCGACGGCATAGCGCAGCCCAAGGACGTCCGCAACTTCGCGGGCCGCATCTACGACGACGCCAGGCGCCTCTCGTCGCTCGTGAGCGACATCCTCACGCTCTCCAAGCTCGACGAGGCGGAGCGAGCGGGCACGAGCGAGCTCTTCGAGCCCTCTGAGCGGGTGAACCTGCTCGCCGTCGCGCGCGACGTGGCGGACCGCCTCGCCCCCAAGGCCGCCAAGTACGACGTCACCGTGACGGTGGAGGGCGTCTCGCTCATGGTCCGCGGCAACCCGCGCCTGCTCGACGAGCTGGTGAGCAACCTCTGCGACAACGCGATCCGCTACAACCGCCCGGGGGGCAAGGTCTTCGTGTGGGTGCTCCCGCAGGGCTCCCGCCCGTGCCTGCGCGTCTCCGACACCGGCGTGGGCATTCCCAAGGAGGCGCAGGACAAGGTGTTCGAGCGCTTCTACCGCGTTGACAAGGGCCGGAGCCGTGACATGGGCGGGACCGGCCTCGGGCTTGCCATCGTCAAGCACTCCGCCGCCTACCACGGCGCCGAGGTGCGGCTCGAGAGCGAGGTCGGCAAGGGGACCACGATCACCGTGTCCTTCCCCGAGGCGTGAGGCGGGTGCCTGCGAGCGCCCTGCTCGCCTGAACGGCGCTCCTGATCCACTCGGCCCCGCCTCTCTCGTGACAGAGGGCGGTGTGGCAGGCGAAGTGCATACGCGTTTGCGGCAGCGCCCCGCGCAGGCGCGGTGTATGGTGGACGAGAAGTCCGTCTGATCAGATGGGCGAGAACGTTTGCCGGACCACGCGTCGAGGGGGTGCGCGATGAGCGCCGATGCCATGCCTTCGCTCTCTGCCGAGACCGAGCGTGCCCTTGAGGCGGCCGGCCTCAGCGCGCGCGAGCGCGAAGCCGTGCGCGACGTCCTTGCGGACATGAGCGCGGAGGAGTCGGCGCGGCGTCTGGGCGTGAGTCCCTCGACCGTCGCGAGTTACCGTCGACGCGCCTGCGAGAAGCTCGGCCTCAACGGCGTGCGGGAGCTTCGGGAGCGCCTTGCGCCCGCAGCTCCCTCAGCCCCCTCCGCGCCAGTCGTCCCAGCTGATGCTATGAACGTGCTCCGTGCGCTTGGCCTTGGCGAGACCGAGGCGCGGGTCCTCGCGCTCGTGGCTTCTGGCCGCTCGACCGCGCAGGTGGCCGAGGAGCTGGCTGTCGCCCCGGGAACGGTGAGCGCCGCTCGTTCGCACGGCTATCGCTTCCTGGGCGTCCACTCGCGCGAGGAGCTCGTGGCGTCCCTCTCCCCGGAGGGCATGGAGCGCCTGCGCGAGCGCGCCGAGGCGTCCTGTGACGGCGCCAGAGGCTCGGGCAGTCCCTGGCCGCGTTGCGCTTACGTGGGCGGCTGCGCACTGCTGCTCGCGGCGGGAGTCGCCTACGAAATCGCCTACCAGCTCGTGCTGGGCGCGCGCGTGGGCATGTACTTCGAGGCGGTCTGGATCTGGCTGCTGGCCGTGGTCGCGAGGCCGCTCGCTGCGCTCGGGGCGTCTCAGCTCGTGGGATTTGCGCTAGGCCGGCGCATGAGGCGCCGCTCCTGGCCGTGGCGCCGGGCCGTGATCTGCTGCGCGGTCATCGTCGCGGCGTACGCCCTGTTCGTTTCGCTTGTCGTCCACGTGTTGCCGCCAGCTCCGTACGTCCTTGCCGGGAACCTCATCGCCTCGGGCGCGCCCGTGCTTCTCGCCCTGGTGATGGGCCTTGTGCTCGGCGTCAGCGTCGCTGTTGCGCTGCAAGGACGTGGCAGACCCCGCCGATGACCGAGGGTCCCGCTACAGCCGCAGCTCCCAGAGGTTGGTCCAGCCGGGCATGGGCAGGTCGGGGTAGGGGAGCCACATCGGGCGGTGGCGCGTGAAGCCGCAGCGCGTGTACATGGCGTTTGCCTCCACGCTCTGGACGGAGGTGTTGAGCCGCAGCACGCGCGCGCCCTCGGAGCGCGCCTCACGGGCCACGGCGTCGAGCAGGGCAACAGAGACGTGGCGCCCGCGTGCGGCGGGGTCGACGGCGAGCAGGTGCAGCCCGCGCACCTCGCGCCCGGGGAGCTCCTCCCAGCTGGGGCCGCCCGTGCCCGAGCCGTGGCCGGGAGCCGTGCCGTCTCCCATGTCCGCGTCGTCGTCCATGGCAACGGCGCCGAGAAGGACAGCGCCCTCGCAGGGCGTGCCGTCTCGCACGGCGGACGCGTCGAAGGCGCCCCAGTACGAGCCGGCAGCGAGAAGCCCCGCCGCCATGCCGGCGGGCGGCCAGACCTCCGGCACCCAGCCGCAGGTGCCGCCTGCCGCGCACACATGGACGTACAGCGAGTCGAGCTTCTCGGCCCAAAGACCCGAGACCGGCAGCCGCACGACGGCGATGTCGCCGGGAACGGCGGCGCTGCCCTCGTGCCGCAGGTCGTTTCGCTCGATGGTGGCCAGGAGCTCGCGCGCCACGGCGGCGGGCGCCATCTTGGGAAGGTTGTGGTCGACGCCGGGCTCGACCACCTTGCGCGCGCCGGGCACGGCCGCCGCGATGCGGTCGGTCTCCTCGGGGAGGATCTCGTCGAACTCGCCGACCATCACGGTCACGGGGCAGCGAATGCCGGCGAGCGAGGCGGCGTCGATCTGCGGCTGCTCGACCATGAGCTGGAGAAGCTCCGCAATGCGGGCGGCCTCGGCCGGCGAGGGCACCGGCGTCCCGTCCTCGAGGGTGACGCCCTCCGAGCCCTCCTCGGCCCAGCGGCGGTTCTCCGCGGCGGCAAAGGCCATCCAGTCCGTGTCCTCCTTGGGAAGCCCCGCCGGGGTGAGGTTGGCCCCGAGGGCCGTCACGGAGAGCACGTGCTCGCCCCAGTCGCGGGCGAGCAGAAGGCCCAGGATGCCGCCGTCGGAAAAGCCCAGCACGTGCACCTGGGGAACGCCGATCCGCGAGCAGACCTCGCGGGCGTCGGAGGCCATGAGCTCATAGGAGAGCGACGCGCTGCCGCGGCTCGACGCGCCCTGGGCGCGGGAGTCAACGGCGATGACGGCGCGCCCGCTCGCGCAGATCGCGTCGATCACAGGGCCAAAGATGCCGTGCTCCTCGCCGTTGCCGTGGAGCATGAGCACGGGCGGCACGGCGAGCCCGATGCCGAAGGGCGTGCCCGGCTCGTCAACGACGCCAGCGGGCGCGTATGTCCAGGCAACGATGGTGGCGCCGTCTTCCGTGGGCACCTCGACGCGCGCCGCGAGCGGAACGCTCGGCAGCGCGTACGGTCGCGGAACGTGCACCGGCGGCGGCGTGGCGGCCATGTGGGGTCCTTTCGGTCGGGGCGCGAGGTCCTTCTCGCCCGTGTGTAGGAGCTCGCCGACACCTCTTTACCTGAAAGTGTCGTCTTTCTCCTACGGATACCAAATGTAGGAGCAAAGCGACGCTTCTGGCGAGAAAAACGTCGCTTCGCTCCTACGATCGCGCGCCTGGGCGCGCGGCGCGGACTACTTGCCCTTGACCTGCGACGGGTGCTTCTCAAAGAAGTCGTAGCGCGGGGGCAGCGGCATGATCTTGTGCTGCTCCGGCGTCTCGCCAAGCGAGGCCGCCAGCTCGACGGGCCCCTCGAAGGCGTGGTCCCAGCCAAAGAACAGGTCTGGCGAGAAGCCCATGTGCTCGCAGATCTTCTCGCAGCCGGCCGGCACGGCGGGGTGCATGAGCAGCGCCACCGTGCGCAGCGCGCAGAAGGCGTCGGCAAGGGCCGCCTCGTAGGCGGCGTCGTCTCCCTTGGCGGCCTTGGAGGCGTCGTCCCAGCGCTTGTTGGCCGCGCGGCAGAGCTCCTCGGCAACGCCGAGCGCGCCGTGCGCGTCGAACTCGTAGGCGCGCCGCTCGAAGGCGAGCGTTGCCTCGCGCGCGGCATCCTTGGCCTCAGCGCTCGGCGCGACCGCCGGCAGGTGCGCGTCGCAGACGTTGGCGGCTCCGTAGAAGCAGCTGCGCGCCAGGCGGTTGAAGATGTTGGTGAGGAAGGCGCTCTCCTTGAGGGCGGGGTCCACCACGCGCGGGTCGTCGCGCACGAGCACGTCCTCGCCCGTGGCCTTGTCCTTGTGGGAGACGGACGTGTCGAAGGCCTTGGGGTTGAAGGAGACGGCCTTCTGGTCGAGCCCGAGCGAGAGCCAGTGCGCGCGCAGCTGCTCGGGAGTGTAGGCGTCGAGCAGCTCGGCGGCCATGGGAGGGGCGATCTTGCCCGAGCTCGAGGCCTTCTTGTTCATGAACAGGATGTGGTAGTTGGCCACGGGGACGTCCTGCGTGAGGCCCCAGCCGAGCGCCTCCCAGAGGGCGGGCTGAGCCACGCAGTAGAAGTAGATGTTGTCCTGGCCGATGAACTGGTAGACGCGGGCGTCCTCCGAGCACCACCAGTCGCGCCAGTCCGTCGAGGAGTAGCGGCCCTCGGGCGCGAGCCCGAGCGCGGTCTGCGTGAAGGAGATGGGGGCCCAGAGGCTCTCGGGCCAGCACCAGACAGTGAGGCCGCTCGTGCCCTCGAGCTCCGGCGCCGGCACGCCCCAGTCGATGTTTCCGGTGATGCGGAACGGGAGCAGGCACTTGCCCGTGCGGAAGCGCACGCCGGCGGCGTCGAGCTTCTCGCGAGCCTCGTCGCGCGCCTCCCAGCCCGAGAAGGTGAGCGAGAAGGACTGCTGGCCGCCCTCCGCCTCCGTGAGCGTGTGCTCGGGGAGCTGGTCGGCGACGGCGTCGTAGGCGTCGCGGAACTTGGTCTGGACGTAGATCACCGGGTCCACCAGGCTCTCGCGCACGGTCTTGGTGACGACGGCGCGCACCTGCGGGTCGGCGTCCCACTCGTCCATGAGGCGCGCGAGCTCGTTCGCAAAGGCTGGCAGGTCGAAGTACCAGTTGTCAACCGGTCGCAGCTCAGGGGTGGTGCCGGTGATCTGTGAGACCGGGGCGATGAGCTCCTCGGGGTCAAACTGGTGCCCGAGGTCGCACTCGTCGGCGTAGGCCTTCTCGGACTTGCAGCCGCGCACCGGGCAGCGTCCCTGGACCTGGCGTCCGTTGAGGAAGGTTCCCGCCTCCACGTCATAGAACTGGCGCGTGGTCCGGCGGTGCAGGTAGCCGCGCTCGTGGAGGCGACGGATGAGCTCGTCGGTGAGGTGAGCGTGGACGTCTCGCGCCGGGTCCAGGCCGGAGCCCGCGAAGAGGTCGAGCGAGATGCCGTAGGCGTCGAGCGCGGCCTTCTGGGCGTCGTGGTTGGCACGGACGTAGTCCTCGATGGTGCCCTGGTAGCCCTCGCCCTCGACCTTCTTGCGGAAGCCCTCGGCGATGGGGGAGCCGTAGCAGTCGGTGCCAGAGACGAAGATCACGTTCTCGGGCCCGATGCGGTCGCGCAGGAACCGCGCGAAGAAGTCGGCGGGCACGAATACGCCGCCAATGTGGCCGAAGTGCAGGTTCTTGTTGCCATAGGGCATGCCGCCGGTGATGACGGCGCGCCTGGGGAAGCTCGGGCGGTTCTCGGAAGCGGGCATGGAGGCTCCTTCGTGTTGGGTGCAGCCCTCCCATTCTCGCACTTCTCGCCGTCGGCGGGTAGCGCGCCGCGCGATGCGCGGCGCCGGCGCGGTAGAATCGGGGGCAGGCTACCCTGGGGGGCGACATGACGGACGAGGCCACGACCATCACGGTGTTTCTCGGCTGCTCGCGCGAGCTCGAGCCAGACCAGCGCGAGCTCGGTGACTTCTTCTCCGAGCTCAACGACATCCTCTCGGGCCATGGCTCGTACCTGCGCCTCGTTCGCTGGCAGTGGGACGGGCGCAACGACCCGCTCAAGGACTACGCCGCAGCAGTGCGAAAGAGCAGCCTGTGTCTGTTCCTCTACTTCACCACGGCGGGCGCGGGGATGGAGGAGCGCTTCTCGGAGGCGCTCGAGGCGTTTCGCACGGGAGGGCGCCCGCAGATCGTGACGTGGTTTCGCGAGGTGGCGGACGAGAAGGATCTCTCCGCCGAGCTCCGCGCCTTCCGCGACCGGCTCGACGGCGAGCTGCGCCACTTCTACAACACCTACGGCACGATCGACTCGGTGAAGCTCGGCGTGCTCCTGCAGATCGCGCGCGACGTGGCGGGCGAGAAGGACGCGGTCGCCCCTGGCATGCTCGGGGACGTGCGGCCCGCCGCGCCGCTGCCCACGACCGCGACGCTCCTGCCGGGCGCCCCCGGCCTGCCGGGGATGCCGGCCGTGCCCCTGCCTCCCGCGGTGAAGTCCGCCCCTGCGGCCCTTGAGGTCAAGGGGGACAGCGCCTGCCTCTGGGGCGTGCCGGTCGTGAGCCTCGCGGGCATCCCGGCTTGGGAGGGCTGGAGCGGCGTGCAGGACGCCCGCGCCGAGCTGGGCGCCATGGAGCCGCACTACCTCAACCTCAAGGCCCGCTACCTCGAGCGCCCGGACGACGAGGCCGTGCGCGCCGAGTACCTGCCGCTCGCGCGCCGCCGCGAGGTCCTTGTCGACGAGGTCGCGCGGGGGCAGCGCGCGTTTCTCGACTTCATGCTCCAGATGTCGCGCCGCACGACGGAAGGGGCCGCCGCGCTCACCTTGCGCCAGCGCGCGGCTTACCGCCTGGCCGAGCAGGGCAAGGTGGACGCCGCCATCCGCATGCTCGACGAGCGCGAGCTCGCTGACGAGCGCGACCGGGCGATCCACGACCTCGAGGCCATGCGGGCGGCCGAGCGCGCCGTGCTCGCACGGTTGCGGGCGAACGTGTCCGAGCAGCTGCAGCTCGCGCGCCTCCTCCGCTCGCAGGCGCCGACGCCGGAGGTCGAGGGGCGCGTGGCGCGCGTGCTGAGCGAGGCCGCGGCGCTCGAGGGGCGCTACGGGCTCGGGTGGCTGGCCCGCTGCGAGCACGGGAGCAACCTGCTGCGCCAGGAGCGCTTCGAGGAGGCGCTCGCGGCGCTCGAGGGCGCCCTCGCGGCCCTCTCGGACGCCCCGCGCCCCCTTGCCGACGACGCCGTGTGGTGCTGGGGCGCGGCGCTGGCCGAGGCGGCCACGTGCCGCCGGGAGCTGGGGGACGAGACGGGCGCGCTTGCCGCCATGAGGGGCCGCGTGGAGCTGCTGCGCGCGGAGCGGCCCGGCTGGCCGCTCGCCGTGGCCGACGCGCTGCGCGAGGCCGCCGAGGCCGAGTGGCGCGCGGGCCTTCCCGAGAGCGCGGCGGAGACGCTCGCGGAGGCCCTGGGGATGCTCGAGATCCCGATGGGGCGCGAGCGATCGGAGGCCCTGCGCTCGCGCTGGCAGGCCTACGCGCTCTGCACACAGCTCAGCGCGGACGCGGGTCGGATCGACGAGGAGGCGCGACGGATGGGGCAGGCCGTTGCCACGGCGCGCGAGCTCGTGTCGCGCCCGGACGCCGTGGCGTCCGACCAGGAGCTGCTCGCGCTCGCGCTGACGAAGCTCGCCGGGCTTCGCGCCGTGCTCGGCGACGCGGAGGCTGCCGGCGAGTTCCTGGCCGAGGCGCGCGGGCTCTGCGAGCGGGGAGTCGAGAAGGACTTCGACGCGTGGGCGCCGATCTACCTCCAGTCCCTCGTCTCGGTCGGCGCCCTCGCCGCGATGGGCGGGGCTGGGTACGACCTTGCCTGCGCCGAGCGCGCGGTCGAGGTCGCGCGCCGCCTCTGCGCCGGCTCCCCGCGTGCCCATGCGCCCCAGCTCGCCGCGGCGCTCGCCTCCCTGGCCCTGGTCCTGTCGGACCTCGGCGGGCGCGAGGAGGAGATGCTCGCGCACGTGCGCGAGGCGGCCGACGCGCTGCGACGGGCCGCGGATCTGGGCTCGAGGGAGGCCGTGCTCGGGCTCAGCACGCTCGCGGCACCGCTCGCGATCGCCCACGATGGCCTGGGCGATCGTCGTGACGTGCGGCAGACCGCGCGGGAGCTCTTCGACGGCCTACGCACGGCGCTCTTCGGCGCCCGCCCTCTCGGAGACATCGTGGAGGGTGCGGCGTGCGGGGCGCTCTGGCTGCTCGTTGAGATCGTGGATGAGGCGCCCGAGGAGAGGCTGCGCTGCCTCGACCGGGCCGTCGAGGGGATGGAGCGGCTCGCGGGGCAGGTTGCGGGGGAGATCTCCTTTTCCTATGCCGATGCGCTCGCGGAGGCCCAACGGCTCAGGAGCCGGCTCGCGTGGGAGGCGCGAGGGGAGTCCCTGCGGCCCTCTGGGAGCGAGCGGCGCCTCGTCGAGCTGCAGCCGGTCTATGACTGGGGCCGCGAGCTCATGGACATGGACGAGTGGGTCGAGGCCTCGGAGGTGTTCCGGAGCCTGCTCAAGGCGACGCGGCGCGTCAGCGGTTCGGACCGGGCGATGGCGAGCGTGCTCGACCCGCTCTCGATCTGCCTCTGGCGAGCGGGGGAGCGCGAGGCGTCGGTCGCCGCGTGCCGCGAGCTCGTCCGGCGCTTCGAGGCCGCGGGCAGCGAGAGGGCCGCCGAGCAGGCCAGGGAGCGCCTGAGCGACCTCGAGGGAGGGGCATCGTGAGTGTGACGCGCATCTTTCTGGGGTCAAGCGAGGAGCTGCGCGACGACCGCGTTGCCCTCGGCGACTTCATGGGCAGGCTGAGCGACGCGTACGTGGGACGGGGCACGCGCTTCTCGCTCGTGAAGTGGGAGCACGAGAGCATTGCCGTGGCGCGCCACGCGGGCGGCAAGCAGGCCGAGTACGATGACCTCGTGCGCGGCTGTGACCTCGCGCTCTTCCTCTTCCACCGGCGTTGCGGCGAGTACACGCTCGAGGAGCTCGAGGTCGCGCTCGAGGCGCGCTCGGAGGGGACGGGCTGCTCGCGCGTGCTCGTGTGGCTGCGCGCGCTGGCCCCGGGCGAGCGCGAGACGCCCGAGCTCGAGCGCTTCCGCGAGCGCATGGACGCGGGGGAGCTCGGCGTGGCGTACCGCCGCTATGCCGACGTGCGCGAGGTCGAGATGGACCTGCTCGACGAGCTCGCCGCGTTCGGGGCCACCATGGAGCCGCGGCGCGTGGATGGGTGGGTGTGCGTGGGCGACGAGGCCCTTGTCGACCTCGGGGCGTGAGGGGTCCGGCGCGTGCTTCTCACGCCGCCATGCGCAGCCACCGGCGCACGTCGCCGCCGGCGACGACGAGCAGGACCGCTGCCGCCACGCTCATGACGGCCGAGAGCGCCCAGAGGTCGAAGGCCGCGTCGAAGGGCGCGAGCTGCACCGGGAACATGACCTTCCCTCCTGCGGACGGGTCGAGGCCGATCATCGTGAGCAGGAGCGTGGCAACGGAGGCGAACACGGTGAAGACCGCCGCCATGCCGAGGAGCATGCGGCTCAAGAGGCTCGTCGTGCGACGCGACGCCTCGCGTGCCAGGCGCTCGGCCTCCTCGCCGCCGTGCCTGCGGGCTGCCTCGAAGGCGCGGCTGCCGTACACGAGCCCCTTCGCGTGCGCGCGCATGACGATGTAGGCCATGAGCGAGACGAACGTCAGCACGAGATGGAACAGGGCGAAGATGCCCACGCAGGGATTTGCCACGTCAAGGATGGTGGCCCCCGCGAGAAGCGCGAACGCGGCCCAGAACGCCCTTGAGTGCCTCATGGTGACCCCTCTCTGCGCGGGAGCTGCCGCGCGAAGGACTGGCTACAGGAAGAGCTCCGGCTCCTTGCGCACGGAGCAGAGCGGCGCGAGCCTCGACTCGATGGCGGCGAGCTCGCCGGCGTCCGCCCGGCGCGCGTCGTGCGGGCAGATGCTCACGCAGCGCATGCACGAGACGCAGCGCGCGGCGTCCGCGAGCGCGGGGCCGCGCGCGTCGATCACGCCCACGGGACATGCCCGCGCGCACGCGCCGCACCGCACGCAGGCCTCGGTGGGAGCGGGGACGGGGCCCGTTGGACGAGCGTCCTTGTAGGGGCGGCTGCCGGGAAGCTCGGGGGAAGCTGGGCGCACGCCCTCTGGCAGCTGCGCGACCTTCTCGGCGACGCGCGCGGAAAGGGAGGCGAGCGCGCGCTCGTCGCTGCCGTCCGGACGGCCGGCGGCAATGCGGCGCGCTATGGAGTGCTCCGTCACGGCGGCGATGCCCGCCACGGGGAGGAGGCCGGCGGCCTCGGCAAGGTCCTGCAGCTCGACGAGGGTGTCCTCAAAGGCGCGGTTGCCGTACGCGCAGACCAGGACGGCGAGCGCGCCCGAGCCCCGGAGGCGCGCGAGGCGCTCCGCTGCCACGGCCGGCACGCGGCCCGCGAAGGACGGCACGGCGAGAAGCACGAGGTCGCCCGCGCCGAGCGTCACCTGCGAGGCGTCCGCGCTCGGGCCCGTGAGGTCGTGCGCGACGGGCGTCCCCGTCCCCAGCTCGCGCGCCAGCGCCCTCGCGACGACGTCCGCCGCGCGGCGCGTGCCGCCCGTCGGGCTGAAGCAGACCTCAACGACCCTCATGCGCGCCCCTCTCGCGTGACCTTTCCCTCGCACTCATCTTACGCCCCGCTCGCCCCCACGTCCCTCTCGGCTATCCTTCTTGATAGCTGACACGAAACGAGAGGAGCCGCCATGCCCGTCGTCCACACGTACTGCTCCGCGCGCATCTCCCCGGAGGCTCGCGAGGCGCTGAAGTCCGCCTACGGCAGCGCGATCGAGGCCATTCCTGGGAAGTCCGAGGCCTGGCTCATGTGCCTCTTTGAGGACGACGCCCACATCTACTTCGCCGGTGACGACTCCGAGCCCTGCGCTTACGTCGAGGTGGGCGTTTTTGCCCGCAGCGAGGTGCCGGCGAGCGCGTGGGAGGCCTTTACCGAGAGGGTCACGCCCGTGATCAGCCGCGAGCTGGGCGTGGATCCCTCGCGCCTCTACATCCGCTACGGCTGGACGCCGAGCTTCGGCTGGAACGGGGCCAACTTCTGATGGGCGAGGGGGACGCCGGGCGCCTCGCCGCATACGACGCGTTCGCTGCCGAGGTGCGCGATGAGCTTGCGTCCACCAGGGCCCGCATGGAGGAGCTCTCCGCCGTGGGCAAGGTGAAGACGGCCACGTACCGGCAGCTCTTCGCCGCGCGCATCACGCTCAAGGAGATCGACTCGCGCCTCCGCTCCCACGGTCTGTAAATTGGGGGTCTGTAAATTGGGGACGTGGTTTTTCTCTCAGAGAAAAGGGGACAGGCTCGAGCGGCGCCTGCCTGTCGCCCAGGCGTTGGCGCCCCATGAACCTGTCCCGTTCTCTCTGAGAGAAAAACCACGTCCCCAATTGCGCTACTCGGTTGGGGCGAACTGGGCCTCGTAGATCCGCCGGTAGCGCCCGCCCGCGGCGAGCAGCTCGTCGTGCGTGCCCCGCTCCGCGATCCGGCCGTTGGCGACCACGCAGATGAGGTCCGCGTCGCGCACGGTGGAGAGCCGGTGCGCCACCACGAAGCTCGTGCGCCCGGCCATGAGGTGAGCGAGCGCGCGCTGCACCAGGAGCTCCGTGCGAGTGTCTATGTTGGACGTGGCCTCGTCGAGGATGAGCATGGCTGGCCGCGCGCATATCACGCGCGCGATGCACAGGAGCTGCCGCTGGCCTGCGGACAGGGCGCTCGAGCCGTCGAGCACGGTGTCGTAGCCCTGCGGCAGGCGACAGATGAAGTCGTCAGCGTATGCCTCGCGGCAGGCGGCGCGCACCTCCTCGAGCGTGGCGTCAGGGCGCCCCATGCTCACGTTCTCGCGCACCGTCGCGCGGCGCACCCAGGTGTCCTGCAGCACCATGCCCCAGCCGGCGCGCAGGCTCTCGCGCGTCCAGGCTCGCACGTCGCGCCCGTCCACGCGCACTGCCCCGCCGCTCACGTCGTAGAAGCGCATGAGCAGGTTGATGAGGGTGGTCTTGCCGCAGCCCGTCTCGCCGACGAGCGCGACGCGCATGCCGGGACGCACCGCGAGGTCAACGTCGCGCAGCACCAGGCTCCCGGCGTCGTAGCCAAAGGCCACGTGGTCAAACTCCACCTCGCCGCACGGGTCAGCCAGCACGGAGGCGTCCGCGGCGTCAGGCTCCTCGGCGGCCTCGTCGAGCAGGGCAAAGAGGCGCCGAGCGCACGCCACAGAGTTCTGCAGCTCCGTGGCCACGCCAGAGATGTCGTTGAAGGGCTTGGCGTACTGGTCCGCGTAGCCGAGAAACGCCGACAGCCCGCCCACGGTGATCCCACCGCTCATGGCCACGAACGCGCCAAAGATGCCAATCGCGGCGTAGACCAGGGCGTTCGCGAAGCGCGTCGTGGGGTTCACCAGGGACGAGAAGAACACCGCCTTGAAGCTCTCCTCGCCCAGCGCAGCGTCCGTCTCGGCGAAGCACTCGGCGACGCGCTCCTGCTGGCAGAAGGTCTCAACGGCGGAGATGCCGCCGACCATCTCTTCCACGTAGGCAGTGAGCTCGCCGCGGATGCGCGTCTGGCCCGAGAAGTGCTTGGCGCTGTGCGTGGCGATGAAGCGCGCGGTGAAGATCGAGATGGGCGTGAGCAGCGCCACGACGGCGGCGATGGCGGGGTTCAGCGCGAACATGAACGCAAGCGTGACCACGATCGTGAGCACGCCAGCGGGCAGCTGCTGGAACGCCATGAGGAGGCCGTTGGTGAGCATGTCGGCATCGGTGACGATGCGGCTCGCAAGGTCGCCGTGCCCGTGGGAGTCGAGGTAGGAGAGGGGCAGCTCCTGCAGGTGATCGAAGGCGCGCTTACGCAGGCCGAGCACGGCGCCGAACGCGAGGCGGTTGGTCACTGCCGTGAGCGACCACTGGCAGATGGCGGTCGCGGCGAGCGTGACAGCAATCTGCGCGAGCGCGCGGTGAAGGCCGCCGAAGTCCACCTCGCCGGGGCCGACCACGCAGTCGATAGCCTGGCCGGTGAGCACGGGCAGAAGCAGCGTGCCCACGACGACTCCCACGGTGAGCGCCGCGGCGAGCGCGAGGGTGCCGCGGCGCGCGGCAAAGAGTTCGACCATGCGGCGGACCGTGCCGTCGGAGGTGCGGCGCCGGGCGTCCTTCGCGCTCATCGGGACACCTCCTCTGCGGTGAGCTGTGACTCGCAGATCTCGCGGTAGACCGGGCAGCTGGCAAGAAGCTCCTCGTGGGTGCCTAGCCCCACCTGCCGCCCTCTGTCGAGCACGAGTATCTGGTCAGCGTGGCGCACGGCGGCGACGCGCTGCGAGATGGTGACGACGGCCGTGTCCGCGCAGTCGCGCGCGATGGCGCGACGCAGCGCGGCGTCGGTGGCATAGTCGAGCGCCGAGGACGCGTCATCGAGGATGAGGACGCGCGGGCGGCGCGCGAGCGTGCGCGCGATGGCGAGGCGCTGGCGCTGGCCGCCGGAGAAGTTGCGCCCGAACTGCTCGACCTCGGCCGCGAGGCGACCCTCCTTGCCGTCCACGACCGCGGTTGCCTGCGCGGTGGAGATCGCCGCCTCGAGGTCCCTCTCGCTGGCGTCCGGCCCGCCCCAGCGGAGGTTGGAGGCAATGGTGCCCGAGAAGAGCGTGGCGCCCTGCTCCACGAGCGAGACGGACGCCCTGAGCGACGCGCGCTCGAGCTCGCGGACGTCGGTGCCTCCCACGCGGACCGTGCCCCTCGTGGTGTCGTAGAAGCGCATGGCGAGGCTCGCGAGCGTGGACTTGCCCGAGCCCGTGCCGCCGATCACGCCAAGCGTCGAGCCGGGCGCGAGCGAGAAGCTCACGCCCTCGAGCGCGCTCCCGGCGCCGTCGGCGTAGGTGAAGCTCACGTCGTCGAAGGCGAGGGCGGGCTCGCCGGGCGCAAAGGACGCCTGGCACGTGCCGTCGGTCATGGAGGGGCGCGTCTCGAAGACCTCGTTCACGCGACGGGCGCACGCCGACGCCTTGGAGAGCAGCACGATGAGGTTGGTGAGCTTGAGGAGCTCGACGAGCGCCTGGCTCACGTAGCTCACGAGGGCAACGAGCTGGCCCTGCGTGAGGTCGCCAGCGCTCACCTGGAAGCCGCCGAACCACAGCAGCGCGATGAGGCCGCAGTTGATGACGACGTAGGTGAGCGGGTTCACAAGCGCGGAGATGTCGCCGGTCGTGACCTGGCGGTCGCGGACGGTGCCCGCCACCTCGGCAAACGCCGCTTGCTCGCTGTCCTCGCGGCGGAAGGCCCGCAGCACGCGGGCGCCCTCGAGGTTCTCGGCGCACGCGAGCTGGACGTCGTCGAGGCCGCGCTGGATGTCGCGGTAGCGGCTTGTGGTCACGCGCATGAAGCCCATGACCACGGCGCCCGAGACGAGCACGGCAACGAGCAGCGCCGCCCCCTCGGTCCCGTCGACGAGAAACGCCGCGACCACCGTGCCGAAGGTCACGAACGGCGAGCGCAGGATGAGGCGGAAGAACATGTTGAGGCCGTCCTGCACCTGCTGGGAGTCGTTGGTGATGCGCGTGACGAGCGTGGCCTTGCCCAGGCGCTCCACGTCGGCGCGCGAGAGGCTGAGCACGTGGCGGAAGAGGTCGTCGCGCAGCGCCGTGCCAAAGGCGGCGGCGAGCCGCGAGCTGAAGTACTGCGCCGTGACGGAGACGAGCCAGGCGAAGGTGCCCATCACGAGCAGGAGCGCTCCGTGGGAGAGCACGTAGGAGGCGTCGCGCGCCGCGATTCCCACGTCGATGACCTGGGCCATCACGAGCGGCACGAGGAGCTGCAGGAGCGCCTCGAGCATCTTGAACAGCGGCGCCAGAACGCACTCGACGTAGTGGCCCTTGAGGTAGCGCCTCAGCCTGAACATCCAACCTCCGAGAAGAAGCCCAACCACTCGATTCTAGCGCGAGCGGGGGCGCGCGTTCTTCTCGCCGCGTTGAGGCCCGGCGCGCGACAGGGCGCCCCTGCCCCTGGGGCGATCCGGTGCTTGGGTCGCCCCCGCTCGCCGCCCCCGCACGGGCCCGCTCTGTCACTTTCGGGTTGTGAGCAACATCTTTGATGCGAAGGCCCCTGTCTCATCAAAGGTATTGCTCACAACCCGGTCATTGACGTCAGGTCGTTCATATAGGAGCCCGGATACGAGCGTTCTTCTCGTCGCATATAAAACGTGTTGCTCACAACCGAGAAAAGAGGTTGGATTTGAGCGGGTTGGGCGACGAGAAGGGGGTCGTCGTGCAAAACCGGGGAATCGACGCGCTCTGAGCCGGCCGACGTGCCCTGAGCCGGTGCCCGGGAGCGCCCCCGCCCGTGCGGCCGCGCGCGAGCGGGGGCTCCCGGGCCCTTGTCGTCCTTCTCGTCGCGCTACTCGCAGGCGAGCACCTTGCTCGGGGTGATCGGCAGGTCGCGCACGTAGCGGCCGGTCGCGTGGGCAACGGCGCTCATGACCGCGGGGGACGGCGTGTTGATGACGACCTCGCCGATGGACTTGGCCCCGAAGGGGCCCGTGGGCTCGAAGCTCGGCATGAACTCCACGCGCGGCTCGGGGACGTCGAGGCGCGTCGGCAGCTTGTACGTCATGAAGCTGCCGGTGCGCAGACGCCCCTTCTCGTCGCGCGAGACGTCCTCGGTGAGCGCCATTCCGATGCCCTGGGCGATGCCGCCCTCGGCCTGTACGCGCGCGAGCGCTGGGTTGATGACGGTGCCACAGTCGACGACGGCGGCGTAGTCGACCACGCGCACGAGCCCCGTTTCCTTGTCCACCTCGACCTCGGCTATGCCCGCCATGTAGGGCGGCGGCGAGGTGGGCTGGGCGTTTGACCCGTGGCCCTCGAGCATGCCCGGCATGAGGCCGAAGCCGATCATCTTGTTGGCGAGCTCGGCGACCGTCATCTCGCGCTCGGGGCTCTCGGGGGTGCCCGAGCCGAGGAAGCTCACGCGCTCACCGTCGAACTCCACGTCCTGCTCGCTCACGTCCCAGACGCGAGCGGCCTGCTCTCGGATCTGGCGAACGAGGTCCTCGGCCGCGCGCACGACGGCGCCGCCGGTGGTGTAGGTGCCGGAGGAGGCGTAGGCGCCGGTGTCGAAGGGCGAGGTGTCGGTGTCGACGCCCTTGGTGACGATGCGGTCCACGGAGCAGCCGAGCGCCTCGGCGGCGATCTGGGCGAGGATCGTGTCGGCTCCGGTGCCCACGTCGGTGGCGCCAATGGAGAGCACGTAGAAGCCGTCGTCCTCGAGGCGGATGTCAACGTTGGCTATGTCGACCATCGCGATGCCGGAGCCCTGCATCGTGAGCGCGACGCCGATGCCGCGCACGCGGTCGCCGAGGTCCTCGCGAAGCGGCCTCTCCCGCCAGCCCACCATGTCCATCGCCCGCTTGAGGCACTCGTCGAGCCGGCAGCTGTGGAGCGGCTCGTCGTTCAGCTGCCAGAGGGTCTCGCCGGGCCCCACGAGGTTCTTGAGGCGCAGCTCGCAGGGGTCCATGCCCAGCTCGTCCGCCATCTCGTTCACGGCGGACTCCACCGCGAAGCAGCCCTGCGTCGCTCCGTAGCCGCGGTAGGCGCCGCCCGGCGTGGTGTTGGTGTAGACGACGTCGTAGGAGAAGCGGCTCGCCGCCACGTGGTTGTAGATCGGGAGCGCCTTGCCGCCCACGAGCGTGACCGTCGTGGTGCCGTGGTAGCCGTAGGCGCCGGCGTTGGAGAGGGCGTAGAGGTCGATCGCGGTGAGGGTGCCGTCGCGCTTGGCGCCCACGCGCACCTTGAGCAGCATCTCATGGCGCGTGTTGGTGCAGCACATGGTCTCCTCGCGCGTGTAGCGGCACAGGCACGGGCGACCGGTCCGCATGGCGGCGAAGGCGGCGAAGGCCTCGTTGCAGCCGCTCTGCTTGGCGCCGAAGCCCCCGCCCACGCGCGGCTTGATGACGCGCACCTGGCTCTTGGGGATGCCGAGCGCCGTCGCCACCTGCCGGCGAACGTGGAAGGGCACCTGCGTGGAGCTCACCACCGTCACGCGCCCGAAGGCGTCGGTGTAGGCGAACGAGCGGAACGTCTCCATCATGGCCTGCTCGGTGGCCTGCGTGCGGTAGGTGCGCTCGATGACGACGTCCGCGTCGGCGAAGGCGGCGTCCAGGTCCCCGTGGACGCGCTGGCCGTGCGCCACGAGGTTGCGCGACGGGTCGCCGGACTTGTCGCCGCCGGGCGTCCAGTCGTCCTCGTCGTGGACGACGGTCTCGCAGTCGAGCGCCCCCTCGAGGTCGAGCACCGCGGGCAGCGGCTCGTAGCTCACCTTGACCGCGCGCACGGCCGCGGCCGCCGTGCGCTCGTCCTCTGCCACGACCATGGCGACCTCGTCGCCCACGTAGCGCACGTGCCGGTCGAGAAGGACGGTGTCGTAGGGGCTCGGCTCGGGGAACGACTGTCCCGCCAGCGTGAAGCGGTTGTGCGGCACGTCATCGGGGCCAAAGACGGCCACGACGCCGGGCATCGCGAGCGCCGCGGAGGCATCGATGCCGGTGACGTAGGCGTTGGCGTGGCGGCTGCGCACGAGCCTCACCACGAGGGCGCCCTCGGGCGCGAGGTCCTCGGTGAAGACGGGCGCGCCGGCGAGAAGGGCGCCCGAGTCCTTCTTGGCGACGGGGCGCGAGATCTGGCTCCGAGGCTCCCCGTCCTGGCTGGTCAGGTCCTCCGGGACGACGCGCTCAGGAAGCTCCCCGCCGTTGTCGTGGCGCGCGAGGAAGCGGCGCACAGCGCGCATCTGGCTCGCGTACCCGGAGCAGCGGCAGAGGTTGCCGGCGAGGAAGCGGCGGACGGTCTCGTCGTCCGCGCCGGGGTGCGCGGCGTCGAGCGCGAGCACGGCCATCTCGAGGCCGGGCGCGCAGAAGCCGCACTGCTCGGCGCCCTCCTCGGCAAGGCAGCGCGCCAGCAGCTCTCGGCGGCCGTCGCGCACGCCCTCGAGCGTGGTGACGTCATGGCCGTCCGCGCGCGCCATGAGCACGGAGCACGAGAGCACGGGCTCGCCATCCAGCAGCACGGTGCACAGGCCGCAGTTGCTCGTCTCGCAGGCGCACTTCACGGACTTTGCGCCGTGCGCGCGGCAGAAGTCAAAGAGGGTCATGTCGGGGCGCACGTCCTCCGTGAGGCGGGCGCCGTTGAGGGTGAGGCTGACTAGCACGGTGCGACCTCCTTGGCTGCGCGGGGCTTGGCCTGGGCGGCGGCGACTGCGCGCCGCACGAGCACGGGCGCCACGCGGGCGCGCCACTCGGCGGTGCCGCGCAGGTCGCTTCCGTAGTCGAGGCTCTCGGCAAGCTCGCAGACGGCATCGAGCTCCTTGGGGGAGAAGTCACGTCGAAGCGGGATGCGCTCGCCGCCGGTGAGAAGCGTCGCCTTCTTGGGGCGCGCGCCCACGGTGACGTGCCAGGAGCCCTGCCAGCAGGCCGCCGCCGCGTTGAGCGCGGAGAAGTCCGTGGCGGCGATGCGAACGGAGGCAAAGGCGGCCTGGTAGCGGTGCTTGCGCACGATGACGTGGGTGAGGATGTCGTTTCTCGCCCCGCGCTCGACGAAGGGGATGATCGGCATGACGCCCGCCCCCTCGAGCTCGACCTCAACGTCAAGCGCGAGCAGCGACGTGACCACGTCCGAGAAGCCCATGCGCGCGTAGAGCGAGCCGCCCACCGTGGCAAGGTTGCGGAACTGCGCTCCCACGATGTCGCGCACGGCCTCGGTGAAGACGCCGCAGGTGGAGGCCTGGAAGCGCTCGTGGTTCTCAAGCTGGGCGAGCGTCACCATGGCGCCGATGCGCCACGCGCCGTCGGTCTCCTCTATGCGGTCGAGTCCGCAGCGGGAGAGGTCGATCCCGAGGGGCGAGGTGCGGTCGGCAAGGCGCAGCCACATCATGCCGCCGACGACCGTGGCGAGGCGGTTCTCCCGCAGGAGGTCGTAGGCCTCCCGAGGGGTCGACGGGCGGACGTACCTCTCGAAGGTGAGCACGTGTCCTCCTTGGTTGTTTGGGCGTGCGTCAAGGATACCGCAGGTAGGCGGCGCATTTGCGTGTGGCGTTGCACATTCGCTGCTATAACGCGTGCTCTCGTCGCGCTGCTCGGTCGACGGTTATGTACACCCCTCAAAGAGAGGCAGAGCATGACCGAGGCGTCTACCTGTGGTTTTGTTGCCCATGCGATTCCATGGGGATCCGAGGGGTGTACATAACCGGCAGCGGGGGCGGCGGGGTGGGGCGGCAGCGGGGCGGAGCGAGCGCTCCTGCGCACCCCCACATCGCGGCTGCGCTAGAATACGCAACGTTGCGTCAATTACGCGGGGGAGGTGGACGTGGGCGAGAAGGTCGTCGAGGCGCGCGGGGTGCGCCACCGCTACGTGCCGGGCGGCGAGCCGGACCTTGACGGGGTCTCGCTCGACGTGGCCCCTGGCGAGCTCGTCGCCGTGGTCGGCGCGAACGGCTCCGGGAAGACGACGCTCGCTCGGCACCTCAACGCCCTCGTTGGCCTCCAGGAGGGCGAGCTGCGCGTCGTCGGCCTCGACGCGAGCGACCCGGGGGCCGCGCGCGAGCTGCGGCGGGCGTGCGGCATGGTCTTCCAGAACCCCGAGAACCAGTTCGTATCCACGCTGGTGGGGGAGGACGTGGCCTTCGGCCCGGAGAACTTCGGGGCGAGCGCCGACGAGGCGCGCGCCGCGGTTGCTGACGCGCTTGCTGCCGTCGGGCTCCCCGGGTTCGAGCGTCGCTCCGTCCTGGGACTCTCCGGAGGGCAGCAGCAGCGCGTCGCCCTCGCCGGGGTGCTCGCGGTCGGCCCTCGCCTCGTCGTGCTCGACGAGGCAACGTCGATGATCGACCCCCGCGGGCGAGACGAGCTCGTGCGCGCGGTGCTCGACGTCCGTGCGGCGCGCGGCTCGGCCGTCCTGTGGATCACGCACGACATGGAGCTCGCCGCCCGGGCCGATCGCGTTGTGGTGATGCGCGAGGGGAGCATCGCCGCCGACGGCGCGCCCGCCGACGTCCTCGTAGACGAGGGCCTGCTCGCGAGCGCAGGCCTTGAGCCGCCCCTCGTCGTGCGCACGTGGCTCGAGCTCGTTCGCCTCGGTGTCGCCTCCGGGCCGGCTCCCGTCACGGTCGAGGGGCTGGTGAGCGCGCTGTGCGCATGACGCTCTCAAATGTGTGCCTCGCCTTCGAGGGCGAGGCGGGCGAGAGAATCGCGGCGCTCGAGGATGTCTCCCTCGAGCTCTCGGGCGGCGTCTGCGGGCTCATGGGGCAGACGGGCTCGGGGAAGACGACCCTCCTCGAGGTCATGGCCGGCCTGCTTCCGCCCGACTCCGGCCGCGTGCTCGTGGACGGCGCGGACGCCTCGCGGGGGGAGGGCGAAAGAAGGCTCGCCTCGTCGGTGGGGCTCGTCTTCCAGATTCCGGAGCGGCAGTTCTTCGAGGCCACGGTCGAGCGCGAGGTCTGTTGCGGGCTCGTCGCCCGCGGCGCCTCGCCGGGGGAGGCGCGCCTGAGCGCGTCCGAGGCGCTCGGGCTCATGGGGCTCTCGCTCTCCGAGCTCGCCGAGCGCTCGCCCTTCGCGCTCTCCGGAGGTCAGCGCCGCCGCGTTGCCATCGCCTCCGTGCTCGCGCTGAGGCCGGAGCTGCTCCTGCTCGACGAGCCCACGGCGGGGCTCGACCCCTCCTCCCGCGCCGCCTGTCTCGCCGCCGTGCGCGCCGCCGCTGCCTCGGGGGCGACCGTCGTCATGGCGAGCCATGACGCGAACGCGCTCGCGGCGGTCGCCGACCGCGTGGTCGTGCTCGAGGGAGGGCGCCTGACACTCGACGGGCCCGCTCGAGCGGTCCTGGGGGACGCCGCGCTCATGCGCGCCCACGGGCTCGAGGCCTCGTGCGCTGCCCGCGCCGCCTCGGCGCTCAGGCGCGCGGGCGTGCGCGTTGAGGGCGCTCCGCTCGACGCGACCGAGCTCGCGCGCGCCATCGCGGCGGGAAGGGGAAGGGCATGAGGGTGCCTGTGGGGTACGTGTGGGCGGACTCGCCCCTGCACCGCGCGAGGGCGGGCGCCAAGCTCGCGGGGCTTATCGTCTGCTCGCTCGCCGCCGCGCTCTCGAGCGGGCTCGTGCTCGCTGCCCTGTGCCTGCTCGCCTGCGCGCTCGTCGCGCTCTCGCGCGTGGGGTGGCGGCGCGCGCTTCGCCCGGTGTGGGCGATGCGATGGCTTCTTCTCGCCGTTCTGCTCATGAACGCGCTGCTCTTCTCCCGCGTAGATGCCGTTCTCGAGCTGGGGCCGCTCGCGCTCACGCCCGTTGGGGCCGCGCAGGGCGTGCGCGTCGCTGCTCGCGTGGCGCTCGTGGGGGTGCTCGGGGCGCTGCTCACGGCGACGACGCGACCGCAGGAGCTCGTCGGCGGGGTGCGCTCCCTTCTGCGTCCGCTCTCGGCGCTCGGAGTCCCCACGGAGGCGGCGGCGCTCGCCGTGGGCGTCACGCTGCAGTTCGTTCCCACGTTGCTCCGCGAGGGCCGCCAGCTTGCGCGTGCCCAAGAAATAAGGTGTGGACACGTCGCCTCTCATGATATTATGCGACGTACCGTCAATTATGTGCGCCTGCTCGTTCCGGTCTTCGTCGCCGCCTTCCGTCGCGCCGACGAGCTCTCCGTTGCGATGGAGGCGCGCGGGTACCAAGTTGCGCCGCCGTGCGACAAGGGGTCCCGCAAGGGAGGGAGCGTCTGAGATGAGCCAGGTCAAGAGGGTCGTCGTTGCCGCGGTCTGTGCCGCGCTCGGAATCGTCCTGCCGATGCTGTTCCATGCCGTTCCCGGCGCCGGGAACGTCTGGCTGCCCATGCACGTCCCCGTGATGATCTCGGGGCTCGTCGCCGGTCCGGCCTCAGGGCTTGCCACGGGCCTTCTCGCCCCGGTTCTCTCGAGCCTTGCCACCGGGATGCCCGCCGCGCCCATCCTCCCCTCGATGACCTGCGAGCTCGCGGTCTACGGCCTCGTCTCGGGGCTGCTCTCTGCGCACGTCCGCACTGGCGCGCTCGCGCGTGACCTCTACGTCTCGCTCGTGGGCGCGATGCTCGTCGGGCGGCTCGTGGGGGGTGCGCTCCAGGCGCTGATCTTCTCGGCGGGGTCCTACTCGCTCGCCGCGTGGGGCGCAGGCTACTTCCTGACCGGCCTGCCGGGGATCGCGCTGCAGCTCGTGGTCGTTGTCCCGATCGTGGTGGCGCTCGAGCGCGCGGGGCTCGTCCCGGCGCGCTACCCGGCGCGGTAGGGGGTCGCGCGCCGTCTCGGCACAAGGTCCGGCGAGATGGGCGCGGGACGGAGAGCTGAACGCACGTGGAGCGCTGCCGGCTCGCTGCGAGCGATATAGACTGAACGCTGCTGCTCGACTAGAGCCCCGAGGGGATCGCCCTCGCGTTCTTGATGAGATTCGCGAGGTCCGCTGTCGCGCTCACGCGCAGGCGCGCTCAAGCATGCGGCCGAGGCGGGCGACGCACCAGATGGCACCGGTGAGCGCGATCGCGCCTCCCACCCAGCCCACGAGCCCTATGCCCGCGGCGTCGCAGACGAGGCCGCCCAGGGCAGACCCTGCGCCTATCCCCACGTTGAAGAGGCCCGAGAAGACGGACATCGCAACCGTCGAGGCGTCCTCGGAGGTGATGCGGATGACCTGCGCTTGTGCCGCGACGTTGAAGGCGGTTGCCGAGGCGCCCCAGACGGCGCAGACCACGAACGGACCGGCAGGCCAGGCGGCGAGCGGCGCAAGCATAAGGAGCGCCGCGGCAACGCCGAGCATCGTGCACGAGAGGAAGGCACGGCGATGGCCGTCGAAGAGGCGCGCGAAGAGCCACGTGCCCGCGAGCCCTGCCACGCCGAAGACGGTGAGCGCGGCGGTGATGAGCGCATCGGGCGTGCCGGCGACCTGTGCGAGAAAGGGCTCGATGTAGCTGTATCCGGTGTAGTAGCCGCAGGCAAAGAGAATGGTTGCAAGGTAGAGGCCGGCGAGCGGGCGGTTTCGCACAAGCTCGGGGAGCCGCGCAAGCGTGAAGGGCTCGCCCGGGTCGAGCCGGGGGAAGAAGGCGGCGAGCGAGGCGAGCACCACCGCGGCGGCAGCCGCAACGCAGACGAACGTCATGCGCCAGCCAAGCGCGATCCCGAGGGCACGGCCGAGCGGCAGGCCGAAGATCATGGCAACGGAGGTTCCCGTGACGATGAGCGACATGGCGAGCGAGGCGCGCTCGGGCGCCACGACGCGCACCGCGAACGGAGTGGCAACGGACCAGAAGACAGCATGTGAGGCAGCCACCACGAGCCGCGAGGCCACGAGCAGCTCAAAGCTCGGCGCCAGGGCAGAGCCGACCTGGCCGGCACAGAAGACGGCGATCACGCAGAGGATGAGCGCGCGCGGCGCCACGCGGCTCGCCGCGAGCATGAGCGGAAGCGAGAGCAGCGCCACTGCCCACGCGTAGAGCGAGATCATGAGCCCCGCGCCGGACTCCGTGAGGCCAAAGGCCCCCGCGATGTCTGTGAGCAGGCCAATGGGCACGAACTCGGAGGTGTTGAGCAGGAACGCCGAGAGCGTGAGGGCGAGCAGGGCGAGAAGCTCGCGGACTGCGAGCGGAGTCTTCGCGGAGGGTGGCACCTTGGGTCCTTTCGTGTTGCGGGGCGGGCCGTGCGAGACTATACCGCACGCATATCAGGGTGCAAGGAGCATCTTGACTGCTCCTATACCAAAGTGCGTGCTTTTCGCGGAGCTTCGGTATGTTTCATTCCAGAAGGGGGGCACGGAGCGCACCCCGGCCGCAACGTGGGGATGACCCTCTGGCCATGCCGTCTGCCGCGGCTGCCTTGCCGCATAATGGTGTGACTACGCGCCGAGGTGCCGAGAGGCCCGAGGCTTCCACCCCGAGGAGGTCGCCATGACCCACGTTCGCCACATGTCCCGCAGGGAGGCCCTCGTGGCCGCGGGGGGCTGCCTCGCACTCGCGCTCGGCGGGTGCGCTTCCGCGGCAGATGACGAGGCGCCGGCGGGGGAGATGGCGCCAGAGCCCGTCGAGGATCCGACCGACTTGCCCCCCGAGCAGCCCGTGGCTTCGCTCGACGGGAGGGTGGAGGACGCGCTCGCGCGCATGTCGTTCGAGGAGAAGGTCTGGCAGCTCTTTGTGGTGCGCCCCGAGGCGCTCACCGGGGTGGGCACGCAGACCGCGGCGGGGGAGGCCACGCGCGCCGCGCTCGCCGAGCGCCCGGTGGGAGGCATCTGCTACTTCGAGGCAAACCTCGTGGATGCGGACCAGACGCGCGAGATGCTCTCCAACACGCTCAGGTACGCCGAGGAGCTGACCGGGCTTCCGATCTTTTTGTGCGTGGACGAGGAGGGCGGCACGGTCGCGCGCGTCGCGGGCAACCCCGGCTTCGGGGTGGACAACATGGGCGACATGCGCGACATCGGTGCCACCGGAGACGCCGAGCGCGCCTACGACGCCGCCGCCTATATGGGCAACTACCTCAGCTACCTCGGCTTCAACGTGGACTTTGCGCCTGACGCGGACATAGCGAGCAACCCGGACGGAACGATGGGCCGCCGCGCCTTCGGCTCCACCGCAGACGAGGTCTCGCCCATGGTGGCCGCTCAGGTGCGCGGCTTCACGGACGCCGGGATGCTCTGCTCGGCGAAGCACTTCCCGGGCATCGGTGGTGCCATTGGGGACAGTCACGACCAGAGCATCTACTCCGAGAGAACCCTGGACGAGATCCGCGGCGAGGAGCTCCGCCCCTTTGAGGCCGCCATCGAAGAGGGCGTCCCCTTCGTCATGGTGGGCCACCTCTCCATGCCGCGCGTCACCGGCGACGACGACCCGGCGTCCATCTCCTCCGAGCTGGTGACGGACGTGCTGCGCGACGAGCTCGGCTACGAGGGCATCGTCATCACCGACTCGTTCGAGATGGGAGCAGCGACCGCCGCCCTCGACGGCGCGGGCCTTGCCGTGGCGGCGGTTTCGGCGGGCGTTGACATGGTGCTGATGCCGGCGGACCTCGATGCCGCCCACCAGGGGGTCCTCGACGCCGTGGGGACGGGCGAGCTCACCGAGGGGCGCATCGACGAGTCCGTGCGGCGCATCCTGCGCGTCAAGCTCGGGCGGCTCGGGTAGCGCCGCTGGGCGCTGCCCGGCGTCTGGCGCCGGGCCCTGTTGCGCGGCGCGGCGTCTGAGGTGCCGCTAGCTCTCCACGCGCATCGCGCGCATGGCGTTGAGGATCGCGATGACCGCCACGCCCACGTCGCCGAAGACGGCGAGCCACATGTTGGCCAGCCCCAGGGCGGCGAGCACGAGGATCAACACCTTCACGCCGATGGCGAAGACGATGTTCTGCCACACGATGCGCATCGTCTTTCTCGCCACGCGCATCGCCGAGGCGATCTTAGAGGGCCGGTCGTCCATGAGGACCACGTCGGCGGCCTCGATGGCGGCGTCCGAGCCCATCGCGCCCATGGCGATGCCCACGTCCGCGCGGGTGAGGACCGGCGCGTCGTTGATGCCGTCGCCCACGAAGGCGAGCCTGCCGCCCTCGCGCTCCCCAGCGAGCAGCTGCTCCACCTCTGCGACCTTGTCCTGTGGGAGCAGCTGGGCGCGCACCTCGTCGAGGCCCAGGCGCTCGCCGACGGCAGCGGCAACGTCGGCGCGGTCCCCGGTGAGCATCACGCAGCGCCGCACGCCGGCCTCGTGGAGCTCGCGGATTGCGTCCTCGGCGTCGTCCTTGACGACGTCGGCGATCACGATGTGGCCCACGTAGGCGCCGTCGACGGTGACGTGCAGGACCGTGCCCGTGAGGTCGCAGTCGTGCCAGCTCGCGCCATGCTCGGCCATGAGCTTGTCATTGCCTACCAGCACCACGTGCTCGTCCACCTGCGCCGAGACGCCGTGACCCGACTCCTCGCGCACGTCGCGGATGCGCTCTCGGTCGATCCTGCCGGAGTATGCCTCGCGCACGGAGACGGCGATCGGGTGGTCGGAGAACGCTTCGGCGTGAGCGGCGCACGAGAGCACGTAGTCGGCCTCGACGCCAGCCTCGGGATGGATGGCCACCACGTTGAAGGTGCCCGAGGTGAGCGTGCCCGTCTTGTCAAAGACCACGGTGTCGACCTTGGCGAGAAGCTCCAGGTAGTTGGACCCCTTCACGAGGATGCCGAGCCGCGACGCGCCGCCGATGCCGCCGAAGAAGCTGAGCGGCACGCTGATCACGAGCGCGCAGGGGCAGCTTACGACCAGGAACGTGAGGCCGCGCAGGATCCAGTCGGACCACGCCCCCATGCCCAGAAGCGGCGGCAGCACGGCGAGCGCGAGCGCCGCGAACACCACGATCGGCGTGTAGACGCGCGCGAAGCGGGTGATGAAGTTCTCCGTGCGCGCCTTCTTCTCGCTGGCGTTCTCCACGAGCTCGAGGATGCGGGCGACGGTGGACTCGCCGTAGGGCTTGGTGGTGCGCACGTGCAAAAGACCGGTCATGTTCACGCAGCCGGAGACCACCTCGGAGCCGCTCTCCACGTGCCGCGGGACGGACTCTCCGGTGAGCGCGGCGGTGTCGAGCTGGGAGCTGCCCTCGGTGACCACTCCGTCAATCGGCACGCGCTCGCCCGGCTTGACCACGACGACGGAGCCAACGGCCACCTCGGCGGGGTCCACCTGGACGAGCTCGCCGCCCTGCTCGACGTTGGCGTACTCTGGCGCGATGTCCATCATCTCTGCGATGGACTTGCGGCTCTGGCCCACCGCGTAGCTCTGGAAGAGCTCTCCGACCTGGTAGAAGATCATGACGGCCGCGCCTTCGGCCATGTGGGGGTCGGTGTCTGGGAAGAGCACCATCGCAAAGGCGCCGATCGTTGCCACGGTCATGAGGAAGCACTCGTCGAACGCCTCGCCGTGCGCGATGTTGCGCGCCGCCTTGACGAGTACGTCGTGGCCTGCGACGAGGTAGGGGACGAGGTAGAGGGCGAACGCCGCGTAGACGTCTCCGGGCGACCCGAAGGCGCTGGCGAGAAGCCCGGCCTCGTCCACGACCATGATGACGGCAAAGATTGCGATGGCGACGACGATCCTGTTGCGCCACCGACGCTGCTTCTTGTTCATCTCACGCTCCTGTGAATTGGGGGCGGGGGCTGACAGG
>DXBM01000038.1 GCA_019116525.1 Candidatus Olsenella pullistercoris | reverse complement strand
CTCCCGCGCAGGTCGTGGGCTGTGAGCTCGTCGCTGCGCGGGGAATTACTATACGCGCCCCGCCGCCCCGCGGGGCCGGGAATCCGCGTCTCCACGTTTTGTTCACAACTCGGGGGCGGGGGCGGCTAGAGACCCCTCTCTACGAGGTCGCATGCGGCCTCGAGCAGCGCGTCGCGCGCCTGCGCCGTGGGCGCCTCGGCGTAGACCCTCACCACCGGACTCGTCCTGGAGGGACGGATGAGGACCCAGGAGTCGTCGTCGAACTGCGCGCGGAGGCCGTCCGCGTGCGAGACCTCAACGGGAACGCGCTCGGCGAGCTCCCCGGGGTTCAGGCCAGGAAGCACGTTCCTGAAGGCCTGGCTCGTCGCGGGGTCGAGCCTGAGGTCCCTTCTCGCGTAGCTCATCGTCCCAATGACGTCCTCGAGCTCCGCGGTCATCTGTGAGAGGGGCTTTCCGGACCGCGCGAGCATCTCCACGGCCATGAGGCAGACGAGCAGCCCGTCACGCTCGCGCAGGTGCTCGGGCACGCACACCCCGCCGTACTCCTCCACGCCCATGATCACATCGGACTCGAGCGTCTCTCTATATATGCGTGAGAAGCCAACGGGCACCGAGGTGGTGGTGCAGCCCAGGCGCGCCGCCTCGCGCGAGATGCAGGCGGAGCAGGTGAGCGTGGTGACGGCGCGCCCGTGCGCGCCGTGGGCCATCACCAGGTTGCCCAGCAGAAGCGGAACGAGCACGCGGGCAGGAAGCAGGAAGCCCCGCTCGTCCACGACCGCCGCGCGGTCGCCGTCCCCGTCGAGCAGCAGGCCCATGTCCGCGCCGTGCGCGAGCACCGCCTGCTCGCACGCGTCGGCCCAGGGGTCGCTCGGGTCGGGGTGGATGCCGCCGAAGTCCTCGCGGGGCTCGACGTGAATCTCCGTGACGTCGCACCCGAGCGAGGAGAGGAGGCGCGCAAGGTGAGAGGTTCCCGCTCCGTACATGGCATCGACCACGATGCGGGGCCTGCGCCGCGCAATGGCGTCCCGATCGAGGCGCCCTGCGAGGTCGGCAAGGTAGGGGCCGACAAGGTCACGCTCCTCGAACGCCCCCCTGCCCTCCGTGGGCACGAGGGACACGGCCTGCTCGACCTCGTCAAGGAAGTCACGCGGCGCAGGGCCGCCGTCGGACCCGCGCACGAGAAGCCCCCCGTACTCACAGGACCGCTCACTCGCCGTGAGGACCACCGCCCCGACCGCCGCCTCGTCGCGGGAGCACGCCCAGGCGGCAGCCGGCGTGGGGCAGGCCGTCTCGGAGACGACCGGCGCAAGGCCGTAGGACGCGGCGATGCCCGCGACCATGAGGGCCAGGTCACGAGACGCGTGGCGCGAGTCATAGCCAACGTAGACCGTGGCACCCGGACGCCCGTCGGACCACACGAGAGCGAGCGCGTCCGCAAGGCGGGCGACGTTCTCCTCCGTGAACGCCTCGTCGAAGCGCGCGTGCCAGCCGTCGACGCCAAACCTCAGTATGTCCGCCCTCTTATCCAAGAGCGGCGGCCCCTCGCTCCCCGAGCGCCTCGAGGAAGGCTGAGCGCTGCGCGGGGTCCTCGAGCGCCATGCGGGCGTTCGTGGCCGCCCATGCCGCCGGGGTGCCGGTGTCGCACCCCTCGGCGGGATCCACGACGAGCGCGTACATCTCCTCCTCGTCGAGCAGCCGCTGCATGGAGTCAGTGAGCTGGATCTCGCCGCCGGCGCCGGGGCCCTGCGTCGCGAGGAGCTCCATGATGCGCGGGGAGAGCAGATAGCGCCCGACGATGAACAGGTGAGAGGGGGCCTCCTCGGGCCTGGGCTTCTCGACGAGGCCGGTGACGCGCCAGACGGCGCCCTCCTGCTCGTCGGTGGCGTCGGTGCCGGGCAGGAAGCCGACGCACTCGCCGGCGATGATGCCGTAGCGGCTCACCTGGTCGGCGGGGACGGGCGCCACGGCGATGACGGAGGCGCCGCCGTGCTCGCGCGAGACCTCGGCCATGCGGACGCACATCTTGCGATCCGGCACGAAGTAGTCGCCGAGAAGGACGAAGAACGGCTCTCCGTCGATCTTGTTGGCAGCCTGAAGGACGGCGTGGCCGAGGCCGCGGGCCTCGTCCTGGTAGACGAAGGAGACGGGAAGGGTGGACGCCTCGTGGACGCGGGCCGCCTCAGCGGACTTGCCGCGCTCGGCGAGCATGGACTCAAAGGCCTCGTCCACCGAGAAGTACTGCTCGATCTGGGGCTTCTCGTGCGAGTTGACAATCACGACGCCGTCGACGCCCTCGGGCTCGAGCGACTCCTCGACGACGTACTGGATGACGGGCTTATCCAGCACGGGGAGCAGCTCCTTGGGCGAGCACTTGGTGGCGGGCAGAAAGCGGGTGCCAAGGCCCGCGGCGGGAATGACTGCCTTCATTCGGGGTTCCCTCCAGGTAGTTCTGACAGTTGCGCCGCCTTTGCGCAGCGGCACTCAGAACATACCCCAATGAGGGGGATTCACATCCCGTTCATCTACAAGCGGTATCGGACCGCAGGGCAGAGGGAGGTGACGGCGAAATGGGGCGAGGGCGCGCCGAGGAGGCGTCAACCGAGAGCGAAAGCTACTCGGGAACGGAGATGCCCTGGCGCTCGAGGTAGGAAATCAGGCGCTCCATGGTGTCCGCCGAGAGGACGTGCTCCATGAGGCAGGCCTCCTCGTCGGCGGTCTCGGGGCTCACGCCCAGATCGCTCTCGAGGAAGGTGCGCAGCGCCCGGTGCGAGCGCCACACGAGCGCGGCGTATCGACGCCCCTCGTCGGTGAGAGTCACGCGCCCGTAGCGGCTCTGCTCGACCATCCCGGCCTCCTTGAGGCTGGAGAGCGCCTTGTTGACGCTCGCCTTGGAGACCCCGAGCTGCTCGGCGACGTCCACGGAGCGAACCGCGGCGTCGCCCTGCCTCTCGTGGGCGAGCCGGTAGATGGCCTCGAGGTAGTCCTCGCTGGCCCGGCTCAGGGCGTGGTCATCCTGGACGCCGGTGTTGATCATTGCCGCCCGCCTCTCTTGACTACAGGGGCTCATCCGCGCCCTCGTCGGGGACGGAGGCGCGCTCGACGCAGGCGCCGAGCGAACTGAGCTTCTCGACGAACCCCTCGTAGCCGCGATCGATGTGATGGATGTCCGACACGGTGGTCAGCCCGTCTGCCACGAGTCCGGCCAGGACGAGCGCCGCGCCGCCGCGAAGGTCCGGGGAGCGAACCTGGGTGCCGGAGAAGCCGTCGACGCCGTGGACGATGGCGTGGTGGCCCTCGATGGTGATGTCGGCGCCCATGCGCGACAGCTCGCTCGCGAACATGAAGCGGTTCTCGAACACGTTCTCGGTGATGACGCAGCTGCCCTTGGCCAGGGCGAGAAGGCACATGACCTGCGCCTGCATGTCCGTGGGGAAGCCCGGGAAGGGAAGCGTCTGGATGTCGGTGGGCACGAGCGGCCGCTCGCGCCAGACCCTGCACCCGCCGCTCACGCGCTCGACAGAGGCGCCCATCTGCTCGAACTTCCTGAGCACGAGGCCAAGGTGGGCGGGGTCAAAGCCGAGCACGGTGACCGGGTCGCCGGTGAGGGCGCCTATCGCCAGGAACGTCCCCGCCTCGATGCGGTCCCCCACCACCCTGTGCTCGACCGGACGGAGCTCGGAGACCCCCTCGATCTCTATCACGGGCGACCCCGCCCCGGAGATCTTGGCGCCCATCTCGTTGAGCATGTTCGCGAGGTCGACGATCTCCGGCTCGCGCGCGGCGTTGTCGATGGTGGTCACGCCCTTGGCGAAGACCGACGCCATCATGAGGTTCTCCGTGGCGCCGACGCTCGCGAACGAGAGCGTGACGGTGTCACCGACAAGGCCGTGCGGGGCGCTCGCGTAGATGTTGCCGTGCTCGACCTCGAACTCGACGCCGAGCGCCTCGAGGCCGAGGATGTGCATGTCGATCTTGCGCGCGCCGATGTTGCAGCCGCCGGGCATAGCCACGACCGCGCGCCCGAAGCGGGAGAGCAGGGGCCCAAGCACCGCGGTGGAGGCGCGCATCTGGGCGACGAGGTGATAGGGGGTCTCCCAGGAGTCGACGCTCGAGGTGTCTATCCGGAGCTCGTGCTCGTTCACGACCTCGATCCGAGCGCCGATGTTCTTGAGCACCTTGCCCATCACGTGCACGTCCGCGATGTTCGGCACGTTGGTGAGCGTGGTCACGCCCGGCGCCATGATGGTGGCGGCCATGAGCTTGAGCGCGGAGTTCTTGGCGCCCTCGACGCGCACCTCACCCGTTACGCGATGCCCGCCCTCGACCTGAATGACGTCCAATGCAACCTCCGTGCTAGCGGGCGCTCGCGGCCGCCCCCTTGGCGGCCTGCCTCAGCAAGAGATTACACCACTTGATCTTTCGCTCGTAGTAGGCGCTGCGGTAGTCGTCCCTGCCGACCTCATCGAGGCTCTCGATCGCCTCGTCGCGCGTGCGACGGACGACCTCGGGGTCGATGTCGTCGACGCGCCGCGCGTGGTCGGCGAGGATGATGACGCCGTCGTTGTCCACCTCGGCGTAGCCGCCCGAGACAACGACGTCGTACTCGTCCCCGCCGTCCCTCGGCAGGCGCCTGATGCGCACGACGCCGTCGCCGAGCGCCACGATCTCCGGGGCGTGGCCGGGCCAGACGCCGAGCTCGCCCGCGTAGGTAACGAGCACGAGGTTGGCCACGGCACCCTCGAAAAGGAGGCCGTCAGGGCGAACGAACTGGCAGTTGAGCTCAGCCATCGGCTACTTCCCCGCCTCGTCAGCGCCCGCCGCCTCGGCGTCGCCGCCCTGCTCGCCCTCAGTCGCCACCTCAGGCTCGGGCTCGGGGGCGGCGCCGGACATCTGCGCCGCGCGACGGCGCACGTCCTCGATCGTGCCCGCGAAGCGGAACGCCTGCTCGGGGAGGTCGTCGCACTTTCCGTCAACGATCTCGGCGAAGGAGCGCACGGTGTCCTCGACCGTCACGTAGGCGCCGGGGTTGCCCGTGAACTTCTCGGCGACGTGGAAGGACTGCGAGAGGAACTGCTGGATCTTGCGGGCGCGCGCAACGACGTGCTGCTGCTCCTCGGAGAGCTCGTCCATGCCGAGGATGGCGATGATGTCCTGGAGGTCCGAGTACTCCTGGAGGGTCTCCTGAACCGCCATGGCGACGCGGTAGTGCTCCTCGCCGACGACGGAGGGGTCGAGCGCGGAGCTCGAGCTCGCCAGCGGATCGACCGCGGGGTAGATGCCGAGGTCGGTGATAGCACGCGAGAGGACCGTCGTGGCGTCGAGGTGCGTGAAGGTCGTTGCCGGCGCGGGGTCGGTGAGGTCGTCAGCGGGGACGTAGACCGCCTGGACCGAGGTGATCGAGCCCTCCTTGGTGGAGGTGATGCGCTCCTGGAGCTCGCCCATCTCGGTGGCCAGCGTGGGCTGGTAGCCGACGGCGGACGGCATGCGCCCGAGAAGGGCGGAGACCTCAGAGCCGGCCTGCGAGAAGCGGAAGATGTTGTCGATGAACAGGAGCACGTCCTGGCCCTGGTCGCGGAAGTACTCTGCCGTGGTGAGGCCGGCGAGCGCGACGCGCATGCGGGCTCCGGGCGGCTCGTTCATCTGGCCGTAGACCAGGCAGGTCTTCTCGATGACGCCCGACTCGCTCATCTCGAGGTACAGGTCGGTGCCCTCGCGGGTGCGCTCGCCGACGCCCGTGAAGACCGACGTGCCGCCGTGCTGCTGCGCGAGGTTGTTGATGAGCTCCTGGATGAGGACGGTCTTGCCGACGCCGGCGCCGCCGAAGAGGCCCGTCTTGCCGCCGCGCACGTAGGGCTCGAGAAGGTCGATGGCCTTGATGCCCGTCTCGAAGATCTCGGTCTGGGTGGTGAGCTCGTCGAAGGCGGGCGCGGGGTGGTGGATCGGGTAGTACTGGACGTCGTCGGGCACCTCGCCGCCGTCGACGGGCTGGCCCATGACGTTCCAGACGCGGCCGAGCGTGGAGGGTCCCACGGGCATCATCATCGGGTGGCCGGTGTCGCGCACCTTGAGGCCGCGCGTGAGGCCGTCAGTCGAGGACATGGCGACCGTGCGGACGATGCCGCCGGGCAGCTGGGACTCAACCTCGAGCACGGTGCTCGCGTGGCCGACGGGCGTGTCGCCCTCGACGACGAGGGCGGTGTAGATCCCCGGGACCTGGCCGTCGAACTTGACGTCGACGACAGGCCCGACGACGCGCACGACCGTGCCCGTCCCGACGGTGCGGTTGAGCTTGTTGTAGGCCGCCTCCTCGAGGGCGGTGCGCGGCTCGGTGTTCTTCTCTGCCATCAGTTGTCCTCCAATGCGGAAGCTCCGCCGATGATCTCGTTGAGCTCGGTGGTGATGGAGCCCTGCCTGACTCGGTTGTACGTGCGCTCGAGCGTGCCGAGCACCTCGCGCGCGTTGTCGGTGGCCGACTGCATGGCGCGACGGCGCGCCCCGTGCTCGGCGGCGGCCGAGTCGAGCAGGGCGTGGAAGATGACGGTCCTGAAGTAGGCCGGCATCAGCTTGCCCAGCACCTCCTCGGCGGAGGGGTCGAAGGCGAAGTCGGTGTAGGCGTGGCCCTCGACCTTTGAGAGCGCCTCGCGCTCGCGGGGCTTGTTGGGCATCGTGAGCTGGTCCTTGGTGATGGGCAGAAGCTGCTCGACCACCATGGTCTGCTCGACGCGGTTCTTGGCGTGCCAGTAGTAGAGCACCACGCGGTCGAGCTCGCCCGAGGCGTATCCGCGCATGACATAGGACGCGATGCGGTCGGCCTCGTCCTGGTTGGGCTCGGAGGAGATGCCGACAAACGACATCGCGGGCGCGATCTTGCGGTACGTGAAGTACTCGGTCGGCTTGCGGCCGCAGGTGATCACTGACGAGGAGACGCCCTGCGCCCTGAGGCGGCGCATCTCGGACTCGACGGCGCGCTGCGGGACGACGTTGAAGCCGCCCGCGAGGCCCTTGTCGGAGGCGACGAGGATGAAGAGCACGTTCCTCTCCTCGCTGCGCTGCGCGAGCAGGGGCTGGCCGGACGAGAAGCCCGCCTCGGCGACGTTGGCGAGCATGCGCGTGATGGCGTCCTTGTACGGCTCCGCCTCCTCGGCGCGAGCGAGCGCCCTCTGGATCCGCGCCGTGGAGATCATCTCCATCGTGCGCGTGATCTGCATGGTGCTCTTGATCGAGCTCATGCGGCGCTGTATCTCACGAAGGCTTGCCATCTGCTACTGCTCCCCACCGTCCAGCGGCTCGTGCCCGCCCTCGGGCGGCGCCGTCACGGTCTGCTCGGCGGCCTGCTCGACGTCCTCCGCGCGGCGGCGGTTGGGGTGCTCCGCAAGGAACGCCTTCTTGAAGCGGGCGATGCGCGCGCGCAGGCGCCCGGCCGTGGCGTCGTCGATCTTGCCGGCGAGCACGGAGTTGCGCAGCTTCGGGCAGTGTCCCGCCATGTAGGCGGCAAGGCCGTCACGAAACAGGGTCACGTTCTCGAGGTCGATGTCGTCGAGGAGGTCCTCCTTGGCGGCGAAGATCGCGATGACCTGGTCGCGCACGTCAAGCGCGGAGTAGCGCTGCTGCTTGAGCATCTCCATCATGTGCGCGCCGTGGTTGAGCTGGTACTGCGTCGTGGCGTCGAGGTCGGAGCCGAACTGCGAGAAGGCCTGCTTCTCGCGGTAGGCCGCCAGGTCCAGGCGCAGGGTGCCCACGACCTGCTTCATGGCCTTGATCTGGGCGTCGCCTCCCACGCGCGAGACGGAGATGCCCACGTCAACGGCAGGGCGCTGGCCTTGGAAGAAGAGGTTGGACTGCAGGTAGATCTGGCCGTCCGTGATCGAGATCACGTTCGTGGGGATGTAGGCGGAGACGTCGCCCTCCTGCGTCTCGATGATCGGGAGCGCCGTGAGCGAGCCGCCGCCGTTGGCGTCGGACAGCTTGCAGGCGCGCTCGAGCAGGCGCGAGTGCAGGTAGAAGATGTCGCCGGGATAGGCCTCGCGTCCAGGCGGACGGTGCAGCGTGAGCGACATCTGGCGATAGGCGACGGCCTGCTTGGAGAGGTCGTCGTAGACCACGAGGACGTGCCCGCCGGGGTGCTCGGCGTCGGCCGGGTTGCCGTGGGCGTCGTTGTACATGAAGTACTCGCCGATCGCGGCGCCCGCCATCGGCGCGATGTACTGCATCGGGGCCGACTCGGCTGCCGTGGCGGCCACGATGACGGTCTTGTCCAGCACGCCGTGCTGGGAGAGCGCCTCGCGGATGCCCGCGACCGTGGAGGCCTTCTGGCCGATGGCCACGTAGATGCAGACCATGTCGGTCTCGCGCTGGTTGACGATGGCGTCGATCGCAATGGCGGTCTTGCCGGTCTTGCGGTCGCCGATGATGAGCTCGCGCTGGCCGCGGCCGATCGGCACCATCGCGTCGATGGCAAGAAGCCCCGTCTGGACGGGCTCGCACACGGGCTGGCGATCCATGATGCCGGGGGCCTTGAACTCGATCGGGCGACGGTGCGTGGCGTTGATCGGGCCGAGGCCGTCGATGGGCTGGCCGAGCGGGTTCACCACGCGGCCGAGCATGGCGTGCCCCACCGGGATGTCCATGACGCGCCCGGTGGTGCGGCACTCGTCGCCCTCCTTGATCTCCTCGGCGTCACCGAAGAGAACGGCGCCCACGTCGTCCTGGTCGAGGTTCTGCACGAGGCCGTAGACGTCGAGCCCGGTGCTCGAGCTCGTGAACTTGAGCAGCTCGCCGGACATGGCGCTCTTGAGGCCCGAGACGCGCGCGATGCCGTCGGCGACCTCGGTCACGACGGACGCCTCCTGGCGGTCGACCGTGGCGTTGATGTGCGCGAGCTCCTCGCGCAGGGTGCTCATGATCTTCTCAGAGCTGATGGTTTCCATTAGCGCTCCTCGCCCTCAATGAAGGTGGAAGAGAGGGTCTTTCTGATGTTGGCGAGCTGCGCGCGCACCGAGGCGTCGTAGCGCTTGCCGCGAATCTCGAGCATGATGCCGCCGATGATCGACGGGTCCACGCGCTCCACGAGGTAGACGGGGGCGTGCAGGTCCTTCTCGGTCTTTGCGCGCACCTTCGCGCGCAGCGCGTCGTCCATGGGGACGGCGGTCGTGACCGTCACGGACACCGTGGTGTCCTGTGCGTCGAGAAGCTCCTTGTAGTGCTTGGCGACCTGCTCGATGAGGCCGAGGTCGTCCTCGCGCTGCATGGCGGCGAGGGTCTCGAGCACCTCGGGCGTGAACTTCTTGGCGTGCTGCCACTGGACGAGGTCGGAGTTGGCGCGCCCCTCGGAGCGGGCCGCCTCCAGAAGCGCCCTGGTGTACGCCTCGACCTTCTCGGCGTCCGCCCTCTTACCGCTGCTCATCTGAGGTCCCCACCTCAGCGAGGTACTTCTCGGCGAGCTTGCGCTGCTCGTCCTCGGAGAGGTCGTTGCCGATAATCTTGCTGGCGATCTCAACGGAGAGATCGACGACGGAGCTCGAGAGCTCGATCATGGCCTTGTGGCGCTCGGAGTCCACGGCGCCGTGGGCCTTGGCGATGATGTCGGCGGCCTCGCGCTGCGCCTTGGCGAGCACCGCGGAGCGAACCTCCTCGGCCTCCTTCTTGGCCTTGGCCACGATGGCGTCTGCCTCGTGGTGCGCGTCGAGGATCTTGGCCTCGTAGCTCTTGGCCTCCTCGGCCGCCTCGAGCTTGGCGCGCTCGGCGGCGTCGAGGTCCGCCTGGATCTTCTCCTGGCGCTTCTCCATCATCTCGAGGACCGGCGGCCAGACGAGCTTCTTCATGACCGCCAGGATGACGAGGAAGGCGATGAGCGCGGGGATGAACTCCGCCATCTTTGGGATCAGGATGTCGGGGCCGACCGCCGACTCCTCGGCGAGGGCGAGGGCGGGCGTGCCCAGGGCGACGCCGGCGACGGCGCTCGCGCACCCTGCCAACCTCATGGCTGTGTTCTTCATGCGTGCCTCCACTCGGAACCGTACGACAGCGCTGCTACTTGACGATGAGGCTGACGACGAAGCCGATGAGGGCGAGGGCCTCGACGAAGGCCGAGCCAAGGATGAAGACCGTGAACAGACGGCCCTGGACCTCGGGCTGGCGAGCCATGCCCTGCGCGACGCCACTGGCGGCCAGGCCAATGCCGATGCCCGCGCCGATAACGCCGAGACCATAACCAACGACACCGAGAGCTCCCACTGTTCCTCCTTTGACATTCGCCCCGGTCTTTGGGACGAGTTTCAAACGACGTGCTATCCCACAGCGGGCAGGTGCCCGCGGGTTGCCAGGACGGCGCTACTCCTCGTCGGACTCCGCGATCTGGATGTAGACGGCCGTGAGCAGCGCGAAGACGTACGCCTGGATGGCGGCGACCATGATCTCCACGACGTAGATGACGAGCAGGATCCCCACCCACAGGACCGAGGCGCCCGCCTGGGTCAGCGTGGCGAGCGAGAACGCCTGGACCATCGGCTCGAAGAAGAGCGAGGCGAGAATCGCGAAGGTGCCCATGACCACGTGGCCGGCGAAGAGGTTGCAGAAGAGTCGCACGGCGAGCGTGATGAGGCGCAGGATCGTGGAGAAGACCTCGATGAGCCAGACGAGGGCGTTCAGCGGGAACGAGACGCCGGCAGGCGCGAGGCTCTTGGCGTAGCCGAGGGCGCCGTGCTTCTTGATTCCGCACGCGATGAAGTAGACGAACGAGCAGATGGCGAGCGCGGCCGTGGTGGAGATGGTGCCCGTGCCGGGCTTGCAGCCGGGGATGATGCCCACGATGTTGTTGGCGAGAACCACGAGGAAGATCGTGGCGATGAACGGGAAGTGGCGCTTCCAGGACTCGCTGAGCAGCCCCTTGCACATGTCATCGCGGACGAACTCGACGAGGTACTCCACGCCGTTGACGAAAAACCCCTGCGGCACGAGGCTGGCCGCCTGCTTCTTCTTGAAGACGAAGAGCAGGGCGAGCATGAGGATGACCGCCACCGCGAACCAGAACGAGTACTGCGTGAAGCCGACCGTGTTGACGTCGCCCACGATGGCCTGGGACGTGAAGCTCGAGACGAGCTCGTTGACCTCCTCGCCCAGGCTGTCCAGAGGATTGCCCACGCTATCTCCCCTCTCACCCTCGCGTGCCGCTGTTGGCGGCGCGCCAGGCCCTTGCTGCCTCCACCGACCAGAAAGCGATCAGCGAGAGGCCCATCGAGCACCCAAACTCCAAGAAGCCCTCGGTCGTGACGAGGCGCACCACGACGAGGACCGCGCTCAGCGAGAGAAACGACGCGCCGACCGCAGCGACGCCCGCGGCAAGGCTCACCGGGGCGTCACCTCTCAGAGCCCGCTCGAACAGCGCCGCGGGCGCGACGCACCCCAAGAGCCCAAAGAGCGCGCCGGAGACGACGGCGACCGGAAGATCCATTGCCAGCGCCTCCCTTTCGAGCGGGTTCGAAAGTATGGAGCAGTCTAGTCCTTCCGCCAGAAACGTCAAGTGGGCGTCCGAGAGGGTCATCTCGCCGTCACGAACGCCCCGCTCGGCGTGCTCGCGCTACTTGGTGCCGTAGATGCGGTCGCCGGCGTCGCCGAGACCGGGCAGGATGTAGGCGTGGTCGTTGAGCTGGCGGTCGAGCGCGCAGGTGTAGAGGCGCACGTCGGGGTCAAAGTCGAGCGTGGCGCGCACGCCCTCGGGTGCGGAGACGAGCGTGAGGCAGCGGATGTCGCGCACGCCGGCGTCGCGCAGGAACTTGATCGCCGCGGTGAGCGAGCCGCCGGTGGCGAGCATCGGGTCGACGACGAGGCACGTGCGGTTCTCGATGTCGTCGGGGAACTTGCAGTAGTACTGGTGCGGCTCGTGGGTCACCGGGTCGCGGTACATGCCCACGTGCCCCACGCGCGCGGAGGGGACGAGCTGGAGCAGGCCGTCGACCATGCCCATGCCGGCGCGCAGGATCGGGATGATGGCGACCTTCTTGCCCGCGAGGCGCTTGCAGGTCATGGTCTCGAGCGGGGTCTCCACCTCAACGTCCTCGAGCGGGAAGTCGCGCATCGCCTCGTAGCCCTCGAAGATGGCGAGCTCGTTCACGAGCTCGCGGAACTGCTTCGTGGAGGTGTCCTTGTCGCGCAGGATGTGCAGCTTGTGCTGGACGAGCGGGTGGTCGATGACGGTGAAGCGCGCGGGGTCGAACTCTTCTGCCATGGTGTGCTCCTTTCGTTTCATGACAGAGGGGACAGGGACTTGACAGAATCCCCCGTCCCCTCTGTCAAGTGAGTTACAGCTCGGGGTAGAGGGGGTGGGCGTCGAGAAGCTCGCGGACCTCCATGGACACGCGGTCCAGGACGTCGCCCTTGTCGAGCGACCCCACGACCTCGCCGATGAGCTGGCCGATGCGCTCGCACTCCCTCTCCGAGAAGCCCCGCGTCGTGGCGGCGGCGGAGCCGACGCGGATGCCGCTCGTCACGAACGGCGAGCGCTTCTCGCCGGGAATCGTGTTCTTGTTGACGGTGATTCCCACGCCGTCGAGCGCGCGCTCGGCGTCGCGGCCCGTGACGTCGCCGGCGGGCGTGAGGTCAACGAGCAGCAGGTGATTGTCGGTGCCGCCGGAGACGAGCCGCAGGCCCGCGGACTCCATGCCACGACCGAGGGCGCGGGCATTCTCGAGGATCTTGTCGGTGTAGTCCGCGAACTCCGGGCGCAGCGCCTCGCCGAAGGCGACCGCCTTGCCGGCGATGACGTGCTCGAGCGGGCCGCCCTGGCTGCCCGGGAAGACCGAGGAGTCGAGCCTCTTGGCGAGGTCGGGGTCGTTGGAGAGGATGAGGCCGCCGCGCGGGCCGCGCAGCGTCTTGTGCGTCGTCGTGGTGGTGACGTCGGCAAAGGGCACGGGCGACGGGTGGCGACCGGTGGCAACGAGGCCCGCGATGTGAGCCATGTCGACCATGAGCTTGGCGCCGACCTCATGGGCGACCTGCGCGAACGCCTCGAAGTCAATCGTGCGCGGGTAGGCGGAGGCGCCGGCGATGATGACCTTGGGGCGCACCTCGCGGGCGAGCGCGGCCACGGCGTCCATGTCGATGCGCTCGGTCTTCTCGTCAACGCCATAGGAAACGACGTTGAAGAGCTTGCCGGAGAAGTTGGCGGGCGAGCCGTGCGTGAGGTGGCCGCCGTTGTCGAGCGCCATGCCCATGATGGTGTCCCCAGGGGCGGCGAGCGCCGTGAGCGCGGCGTAGTTGGCCTGCGCGCCCGAGTGCGGCTGGACGTTCGCGAACCCGGCGCCAAAGAGCTCCTTGGCGCGGTCGCGGGCGAGGTCCTCGACCTCGTCGACGGCCCAGCAGCCGCCGTAGTAGCGCTTGCGCGGCAGGCCCTCGGCGTACTTGTTGGTGAGGGGCGAGCCCACGGCCTCGAGGACCGCCATCGAGACGAAGTTCTCGGACGCAATGAGCTCGATGGAGGAGCGCTGGCGGCGCAGCTCGTCGGAGACGGCGGAGAAGACCGCGGGGTCGGACGCTTTCAGGTGCTCGTAGGCCATGGGTACCTCCTCATACGAACGTGCCCGCGCGAGGCGGGCACGGTGGCGGGCGGAATCAGAAGTCGACAGGGACGCCCTCGAAGGCGGGGTCGTCCTCCCGCATCATCTTTTCGACGCGGCCCGTGTGCCGGCCGCCGCCGAACTCGGTGGTGAGGAACGTGTCGAGGATGCGCTCGTTGTCCGTGAGCGACACGAAGCGGCCGGAGAGGCCGATGACGTTGGCGTCGTTGTGCTCGCGGCAGAGGCGCGCGAACTCAACGGTCTGGATGGGCACCGCGCGCACGCCGGGGACCTTGTCGGCGGTCATGGCGATGCCGAGGCCCGTGCCGCAGATGAGCACGCCGCGCTCCACCTCGCCCTTGGCGACGAGGCGCGCGACCTTGTCGCCGTAGTCGGGGTAGTCGCAGCGGTCGTCGGTGGCGGGGCCGCAGTCGAGGACCTCGTGGCCCTGCGAGCGCAGGTACTCGGCAAGCGGGGCCTTCTGGAGGAAGCCGGCGTGGTCGGAGGCAATGGCAATGCGCATGGGTTCTCCTTACGTAACGGATAGGCTCACGTCCCCTAGGGTACCACGTTGCCGCCGCGGCCCAGCCCGGCCCGCCGCGCGTGCGCTCCGTCCGGCCGCGCGTCCACCTCTCCCTCCCCGCGAGTTCGCCCCTTCCTCCCGCGAGTCTGCCCCTCCCTCCCCGCGAGTGCGCGAAAGTGCCGGCTAACTTTTTTGGTTTTCTCGTCAGACTTGGACATTTGCCCAGTTGCGAATCTGAAAAAACCGTCCGAAGCCAAAAAGTTAGCCCGGACTTTCGCGCACTCGCGGGAGGGGG
>DXBM01000037.1 GCA_019116525.1 Candidatus Olsenella pullistercoris | reverse complement strand
CCTCGACGCGGCCGATGACGGGGTCGAGCTTGCCCTGGCGCGCAAGGTCGGTCACGTTGCGACCGTACTTCTCGAGCGCCTCGAACTCAGGCTTGGAGTCCTGGCTGGTCACGCGCTCGTCCCCGCGCAGGGAGCTGTACGCCTCCTCGACGCGCTTGGAGGTGACCCCTGCCGCCTTGAGGATGGAGCCCGCGTCGGTCTTGTCGTCCGCGAGCGCGCAGAGCAGGTGCTCGGAGGTGACGTAGGAGTCGCCCAGCTTGGCCGCGAGCTTCTCCGCCGCGTTGCCCACGCGCACGGTGGCGTCGGACATGCCCATCTGCGCGGTGTCGCCGCTGACCTGCGGCTGACGCGCGATGGCGTCGTCCACCTGGCCCTCGATGGACGCCGGGTCGGCGCCCACCCGCTCGATGATGGCGCTCAGGTTGTGCTCCCCGGAGCTCAGCAGCGCCTTCAGCACGTGCACGGGCATGAGCTGGCCGGCGTCGGCATCCGTTGCGATGCCCACGGCGGCCTGCAGCGCCTCCTGCGCCGTGACCGCCCACTTGTCTAGCCTCATGGTTGCCCCCTTCATGGGTCGTTGTTTATCAACGACTATTGTTCCCGCGCGAGCTGGGGCGTATACGCAAATCTAAGTGTCTACATGATAGATTATATTAGCGTGAAGAGAAGGGCGGGGCGCCCGCAGGCACCCCGCCCCGACGCCTAAAGAACGCGGCCGTTTGACGCTATGACCTGGCGGTACCAGTCAAAGCTCTTCTTTTTGCTGCGGGCGAGCGTGCCCCCGCCGCGGTCGTCGCGATCGACGTAGATGAAGCCGTAGCGCTTCTTCATCTCGCCCGTCCCCACCGAGATGAGGTCGATGGGCCCCCACGAGGTGTACCCGATGAGCTCGACGAAGTCGTCGTTGACGGCGCGCTCCATCTGGACGATGTGGCGGCGCAGGAAGTCGATGCGGTAGTCGTCCTCGACGTAGCCGCGCTCGTCGGGCTCGTCCACCGCGCCGAGGCCGTTCTCGACCACGAAGAGCGGGATCTGATAGCGGTCGTAGAGCTCGTTCAGGGCGACGCGCAGGCCCACCGCGTCAATGGGCCAGCCCCAGTCGGTTCGGTCGAGGTAGGGGTTCTTGCGCTCGACGAGCAGGTCGTCACCATTCTCACTCGACGCCACGGACGAGAAGTAGTAGCTGAAGGCGATGTAGTCGACGGTGCCGGCGGCGAGCGTGGCGGCGTCCTCCTCGCTCACCTCAAGCTCGACGCCCAGGCGCCTGATCTGGGCGCGGCAGAGGTTGGTGTAGCGGCCTCGCACCATGACGTCGGTGTAGTAGTAGTTGGGCATCATGTTGAGGCGGCGGGCGATGACGTCCTCGGGGCGACAGGTCTTAGCGTAGGTGGTGGGATACTGCACCATGCAGCCGATCTTGAAGTCGGGGTTGATCTGGTGCCCGAGCGCCACAGCGCGCGCCGAGGCGAGGAACATGTTATGGCTGGCCAGCACCTTGACCTCGTTGGCGTTCTCGTCCTCGGAGAAGATGAGTCCCGCCTGGTTGAACGGTGTGAGCTTGTTCATCGTCTCGTTGACCTCGTTGAAGGTCATCCAGTAGCGCACCTTGTCGCGATAGCGCCTGAAGACCGTCTCGCAGAAGCGCACGAAGAAGTCGATGAGGCGGGGGTTTCTCCACGACCCGTACTCGGTCACGAGCCGAAGCGGCATCTCGTAGTGAGAGAGCGTGATGACGGGCTCGATCCCATGGGCGCGCATCTCATCGAAGACGGCGTCGTAGAAGACAAGCCCCGTCTCGTTGGGCTCGGCGTCGTCCCCGTTCGGGAAGATACGTGCCCAGCTGATCGAGGTGCGCAGGCAGGTAAAGCCCATCTCGGCGAAGAGGGCGACGTCCTCCTTGTAGCGATGGTAGCCGTCGATGCCCTCCTGGTTCGGGTAGTAGACGCCCTCGTGCACGTGGTCGTGAATCTCGCGGGGAACGCCATGGGCGCCCGCGGTCTGCACGTCGGCGATCGAGAGGCCCTTGCCGTCCTCGAGGTAGGCTCCCTCGACCTGGTTGGCGGCGACGGCGCCGCCCCAGAGGAACCCCTCGGGCATGCCCTTGGCGACCGCCGAGCACTCCGAGTCCGTCGCGACGAGCCGGCGCGAGCCGCCCGCCTCGATGGCGGCATCCGCCTCGATTGAAGCGTTCATGGCATCTCCTTGTCCGCCCGCCGTCCACGGGCTTCGATGGTTGCGAAGTCTGGTGAGGCGCCCCGCGGCAGAACCGCCACGGGGCGCGGGGGACGGGCGCCGGAGAGAGGCGCCCTGCCCGCTGGGGGGGAGCTTCCTACGCCTCGATCTTGGCCGCCTCGGCCTGCTCGCGCTCGTACTGCTTGTTGGAGACGAGCACGAAGGGGACGTAGAGCACGAACGCAACGGCAATGACGACAACGACCATGAGCAGGGCCTGCCACTGACCGCTGAAGGCCAGGAACTGCTGCAGGAACATGGGCGCACCGGCGATCGACTCGACGTAGGCGGAGGTCAGGAACCCGGAGGTGATGGCGTAATAGCCGATGTTGCAGGTGACGAGGGGCACCAGCACGAAGGGGAAGAAGAAGGTGGGGTTGAGCATGATGGGAAGGCCGAACACCATCGGCTCGGAGATGCCAAAGAGCAGCGGCACGAAGGAAAGCTTCGTGACCTCGCGGTAGTCGGCTCGCTTGGAGAACGCGAGGATTGCCAGCGCAAGCGAGATGACGATGCCGGATCCGCCCAGGTTCATGAACAGGTGGACGAAGGCGAGGGTGTAGAACTCGGGGGGAAGCGCGCCGGATGCGACAGCGGCGATGTTGGCGGCAAGAGCCGCGGTGCGCACGGGCTTAGCGACGGCGTTCATGGCCATGTGACCGTGAATGCCCATCCACCACAGCAGCTGGGAGAGAACGGTGATGATGCTCACGCCAATCTGCGTGCCGATGGCCTGGTTGAACGGAATCTGAATCACCGTGTAGATGATCGAGTTGATGAACGTCCCCGTGGCGACATACAGGACGCCCGCGAACACGCCAAAGAGCATGATCGTGATGAAGGCTGGGATGAGCGCGTTGAAGCTGTTGGCAATCATCTCGGGAACGGACTCGGGCAGCTTGATCTTGATGCGCTCGAAGCGCATGAGGCCGTTGAAGATCGCCATCGACCCGATGCCCACGAAAAATGCCAGGAAGAGAGCGGAGGCATCGAGGCTACCAGCGATGTTCTCGGGGTCGAGCACGGTGATGAAGCAGACCACCGAGATGAGACCGCAGATGAGCGGCTTCTGCCCATCCTGCTCGCCAATGGAGTAGGCGACAAGGAATGCGATCCAGAGGGCCATGCAGGAGATGCAGGCGTAATTGACCGTACTGAAGATGTTGGCGTAGTTCGCAAGCCACTCGAATCCCGCGAACTGGGCAAGCCCGCTCGAGGTGGAGCAGAGCATGAGGTTCAGCATGAACGCAAACGAGCCGGTGATGACGATGGGGGTGTAGGTGGTAAACGCCTTCTGAATTGCCACCACGTACTTGTTCCCGTTCATGAAGTCAGCAACGGGAGTCAGGATGCGCTCCATGAGGTCCGTAAATTTGTCAAGCATGGGGTATCACTCCTTTCAGAGCGTCATGGACGTACGATGAGTTGTCTTGATGTGTGCCCGGAGCGTCGGGCTCCGTCAGGCGCTACCTGCCGGCAGCCACGAGCTCCTCGGCCTGCTTGAGCACGGCGGCTCCGTCGCAGCGACCATAGGCCATCGGGTTGATGACGGCGACCGGGGCAGCGTCCCCGACCACCTTGGCAAGCCTGCGCTCCATGTGGCGAATCTGGGGCCCCAGGAGCAGGACGTCGAAGTTGCCGAGCTCCGACTCCACCTGCCCCTGCTCGACTGCCCAGATCTTGTAGTCCTTGCCCTGGCTCTCGGCGGCCTCACGCATCTTGCTTACCACCAGGGACGTCGACATTCCTGCGGCGCATGCCAGCATGATGTTCATAGCTCAGCTCCTCTTTCTGCTCGGGATCGACCCCGATGCTCCACTCTGGTCGCCCCGCTACTTTCCCGACTCGATTCGGGCCATGCGCTCGTACATCTCAACCATGCGCTCGGCCACGTCGCTTGCCGTAATCGCCATGCTCAGGTGGTCCTGAGCGTGCACGAGGATGATGTTCACCCTAACGCCCTCGCCGTTGGCCTCCCCTTGGATGAGGGAGAGCTGGGTGTCGTGCGCCTCGTGCATCTCCCTCTGAGCCTCCGCGAGATGCTCTCTCGCCGCACCGAAGTCTCCCTCGGCCGCATCGTCAACCGCCATGAGCGCGGCGGACTTGGCGTTGCCCGCGTGCAGGATGATCTGCATGGCGTTCTCGTACTTGCTCTCGTCCATCGTTCCTCCTCTCGTCATGATGCGTGCGTGTTCACCGGTTCACTAGCTCCAGCAGGGTGGTGAAGTCCCGCTGGCTGATCAGCGTCTGAATATCCTCCTTGCTCAGGAGGAGGCGTGAGATCCTGTCGTAGAACCCCTGGAGGTTCTTCTCGGCGCTCGTCGAAATGCTTACGAGAAAGATTGCCTGCACCCAGACCTCGGGTGCCCAGAGGACGGGCCTGTCGAGGATTGCCACGGCGACGAACGTGTCGGGTGTGCACGGCCTCGCGGGATGGGGCATGCTCACGTTGTTGCCAAAGGCCGTGGGGGCCGCATCCTCGCGCTCCCAGACGAGCCTTGCGAAGCCCTCCGGGACCTCACGACGCTCGGCGACGAGGGCGCAGAGGCGATCGATCGCCTCCTTCTTGTCCCGCGCAACAAGATGCGAGAAGAACAGGCGCTCGTCGAAGTAGGACTCGACGCCCTGCGGGCGGGGGCTCACCTCGAGCGCCTCGCGCACGAGGTGGAGGTCTCCCTCGTCAAGGAAGAAGCCGACCTCGCGAACGGGAACGGGGAGCGGGTGCGCCAGGGGCACCGTGGTGAAGACGTAGTCGATGTCCGTGAGGTCGACGGCGTCGACGCCGCCCACGTCGCAGGTCTCGATGCGGTCGAGGTAGGCGCCGAACTCCCTGCGGTAGCGGTTCTCGAGCAGGCGCGCGCTTCCCGCGCCGGAGGCGCAGACGATGAGGATGTTCTTGCGCGACGGGCCGCCCTTCTGGCGCTCGAGGGCAAGCTCGAACGCCAGCGCGACGTAGCCGATCTCCTCGTCGCTGAGCTGAGCGTCGTAGGCATCGGCGAGCACGGCACTCGCCTCGACCGCCATGGTCCAGGCGAGCGGGTAGCGGTTTTTGATGTCCGACAGCAGCGGGTTGTCCATGCGCATATGAAAGCGCAGGCGCACTGCGAGCGGAGTCACGTGCTGTGCGAGGTTCATGCGCAGCTCGAGGTCGTCGCGAAAGTCGAAGCGAAAGACAGTCCACACGTGCTCGATCATGCGCGCGACGACGTCCCACACCTCGTCCGAAATGACGAGGTCGTTCTCCGGGGCGTCTGCGGAGAAGTACAGGCGCTGCCGTCCGGCCAGGTGGATCGCGATGTAGGCGACCTCCTCCTCGGGAAGCGCCACGCCGAAGCGGGCCTCCACGAGCGCGGCGACATCGCACGCGACGGAGAACTCATGCGTGGAGCGAATCCTGTCGAGCTGCTCCTCGGGCATGGGAACATAGCATCCCTCCCTGATGCGCGCGACAGCCACGGCGATGTGGACGATCAGGTTCTGATGGGCGAGGGCATTGACCTGGAAGTTGTTGCGACGCGTGGCCTCGCGCACGCACTCGTCGATGACGGTGACGACCTCGCTCGCGGCGAGCGAGGCGTCGGATGCCGCGCTGTGCCCGCTCGCGGCGACGGCGGCGAGGCACAGCCGGCGCTTGAGCTCGGGCCCGATGACGCGAATGCCGTAGCGCGGACGGCGCTCGAGGACGAGGTCGAATCGCGCGAGGCGGCGCTCGACCTCCTTGAGCTCGTCGCTCACCGTGACGCGGGAGACATAGAGAATCTGCGCGAGGTCGTCGATGGTAATCCAGCCCGTGCGATAGAGCAGGTCGTTCATGAGGTAGGCGACACGCTGCTCCGAGGTGGCGGGAACGGCCTCCCCCGCATGCAAACCCTCCGAGCCGCTGCGCCCGAGCAGCTCGTTGATGCGCGAGGGGTCAACGCCCTTGAGGCGATAGACCGATGAGCTGCGCATCTCGATGCGGCCTCGGGAGGAGGACGGGCCGCCCTCGGGGCGAGAGGCGACCATGGGCCGTGCGCCGTCCCCGCCCTGCGCGTCCGTGCGCGCGAGCAGGTCGTTCGCGCGGCTCACGTAGGTGCGGACCGTCCGCACGCTCACGTCAAGACGCCGGGCGAGCTCGGCGGGGCTGATCTGCCCCTCGTCACGCAGGATCTCTATGAGCTTGGCGAGCTTTGCGTCCACGACTCCTCCTTCCGTAGCTAAATTCTACGGGATGGCACACGGAGTCTCCACAAAGGGTTTTGCCGTCGCCGCGGAAGACGCCTCGACGAATGGGGCGCCGCTACTTCTCGTCCTTCTCTCCGGGCGCGCCGCCGAGCAGGAGGCGGCGCATGACCTGCTCCGGACTCCCCTCGGAGTCGTAGCGGGCGAGCGCGGTGATCCTCTCCTGCATCTTGTACTCGTGCACCTCGTCCTCGAGCTCGCGCAGGCGGGCGCGCAGCTCGTCGAGCTCGGCCTCCCGCTCGAGCATGCGCTCGCGCATGTCGAGGATTCGGACAACCCCCGCGAGGTTGATGCCCTCATCGGTGAGCTTGGAAATGAGGTTGAGCCGCTCGATGTCGGCCTGGGAGTACAGGCGCGTGTTGCCGCGCGAGCGACCCGGCGTGACGAGGCCCTTCTGCTCGTAGACGCGAAGGGTCTGCGGGTGCATGCCGGTGAGCTCGGCGGCAACGCTGATCATGTAGAGGGGCTTGTCGCGGTCGCGTCCGGGACGGCCGTCCTTAGTGCTTCGAGCCATAGCGCTCGACCTCCTTGCGGTACGCGCGATCGTCGGCGTCGCGCAGGCTCTCGAGCGCGTCGCGCTCCTTCTTGGTGAGCATGGTCGGCACCTTCACGCGCACCGTCACGTAGAGCGCCCCGCGGGTGCCCTTGCGCTTGATGTTGGGGGCGCCAAGGTCGGGGAAGCGGAAGGTCTTGCCGTCCTGCGTTCCTGCGGGAACCTTGAGACGGACCTCGGTGCCATCGGGCGTGGGAACGCCCACCGTGGCCCCGAGCGCGGCCTCGTAGACGCTCACCGGCAGCTCCATGCGCACGTCGGCGCCGTCGCGCTTGAAGAGCGGGTGCTCGGCCACGTGCGTGGTGACGACAAGATCGCCGCGGTCGCCGCCGTTGGTGCCAAACTCGCCGCGGCCGCGGTAGCGGAACTTGCTGCCGTCATAGGCGCCGGCGGGAATCTTGATGTTGAGCGTCTGCTCCTCGCCGGTCGAGGGCACGCGGTACGTGGTCCGCCGCTCCCCGCCGCGAAAGGCCTCCTCGGCGGAGACGTCAATGACGATCGTGAGGTCACGGCCCTTCGTCGGCCGGTTCGACGCCGCGCGCGCCGAGCCCGCGCCGCCAAAGATCGACGAGAAGTCAAAGCCGCCGAAGACACCGTCGCCCCCGCGCATGCTGTTGAAGACGTCAGTCCAGTCCCCGCCCACGTTGGTGGTGTAGGTGTAGCGGCCGCGACCGCCCGAGCCGCCAAAGTCGGCGCCCGGAATGCCCCCAAACATGAGCATCTGGTCGTACTCGCGGCGCTTCTTGGGGTCGGAGAGGGTGGTGTACGCCTCGCTGACCTCCTTGAACTTCTGCTCGTCGCCGCCCGCGTCGGGGTGGTACTTGGCGGCGAGCTTGCGGAACGCGTGCTTGATCTCGTCGTCGGAAGCATCGCGCTTCACGCCGAGAATGTCGTAGTAGCTCCTGTTGCTAGCCATGTCGCACGAGCCTCCCTTCGTGTCTGTGCGCTTGGCGAGAGGGGCGCGGGGCCGTTAACCCTCGGCCTTCTCGGATTCCTCGGCCGCCTCATCCGCCTTGGCCTCCTCGGCCGGGCGCTTGGGACCGCCGTAGGTGACGGTCACCATCGCCGTGCGGATGACCTTGTCGCCCATCTTGTAGCCCTTCTGATAGACCTGGGCAACGGTCTCGTCGAACGCCTCGGCGTCCTCCTCGCGGCCGACGGCCTGGTGCGAGAGCGGGTCAAACGGCTCCCCAGCAGGGTCGATCGGGGCGACTCCCTGCTTGCCGAGCACCGAGAGCATCTTCTCGTGCACCGCGGAGACGCCGTCCACGAACTGCTGCATCTGCGTGCCCAGCTCGCCCTCGCTGGTCGAGCCGGCGTGCTCGATGGCTCGCTCCATGTCGTCAATCACGGGGAGCAGGTCGCAGACCAGGCCCTCGGCGGCACGCTCCTTCTCGGCGATCCGCTCGGCAGCGGTGCGGCGGCGGTAGTTCTCCCAGTCGGCCTGCAGGCGCACAAGGCGGTCCTTGGCATCCGCCGCGTCCTTCTTGGCGGACTCGATCTGGTCCTCGACGTCCGAGAGCTTCTTGGCGAGCTCGTCGCGCTCGGCGCGAATCGCCTTGGCGTCCTCGGCGAGCTCGCGCTCGGCGGCCTCCTCGCCCGCGCGAATCGCCGCCTCGACGCGGGCGCGCTCCTCGTCCTCGTCGAGCTCCTCGTCATCGGGCTCGACGGCGCCGTCCTCGGGCTCGGGCTCGACGGCTTCGGGCTCGTTCTCGGGCTCGGCGGCGTCGTTCTTCTCGTCCTTGACCTCTACGGGCACTTTCACGTCACCCTCCTTTAATGGGTCAAAGGGGGTCTGTCCCCTTTTGACCTCTCCAGAAGGGGCGGCCGCGATAGCCGTGGCCGCCCCCGTTCTCGAACCGTCTGCGACCGCGGGACTACTTGTTGTCGTCGTCCACGACCTCGTAGTCGGCGTCAACGACGTCATCGGAGCCGCCCTGCGCGCCGGCCTGGCCGCCCGCGGTCTCGTCCTGCGTGGCGGAGTAGACCACCTCGGCGAGCTTGTGTCCGACCTCCTGGAGCTTGTCGCCCGCGGCGCGGATGGCGTCAACGTCCTGGCCCTCGAGAGCCTTCTTGGCCTCGGCCACGGCGTCCTCAGCCTGCTTCTTCTGGTCGGCCGGGACCTTGTCGCCCAGGTCCTTCAGCGTCTGCTCGGTGGAGTAGGCCAGCGAGTCGACCTGGTTGCGGACCTCGATCTCGTCCTTGTGCTTCTTGTCCTCCTCGGCGTGGGCCTCGGCGTCCTTGACCATGCGGTCGACCTCGTCGTCGGAGAGGGCGGTGGACCCGGAGATGGTGATCTCCTGGCTCTTGCCGGTGGCCTTGTCCTTGGCCGTGACCTTCACGATGCCGTTGGCGTC
>DXBM01000036.1 GCA_019116525.1 Candidatus Olsenella pullistercoris | reverse complement strand
GGTCTCCTCCTTGAAGGTCGCCTTGATGATGCCGGAGCGGGCGCCGCCGACGCCCCAGCAGTAGGACAGCACGACGTCCCAGGCGTCGCCGGTGGCGTCCTGGTAGACGCAGGCGAGGTCGGGCACGCCGGAGCCCTCGGTGTACTGACGGCGCACGATGTGGCCGGGGCCCTTGGGGGCGCACATGATGACGTTGACGTCCTCGGGGGCCTTGATGTAGCCGTAGTGGATGTTGAAGCCGTGCGCGAAGGCGAGGGTGTCGCCGGGCTTGAGGTGCTTCGCGACGTGCTCCTCGTAGACCTTGGGCTGGGTCTCGTCGGGGACGAGCATCATGATGACGTCGGCCTCCTCGGCGGCGTCGTCCATGCTCATGACCTTGAGGCCGGCCTCGCGCGCCGCCTCAGCGGACTTGGAGCCCTCGCGCAGGCCCACGCGAACGTCCACGCCGGAGTCCAGGAGGTTGAGCGCGTGGGCGTGGCCCTGGGAGCCGTAGCCGATGATGGCGACCTTCTTGCCCTGGATGACGCTCGGGTCCACGTCCTTCTCGTAATAGATGTCAACGGCCATGTTCTTCTCCTTTGCTTGTGGGGCCGTAGGTACCTTGGATGATACGAAGGGACAGTCCCTTCGTATCATTGGGAGCCGCGCGCCATGGCGATCTTGCCGGTGCGCGTGAGCTGCTTGATGCCGTACGAGCGCAGCAGGTCCTCCATCGCGTCGAGCTTGCTCGCGGCGCCGGTTGCCTCGATCGTGAGCGTGTTCTTGCCCACGTCGACGACCTTGGCGCGGAAGACGTTGGCGATCTCGATGACCTCGTGGCGCCGCTCGGGGGCGGACTGCACCTTGAAGAGCACGAGCTCGCGCTCGACGGCGTCCTCGTAGGTGAGGTCGGAGATCTTGTAGACCGAGACGAGCTTGTGGAGCTGCTTGGTGATCTGCTCGTAGCCGACCTCGTCCGCCTCGACGATGATCGTCATGCGCGAGAGGCTCTCGTCCTCGGTGGGGGCGACGGTGAGCGACTCGATGTTGAACCCTCGGCGGCTGATGAGGCCTGTCACGCGGCTGAGCACGCCAGGCTTGTTCTCAACGAGAACAGAGAGCAGGTAGTTCATCACTCATCAACTCCTTCGTGGGAGGGCTTCACGCGCGGCCTGCCGGCCTCGCCGAAGCCCTTCTCGGAGACGCGGACCCCGCCCAGGGTGACGTCAAGGGCGCCGATGATGTCGTCGATGGGAGCGCCGGGGGCGACCATCGGGTAGACGGTCTGCTGCGCGGGGATGGCAACGTCGAGCAGGTAGGGCTCGTCCGAGGCGAGCATCTCGTCGAGCGCCTCGTCCACCTCCTCGGGCCTCTCGATGCGCCGCGCGCGCCAGCCGTAGGCGTCGGCGAGCTTGACGAAGTCGGGATTGTCGGCGAGCTCGGTGAACGAGAAGCGGTCGTTGTAGAAGAGGTGCTGCCACTGGTGGACCATGCCGAGGGCGCGGTTGTCGATGATGAGGACCTTGACCGGCACGCCGTTGATCTTGGCGGTGGCCATCTCCTGGCTGTTCATCTGGAAGGAGCCGTCTCCGGCGATGCAGACGACCTCCTCGTCGGGGCACCCGATCTTGGCGCCGATGGCGGCGGGGAAGCCAAAGCCCATCGTGCCGAGGCCGCCCGAGGAGATGAAGGTGCGGGCGTGCTCGCGGTGGATGTTCTGCAGGGCCCACATCTGGTGCTGGCCGACCTCGGTGGTCACGATGGACGCGTGCGGGTCGAGCTTGTCGGAGAGGGTCTCGAGAAGTACCTCGGGCGCGATCTTGCCCTCGTAGTCGGCAAAGTCAGGCGTGTAGAACGGCCAGCGCTCGCGCCAGCCGAAGACCTCGTCGCGCCACTCCTCGGCGACCGGCTCGGCGCCCATCTTCTCGAGGCGCTCGTTCACGGCTGCGAGCACGACCTTGACGTCGCCGACGATGGGCACGTCGGGGTTCACGATCTTGCCGATCTCGGCGGGGTCGATGTCGATGTGGATGATCTTGGCGTGCGGGGCGAACTCGTCCACCTTGCCGGTCACGCGGTCGGAGAAGCGCGCGCCGCAGGCGATGATGAGGTCGGACTCGGTGACGGCCATGTTGGCGTACTTGGAGCCGTGCATGCCGACGGGACCGAGGTTGAGCGGGTTGGAGCAGGGGATGGCCGCCTTGCCCATGAGCGTGGTGACCACGGGGATCTGCATGCGCTCGGCGAGGGTGACGAGTTCGGGGCAGGCGTGGGAGGCCACGACGCCGCCTCCGGCCATGATGAGGGGGCGCCTCGACTCGGAGATGAGCTGAGCGGCCTGCTTGACCTGCTTCGCGTTGCCCTTGTAGGTGGGCCGGTAGCTCGGCAGGCTCACGCTGTCGGGATAGTGGAAGACCATCTCGGAGCCCGAGAGGTCGCTCGGGATGTCGATGAGGACGGGGCCGGGCCGTCCGGTGGAGGCGATGTAGAAGGCCTCGCGGAAGGTGCGGGTGAGGTCGTCGGTGGACTGCAGCAGGAAGCTGTGCTTGACGATGGGCATCGTGATGCCCACGATGTCCGACTCCTGGAAGGCGTCAGTGCCGATGACGCCACGCGTGACCTGGCCCGTGATGACGACGAGCGGCACAGAGTCCATGTAGGCCGTGGCGATGCCGGTGACGGTGTTGGTGGCACCCGGGCCGGAGGTCACGAGCACCACGCCGACCTTGCCCGTGGCGCGCGCGTAGCCGTCGGCCATGTGCGTGGCGCCCTGCTCGTGCCGGGCGAGCACGTGACGGATCTTCTTGGAGTCGTAGAGCGCGTCGTAGATCTTGATGGCCTGGCCGCCGGGGTAGCCGAAGATGGTGTCGACCCCCTCGGCCTCGAGGCTGGCGATGATGGCCTGCGCCCCGGTCATGGTCTTGCCCTCGTGCTCGGTCTTGCTTCCGGGCCCGAACGGGCGCCCCTCGATGGCGCGCTTCCGCCGGGCGATCTTCTCCTCAACGGTAATCATGAGAGGTACGCCCCCTTGTCTGCGCTCGTGACCAGCTTTGCGTAGCGGGAGAGGACTCCCGTGGTGTACTTGGGTGCCGGCGGCTCCCAGGCGGCGCGCCTGCGGGCGAGCTCCTCGTCGTCCACCTCGAGCGTGAGCGTGCCCGCCTGGATGTCGATGGAGATCGTGTCGCCCTCCTCGACGAGCGCGATCGGGCCGCCGGCTGCCGCCTCGGGCGAGACGTGGCCGATGCACGGGCCCTTGGAGGCGCCGGAGAAGCGCCCGTCGGTGATGAGGGCCACCGAGCTCGCGAGGCCCATGCCGCAGATGGCGGAGGTGGGGGTCAGCATCTCGCGCATTCCCGGGCCGCCGGCAGGCCCCTCGTAGCGGATGACCACGACGTCGCCGGGACGGATCTCTCCGCCGAAGATGGCCTTGCAGGCCTCCTCCTCGGAGTCGAACACGCGCGCGGGGCCCGAGTGCTGCCACATCTCGGGGGCAACGGCGCTCTTCTTGACGACGCCGCAGTCCGGCGCGAGGTTGCCGCGCATGACCTTGAGCCCGCCGTCGGGGGAGTAGGCGTTGTCCACGCTGCGGACGACCTCGCCGTCCACGGGCGGGCACGTCGCGACCCACTCGGCCATGGTGCCGTGGCAGGTGAGGGCGTCCATCGCGAGGTGCCCCGTGCGGCCGAGCTCGCCGATGATGGCGGAGACGCCGCCCACGTCGTTCAGGTCCTGGATGTGGAGCGGCCCTGCCGGCGCGATGCGCACGATGTTTGGGGTCTCGGCACTGGCACGGTCCCAGTCCTCCATCGTGACGGGGCATCCCGCCGCCTGCGCGATGGCGGTGAGGTGGAGCATCGTGTTGGTGGAACCGCCGAAGGCCATGTCGAGCACCATGCCGTTGTGGATGGCGGCAGGAGTGAGGATCTGGCGGGCCGTGACGTTCTTCTCGACGAGCTCCATGACCTTCATGCCGGCCTGCTTGGCGAGGCGGATGCGCTCGGAGTAGACGGCGGGCACGGTGCCGTTGCCGGGAAGCGCGATGCCGAGCGCCTCGGCGAGGCAGCAGATGGAGTTGGCGGTGAACATCCCGGAGCACGAGCCGCAGGTGGGGCATGCCGTCTTCTCGAGCCAGCTGCACTCCTCCTCGGTCATCGTGCCGGCCGTGACCTGGCCCACGGCGTCAAAGAGGCTGTTGAGGTCGGTCTGCGAGCCGTCGCGCCCGCGCCCGGCGAGCATGGGGCCGCCGGAGACGAGGACGGTGGGGATGTCGAGGCGCGCCGCGGCGATGAGCATGCCGGGGACGATCTTGTCGCAGGAGGGGATGAGCACCATGGCGTCGAACTGGTGGCCCTGGATCGCGCATTCCACGGAGTCCGCGATGACTTCGCGGGAAGTGAGGCTGTAGTGCATGCCCTCGTGGTTCATGGCGATGCCGTCGCACACGCCGATGGTGTTGACCTGCAGCGGGGTGCCGCCTGCCATGCGCACGCCGGCCTTGACGGCGTCAGCGATCTGCTGGAGGTGGAGGTGCCCGGGGATGACCTCGTTCTGGGCGGAGACCACGGCCACGAGCGGGCGGTCCAGCTCCTCGTCGGTGAGGCCGTCTGCCGCCAGAAGGCTGCGGTGCGGCGCGCGCGCCAGGCCCCGCTTGATGGCGTCGCTTCTGAGTTCCACGCTTCTCCTCGCTTTCTCTCGCGCGTCTGTGTGTCTGGCGAGAAATGCGAGGCTTGGAACCTCGAAGCCGTTACGGTGGCCGCCGGCGCGCGGTACTTCTCGGCGAGGCGTCGGGGTTGGCCCGGCGGCTGCGCGGAGGTTCTCGCGAGCTGCTCGAGGGAGTCTTCGGGGCCGTCCGACGCGGGTTCTCACGCTGCCCGCTCGCTGTGTGACGGATGCGGCCCGTACTGGCCCTGTCATCGCATTTGCTCGTAGGATGCACTCTACGCGGCCCGTGTTTCCGTCGGGTAATCGCTCGTGAGCGGTCGTGTTTCGCCCGCGAGCGGCGTGACAAAGGGTGTTACAAAGGGACAGTCCCTTTGTAACATTCACAGTTCGCGCTGCGCGAGAAGGACGTTGCCGCGCGGGTCACCGAGCTCGAGGTCGCGAATGACCAGCACTGGCTCTGCAATGTCGGAGAAGCGCCTCCCGCCCAAGGTGGCGTTGGCGAGAAAGGCGTCGAGGCTCGGGTACTCGTCGTCGTCCACGTACCAGACGGTGTCAAAGAATCCGCGGTCCCGCTCGTAGTCCGAGGACATGCCCACGCGTTGGCGCACGTCGTCAAGCTCCACCTCGAGGCCCACGATGGGCGCGTCGATGCGCTCGCACTCTCGCATGAGGTCGACGATGTCGCCTGGCATGCAGCGCAGCGGCTTCCAGCGGTAGGTCTTCTCGCTGCCACGTCCGAACAGGCCGGAAAGCAGTCCCATGGGCCCTCCCCAAAGATCAGTCAGCCGATGCCCGCGACCTTATCCGCGCAGGAGCGCAGCCAGGCGTTCGCCATCCTTTGGCTTGAGGTAGAAGCGGAAGCCGCGGAGCACCCCCTGCCCGTCTGTGCCCTCGCCGTAGACGAGCTCCTCGTTCAGGTCCACGCGCACGACGGCGGACTTGAGGAAGGGCACGCCGCGCTCCACGAGCGCGCAGCCGGCAACGTCGTCCGCGAGGCTCACGGTCCAGAGGCCCACGGTGTTGTTGGCAACGAGACGACGGTTCGTGAGGCAGAGCCTCGACTGGTGCCCGCCGAGAAAGGCGTCCTGCTCCGTTCCGAAGCAGGCAAGCTGCGCGGCAAAGACGACCTTCTCGCCGTCTGCCAGGTCGAGGGCAAAGTTCGCGCGCGTCTCGGGCAGCGCGTCGAGGTGTGCGGTGTTCACGAGGGCGCCTCCGTTCGTGAATGAGACAAAGGGACTGTCCCTTTGTCTCACAGCGAGGTTTGGACGAGGGTGGGCGAGAAGCCCGCCGCCTCGAGCGCGCTCACGATCTGCCCCTTGTGGTCGGGGCCAAAGGCCTCGATCGTGACGCGAAGCTCCACGGCGGCGTTGCGGTTGGTGGAGACGAACTGGTTGTGCTCGAGCTTGATGACGTTGCCGTTCTGCTCGGCGATCGAGCTCGCCACCTTGACGAGCATGCCCGGTCGGTCGGGGAGCAGCACGCTCACGGTGAAGATGCGGTCGCGCATGATGAGACCGTGCTGCACGACGGAGCTCATCGTGATGACGTCCATGTTGCCGCCGGAGAGGATCGAGACCACGCGCTTGTTCTCGGCGGGCAGGTGCTTGAGGGCCGCCACCGTGAGCAGGCCGGAGTTCTCCACGATCATCTTGTGGTTCTCGACCATGTCGAGGAAGGCCACCACGAGCTCGTCGTCGGGGACGGTCATGACGTCGTCGAGGTTGTCGCGCAGGTACGGGAAGACCTTGTCGCCCACCTCGAGCACCGCGGTGCCGTCGGCGATGGTGTTGGCGCTCGGCAGCCGCATGGGGTGGCCCGCCTCGAGCGCCGCCGTGAGCGAGGGCGCGCCCGCCGGCTCCACGCCCACGACGCGGATCTTGGGGTTGTAGAGCTTGGCGAAGGTCGCCACGCCGCAGGCCAGGCCGCCGCCCCCCACGGGGACGAGGATCGTGTCAACGAGCGGCAGCTCGGAGACGACCTCCATGGCAATGGTGCCCTGGCCGGTGGAGACCACGGGGTCGTTGAAGGGGTGGATGAAGGTGTAGCCCTCGCGCTCGGCGAGCTCGAGGGCGTGGTCGCACGCCTCGTCGTAGACGTCGCCGTGGAGCACGACCTCGGCGCCATAGTGCTTGGTGCGCTCCACTTTGATGAGCGGCGTGGTCTCGGGCATCACCACGACCGAGCGGGCGCCGGCGCGCGTGGCGGCAAAGGCCACTCCCTGGGCGTGGTTGCCCGCGCTCGCGGTGATGATGCCGCGGGAGAGCTCCTCGGGCGAGAGGGTGGAGATCTTGTAGTAGGCGCCGCGAACCTTGTAGGCGCCGGTGCGCTGCAGGTTCTCGGGCTTGAGCCACACGCGGTTGCCCGTGCTCGCCGAGAAGTGCGGGCTCTCCACGAGCTTGGTCTCGAGCGTGACCTCGCGGACCTTCTCCGAGGCCTCCTCGAACGCCTCGAGGGAGAGCATCTCTGCCATGGCGGGCTCCTTTGCTAGTTGGTGACGGCGCGCGGGACCGCGGCGCGGCGGCCCCGAGGATGCCTATAGTAGACCTCGCCGCGCCCGCAGCGCGCCGGCACGCCGAAAGGGGGCACACAATGGAAACCAACGAGACTGCGCCCGCGGGGGGCCTTGCGCCAGCCGCCCCGCTCTTCCAGATCCACGACGCGAGCGTCGTGCGCGGCGGCAAGACCATCCTGCACGTGGGCGACTTCTCGCTCGCGGAAGGAGAGCACGTGGCCCTTCTCGGCCCCAACGGCGCGGGCAAGTCCACGTTCATCCAGCTGCTCACGCGCGAGGTCTTCCCCCTCTGGAGGGAGGAGCCGCCGGTCCGCTTCCGCGGTGCCGCCCGCCCTCAGCTCGCCGACATCAAGCGCACGCTCGGCATCGTGAGCTCCACGATGCACGACCAGGTGCGCGTTCATCTGCCGGTCATTGACATCGTGGTCGGTGGGCTCTTCGGCACGCTCGGCGTCCCCTTGCGCGGCGAGGTGGGCGAGAGGGACCGCGCGCTTGCCGCCGACGCGCTCGAGCGTCTGGGGATCGCCTCGCTCGCCGGGCGCGACGTGATGACGCTCTCCACCGGCCAGGTCCGTCGCGTGCTCGTGGCCCGCGAGCTCGTGCGCGACCCACAGGTCCTCATCTTCGACGAGCCGTGCACCGGGCTCGACCCCGAGGGCATGTACCACGTCCGCAGGACCATGGGGACGCTTGCCGCCGAGGGCCGCTCGGTGGTGCTCGTGACGCACTATCCCGAGGACATCATCCCTGCCATCGAGCGCGTCCTTCTCGTCAAGGACGCCGAGGTCTTTGCCGACGGCCCCAAGGAGCGCCTGCTCACGAGTCAGGTCATGAGCGAGCTCTTTGGCGTGCCGCTCGTGGTGGGAGAGGCGGACGGCTGGTACTCGCTGCGCGGCGCCTACGCGTGAGGCGCCGAGCGCCTAGGCCTGCGCCGCGACAAGGCTCGCCATCTCGGCCATGATCGCGGGCACGTCGATTCCCTGCGGGCAGCGCCGCGTGCACGATCCGCAGCCCGCGCACGCCGCCGTGGACCGGCTCCATCACCATGACGGGCACCGAGCGCTCGCGCAGGATCTCGTACTGCTCGCGCGCCGTTCCGAAGAGCCAGTCGTAGTAGTTGAGCTGAATCTGAACGAAGTCCCACTTCCGACGGTCGAGCATGGCGCGGAGCGCCTCGGGGGAGCCGTGGAACGAGAAGCCCAGCCGGCGCAGGGTGCCCCTCCTGCGCTGCTCCTCGAAGTACTCTTGGGCACCGTTGTCGAGGTAGTCCGAGACGAGCCGGTCCGTGACACCGTGAAGCAGGTAGAAGTCTATGTGACCGGTCCCCAGGGCTCGAGCTGCTGGGCGAGCTGGGCGCGGTAGTCCGGGTTCGCCTGGACGTTGAACTTGTCCGCCACGTGGTAGCTCTCGCGCGGATGACGGGCGAGCGCGCGGCCCAGCACGACCTCCGAGGCGCCGCCGTGGTAGATGTAGGCCGTGTCGTAGTAGTTGACGCCATGCTGCATGCAGTAGTCGACGAGCTCGGTTGCGCGCGGCTCGTCGATGGGCCCGGCAAAGCCCGGCGCGGTCTGGGGCAGGCGCATCGCCCCCATCCCGAGGCGGGAGAGCTCGGTCCCGTCGGGGAGGCGGCAGGTGAGCACGGCGGGGGAGTCGGAACTCTGTGCTGTCTTGTCCATGGCGCTCCTTCCCTGGGGCGGCGCGGGCGTCGATGCCCCGTCCGCGTCTATCTGCGTATCGCATTCCAGCACATGTCAAATACGAGCTCGTAGTCAACGGGGGCGAGCAGGGACGAGGCATGGAGCGTCTCCTTGTAGACCTGCTCGATGGGGTACATGCAGAAGCCGATGAGAAGTGCGGGCGGCGCGTCCCTCAGCACGCCGAGGGCGCTCCCGCGCTCGAAGAGCTCGACCGCGGGACGCTCCCAGTCCTGGGAGCGCTGCGCCACGCTGTCGTCCACGAGCGGAGAGGCGACTGCCTGCTCGACAAAGAGGAACTCGGATGTGCTCTCGCGCAGGTAGCCAAGGGTGTTCTTGCAGAAGGAGCGCACCGCCGACTCAATCTCGCGGGCAGTGGAGACCGAGCTTCCGTCAATGCCTTGGCAGCAGCGCTCGAGCATGGAGCGCTTTGCCTGGAGGAACGCTGCGCGCAGCAGGTCGTCCTTGCCCTCGAAGTAGGTGTAGAGCGTTGCGGGGGAGACCCCTGCCGTCCGAGCGATCTTTGACATGGAGACGTTTGCGAGGCCCTCGTCGTTGGCAACCTGCACCGCTGCCTCGAGGATGGCCTCCCTCTTGTGATCGTCCTTGGATCGCATGGATCGCCTCCTCTCCTCGTTGTCCTTATCTTAACTGAACGTTCGTTTAATTCACATGAGACGGCGAGAAAAACGGGGCAGCTCCTCATGGGGGGCGGCACGGCCCGGGCCCCGTCGAGAGGAGCGCGCGATTGCCGCTTGACAGTTGGCGCCGGCGCTGCCAAAATAGCCAACGCGCAATGCGCCTGGGGACGTAGCTCAGCTGGGAGAGCGCTGCCTTCGCAAGGCAGAGGCCGGGGGTTCGAATCCCCTCGTCTCCACCATTGAACGTCTTGTCGGACGCCTTCCACGGAGGGCGTCCGATTTTTTTGTCGGGATCCGCCGCCGGCGTCCGGGGCCAAAGCACTGCTCGCCGTTGCGCTCTGTGTGCTGCGGATCGGGGACTGAGGGCGCGAAACGACAGTTTGGGGTGCGAAAGTGTCGTTTCGCGCACTCACTTTGCTTTGCGTAGGAGCTAGGCGACGTTTTGCTGCTGGAAGGTGTCGCCCGGCTCCTACACGGCGGCCGTGCGGAGAAGGGCTCGACGCGAGGGCCGCTCGGTAGCGCATGGGCGCTCGGGCGCGACACCGCTCAATCGGTCCGGTTGCCGGGATGCGACGCGGCCCCAGGGCACAAAAAGCCGTCCCCTGCGGTGCGTCAATGAACCCACCTCTCAGAAGGTGGGTGTCCCCATCGCGCGTTCCGGCTTTCCCATCAACGGGGAATCTCCGTACTGATCACGAGATGTCGGACTCCCAAGTAACGCTTGTCGGTTCACCCAGTTTGACCGCAGGGGAACGGCACCTCAACTATAGGTGAGCCGTCCGAAGAAACCAGTCTTGACTTGCTTGCCCTTCTCGGCAAAAGTGGATATGAGCGTGTGCGCTCCCGCCTCGGGCGCTGACTTGCTATCATGGGCTGCAGCATGCGGCCATGGAGTGCGCGGAAGGAGGCGTGGTGGTCCCTAACTGGATACCGTACCTGTGCCTCTTTCTCTCGGCACTCGCGGTCACCCTACTGACAACGCCGCTTGCCCGTCGTATCGCCGTCGCCCTGGGCGCCGTGGACATGCCGAACCCGCGCCGCATCAACAAGGTCCCTGTGCCGCGCATGGGCGGCATCGCCATCTTCCTGGGCATTGTTGCCGCGTTCGTCGCGCAGTACGTGGGCACTCTCTGCTTTGACTGGCCCGCCGTGCTCGTCCCCTCGCCCAAGCTCCAGGTGAACTACTGGATGCTCGTCGCTGCGTTCCTGGTCATCTTCCTGACCGGCGTAATCGACGACGCCCGTTCGCTCCTGCCATGGCAGAAGCTCATCGGGCAGATCGCCGCTGCCACCATCGCCGCTGGGGGGGGCCTTGTGATAGGGGCCATCTCCAACCCCTTCGCGCGGGGCGTCATCGACCTCGGCTGGCTCGCGTACCCGGTCACTGTTGTCTACCTCGTCTCCTACACAAACATCATCAACCTGATAGACGGCCTTGACGGGCTCGCCGCGGGAATTTCGGGCATCGCGAGCGTCACGATGTTCGCGCTCTCTGTCCTGGGGCACAGGCCGGACGCCGCGGCGCTCTCCGTGGCCGTGGCGGGCGCGTCGCTCGCCTTCCTGCGCTACAACTTCCATCCCGCCTCGATTTTCATGGGGGACTCCGGCTCGCTCACGCTCGGGTTCGCGCTCGGCACGGTCTCGCTGCTGTCCGTCACGCGCTTCGCCGGCCTCACCACCATCATCGTCCCGCTCGTCATCGCCGCTGTCCCCATCATCGACACGTTCTCTGCCATCGTCCGTCGCCTGCGCGGGCACGTGAGCATCAGCCACGCCGACCGGGGCCACATCCACCACCGCCTCATGGCCGAGGGCTTCGACCAGCGCCAATCCGTGCTGCTCATGTACGCTTGGACGGCGCTTCTGTGCGTGGGGTCGGTCGTGATGACGCAGGTGAGCACGTGGCCGCGCATCGCCGTCTTCTGCGTCCTGCTCGGCGCGTCGATGGTCTTCGCGCGACACCTGCACCTCTTTGAGCCGGTGCTGTTGCACCACTACGACCCGAGGACCGGAGAGGACGAGCTCGTCACCCCGGCGGACGACGCCTTCGAGGAGGAGGCCGAGAAGCTCCACGAGCGCCGCCGGCACACGGAGGGGCGCCAGTGAGCGCCCTCTCCGACGTGCTCCCGGCATCTGCCTACGACGCCTGCGAGCTCTGCCCGCGCCGCTGCCGGGCGCGCCGCTCCGCCGGGCGAGCCGGGCGCTGCGGGATGACCTCCGAGCTCAGGGTCGCGCGCGCCGCGCTCCACTTCTGGGAGGAGCCGCCCGTGTCCGGCGAGCGAGGGTCGGGGACGATCTTCTTCTCCGGCTGCCCGCTCGGCTGCGTCTTCTGTCAGAACCACGAGATCTCGGGCGAGGGGTTCGGGCTCGCGGTCACGACGCGGCGCCTCGCGCAGATGATGCTCGAGCTCGAGGCGGCGGGCGCCCTCAACGTGAACCTCATCACCCCCACGCACTTCTCGCCGGACGTGCGCGGGGCCGTGCTTCTCGCGCGCGACGCCGGGCTCTCGGTGCCCGTCGTGTGCAACACCTCGGGCTACGAGCTCGCCTCCACCGTGCGCGCTCTTTCCGACGTCGTTGACGTGTGGCTCACTGACTTCAAGTACGCGAGCCCGGCGCTCGCCGGCGAGCTCTCGGGCGCGCCCGACTACCCCGAGGTCGCCGCCGACGCCCTTCTCGCCATGGCGGAGTCCGTGCGCGCGGCGGGAGGGCGCCTCGTGGGGGATGACGGCTCGATGCGGCGCGGCGTCATCGTTCGCCACCTCGTGCTGCCCGAGCACGCCGACGACTCGTGCGCCGTGCTCGACCGCGTGTGGGAGCTCGTTGGCAACGAGTGCGACCTCTCCGTCATGAACCAGTACACGCCGAACGAGGCGTGTCGACGTGCCGGCGGGTCGCTCGCGCGCGCAGTCACCGACGAGGAGTACGAGATCGTGCTCTGCCACGCCGACGACCTTGGCTTCGAGCGCATCTGGTGGCAGGAGGGGGGCACCGTCTCGGAGAGCTTCGTGCCCGCCTTCGACGCGACGGGGGTGAGGGGCCCCGAGCTCGGGCACCCTCGCTCGAGCGGCGCCGGGGCGCCCCAATAGGGGTATAACTGTAGGCACTGCCAACGATGACCACGGAGGGACCATGGCGGACAGAAGCTCGCTGACCGACGAGGAGCGCGAGGAGCTCGAGGCGCTGCGGGCCGAGAAGGCCGCCCGCGAGCAGAGCGAGCGCGACGCCGCGGAGCGCGCCGAGCTCGAGCGGCTGCGCCAGCGGCGCGCTGCGAGCGAGGCGGAGCGCCAGGCGCAGCTGCGCGACGAGCGTGCCCGCGAGCGCGGCCGCGCGCTCATGGAGCCCGACGAGGACGACCTCAGGATGCCCACCGGACAGAAAGTCGTCATCCTCGCGGTGGTCGGCCTCGCCGCCGTCTGGCTCGCGGTCACGCTGCTCGGGTAAAGGCACAAGGAGGAGGAGCCATGTCGCTCACCGATCGCACGAAGCCCACCGACGTCTGTCTCAACACGGACCTCTACGAGCTCACGATGGCGCAGGGATTCTGGGAGTCGGGGCTCGCCGACGCCCAGGCCTGCTTCAACGCCTTCTTCCGTGACAACCCCTTCGACGGTGGCTACGCCGTCTGTTGCGGCACCGGGCAGATCGCCGAGCTCGTCGAGAACTTCGTCTTCGAGGACGAGGACATCGAGTACCTCGCCGGCCTCAACGCCCCCGGCGGCGGCCCCATGTTCAAGCGAGGCTTCCTCGAGTACCTCCGCGACCATCGCCTCGACCTCACGATTCACGCCGTCCCCGAGGGGGAGCTCGTCTTCGGCCGCGAGCCGATGGTGCGCGTCGAGGGCCCTGTCATCGACTGCCAGCTCATCGAGACGGCCCTGCTCAACCTCGTGAACTTCCAGACGCTCGTCGCCACCAAGACGGCGCGCGTCGTGCGCGCGGCGGAGGGGCACCCGGTCTCCGACTTCGGCCTGCGCCGGGCGCAGGGCCCCGACGGGGGGCTCGCCGTTGCGCGCGCCTCCTACATCGCCGGCGCGTCCTCCACGTCCAACGTGCTTGCGGGCAAGATCTACGGCATCCCCGTCTTCGGCACGCACGCGCACTCCTGGGTCATGGCGTTTCCGAGCGAGCTCGAGGCGTTCCGTGCCTTCGCCAAGTCGAGCCCCAAGAACTGCGTGCTCCTGCTCGACACCTACGACGTCCGGCAGGGCATCAGGAACGCGATTACCGTGGCCAAGGAGATGGAGGCCGCAGGCGAGCGCCTCTCTGCCGTGCGCCTCGACTCCGGCGACCTCGCGCGCCTCTCCAAGGAGGCCCGCCGTGCCTTTGACGAGGCGGGGCTGCCCTACGTGAAGATCTCAGTCTCCAACGACCTCGACGAGTACACCATCCAGTCCCTCTTTGCCCAGGGGGCACCGATTGACACCTTCGGCGTGGGCACGAAGCTCGCCACCTGCGACCCGCAGCCGTCTCTCGGCGGCGTGTACAAGCTCTCGGCGGTCAGGCGCTCGCCCGAGGAGCCGTGGACGCCCGTGATCAAGCTATCCGAGCAGGGCTACAAGCGCACGGTCCCCGGCGTTCAGCGCGTTCTTCGCTACTGCGACGCCTCGGGCCGCCCAACGGGGGACATGATCGTCGTCGACGACGTCGCCGAGGCGGCGCCCGCGCGCGAGATGGTCGACATTCTCGATCCCTACACCACCCACGTCCTCTCCGGCGAGCCCTCCGAGCTCCTCGTTCCGATGGTCGAGCACGGCCGGCGCGTCGGCGAGCCCGAGGGCATCGAGGCCGCGCGGGCGCGCTGCAAGGACGCCCTCATGCGCCTGGACTCCGCCGTCGCGCGCTTCCTCAACCCGCAGACCTATCCGGTTGGGCTCGAGCGCGGGCTCGCCCGCCTGCGCGCCGAGCTCGCTCGCGAGGAGCGCGCGGAGAGCGGGCGCCCTACGGCGTAGGCCCAGTGGCGAGCGCCCGTCGGGAATTGCCGCCTGAGGTGAGCTGGCCGCTCAGAACGTCCCGCTATCGGGTACAATCTACCAGCTGAACCGTTACAGGCAAGAAGAGGGGTACCACATGCCCGAGAAGATCGAGGAGCTCGTCCGCGCCGCCATCGCCGCGGCGCAGCAGGCCGGCGAGCTGCCGGAGTTTGACGTTGCCGACCTGGGCCTCGAGCGCCCAGCCGACCCGACGAACGGCGACTGGAGCTCCACGGTGGCCATGCGCTCCGCGAAGCTCGCGCGTCGCGCCCCGCGCCAGATCGCTGAGGCCATCGTGTCCCACCTTCCGTCCGACCCCTCCGTTGAGCGCGCCGAGGTCGCCGGCCCCGGCTTCATCAACTTCTACCTTGCCACGGCCTCGGCCAACGAGGTCTTCCGCACGGTGCGCGAGCAGGGCGCAGACTATGCCCGCTCGACGCTCGGCGAGGGCACCAAGGTGCAGGTCGAGTTCGTCTCCGCCAACCCCGTCGGCCCGCTCCACATCGGGCACGGCCGCTGGGCCGCCCTCGGCGACTCGCTGTGCCGCGTGCTCGAGCACGCCGGCTACGAGGTCGAGCGCGAGTACTACATCAACGACCACGGGTCCCAGATGGACGTCTTCGGCAGCTCGGTCTCGCTGCGCTACCAGCAGCTCCTTGACGTGATGGCCGAGCGCGGCTGCGAGCTTGAAGCCGCGCGCGAGGTCCTTCTCGCCGACCGCGAGGCCTTCGTGGCGGACGAGGGCGACTGCCGGCCCGAGACCCACCCGCTCACCGACGCCTTCAACGAGGCGCTCGGCGGCAACGCCTACGGCGGGGACTACATCGTCGACATCGCGTGCCGCTTCGCCCGCGAGGACGGCGACCGCTGGCTCTCCGTCTCAGAGGACGAGCGCATGGCGGAGTTCCGCGAGCGCGGCTACCTCTGGATGCTCGACTCCATCCGCGAGACCTGCCACGAGGCGCGCTGCGACTTTGACGTGTGGTTCTCGGAGCGCAGCCTCTACGAGAAGGGCGAGGACGGAACCTCGGCGGTCGACCGTGCGCTCGCCGCCCTGGACGACCTCGGCCACCTCTATCGAGACGAGGCCGGGGCGCTGTGGTTCCGCTCCACCTCCTTCGGTGACGACAAGGACCGCGTTCTCATCAAGACGAACGGCGACTACACCTACTTCGCCTCCGACGTGGCCTACCACTGGAACAAGTTCCAGCGCGTGGACCATGTGATCGACATCTGGGGCGCCGACCACCACGGCTACATCCAGCGCGTCCGCTCTGCCTGCGAGGCGCTCGGCTACCCCACGCAGTTCGAGGTCCTTCTCGGCCAGCTCGTGAACCTGCTGCGCGACGGCAACCCCGTGCGCATGTCCAAGCGCAAGGGCACGATGGTCACCTTTGACGAGCTGCTCGCTGAGGTTGGCGCCGACGCCACGCGCTACACGCTCATCTCCAAGTCCTCGAACCAGATGATCGACTTCGACATCGAGCGCGCCAAGAAGCAGGACAACACCAACCCGGTCTACTACGTCCAGTACGCGCACGCTCGCATCTGCTCGATTCTGCGCCGCGGCGCTGGCGTGACGACGGATGAGGCAGAGGCCCTCGGCATGGACGAGGTCGCGCGCCGCGCGGTGGGGGAGAGCTTCGACCTCTCGCTGCTCACGGACCAGGCTGAGGCCGCGCTCGCCCGCAAGCTCTCCGAGCTGCCGAGCCTCGTGGAGAGCTGCGCCCGCGACCGTGCGCCCTTCCGCCTCGCGCACTACGCCGAGGAGCTCGCAGCCGAATTCCACTCGTTCTACGCTGCCTGCCAGGTCCTCCCGGGCAAGGGGAGGCCGCTCGACGAGGCGCTCTCCCGTGCGCGCCTCGCCGCCTGTGACGCCACGCGGCGCGTGCTCGCGCTCACGCTCTGGCTCGTGGGCGTCAGTGCCCCGCAGGCGATGTAGCGAGAGGGCGGTCGTTTCGTTCTCATTACGGAACGATGCTTGTATATGTGCGACTTTTATAGATGCGCAACAATGCGCGGAGCGGCTGAGAAGTGCCTCCCGTATACTGCTCAGCGTTGGCCGCAGGCCATTGGCATAGCCAGCTTGCTGCGGCTCATTTGATCGCTCGGAAAACAAGAGATAGGGGCTGGGCTCGTGGACCTCAAGGAATTTATGTCTGTTCGCAGGGCGTACAACATCGTTCGCCAGAACGTTAGCGCGAGCGAGCGCCTCACGTTCGAGGAGTTCGCGATCCTGTGTCGCCTGAACGAGTCCACGGAGCCCGTGAAGACCTCCGCCATCGCCGACTACCAGGGGGCGCTCCGCCCGACGATGACCCACCGGACCAACCACCTCGAGGGGCTCGGCCTCATCGATCGCTCCGAGGGCGAGGTCGACCGCCGCAACGTGGTCTGCTCCATCTCCGCGCGCGGCCGCGAGCACGTGCTCGAGCTCGCCGCCCTCACCCGTGCGCAGATTCCGAACGGAAAGGCGCTCTCCCGCACCTCCTCCGAGCGCATCCTCAAGTACGTTGACGCCATGGGCGCGTACTTCTGCAAGGCGGGGGAGCTTGTCCTTCTCGGCCTGTACGCCTCCGACGAGGACTCCCTCACCATCATGCAGATCGTGGACGCCCTGGGGCTGCTCCAGCCCACGGTCTCCATGTCCGTCTCGTCGCTCGCCGAGCGCGGGCTCGTCGACCGCGGCCATGACGCCGGGCGCACGACCAAGGTGAGCCTCACCGCTGCCGGCGTCGAGTACGCCCGCGAGCTCGCCTCCGGCATCGAGGCCCTCGTCGTTCGTCGCAAGCTTCGCGCTCCGAAGGACCAGTAGGGGCCCTTCTCGGGCGCGCACCGGCGCTCGATCCCTGCTCGGCAGCGCTTGCGGCGACGTGGTATATTCTTGCTGTTCCGCAGGGCCCTGCGCCCGCGGCCTTAGCGCGTGCGCGATTTGTCCAGCGCACTCCTCGCCACATAGGCACGACCTGGGCACAGCCCGCCTGTCGTCGTGCGCGCGAGCATGAAACTGAGAGGTAGACATACATGACGGACGAAACGACTTCCGTTCCCGCCGAGCCGGTCCCCGCCGAGGAGGCCCCTGCCAAGCCCAAGCGCCGTCGCCGCACGAAGGCAGAGATGGAGGCCGCCCGCGCCGCGGAGGCCGAGGCCCGCGCCGCAGCGGAGGCCGCAGGCGAGCCGTGGCCCCCCAAGCGTCGCCGCGGCCGCCCGCGCAAGAGCGAGGCCGCGCCAGCGGACGCAGCGCCCGCAGAGCCTGCGTCGGCCACGCCCGCCCCGACGCCGGAGCAGGGCGCTGCGCCCGATGCCGCGCCCGACGCCCCTGCCCCTCGTCGCCGTCGCGGCCGCCCGCGCAAGGCTGACGCCGAGAAGGCCGCGGCAGACGAGATGACCAAGGCCACGCAGGACGCCACGCACGCCAGCCCCGAGCCCTCGCCCATGCCGGCGCAGACGCTCGCCGAGGCACCCGAGCAGACAGCGTCCTCCGAGGAGGGCGCCCCCGAGGCGCCGCGCGGCCGCAAGCGTCGCCGCTCGGGCGAGCACGCCGCCCAACAGCAGCAGCCGCAGCAGCAGGGGCAGGGGAGGCGCCAGAACGGGCAGGGGAGGCGCCGCAACCGTCGCCAGGACTTCGTTGCGGAGCCCTCGCTCTCGCGCGAGGAGCTCTCCTCCATGAAGGTCGCCGAGCTGCGCGCCAAGGCTGCCGAGCTCGGCGTCGACTACGTGGGCGTCCGCAAGGGCGAGCTCGTTGAGTCCGTCTTCGAGGCGGCCGCCCGCGCTGAGGGCTTCCGCACCGTCGAGGGCGTCCTCGAGATCGGCAACGAGGGCTACGGCTGGGTGCGCACCGGAAACTACATGGAGGGCGACGGGGACGCCTTCGTCCACCAGCAGCTCATCCGGTCCCTTGGCCTGCGTGTGGGCGATCTTGTGGCCGGCACCGTCGGCCCGGGCCGCTCGGGGAGCAAGTATCCGCCCCTCCAGACCGTGACCTCGGTGAACGGCGCCGCCCCCGAGGGTCTCAAGGCCCGGCCGCGCTTCCGCGACCTCACTCCCGTCTACCCCAACGAGCGGCTGGTCATGGAGTGCGGCAAGGAGTCCATCACCGGCCGCGCGATCGACCTCGTCTCCCCGATCGGAAAGGGCCAGCGAGGGCTTATCGTCTCGCCCCCCAAGGCAGGCAAGACCACGGTCCTCAAGAAGATCTGCCAGTCCATAGCCACCAACAACCCCGAGGTGCACCTCTTCTGCCTGCTCGTGGACGAGCGTCCCGAGGAGGTCACGGACATGGAGCGCTCCATCAAGGGCGAGGTGGTCGCCTCGACCTTTGACATGCCCGCCGACAACCACACGCGCGTCTCCGAGCTTGTGATCGAGCGCGCGAAGCGCCTCGTGGAGCTGGGCGAGGACGTTGTGGTGGTGCTCGACTCCATCACGCGCCTTGCGCGCGCCTACAACCTCGCGCAGCCCGCGAGCGGGCGCATCCTCTCCGGTGGCGTTGACTCCGCCGCACTCTACCCGCCCAAGAAGTTCCTCGGCGCCGCCCGCAACATCGAGAACGGCGGCTCGCTCACGATCATCGCCTCCGCGCTCGTTGACACCGGCTCCAAGATGGACGAGGTCATCTTCGAGGAGTTCAAGGGCACCGGTAACATGGAGCTCAAGCTCGACCGCGAGCTTGCCGACAAGCGCATCTTCCCGGCCATCGACCCGGTCGCGTCCGGCACGCGCAACGAGGACCTGCTCATCCCGAGCGACTACCAGCCGCTCGTCTGGGGCATCCGTCGCGTCCTCGCGAACATGAACAACGTCGAGCGCGCTGCCAAGGCGCTGGTGAACGGCCTCAAGGGCACCGACAACAACGGCGAGTTCCTGATCAAGAGCGCGAGGAAGGCGTCGCAGAGCGACTACATCGCGTAGGCTCGCCGCTGCCGACCCTTCTGCGACCCCAAGGTCCCTGTCGCCAGACCCTGACTTCCTGCGAGCGGCCCGCGAGGCCCTCGCAGGAAGTTTTTTGTCGCTTTGACGAGGCGTTTCGCAAGACATCCCGCTCGCCGGCCCGAGGCTCCTCCCTTGGCGAGAAGGGCCACGCCGTCCGGTGGCGGCCAATTGCGCAACGTTGGGTGAACCCCTTGCACGGGGGGTGCGAAAGCAGGTATATTCTGTACAGCTCGAGCACTCGGGCATATGTCACGGTACACGAAGATGAAACGCAGCCCAAGCCGTTGACGCCAGCGCTCCCCAGGGGCGCATTCTCATGGTTTGAAGCTCGTATCGTCTTCCCTCGTCAGAAGGGGAGAGACGCATGGGTGGGAGAAGAAGCCCGGCCATTGCCGCAGGCCTTGTGGGCGCCGGCGCGCTTGTCGCGCCGGAGACGGCGCGCGCCCTCTCCCTTCCGGAGCTCACGGGATCCTCGCTGAGCTCGCTCACGGTGGCCTTTGGGCTGGGGGCGGTCGTGGGCGTTGCTGCCGTTGGCGCCGTGGCGGGCGTGGTCACGCTCGCGCGCCGAGGCCCCGCGCGCGAGGCGGACGTCCCGCGCATCGAGCGCGCCGCTGCGGCCCCTCGTCACTTCCGCACGAGCGATGCGCCGGCGCCTGCCCATGGGGCCGCGTCCCACTCGGCTCACGGCCCGCGCGCGAAGGAGCCGACGGCCACCGACGAGCCCGCCGCCGGCCGTGCGGAGCACGCCGCCCGGGACTACGAGGACATCGCCGAGAACTACGTGAGGCGCGCGACCTTCCGCGAGCGGATGTCCCTGCGCGCGCAGGGGGTCGCCGCCACGCTCAGGGCGCGCATGGGCGCCGGCATGATGGAGGGCGTCCCGGTGATCGAGCGCGCGGACGGCTCCGTGGGTGACGTGGGAACCTCCTGGTGGACCCAGGCCGTTGGCGCCGACGCGATCATCAAGGACTCCGGCTTCGCAGCTGACGCCACGGATCCCGAGTCCCTCGCCATCCCCTCGGACTTCTCGGCAACCGACCTCGAGCGGCTCGAGCGCGCGTCCGAGCGTCGCGCGAGCAGGATCGCCGAGCGCGTCGCCTTCGTGGACGAGGGCGCCTATCCTGAGCGTCGCACGGTCGAGGACCTCGACCAGGGCGACGACTGGGCGTCCGCGCTGCGCTCCCTTGACGAGAAGATCGCCGCGAGCGGGCCCGCCCAGGACCCGATCGGCTTCATCGACAGCGTCGGCGGCGAGGACACCCTCGACGAGCCCGACAACCTCGAGCCCCAGACGGCGTTCATACCGTTCAAGGTCCCCGGCGGGCACCCGGGCGTCGTGGACACCGAGAGCTACGTTGACTACCTCATCGAGGACGAGTTCTCCAAGAACTCCTCCACGGCGGCCCGTCGCAGCTCCCGGCGCTTCCTGCGCGTGCTCGAGGGGGGCACCCAGCCCACCTCGCGCCACCTCGCCGACACCGTCTCGGCGCCCTCGTACGTGGGCAAGCACTTCTCGACGCCCCTGGCAGCAGAGGCATGACGCCCCAGGTTGGGAACGACTCGGCGCGACGGCCCTCCCTCTTTTGGTGGGCCGTCGCGTTTGCGTGCTGGGTGGCGTTCATCTGGGGGCACTCCCTCGTGCAGGGCCCGCAGTCCTCGCTCGAGAGCGGATTTGTCGTTGCGCTGGCGCGCCCGCTCTTCGAGGCGTTCGGAGTGAGCGACTCTGAACTCATGTCCCTGGTCGTCAGAAAGCTCGCCCACTTCTCCGAGTACGCCGTGCTCGGCGTCCTCGCGCGCGGCCTCTTCGCTGCGCGCCTTGCCGAGCGCGGGCGGCCTCCCTTCCCGGTCGCGTACCTCGTCGCGCTCGTTCCCGTTGCGGACGAGTGCCTGCAGCTCTTCGTGCCCGGGCGCTCCGGTCAGCCGACTGACGTGCTCATCGATCTCTCGGGGCTTCTCGCGGGCGCCCTTCTCGCTTCGCTGGTCGCGCGCCTGCGGCGGCGGTGAGACGTCCGCGGTGCAGGTTCGCCCAGGTTCGGTCTTCTCGACCTTTCCGACCTTCTCGCCCTCCTCTCACCTACCCCCGCGCCCTTGTCTGATTTCCGGATATCAGACGGATTGTTGTCTGATTTCCGGATGTCAGGCGCTATCCGTCCTGCAGCGTCTGAGGTGCGCGAGAAGAACCACAGCTCAGGAGCTCGACAAAAGATGCATGCCCTTCTGATTTCCGGATGTCAGAAAGGAAGCCGCCTGATATCCGGATATCAGAAAAGGTTCTGGGGCTTCGGGGGGGGGCTTCGCGGGCGCCGGGCGGTCACAGGTGGCCGGGCGGGCCGAGGCGTCTCGCTGGGACGGCGCCCCTCACTGCGGCGCGCCAGGCGTCGGGGCGCGTGCCCGTTAACCGAAGGTGTTCGCTAGATTACAGGTCCCTTAACACTTTCTCCACATGCGTGACGCGCCGTCGCTCGGACGATAGGGTGTGAGCAAGGCTTCCCATCTGGGAAGGTGACGGGAGGAGAAAGAAATGCTCAAGAACATCTCAAGGCGTCAGTTCGTGTCCGGCTCCGCAGTAACGGCGCTCGCCCTCGGCCTCGTGGGCTGCGGCGGCAACGGCGGCGACAGCAACGGCGGCTCCGAGGGCGGCAACATCAAGGTCGGCATCATGGGCCCGCACTCCGGTGACAACGCCCAGTACGGCCTTGCCTGCCTGAACGGCGCCCAGCTCTACTTCGATCAGCTCAACGAGGACGGCGGCATCAACGGCAAGCAGATCGAGACCTTCGTGTACGACGAGAAGGGCGACGCCACCGAGGCCGTCAACGCGTACAACAGCCTCGTCCAGAACGACGGCGTGACCGGCATCGTCGGCGACGTCACCACGATCCCCTCGATCGCCGTGGCCCAGGCGTCCGTTGCCGACAACATGCCCTGCGTGACCCCGTCCGCCACGGCGGCCGACGTCGTCACCTACGGCACCAACACGTTCCGTGCCTGCGTCACCGACCCGGTTCAGGGCGTCGTCATGGCCGACTTTGCCGCCAAGCAGGGCTACAAGAACGTCGCCACCCTCTACAAGACCGGCGACGACTACAATGAGGGCGTCAACAAGGCCTTCTGCGAGGAGGCCGAGTCCCTGGGCATCACGATCACCACGCAGGAGTCCTACTCCGACGGCGACGTCGACTTCAACACCCAGATCACCAACATCCTCGCCACCAACCCGGATGCCATCCTGCTGCCCAACTACTATAACGAGGACGGCATGATCGTCACCCAGGCGCGCCAGCAGGGCTACGAGAAGGTCTTCCTCGGCGTGGACGGCTGGTCCGGCATCTACGGCGGCTCCGAGAACTACGCCGATGCGGCCGACCTCCACGACTGCTACTACTGCTGCGCCTTCTCCGCCTCCAACGAGTCTGAGGTCACCAAGCAGTTCATCGAGGACTATGAGGCTGCCTACGACGAGACGCCCACCAACTTCTGCGCTCTTGGCTATGACGCCGCCATGGTCCTCGCGGCTGGCCTCACCGCTGCCGAGGAGGCCGGTCTCGAGCCCGGCTCCGACGACTACAAGCAGGCCGTCATCGACGGCATCTTTGCCAGCACCGTCGACGGCGTCACCGGCTCCATCTCCTACGAGGACAACGGCGACCCGGTCAAGTCCTCCCTCATCATCACCTTTGCCGAGGACGGCTCCGAGGTGACCTTCGACACCATCGAGGCCTAACCTCGAGTCGCCGGACCCATGGGTCCTCCCGGGGCATCGGGCGCGAGCCCGATGCCCCTTTCACGGTAGGCCGGCGAGGGGAAGGTCTTCTCGTCCCGCTCGCCCGAGTAGTTATGAGAGGAAGTGTCAGCTTGGACATTTTCCTGTCGCAAGTCCTCAACGGCCTGCAGCTCGGAAGCATATATGCGCTCGTCGCCCTGGGCTACACGATGGTGTACGGCATCATCCTGCTGCTCAACTTTGCGCACGGCGACATCATCATGGTGGGCGCGTACGTCTCCTGGCTCGTCATGGCCCAGCTCGGACTCAACCCAATCATTGCGATTCTGCTCTCCGTTGTTGCCTGCACGCTCGTGGGCGTGCTCATCGACAAGGTTGCCTACGCGCCGCTGCGCAACGCGCCCAGACTCTCGATCCTCATCACCGCCATCGGCGTTTCGTATTTCCTCGAGAACGGCGCCCAGCTCGTGTTTGGTGCCGACCCCAAGGTCGTTCCCGCGTTCACTGACGTCTCAACGATCAAGCTCGGCGACATCGCGCTCTCGTTCCCGGCCGTGGTGACCGTTCTCGTGACGATCGTGGCAACCATCGCGCTCACGCTGCTCGTTCAGAAGAGCAAGCTCGGCAAGGCGATGCGAGCCGTGTCCGAGGACATGGGCGCCGCTCGCTTCATGGGCATCAACGTCAACTCCACGATCTCGTTCACCTTTGCCGTGGGCTCCGCGCTCGCCGGCATCGGCGCCGTCCTCTACGCGATGGCCTACACCCAGGCGTCTCCCACGATGGGCATGATGCTCGGCACCAAGGCCTTCGTCGCCGCGGTTCTCGGCGGCATCGGCTCTATCCCGGGTGCCGTGGTGGGTGGCCTCATCGTCGGTTTTGCCGAGATGATCGTCACCTGGCTCGGCCTTTCCGTGTGGAAGGACGCCGTGGTCTTTCTTCTGCTCATCATCGTCCTCATCGTCAAGCCCACGGGCATCTTCGGCAAGACGATGAGCGAGAAGGTCTAAGGGGGTGAGAGCATGGAAGAAGAGCTCATGAACAAGAAGCGTCCGATCATCTCCACCGGTGGCCGCGGACCCGCGGCGGGGGAGAAGAAGCGTCTTCCGATGGCTGCCCGATACGCCATCAATGCCGTTCTCGTTCTCGTTGTGCTCGTCATCGGCGAGCTCATGATCGACGGCGGAACCATCACGCGCTACCAGTCCACGGTTCTCGAGCAGGTTGGCGTCTACATCATCCTCGCCGTCTCGCTCAACATCGCCACGGGCTACCTTGGCCAGCTGCCGCTCGGACACGCGGGCTTCATGTCCGTTGGTGCCTACGGCTGCGCAATCTTCGTCATGCGCATGGGCGACCTGCTCGGGGTTGGCATGCGCGACTTCACGACGGGCACCCCGCTCTCGATTCTCATCGTCATTGCGGGTCTTGTCTTTGGCGGGCTCTGTGCCGCCATCGCCGGCGTCATCATCGGCATCCCAGCGCTGCGCCTCAAGGGTGACTACCTCGCCATCATCACGCTCGCGTTTGCCGAGATCATCCGCGTCGTGATGCTTAACATCGACAGCGCCCTTGGCTTCACGCTCACCCGCGGCGCAAAGGGCCTCACGGGCATCCCGGGCTATTCGAGCTTCCTGCTCGTCTTTGGGTGCGTGGCCCTGGTCTGCTTCCTCATCCACACGATGATGAAGTCCCGTCACGGCCGTGCGATCCTCGCCATCCGCGACAACGAGATCGCGGCCGAGGCGTCTGGTGTGAACACCACCTACTACAAGACGCTCGCCTTCGTCGTCTCCGCCTTCTTCGCTGGCGTTGCGGGCGGTCTTTACGCGGGCTGCATCGGCGTTCTTCAGCCGGCGTACTTTGGCTTCATGAAGTCGATTGAGATCCTGGTCATGGTGGTTCTTGGCGGCATGGGCTCCATGCTCGGCTCCGCGCTCTCCGCGACGGTTCTCACCATCCTCCCCGAGGCGCTGCGCGCATTCTCCGAGTACCGCATGATCGTCTACGCGGTGGTGCTCATCCTCGTGATGATCTTCCGCCCGCAGGGTCTTCTCGGCTCCTATGACTTCTCGCTCTCCCGCATCATCGAGCGCGTCATGAACCGCGACTTCCCCTGGAAGAAGAAGGCAGAGTCCGCCGCGAAAGAGGCGGCGGGAGAGGAGGTGAGCGCCGATGCCGAGCGATAAGAAGAAGCACCGTCCCGTCCTCGTGCAGGTTGAGACGCCCAACCTCATCCCCGAGCGCGACCTCGGCTCCATCCCGGTGCTGCAGGCGGAGCACCTGGGCATCGACTTTGGCGGCCTCACGGCCGTGGATGACTTCAACATCGCCATGGGCCGTACGGAGATCTCTGGACTGATCGGCCCCAACGGTGCCGGCAAGACCACGATCTTCAACCTGCTCACGAACGTCTACAAGCCCACGCGCGGCACCGTTCTCATCGACGGTTACGACACGGCGGGCAAGTCCGTTGCCGATGTCAACCGCATGGGCATCGCCCGCACGTTCCAGAACATCCGCCTCTTCTCCAAGATGACGGTTGAGCAGAACGTACTCGTGGGCTTTGGCAACACGATGAAGACGCATCTGATCACCGACATGCTGCGACTGCCCGGCCACTGGAAGCAGGAGGCCGAGTTCCACGATCGCGCGCTCGAGCTTCTCGACATCTTTGACATGCGCAAGTACGCGGACACGCAGGCCGGAAACCTCCCGTACGGCGCTCAGCGCCGCCTGGAGATTCTCCGCGCCCTTGCGACGGGTCCCAAGGTGCTGCTGCTCGACGAGCCCGCCGCCGGCATGAACCCGGCGGAGACCGAGGAGCTGATGGAGAACATCCAGAGGATCCGCGACGAGTTCCAGATCGCCATCCTGCTCATTGAGCACGACATGTCGCTCGTCATGGGCGTCTGTGAGGTCGTGGGTGTGCTCGACTACGGCAAGATCATCGCCAAGGGCACGCCGGAGCAGATCCAGAACGACCCGCGCGTCATCGAGGCGTACCTCGGCAAGCAGGAGGTGAAGTAGCATGGCGCTCCTCTCCGTAAAGGACCTGCACGTCTCGTACGGGGCGATCAAGGCCGTCCGCGGCATCTCCTTCGACATCAACGAGGGCGAGATCGTGACGCTCATCGGTGCCAACGGTGCCGGCAAGTCCACCACCCTCAATACCGTCTCGAGCCTCATCAAGCCCGACTCTGGCTCGGTTGAGTTTGACGGCGCGTCGATTGTGGGCGTTCCTGCGCACAAGGTCATGCAGCGCGGGCTCGCCCTCTGCCCTGAGGGGAGGCGCGTCTTCACGCAGATGACGGTCGCCGAGAACCTCGAGATGGGCGGCTACACGCGCACCGACGCCGAGAACCGTGAGACACTCGAGAGGGTCTACGCTCACTTCCCGCGCCTCAAGGAGCGCCGCGGCCAGGTGGCGGGCACGCTCTCCGGCGGCGAGCAGCAGATGCTCGCGATGGGGCGCGCCCTCATGAGCCGCCCGCGCCTGCTCATGCTCGACGAGCCGTCGATGGGCCTCGCGCCTATTCTGGTTCAGGAGATCTTTGACATCGTGAAACAGCTGAACGAGGCTGGCACCACGATCCTTCTCGTTGAACAGAACGCCAACATGGCGCTCTCCGTTGCCGACCGCGCCTATGTGCTGGAGATCGGAACGATCAAGAAGACGGGCACGGGTGCCGAGCTGCTCGTCGACGACGACGTGCGCAAGGCCTACCTCGGCGGGTAGCCGCGCGCCTTCCTTGGGCTGCGTCACACGGCGGCGGACCTCCTCCCGGGTCCGCCGCCGTTTTTTGTGGGGGCTCGTTGCTGCCGGGACGTCGCGGGCGTACTTCTCGCCAGCCCGTTGTTCTTCTCGCCGGCAAGACTACTGTGTGATTGTGAGCAACATGTTTGATGCTGATGCGGGCATTGGATAAAACATGTTGCTCACAACTCGCGAAGTCGTGCCGTTTGAGTACGTTTTTGCCGCTTTTGCGGTCATGTCTGTTCGAGTAAATAAAATATGTTGCCCACAATCAGCTTTTGACCGTCGAATATGGGCCTTTTGGAAACGAGAGAGGTCCTGTGGTGCAAAAGTACGAAAAACGTCATCAGGAGCAGATGAGGTTTCGAGCGAGCAGAACCTTGAAATCCATAACTCTGTGCGTTTTGTGACGACGCGCAAACCGTTGTCGTCAGAGCAGCGCATAATAATAACTAATAGAACCAAAAATCTCAGTAAAGAGCAAAAACATTGTATTACACGAATCTCTCGCGAGACTTTCGGCTAGCCCCCTCAGCGCCCGTTTCTCGCAAGGGCTATGGTGCTCCACCAAAGGACCAACTGAGGAGCGTGCCATGTCTGAGGGAATTGTATTGGGATTCGAGAGCGCCTGCGCCCTGTGGAGACGAGTCGGGGAGCGGGTTGCGTTGCGCAACCAGCCCGACGAGCGGGTCGCGCCCCTGCTCATTCGTCTGCTCTTTGACAAGGGGACGGGAGTTGACCTTAGCGACATGCCCCAGCGCTGTCGCGTGACGAGAATTCCTGCCAGCGTGGACGCCCCCAAGCTCAGAATCTTTCAGGGCGAGCTTGGAGAGGGGGAGGCGGTCCTGCACCTCTGCGTCTCCAGACGCACGGGCAGGCGCTTTGTGTCTGGCGCGATCTGCCATCTCATGTCGGGGAGCTATCCGGCGGGCTCGTTCAGCAGGCTTGAGGACGGAGTGTTGGTCGCTTCTCCCGAGCTGACGTTCATGCAGATGGCGCGCTTCCTTGACGAGGACCTTCTCGTCGCGTACGGATACGAGCTCTGCGGATACTTCGCGAGGTGCCATGATGAGCCTGGGTTCTGCAACTGCCCACCGCTCACGAGCGTGTCGCGAATCTCGGAGTATCTTGGCCGTCTTGAGCAGCTTCGCGAGGATCGCGGCGAGGGGATGCCATGGGGGCTCTCCAAGGCCCGTCGAGCTCTTAGCCACGTGAGGGATGGCGCCGCCTCGCCGGAGGAGGCGGTGGTGGCTATGGTGCTCACGCTCCCCAAGCGCCGCGGGGGCTACGGCATTCCCAGGGCATGTCTCAACGCGGTGGTTCGGCTTGGGGCCGAGGCGGCGGAGCTGTTTGGGATCGATTCATTCGTGTGTGACTTGAGCTGGAACAACGGGTCGACGGTTCTTGAGTACCAGGGTTCTCAGCACAAGCTGAGAAGCAGGCGCTCGTATGACCTGCGCAAGGGCAATGTCCTCGTTGCGGACGGTCGGTCGGTGATCGAGATGGACCGACGCATGCTCGCCCGCCGTGAGTTCATGGATGAGGTTGCCAAGTCTGTCTCCATGGCGCTCGGCATCAGGTGGCGAAGCCCGAGTCCCCGAGCTGCCACCAAGCAGCTGGCGCTGCGAAACAAGCTGATCCAGCATCTTGACGCCCGTTGAGGTGAGGTTGACCGCCGGGGGGAATGGATTTTGCACCTGTGGCCTCGTCTGGTTCTCCCGGTGCCCATAACGACGGGTCAAGTGTTGATTGTGAGCAAAAGAAGTTATACGGACGCCCGCCCAACTGGACGGATGACAGGGTTTTGCATCATTTGGGCATGCAATCAACGGTTGTGAGCAACATCTTTGATCGGAATGGATTGATTGCATCAAAGGTGTTGCTCACAACCGACTTAGGGCGTGAGTGGGTCCACCTGGGTGCCGCGGCGGGCGAGAAGGACCTCGCAGCGCTAGTGCACCTCGACGGTCGTGCCGAGGGTGTTCGCGGGCAGCGCCCTCAGCCAGTAGCCGGGGCACGTCTCGGCGAGCGCGGCAGACACGCGGGCGGCGCGCTCGTCGCCGTCGGCGACGGCAAGCATCGTGGAGCCAGACCCCGAGATCATGAACGCGCAGGCGCCGGCTCCGAGCGCGGCCGCCCTGAGCGCGTCGTAGTCCGGGATCAGCTTGGCCCGGTATGGCTCGTGAAGGCGGTCGTGGCACGCCTTGGCGAGAAGCCCGGCATCGCCCGTCTCGAGCGCGCGCACCGTGGCGACGCAGCGCCCCATCTGCCAGACTGCCGTCTCGCGCGACACCTCGTTGGGGAGCACGCGGCGCGCGTCGGCCGTGCGCACCTCGTACGGGGGCGCGATGGCAACGAAGCGCAGGTTGTCCGCTACGTCCATGCGCGTCGAGGTGGTCGTGCCCCCGTCGACGAACGAGCTCACCAGCCCGCCCAGGATGGCAGGGGCAACGTTGTCGGGATGGCCCTCGGCCGCGCACGCGAGCTCGAGCGCCGCCTCGCGGTCAAAGCCCTCCCCGCAGAGCGCCATCGCTGCTGCGATTCCGGCGATCACGCAGGCCGAGCTCGAGCCAAGGCCGCCCGAGAGCGGGATGGGCGAGAGGATCGTGATGTGCAGCGGCATCGGGTCCACGCCAAGCTCGCGGCAGGCGTCGAGGTAGCTCTGCCAGACGAGGTTGTCCTCGCTGCGGAAGCGCTCCTCGCAGCCGTCGATCTCGAGCACCTCTGAGGGCGCGATCAGGAACGTTGCCGTGAGGTCGAGCGCGATGCCGAGGCAGTCAAAGCCCACGCCCACGTTCGCGCTCGTTGCGGGGACGCGCACGATGGCCACAGGGCGCTCGCGCCCGTCGGCCCCGATCACCCGAGCACCCTCTCGCACGCCGCCTCGACGAAGGCTCCCATCCCGGCGCGGTCGCACACGTCGTCGTGCAGCTCCGCGCGCTCGCGCAGCCGGGAGAGCTGCGAGGGCGCGACCGTCCCCGTCAGGCGCTCGAGCGCGTCCATGCAGGCGAAGCCGCTCATGCCCTCGACCTTCTCGCCAAGCGCGGCGAGCACGTCGGCGCTGAACTTGTAGGGGCTTGCCGTGGAGAGGCAGACGCGAGCGGACCCGTCGGCGGGCAGGGCGTCCAGCACGTGCTTGGCCACGGCCGTGTGCGGGTCGATGAGCACGCCGAGCTCGTCCCAGGTGGAGCGGATCGTCGCGCGGGTCTCGTCGTCGCTCGCGCGCCCGCAGGAGAACACGGAGCGAATCTCGTCCATGACGCGCTCGGGCACGGTGTAGGCGCCCTTCTCGGCGAGGTCGGCCATGAGGGAGGAAACGAGCTCGCAGTCCCCGTCGGAGGCGTAGTAGAGCAGGCGCTCGAGGTTGGACGAGACGAGGATGTCCATGGAGGGGGAGATGGTCTTGTGGAACTCGCGCCGGCGGTCGTAGGTGCCGGTCGTGAGGAAGTCGGTCAGGACGTCGTTGGCGTTGGAGGCAACGACGAGTCGACGGACCGGCAGCCCCATGCGCCGCGCGAAGTAGCCGGCGAGAACGTCGCCGAAGTTGCCGGTGGGGACGCAGAACGTCACCTCGTCGCCAAGCTTCGCGGCGCCCGCGCGCACGAGCTGGGCGTACGAGTCGAAGTAGTACGTGACCTGCGGCGCGAGTCGCCCGACGTTGATGGAGTTGGCGCTCGAGAGGACGATGCCGCGGCCGTCCAGGCGCTCCGCGAGCGCCCGGTCGGCGAAGATGCGCTTGACCTCGCCCTGGCAGTCGTCGAAGGTGCCGCGCACGGCGCAGACGGCGACGTTGTCCCCGTCCTGCGTCACCATCTGGAGGCGCTGCACGTCGGAGACCTTGCCCTCGGGATAGAAGACGGTCACGCCCGTCCCGGCGACGCCCGAGAAGCCCTCGAGCGCGGCCTTGCCGGTGTCGCCCGAGGTGGCGGTCACGATCATGACGCGACGGTCGCCCGCCCCCGAGCGCGCCGCGCTCATGAGACGCGGAAGCATCTGGAGGGCGACGTCCTTGAAGGCGCAGGTGGGGCCGTGGTAGAGCTCGAGGAGCCAGTCGTCGCCGAGCGGCGTGACCGGGCAGACCGACGCCGCGTCCCACTGGGGGCCGTAGGCGCCCTCCACGCACGACGCAAGCTCCTCCGCGGAGAAATCGGGCAGCAGCGTGCCCAGGACGAGCCGGGCGGTCTCGTGGAAGGTCTGGTCGCAGACCCCCTCGAGCGCGAGGGTCGTCCCGCCGAGCGCATCGGTGACGTAGAGGCCACCGTCAGGGGCGATGCCGGCGAGGATAGCTTGCTTGCTTGTTACGGGATCCGCGCTCGAGCGCGTGCTGTGATAGAACGAGGTCACGGTGGCTCCTTGTGTCTGGCAGTGCCATGCTGGATGCAAGTATCATAGACGCCGCGCGCCCAGAGCGCCCGCACAGACACAGACTAGAAAGATTGGACGCCCATGAGGATTGCCCTTCTTGGCTTTGGCACGGTCGGCCGCGGCGTTGACCGAATCGTCTCCGAGCGCGCGCTCGGGGTCGAGGTCGCCCGCATCCTGGAGCTGCCCGATCGCCTGAGCGACCCGCGCATGACCTCCAACTTTGACGACATTCTCGCCGATCCCTCGATCGAGCTCGTGGTGGAGTGCATGGGCGGTCTCGAGCCGGCGTGCTCGTACATCATGGCCGCGCTCGAGAGCGGCCGCCACGTGGTGACCTCCAACAAGGCAGTTGTCGCCGCGAACCTCGAGCGCTTTGCCGCCGCCTCGCGCGCCTCGGGGGCGGGGCTCTACATCGAGGCCGCCGTCGGCGGCGGCGTGCCCTGGATCGCGAGCGTCGAGAAGGTCCGCAGGATCGACGACGTAACGTCGTTCTCGGGCATCATGAACGGCACCACCAACTACATCGTCGACGCCATGCGCAGGCAGGGCGCCGAGTTCGCCGACGTGCTCGCGAGGGCGCAGGAGCTCGGCTACGCCGAGCGCGACCCCTCAGCGGACATCGACGGCATTGACGTCCTCAACAAGACGATCATCTCCGCCTCGGTGGCCTTTGGCGTGGCGTGCGAGCGGAGCCTGCCGGCCTCCGGCATCCGCAACCTCACCAAGGCCGACCTCGACGCGCTCGCCGAGAAGGGCCTCACGGTGAAGCTCCTCGGGCGCGGCGTGCGCTCGGATGACCGCTACGCCGCCGCCGTCGAGCCCGTGGCCGTTTCCGAGGACTCCCTCGAGGCGAGCGTGCCGAGCAACTTCAACCTGCTCACGCTCGACGCGACCACGGTGGGAGAGCTCAAGTTCTACGGCCAGGGCGCGGGCAGCCTGCCCACGGGCAACGCCATCGTCCAGGACGTGCTCGACTGCGCGAGCGGCGCGCGCTGCCCGGTCTACGACCTCACGGCGCCCCTCTCCTACGACCCGTCGCTCCTGCGTGCCGACTACGTCTTCAGGACGACCGCGAGCCTCGGCGACTCCGAGCCCTTCGCCGAGGGGACCTGCCTGGTGCGCGACCTCACCGCGGAGGCGGCGCGCGCCCTCCTCTCCGACGCGCTCGAGCACGACCCCACGACGTTCATGGCCGCGCTCGCGTGACCGCTGCCCGCCCAGAAAGGCTAGGTTCTCCCACATGATCAAGATTGCCAAGTTCGGCGGCTCCTCCGTTGCCTCAGCCGATCAGTTCCGCAAGGTCAAGAGCATCGTCGAGGCGGACCCCGACCGCCGGTTCGTGGTGGTGTCCGCCGCGGGCAAGCGCTTCGACGGCGACAACAAGATCACGGACCTGCTGCTCCTCGTGAACGCTCACATCCAGTACCACGTGGACTGCACCGCGCTTCTCGCCGACATCGAGCAGCGCTTTGTTGACATCGCCGAGGAGCTCGGCCTCAAGTGGCCCGTGCGCGAGAAGTTCGGGCTCTTTGCCAAGAACATCAAGAAGCACTCGCCCGAGTACATCGTTGCCCGCGGCGAGTGGTTCACGGCTCACCTCATGGCCGAGTACCTGCAGATGCCCTTCGTTGACGCCGCGGACGTGGTGGTCTTCCACCACAACGGCGAGGTCGACATGGAGCGCACCGCCGCGCGCCTCAAGGACGTCATGGCGCGCCAGGGCTCCTTCGTCCTCCCGGGCTTCTACGGCGCCACGGTGGACGGGCAGATCAAGCTCTTCCAGCGCGGCGGCGGCGACATCACGGGAGCCATCCTTGCGCGCTGCATCGACGCGGGCCTCTACGAGAACTGGACCGACGTCTCCGGGTTCCTCTCGGCTGACCCGCGCATCGTGGAGAACCCGCGCTCCATCCGCCGCATCACCTTCGACGAGATGCGCGAGCTCTCCTACATGGGCGCCTCGGTCCTGCAGGAGGAGGCCATCTTCCCTGTGCGCGAGGTCAACATCCCCATCCAGATCAAGAACACCAACCGCCCCGGCGACGAGGGGACGATCATCCGCGAGCGCGCTCGGGCGGGGGAGGACGAGCACCTCATCACCGGCATCGCGGGCAAGCGCGACTTCATCTCCGTGCACGTCAAGAAGGCGCACATGTCGGGAGAGGTCGGCTTCGTCAGGAGGGCGCTCTCCATCTTCGAGCGCTACGGCGTCTCGGTTGAGCACATCCCCACGGGCGTCGACTCCTTCTCGGTGGTTGTGAACGGTGCTGACGTGAGGGACTCGATCTACTCGATCGTCTCCGACATCCGCCGCGAGCTCGAGCCCGATGACATCACGATGGTCGACAAGCTCGCCCTCATCTCCGTGGTCGGCCGCAACATGTCCAAGCGCTCCGGCACCTCCGGCAAGATCTTCGGCGCGCTCGGCGACGCCGGCGTGAACATCCGCATGATCACGCAGAGCTCGCAGGAGATCTCGATCATCCTCGGCGTGAACAACGAGGACTTCGAGCACGCCATCCAGGTCATCTATAACCGCTTCGTCCGCGACGAGATGGTCACCGCCAGCTAAATCGGTCAAAAGGGGACAGACTCCTTTTGACCCATTTTCAGAAAGGAACCGCCAATGAGCGAGAAGACCGTTGCCATCCTCGGTGCCACCGGCGTGGTGGGCCAGCAGATGCTTCAGTGCCTCGAGGAGCGCGACTTCCCGGTGGGGCGCCTCGTGCCGCTCGCGAGCCAGCGCTCCGTTGACGCGGGCAGGACCGTGCGCTTTGCCGGCGAGGACGTGGCCGTGGCGCTCGCCGAGCCTGACGCCTTCGAGGGCGTTGACATCGTGCTCGGCGCCGCCGATGACGCCACCGCCCGCGCGCTGCTGCCTGAGGCGGTGCGGCGCGGCGCCGTCTGCGTGGACAACTCCCACGCCTTCCGCATGGACGAGGACGTCCCGCTCGTGGTCCCCGAGATCAACGCCGCGGACATCGCGAGCCACCACGGCATCATCGCCAACCCCAACTGCGCCACGATCATCGGCCTCGTGCCGGTGTGGCCGCTCCACCAGCTCGCGGGCGTGACGAGGCTCGTGGTCTCCACCTACCAGGCGGCCTCGGGCGCCGGCAAGCCGGGCCTCGACGAGCTCGTGCGTGAGACCCGCTGCGTGGCGGCCGGCGAGCCGGTGGGGGAGACCGCGCCCTTCCAGTACCAGCTCGCGGAGAACCTCATCCCGCAGATCGGCGGCTTCAAGGACGAGGGCTACACCTCCGAGGAGCTCAAGATGCTCAACGAGGGCCGCAAGATCATGCACCTTCCCGAGCTGCGCGTGAACTGCACGTGCGTGCGCGTGCCCGTCGTGCGCTCGCACTCCGAGTCCATCACCGCCGAGTTCGAGCGCCCGATCACGGTGGCCGAGGCGCGCGCCGCGCTCGAGGCGGCGCCTGGCGTGAGGGTGGTCGACGAGCCGTCCGAGAGCCGCTACCCGATGCCTCTCGAGACCTCCGACCAGGACCTCATCTGGGTCGGCCGCCTGCGCCGCGACCTGTCCGCGCCGGAGGGCGTGAGCGCGCTCACGTTCTGGTGCTGCGGCGACCAGATTCGCAAGGGTGCCGCCACCAATGCCGTCCAGATTGCGGAGTACCTGGTCTAGGGTCCGGAGGGCATGTCCTTCTCGCCGTGCGCGGGGCCTGACGCCCTGTTGGCTGCGGCGGTCTCCGGGGGCGGGGGCGGTTGTGTGCAACATCTTTGATGTGTCCGACCTCGTTCCCCCGCCTCCGATGCGAGAAGGACGTGCTTTTGCACGTTTTTGTCGCGTTTTGCAGGGTTGTGAGCAACAGGTTTGATGTGCCAACGGTATGGCGATAAAACCTTTTGCTCACAATCGCATTTTGACCCTCGAAAACGGCAACCTGGGAAACGCGGGGCGCCTGCCGGTGCAAAATCGCCTCGAGCCGCCGGCGTCGGGCCTCCGGCTTCAAGTTAGGGGAGAAGAACATGTCGCTCATTGCTGCTTATCACCTGCCCGGACTTGCTGTGGAGGACCATGTCGTCGACGTTCCGCTCGACTGGCGCGGCACCACGCCCGCCCGCCTCGCGGGCGCCGAGAAGGGCACGCCAACCTCGGGCCTGCTCGAGGAGTCGGCTGCCCAGCGCCCTGACCCCGCCTTCGAGGGCCGCTCGCTCTCCCTCTTCTACCGCGTGGTCTGCGCGCCCGAGAACGTGGGGCGGGATCTACCGTACCTGGTCTTTCTCCAGGGCGGGCCGGGAGGGGCCGGCCCTCGCCTCACCTCGCCCACGAGCGACGGCTGGGTCGCCGAGGCGGTGCGCCACTTCCGCGTGGTCCTGCCGGACCAGCGCGGCACCGGACGATCCTCCCGGGTGGACGGCGTCACGGTCGCGCGCGAGGGCGACGCGGCGACGCAGGCGCGCTACCTCAAGCGCTTCCTCGCCGACTCGATCGTGCGCGACTTCGAGTACCTGCGCCTCACCGAGCTCGGCGGCACCCGCTGGGTCACGCTCGGCCAGAGCTACGGCGGCTTCCTCACGCTCACCTACCTCTCCACGTTCCCAGGGGCCGCTGCGGCGAGCTTCACCTGTGGCGGCATCCCGCACGTTCCGGCGAGCGCCGATGACGTCTATGCCCACACCTTCCCGCGCATGGCTGCCAAGACAAGCCTCCTGTACGAGCGCTACCCCGAGGACGCGGACCGTCTCGCCCTGCTCGCCGACCGTCTCTCCGCGAGCAACGTGCGGCTGCCGGACGGCTCCCCGCTCTCGCCACGCCGACTGCAGACGCTCGGCCAGGGCCTGGGCATGAAGCCGGGGCATGAGCGACTGCACAACCTGCTCGACCTGGCCTTCACTGCCGGTGACGGCTCCACGGGAGCAGCGCTCGGCGCCGCTGGCGGGGACGCCGGGAAGGTGGAGGTCTCTCCCGCGTTTCTCGCCGGGGCTTGGTCTGCCACCAACGTGGTCGAGAACCCCCTCTACTGGGTTCTTCAGGAGCTCATCTACGCCGACGGCGAGCTCGAGCGCCCGATCGCGTGGGCGGCCGAGCGTGCGTGGCAGGCCCACCCCGAGTTCTCGACGGACGCTCGCCCGCTCATGCTCACGGGCGAGGCATGCTTCCCGTGGATGTTCGAGGAGATGCCGGAGCTCCGCCCCTTCGCGGGCGCGATGGGTGAGCTCATGCGCGACACGAGCTTCGGGCGGCTCTACGACGAGGCGCGGCTTGCCGCAAACGAGACCCCGCTCCAGGCGGCCGTCTACTTCGACGACCTCTACGTGGACTCCGGCCTCCAGCTCGACACGCTCTCCCGCGTGGGAGCGAGCCACGCGTGGGTCACCAACGAGTTCGAGCACGACGGCCTGCACGGCGAGCGCGTGTTCAAGCACCTGCTGGACGAGGCGCGCGACCGCGGCGACCTTGCGGGTCTGCTGTAGCGGCCTTGGGGTATACAATCAGGGAGACATGCGAAAAGGAGGTGGTCGTCATGATGTATCCGTTCATGACCCTGAACGACGGAACGGAGATCGTCCACTCAGAGACCCTTCCTGATGGCAGGGTGAAGGTCTACATCGAGAAGCCCGACGCCAAGGACTGCTTCCATCATGTCACCTGCTATCTTCCCGACTATTCTTGGGAGGACCAGTACGGCTTCACCGACGAGGAACTTGCCCACCTCAAGGACATCATTTCCTCAACGGCTAACCTGATTCTCGAGTTCGCCGCCGATGGGGGGTTCGAGAATGCCTCAGGTTTTTAGGATTGGCTCGTACTGGGTCTACTTTTGGACGAACGAAAACGACCCTCTCGAACCTGTCTACGTTCACGTGGCGGAGGGGTCACCAACGGCAAACGCCACAAAGATCTGGATCACGAGAGCGGGCAAGGCCTACCTGTGCAACAACAACTCTAAAATCGCCCCGAAGACCTTGCGCAACATCATGCGCGTCATAGAGGCCCGCAGCTCAGAGATCGTTGAGCTCTGGAACTCATACTTTGGCTCCGCTCGCTTCTATTGTTAGGCGAGAAGAACGGAGAGCTCGCATGAGTGACGGCATGCCCGGGTGGGCGGCGTGGGGGAGCCTCGCCGAGGAGCAGCTCGCGGGAGAGGCGGAGGCGCTGCTGCGCGAGAGCCGGCGCGCGCCCGTGGACCGTCGCCGCGTGGAGGCGCTGCTCGACCTCTACGGGCAGCGTTACGAGACGCTCCCCGGCTACCTAAAACGCATCGTGGGAGAGATAGAGGTCGAGGACTGACCGTCCGCCCGCGAGCATGTGCCAACGTCCGCGACTCCCGGTATCATGGGAGTGTTGAATTATTGTCCGGTGCCCTCGCTACGATGGGGACGGTGCCGGTCGTAACGGGAGCGAGCACATGAACGCGCTTGTGAGCTGCAAAAACCTAGCGGGGGGGGGGTTCTCCGAGTAGGAGTGCCCACCTAGTCCCGCATGCCCTGCCGCGCCGCCCCGAGGGGGTGGCGTAGCGGATGGACAACGCCTTCTTTGACAACAGGACCACCATTCTCAAAGACGACCTCGTCAGGGTCATACGAGAGGGAGATACCGTCTCCGTGGCGGCATCGGTGTTCTCCATGTACGCCTTCAACGAGCTCCGTGAGCAGCTTGAGTCGCTCGACGGGTTCCGTTTCATATACACCGAGCCGACCTTTGCCAAGGAACGCGCCAAGAAGGAGCAGCGCGAGTTCTATATCCCGCGCCTCTCGCGCGAGCAGGGCCTCTACGGCACGGAGTTCGAGATAAAGCTTCGCAACGAGCTCACGCAAAAGGCCGTTGCGTCTGAATGTGCGAGCTGGATTAGAGCGAAGGCTCGTTTCAGGTCCGCAACAGCCGGTCAGGCACCCGTGGCGCCCGCTCTGACTGTGAGCGGAAAGGAAGATGCCTCTACCTACATGCCCTTCCAGCGCTTTACGGTGGGAGAGCTTGGGGTGGGCGATCATCCCACCGTGACGGGCGTGTCACGTCTCGACACCTCAACGTCTCGACAGTTCCTCGCCATGTTCGATCAGGCATGGAAAAACGGGGGGCTCGAAGACGTCACCGATACAGTCGTGGACAACATTCAGGCAATGTATCGGGAGAACGCCCCTGAGCTTGTCTACTACGCGGCGCTCTATCGAATCTTCCATGATTTCCTCGATGACGTCTCGGCGGACAACCTTCCCAAGGAGGGTGCCGGCCTCCGGGACAGCGCAATCTGGAACATGCTCTACGACTTCCAGCAGGACGCGGTTCTCTCCGTCATCAACAAGCTGCAGACGTACAAGGGCTGCATCCTTGCGGATAGCGTTGGTCTGGGCAAGACGTTCACGGCTCTCGGCGTGATTAAGTACTACGAGCTCTGCAACCGCTACGTGCTCGTTCTCTGCCCCAAGAAGCTCTCCGACAACTGGATGGTCTATCGCAACCGCCAGGCCAACAACCCGTTTGCCGACAAGCCCTTCCGCTATGACGTTCTGTACCACACCGACCTCTCCCGCAAGCGGGGGAAGACGGTCACGGGCATTGACCTCGAGACGTTCAACTGGGGAAGCTATGACCTTGTGGTCATCGACGAGTCTCATAACTTTAGGAACGGCGAGGACAGCGCCACAGCGGCAAAGGATGATGGTACGGGCGGCACGGAGAACCGCTACCAGCGTCTACTCAACCATGTCATCAAGGGTGGCTTCGACGACACCAAGGTCCTCATGCTCTCCGCAACGCCGGTCAACAACCGCTTCCGTGATTTGCGCAATCAGCTTGCCTTGGCCTATCAGGGCGATCCCGACGGGTGGTCGGAGAAGCTCGGACTCTCCGCAAACGTCGAGGATGTCTTCCGGAACGCCCAGGGCGTGTTCAACATGTGGTCCAAGCTTCCGGCTGAGGAGCGCAGCACCGAGGCACTCACCGACTCGCTTGACTTCGACTTCTTCAAGGTTCTCGACCAGGTGACGGTTGCCCGTTCGCGCAAGCACATCCAGCGCTATTACGACGTAAATGCTATCGGCCCGTTCCCGCGTCGTAACGACCCCATCTCGATCTACCCTAAGCTCTCCACGCTGCCCAACAGCACCACATACAGTGAGATTGCCAACTCGCTCGACCTGCTCAAGCTTGCGGTTTACATCCCCTCGCACTATCTGCTGCCGTCGGCTCGCGGGAAGTACGAGGACAAGAATGGCAACCTCACCACAAGCGGCCGCGAGACGGGTGTCCGCAAGCTCATGGCAGCCAACCTGCTCAAGCGCCTCGAGAGCTCCGTCTCGTCCTTCAGGCTCACGCTCGAGCGTGTCTTCTCGGTCATGAACCAGTGCCTCAACACCATTGAGGTGTTCAAGGCGGAGGGCATGGCTTCGGCGAAAGTGGACGCCTCCTCTTTTGGCGACGGCTTTGATCTCGACTACGAGGATGCCGACTTCATGGACTTCTCTGTGGGCGGCAAGACGCAGTTCGACCTTCATGATCTTGACTGGAAGAGCTGGGAGAGGGACGTTCGTGATGATGCCCAGACCATCGAGGGCCTGCTCGAGATGATTCGCGGCATCGATGCCGAGCATGACGACAAGCTCCTGCGTCTTGAGCGGCTCATTGCCGAGAAGGTCGAGAACCCCATCAACCCGGGCAACAAGAAGGTCATTGTCTTCACGGCGTTCGCTGACACCGCGAACTACCTTTATGAGCACGTCTCCGAGTTTGCGTCTCGCGAGCTGAGGCTGGGTGTTGCCGAGGTCACGGGATCAGGCGGCGGCAAGACCAACGTTGAAGGCGTTCGCGGTGACCTCTCCGAGATTCTCACCTGCTTCTCACCCGTCTCCAAGGACCGTGACAAGGTCTACCCGCGCCTGCGCGGCAAGGACATCGACATCCTCATCGCCACGGACTGCATCTCCGAGGGCCAAAACCTCCAGGACTGCGACTATTTAATTAATTATGACATCCACTGGAACCCGGTTCGCATCGTCCAGCGCTTCGGCCGCGTGGACAGAATCGGTTCCAAGAACGATGTCATTCAGCTTGTCAACTTCTGGCCCGATGATGATTTGGATAACTACATCAACCTCAAGGCGCGCGTCGAGAACCGCATGCACGCCGTCGTCATGACCTCGACCGGCGACGACGACTACATCAACGAGGACGAGAAGGGCGACCTCGAGTACCGCAAGCAGCAGCTCGAGCAGATGAAGCACGAGGTCGTGGACCTCGAGGACGTCTCGGGCGGAGTCTCCATCACTGACCTTGGCCTCAACGACTTCCGAATGGACCTCGTCTCCTACTACCAGGAGAACCCGAACATCGACAGCGTTCCCACGGGCATCGATGCCGTAGTGGAAGGCGATACGCCAGGTATCATCTTCGTGCTCCGCAACGTGAACCAGGAGCTCGACGCCAAGACGCGCAACCAGATTCACCCGTTCTACCTGGTGTACGTGAGCGAAGAGGGCGAGGTCGTGCACGGCTACCTCGATCCCAAAGAGTCTCTCGACGCCATGAGACGCCCGTGCAAAGGCAAGTCCGAGCCCGACGCGGCGCTCTGCCGTGCCTACAACAAGGCCACGAAGAACGGGCGAGACATGCGTGCCGCCTCGAGTCTGCTGCGTAGTGCTATCGAGTCGATCGTGGAGGAGAAGGCCGAGGCCGACCTCGACAGCTTCTTCTCCGGGGGCACCACGAGCTTCCTTGAGAACGACGTCGCCGGCCTCGATGACTTCGAGCTCGTCTGCTTCCTGGTGGTGAGGCCTCGTGCTTAACAACCTGCCAAGCACGGTGCTCGTCAACCGTGTGATGCCCAAGAAGGCGTTCTACGAGCACCTCAAGACGACGGCTGCCATCAAGGAGCAGTTCGTCCAGCAGATCGAGCGCATCGAGATGGTCGCCTCCATCAAAGAGGCCAGCATCCACATCCCTGGCGACAAGGATGTGGCGGAGATTGACGTTCTTGCGTTCCACCTCAAAGGTGCTGACGTTCCCTACGAGGCGATCGAGCTAGTTGCCCGTTCGATACCCAACAGGCTGCTCTTCGTTTGTCTGGCGGATGAGTCTTGCAAGCTGCTCGTGAGGCGTGACCGTCTCTATGAGACGGACTGGATGCCGACCGATGACGCCAAGCTCGAGTTGGCTGGATCGACCTTGGGGGAGCTATGGGATTCGATTTCGTCCCAAGTAGTTTTCGGCAGCGCTAGCCCCGTTGACCTCAACGGTCGCCTTGAGTGCAAGAGGCGGAGCGAAGCGCTGCGGCTCGAGCTCGAGCAGGTGGAAAGAAAGCGCAGATCAGAAAAGCAAATAGCCAAGAGGAACGCCCTCTTCGACCGCAAGCGTGCGATCGAGGCGGAGCTGTCCCGTCTGGAGGGAGAGTCCTGATGGAGAAGCTGTCCCACACCACCGAGAGCATAATTGACGAGAATGTCGAGAGGCTCGCCGAGCTCTTCCCTGAGGTCGTGACGGAGGTCCGCGAGCCCGACGGCACCCTTCGCCACGCCATCGACGGCGATGCCCTCAGGGAGCGCGTGGGCGACGTCGCCGAGGGGCAGCGCGAGCGCTACCAGTTCACCTGGCCGGGCAAGCGCGAGGCCAAGCAGGAGGCGTACCGCCAGATCGACAAGTGCCTGCGCCCGTGCCCCGAGGAGAGCGTGAACTGGGACACGACCCAGAACCTCTACATCGAGGGCGACAACCTCGACGCACTCAAGCTCCTGCGCAACACCTACGCCGGCAAGGTCAAGATGATCTACATCGACCCGCCTTACAACACGGGTCACGACTTCATCTACGACGACGACTTCGCGCAGACAAAGGCCGACTACGACGCCGAGAGCGGCGACTACGACGAGGAGGGCGGCCGCCTCGTCGCCAACCCCGAGTCCAACGGCCGCTTCCACTCCGACTGGTGCTCGATGATGTACCCGCGCCTGCTGCTCGCGAGGGATTTGCTGCGAGATGATGGGTTTATTCTAATTAGTATTGGTGAAGAAGAGCTCGCCAATTTGATGACAATCTGCAAGTCGATATTTGGAAACAACGCAATTCGGAACCTGCTTGCATCTCGCCGTTACGACAAAAATCTAAATCAGCAGTTTGCTTCTCAAGGTCTTAGGTCGTTGAATGTTGGACTGGAGTATATCTGTGTGATAGCGAAATCACCCCATTCGTTATTGTCTGCTGTATATAGGAAATTAGATGCAAGTCGGGCTAATGAGGGCTATTGGAAAGGTTTTTGGAATGCCGCCGATAGGCCAACGATGCGGTATGAGATTCTGGGCTTTACGCCAGACGAAGGTCAATGGAAGTGGAAAAAAGAAATAGCCGAAGAAGCAATAGAAAATTATCAAATATATCTTGATACTTATCAAAAGAAGATGACTCTGGAAGAGTATTGGAAGTTTTCCGGACGTAGCAAGCGATTCATCAGGCGTCGTAAAGGATTGAGCGGCAAGAACGGTGGGGTTGAGCATTGGGTTGCACCCTCAGACCGTGTTCTTCGAACGTCAAATTGGGCTGATCTACTTGTTTCTAAATCAGTTTCTGATTTGCCCTTTGATAGCCCCAAGAATCCACAATTGATATCTGAGTCAATTAAGATGGCGGGTGCGGATGATGGCATCGTTCTGGATTTCTTTTCCGGCTCCGCAACGACTGCCCACGCCGTCATGCAGCTCAACGCCGAAGACGGCGGTAATCGCAAGTTCATCATGGTGCAGCTGCCAGAGGTCTGCGACGAGAAGTCCGAGGCAGCTAAGGCAGGCTACAAAAACATCTGTGAGATCGGCAAGGAGCGCGTTCGTCGCGCGGGCAGGAAGATTGCCTCCGAGGTAGAGGAGTCTAACCGCCAGCTCAAGCTCGGCGAGGAGCCAAAGAGGGTCCCCGACGTCGGCTTCCGCGTGCTCAAGATCGACTCCTCGAACTTCGAGGACGTCTCCGCGGAGCCCGCGGAGTACACCCAGCAGATGCTCGTCGGCATGGCAGACAACCTCAAGCCGGGACGCACTGCCGACGATCTCATTATCCAGGTGATGCTCAAGAAGCAGATTGAGCTCTCGGCCCCCATCGAGAAGCTCGACGTCGACGGCTGCACGGTCTTCTCGGTTGACGGAGGTCGCCTCGTCGCCTGCTTCGACAGAGACGTCTCCGTCGAGGTTATGACGGCAATGGCCAAGATGGAGCCCGACTACGCCGTCATGCGCGACGCCTCGTTCGCCGGTGACGATGCCGTCTCGAACTTTGCCGAGATCTTCAAGAACTACAGCTCCATTACCGAGGTCGAGGTGATCTAGGTTATGGAGTTCAAGTTCAAGGTCCAGCAGTACCAGACTTTGGCGGCAGACGCGGTTGCCGATGTCTTCGAGGGCCAGCCCAAAGTCGACGGCCAGCAGTTTGTCCGCGACCTGGGAGCTGGGTTCTACAACAAGAAGGGCCAGGCGTTCATTGGCAACTTCGATGGCCTTGATGTCGATGCTTCCGATGGCTACAAGAACGCTCCGTTAACGATGGGCTCCGACGTTCTTCTCGACAACATTAAGAAGGTCCAGGACCGCAACGGCATCGAGCGTTCGGGCAAGCTCAGCCACTCACTTGGCGCCTGCGAGCTGGACGTCGAGATGGAGACGGGCACCGGTAAGACCTACGTCTACACCGAGACCATCTTTGAGCTCAACAAGCGCTACGGGTGGTCCAAGTTCATCATCGTGGTGCCGAGCGTCGCCATTCGCGAGGGTGTGGCGAAGTCGCTCGCTATCACCGAGCGACACTTCGCCGACCGCTACGGAAAGCGCATCTGGTGGTTCGTCTACAACAGCTCGCGTTTGAACGAGCTCGATGCCTTTGCCAGTAGAAGCGACATCTCTGTTATGGTCATCAACATGCAGGCGTTCAACGCATTCGACGAGTCCAAGAGCAAGGAGGGACGCGGGGGCGACAAGACCGCCCGCATCATGTTCTCCGAGCGTGACGACTTTGGCAGCCGCCGCCCCATCGACGTCCTGGCGGCAACCAATCCCATCCTCATCCTCGACGAACCCCAGAAGATGGGGAAGAGGAACAGCGCGACGCGCAAGGCGATGCAGCAGTTCTGCCCGCTCTTCTCGCTCAACTACTCGGCCACACATGCGGAGCACCATAACGAGGTCTACGCGCTCGACGCGCTCGACGCCTACAACATGCGCCTCGTGAAGCGCATCGAGGTCAAGGGCTTTGAGGTGCGCGGCATGCGCGGCACGGACGGCTACCTCTGCCTGCAAGAGATCAAGGTGAGCAAGGCCGCTCCCGTCGCGCGTATCGAGTTCAAGAAGCTCATGGCCAATGGCGGCGTGAAGAAGGACATCGGCTCGTTCAACGAGGGTGACGACATCTACGTTGCCTCGGGCGAACTCGAGGCCTACCGCAACGACTTCGTCGTCTCTGAGATTCGTGCCGACCAGGACGGGGCTCTCGGCTACGTGCGCTTCCGGAATGGCGAGGAGCTTCGCTGCGGGGAGGTTGTCGGCGACTCCGCCGGCGAGGACATCCGTCGTGTTCAGATTCGCGAGACCATCAAGAGCCACCTGCAGAAGGAGGAGCAGCTTTTCTCGCGGGGCATCAAGTGCCTCTCGCTCTTCTTCATCGATGAGGTGAAGAAGTATCGCGAATATTCAGTTGATGATGGGGAGGAGCTGACGGTCGGCTACGGCAAGGTTTTCGAGGAGGAGTACGCCGCTGCTGTAGCAGAGAGGCTCGGCTCTCCCCGCATTGGGGACGACGCACCCGGCTCCTACGCCTCGTATCTCAAGCAGTTTGAGCCGAGCCAGGTCCACAAGGGGTACTTCTCGATTGACAAGAAGGGCCACGCGATCAACAGCACCACCAAGCGCGGCTCCGAGGACTCCGACGACGAGAGCGCCTACGATCTCATCCTCAAGAACAAGGAGCGGCTGCTTTCCTTCGAAGAGCCCACGCGCTTCATCTTCTCCCACTCGGCGTTGCGCGAGGGATGGGACAACCCCAACGTCTTCCAGATCTGCACGCTCAAGGAGTCCGGCTCCGAGACGAGCAGGCGCCAGGAGGTGGGGCGCGGCATGCGCCTGTGCGTGAACCAGGAGGGCGACCGTCAGGACGTTGGAGCGCTCGGCGAGGACATGGTCCAGAAGGTGAACCTGCTTACGGTTATCGCATCCGAGAGCTACTCGAGCTTCGTGAATGACCTGCAGAAGGACATTAGAGCCGAGCTGCGCGAGCGACCGAAGAAGGTCACGAAGGAGTTCCTCCGGGACTTCCACTTTGTTGGCTCGGGCGGCGTGAAGCTCGAGCTGGATGGCGAGCAGGCCGAGCTCGTGCACAACGTGCTGGTGAAGCTCGAGTATGTTGGCCTCGACGGCGGCGTCACCGACAAGTTCAAGACCGAGGGCATCAGGCGCGACGCGCTCGAGGCGCTTCCCGTTGCCGCGCGCACGGTTATCGAGCAGAAGCTCCCTCTCATTGAGACGGCTCTGACGAGCGTCTTTGACAGCTCGGCGCTCGATGACATGGTGAGCAACGGTCTCGAGGCGAAGGTTCTTTCCAATCCCCTTAACGAGAACTTCGGAAAGAGGGAGTTCCAGGAGCTCTGGAACAAGATCAACTTCAAGCAGGCCTATACCGTTCACTTTGATGATGACGAGCTGCAACGCAAGGCGGTGGACAACATCGATCGCAACCTCATGGTCTCCAAGGTGACGTATCGCATTGTCACTGGCGAGCAGGCCGAGGAGGGGAGTGCGGAGCAGCTTGACTCGAAGAGTCACTTCGAGATGAGGCATACAGAGACGCACAACCTCTCTGACGTCTCTCCCATTCATGTCAAGTACGACCTGGTGGGCGAGGTTGCAAGGCGGGCGAAGATCACCCGTCGAAGCGCGGCGAGGATTCTCTCTGAGATGAGCCCCGTGAAGTTTGCGCTCTTCAAGGAGAACCCCGAGGAGTTCATCGCCAAGGTGGGGGATGCCATCGTCGACGAGAAAGCGACGATGATCGTGGAGCACATCAGCTACAACCGGCTCGAGGAGCGCTACGACGCCGCCATCTTTACGGAGACCATGCCGGAGAGCATGGCGCGCGCCTACCGTTCCAAGAAGAACGTGCAGGACTACGTGTTCCCGGACGGGACGGCTGTGAAGTCTGTGGAGCGGCGGTTTGCCGAGGATCTGGACGCAGCTGATGAGGTGGTCGTCTACGCCAAGCTGCCGCGTTCGTTCCAGATACCGACGCCGGTTGGCAACTACGCCCCCGATTGGGCAATTGCGTTCAAACGCGAGAGCGTGAATCACGTGTTCTTTGTCGCGGAGACCAAGGGATCGATGAACACGTTGGACTTGCGCCCCATCGAGCAAGCGAAAATCGCATGTGCGAAGAAGCTCTTCAACGAGCTATGCGATGCGGAAGTGACATATGACGCCGTGGACAGTTACGCGGCGTTGCTCGAAAGGGTGATGAGCTAAATGACTCCAGAAGAACATGCAAAGCGCTATGGGATGCGACCCAGCGAGCTGCGCAAGCTTCTCAAGAAGGGGAGGGTTCGCGGCGCAAGGTTCGTTGCTGGTGATTGGGCGATTCCAGAAAACGCTATGATTGAGTACTACACCAGGCAAAAGATGAATAGGACCATTCAGGATATTGTATGGGATATCACGAGGGCGGCGAACTGGTCACAGTATTTTGATGAAGAGGTATTGCTGGCTAACAAGCTCCAGTTTTCTACGGCTCTGGGCATAGCGATTGACCTTAAGTACATCACGCGCTCCGAGGTGGTAAACGATGGCGTCACGTCGAGCGGCTATGTTGTTACAGGTAAAGGTATGACCGCCTGCGAGAAGAGAAAAAAAGGAATTCGTTAGCGACATTATGGGTTGTATTGGCACATTGACAGGATCGACTGTCGGAAGTTTCTATGCTGCGCAGGCCTAGGAGTTGGAAAATCTCCTCTCGACTGTTTTAACGAGGCGATAAGGGCGAAACTGGATGGCGAACTGCCATGCGAGTGATGCGTCGCTTGCCGTGTTGCGCAGCGTTTTGTCCCAACGACCTGCTACGTTCTAATCGGCGACCGCGCTTCGCCGAGGCGCGGACTTGGGCGGAAGGAGACCTGCATGCCGAAGCTGAACATGAGCGTGAATACCGAAATCGAGTACAACGTCGTGATAGAGGTGAGGTACAACGAGGACGACGAGGTGCAGTGGCGCGAGGATGCGACGAGCTGGGACGCGACGACCCTCAAGGTCGACTTCGGACGCTGGCATGTGACCTGCGCCATCACGGCGAACGTGCACGATATGGCCCAGGTGATCGATGCCGTCGCCGACCTGTACCCCGCGAAGACGGCCGCGACGATCCGCAAGAAGGACCTCGAGGCTATGGTCGCCGCCAAGAAGAAGGTGAATCGCGTGCTTCCCCCGCACGACCTGCACTTCAAGCTCGAGCAGTACGGCAGCAACCTCGTGCTTAAGTTCAGCGACACCGCCGCGGGCGACTGTGCGCCGAAGCTCGCGCGCATAACCGGTATCCTGCAGCGCTTGCCCGAGGGCTCCTACGGCGTCGCCGTCGCGGCGGGCTGGCCGCTGGGCCATTACGAGGACGCCCCCGAGTACTTCGACGCGCTTGCCGAGCAGTGCGACGGGGACAAACCAGATGCCCGGTACGACGACCTGTACACCTACGATCTGCTGAGCGTCGCTACTCCCTATGCCGGCGGCGGCGCGGAGCTCCCCGCCGAGCTGCTCGCGGATCCCGACCCGACTGAACCGCACGAGCCCCACGTGAAGGTCTGGGGCTACCGGGGCTCGCGCGGGCGGCTTGACAAGCGCGGGCTCAAGAAGGCCGACCTGCCGGGTCTGGCAGAGTCGGTCGCCACGACGGAATGGATGGACCTGAGGGAGGTCCCGCGCAGCTATTAGGCGCAGGGCGGTAAAGACGGTTGTTCCGGAAGGGAAGTGCAGATATGGATACGATCAAGCGCGCGATCGAGCTTTTGGAGGAGCGGGCGCAGGCGTTCGACGGGGCGAAGCAGGAGCTGCTTGACGCTTACGAGGCCGAGCATGCGGGGTCCAAGAGGAAGGCGCGCAGGGGCAAGAAAATCGCCCTGTCCAGCGTGGGGACGCCCGAGGACTACGTCTCGAACGGGTTCGCGCTCGACCGCGCCGAGTATCTCTGGGATCTTATCGAGACAAAGCGCCTCGCGCCGGCGGACAGCGTGATCTTGCCGCACCGGTACCACTACGAGCGTCCGGTTGTCGGGCGCGATGGCGGCATCTGCGCTCCGGACGGCACGCAGATCGCCTACGATGTCGAGATGCCGGGCGGGAGGGCGGACTTCGTGGTGTTCGACCGCAAACACACGATCGAGCAGGTTGCGCAGGGCGACTACGACTTCCGCGTCCGCTACGAGCGCCATGATGTCGATGCGGCCGGGTTCCAGCGCTTCGCGGAGCTCGCCGGGGACCTGCTGCCCGACGCGCTCGTCCAGTTCGAGCGTCGCCTGCTGACAGAGTCCGCCGGCGACGAGATCGAGGAAGTGCGGTGCGTCAACGGCGGCCGCGTGCCTGTGCTGCTCACGCGCTTGGTGGAGACCGAACCCGGCGCGGTAACGTTCGTTGCCCACCTTCCCTGGAGCGAGGGGCGTCGCGACGTGGTCAGAATCGAGTTTGCGCCCGGTTGCCTGGGCAAGGGCGACGAGCCGGGGGAGTACAACGAGCATGCCGTGCGGGAGAGGGCCAAGCACGACTTCGCCGGGCGGATCGCGCTGCATGCGTTCTCCACGGGCGCGCCCGCCAGCGTCCCGCGCGGTCTGATCGACGAGCTGCGCGGCCGCTTGGCGACGCGCGATGAGTTCGAGAGGCTTTGCGACCTTGTGCTCGCCAGCCTCATAGGCATGCGAGACGACGGTGCCGCCTACGAGGGCTGGTGCGTCGGCTCGAAGGGGCGCAAGTATGCTTTTGGTTGCGCTGCCGGGCAGGTTGCGATGAACCTGCTGCTCGTTGCCTCCGTGCTTGAGGCGCAGACGGGCTTCGCCGCAGCCGACGATTTCGAGGCCATGCGGGAGGCGTTCCTTGCGCGCTTCGACTTGTTTGTCGCCTTCGGCTTTGGCAAAAGCGACGACTCGCTAATCAAGTGCGTGAAGTCCATGGAGGTCACCGCGTAGGCGGTGCGGCAATTGGGATTGCGTTCGGGCGCGGCCGCCTGTTGCGCCGGCCGCGCTCGACCTGAAGCATGCACGGGTCGAACGTTGGAGGGCGCCATGGGCGAGAGGATTCTGGTCGACGTCGACCGGCTGCGCGAGGCGCTGATCGAGGAGACGGGCCCTGCCGCGTTCACGGGGTCGCCCTGGGCGATCGTCGACGTTGCGGCGCTGGAGGACGCCGACCCGCAGGAGCTTCTGCGCGAGGCCGAGCGCCGCGGATGGGACCTGCGTCGCTTCGAGGCGTAAGGCGGGCTTACGGCTCCGCGATGCTTACTTCTAGATAGCACTCGTAGGCACCGGTCGTATCGCCCGGAGCACTGGGGTAGCTGAATGCGATGTGGCGCTCATCCAAGCTCTCCTCGATATGGCGCAGGAGTTCTTCGTCGCCGATCTCCTTGGCCTCGCATGACCGCACCTTAGCAAGGGCCGTGCGCAACGCCGCGATGTCCTCGGCAGGAACCTGGGCGAGTTGGAACGTGTCCTGGAAATATGCATGGGCGTCCTCCTCGTTCAAGAACGCTGCATCCGATTGCCAAGCGCAATCGCCATACGACCACGTGAAGCTGTTCGTATCCGCGATGAGCTTGTCCTTGGCGTTACGTAGGAGCTCCTCAAGCTCGTCCGTATCCGTATCGGGAAATTCCTCCCAGAACGTGTCGATGAAGTTGTCGAACGCTTCACCGATGGTTTTCGGGACGTTGGTGAACTCGATGTCCGCGCCCCAATCCGGTTGGTGGTAGACAATATGCCCGCCGTCGATATGCAGATGGACCCCATCGAAGAGCGTCGTCTCGTCCGTGCCCCACTCGTCGGGGTCAAAGTCTCCTCGCTCGATCAGATCAGTCTCGTGTTCCTTCATCATCGTGACGAGCAGCGGACAGTCGATGTCCAGGTCGGCCCATCTGCTGAACGAATCCTCGTCGATATCCCAATCAGGCCAGTCGGCTTTGAACGCGCACCTGAGTTTCAGTTTCGAGTAGGGTTGGCACATGGTCCGTCCTCCTTCGCAAACCTATATGCTGCAAGTTTACCCGAAAGGCTTCGCGGAGTCCCGAAGGAAAAGGGCCCTTGCTCGTTAGCCGTTCGCAACTGTTCTGCTACCGTGTTTTCCCCAAAAAAGACTGGTCGTCTCCTGCGCCCGACCGTTAAGGGAGGACAATGAACGCGATATGGAGCGCCGTGCCGTCAGGGCGCCGTAGTTTTGTGGCTGGGTGGCGGATTCAAGCTTGCACTGCACCACCACTTGGAGGTGGTGGTCGTGTACAGTCTGGTGGACAGGGCGCGGGCCGTCGAGGCGGTCCGGGCCGGGGCGAGCGCCGCGGAGGCCGCCCGCGCGCTCGGGTGCTCCCGGCGCGCGGTCGCGACGTGGTGCGAGGCCGCGGGCGTGCGCCTGCGGCGCGGCAGGATGGGGGTCCCGTGACGAGGCCCGTGACTCCGGCGGCACCCCTGCCGCCGAGGCCCTCGCCCAGGGCGAGGCTGGACTCCGAGCGCAGGGCGCTCATCGCCGACAGGAGGCGCGCCGGCCTCGGCGTGCGCGAGATAGCCCGCGAGCTGGGCGTCTCGCACTCCACGGTGTCGCGCGAGCTCAGGCGCAACGCCGGGCCGGACGGCCGCTACGACGCCGCGCGCGCCGAGCGGGCCGCCCGCGAGAGGGCGGCGCGGCCGCGGGCGGGCAAGCTGGAGGGCAGCCCCCGCCTCAGGGCCGAGGTCGTGCGCAGGCTCGCGATGCGCTGGCCGCCGGAGCAGGTGTCGGCGAGCCTCCGGCGCGACTTCCCGGGCGACGGGGGGATGAGGGTGAGCCACGAGACCATATACAGGGCGCTCTACGTCCAGGGCCGTGGGTCGCTGAGGGAGGAGCTCGAGGTCGAGCTGGTCCTCAGGGGCGGCCGGCGGTCCAGGAGGCGCCGCTCGCTGCCGGCCGACCCGCGCGGGCGCAGGACGTGAGTCGAGGGGGCCGAGCTGGCGCTCCGCCCGCCCGAGGCCGACGACCGCTCCGTGCCGGGGCACTGGGAGGGCGACCTCGTGGTCGCCTCCGACGGCCGGACCTGCCTGGTGACGCTCGTGGAGCGCTCGTCGCGCTTCCTACTGGCGTCCCGGCTCGAGGAGCACTCGGCCGAGACCGTGGCCGCGAGGCTCGCCGAGATGGTCTCGTCGCTGCCGGCGGCCCTGCGCAGGACGCTCGCGTGGGACCAGGGCTGCGAGATGGCCCGGTGGCGCCCCTTCGCCGAGGCGACGGGCTTCGAGGTCTACTTCTGCGACCCCAGGAGCCCCTGGCAGCGGGGCACGAACGAGAACACCAACGGGCTGCTCAGGCAGTTCTTCCCCAAGGGGACGGACTTCTCGCTCGTCTCGGACGGGGACGTGGCGAGGGCCCAGGACCTGCTCAACGGGAGGCCGCGCAAGACGCTCGGGTGGAGGACGCCGGCGGAGGAGCTGGCGCGCACGTTAGCGGAGGACGGTGCAATGACCGTGTGAATCCGCCGGGGAGAAAAACTCAAAACCGGGTAAGTTGCAACATCAACAATCGTACTAGTGTCAAGAGGGGGAGACATGTCGCTTCTGTCGAGCTATTACCTACCGGGCCTTTCCGTGGAGGACCATGCGATCGACGTTCCGCTCGACTGGCGGGGCACCTCTCCCGCACAGCTGGCGGGCGCCACAAGTGCCCCGAGCTCACCGTTCGCGGAGGCGTCGGCGGCCGAGAGGTGCGACCCGGCCTTTGAGGGCCGCTCCCTGCGGCTCTTCTACCGGGTGCTCTGCGCGCCGGAGAACGTTGGTCGCGACCTTCCGTACCTGGTCTTTCTCCAGGGCGGTCCCGGCGGCGCCGGACCGCGCCTGACCTCGCCGACAAGCGACGGTTGGGTCGCGGAGGCGGTGCGCCACTTCCGTGTGATCCTGCCCGACCAGCGCGGCACCGGCCGCTCGGGCCGCGTGGACGCGACCACGATCGCGCGCGAGGGCGACGCCGCGGCGCAGGCCCGCCTCCTCAAGCGCTTCCTGGCCGACTCGATTGTGCGCGACTTCGAGTACCTGCGCCTCAGCGAGCTCGGCGGCGCGCGCTGGGTGACGCTCGGCCAGAGCTACGGCGGCTTCCTCACCCTCACGTACCTCTCCACGTTCCCGGGCGCGGCGCGCGCGAGCTTCACCTGCGGCGGCATCCCGCACGTGCCGGCGAGCGCCGACGAGGTCTACGGCCGCACGTTCGGCCGCATGGTGGCCAAGACGAACCTGCTCTACGAGCGCTACCCCGAGGACGAGAAGCGCGTGGCGCTGCTGGCCGACCGTCTGGCGGCGGGCCCGGCGCTCGCGCTGCCGGACGGCTCGCCAATGACGGTGCGCCGCCTGCAGGCGCTGGGGCAGGGGCTCGGCATGAAGCCGGGGCACGAGCGGCTGCACAACCTGCTTGACCTGGCCTTCGTTGCCGGTGACGGATCAGCGGACGCGACGCTTGCCGCGGCGGGCGGCAACGCGGCGGCCGTCGCGGTGTCCGACGCGTTTCTCGCCGGGGCGTGGGAGACCACCAACGTGCGCGCCAACCCCCTCTACTGGGTGCTGCAGGAGCTCATCTATGCCGACGGCGAGCTGGCGCGTCCGATTGCGTGGGCGGCGGAGCGCGCATGGCTCTCGCGCCCGGAATTTGCGACGGACGCGCGGCCGCTCATGCTCACGGGCGAGGCGTGCTTCCCGTGGATGTTCGACCAGATGCCGGAGCTCGCGCCGTTTTCGGGCGCGATGGACGTCCTCATGCGCGACACGAGCTTCGGACGGCTCTACGACGAGGCGCAGCTTGCGGCAAACGAGACGCCGCTTACGGCGGCTGTCTACTTCGATGATCTCTACGTTGACTCGGGCCTGCAGCTCGACACGCTCGCCCGCGTGGGCGCGAGCCATGCTTGGGTCACCAACGAGTTCGAGCACGACGGTCTGCACGGCGACCGCGTCTTCAAGCACCTGCTGGAGCTCGCCCGCGACCGCGGCGACCTCGACGGCGTGCTGTAGGGGCGTCGTCGTCCCGTGCCGGCCAGATACCCGCAAAATCTGACAACCGCGTTTTTTTCCTGCAAATATATGATTATGAAATCAAGTTTTGCGGGTTGTTGAACTGGCGAGAAGCGCGGCACGAGAAGGACGGGGCCCAGTGGCGGGGCCGCGGCACGATATCACGATCCGCGACCCTTGGGTATACAATCCCAGATGACGTCTGCGGGGAGGTGGTTCACGTGATGTATCCGTTCATGACCTTGAGCGACGGCACGGAGATCGTGCACTCCGAGACGCTCGACGACGGCCGGGTGAAGGTCTACATGGAGAAACCCGACGCCAAGGACGGCTTTCACCACGTGACGTGTTACCTCCCCGACTATGCGTGGGAGGACGCGTACGGCTTCTCTGACGAGGAGCTCGCTCATCTCCAGGACGTCGTCTCCTCCACGGCGAACCTCATCCTCGAATTCGCCGCCGACGGGGGGTTCGAGCATGCCTCAGGTTTTTAGGATTGGCCCCTACTGGGTCTATTTCTGGGCAAACGAGAGCGATCCGCTCGAACCCGTGCACGTCCATGTTGCCGAGGGCGCGCCGGCAGCCAATGCGACCAAGGTGTGGATAACGAGAGCTGGCAAGGCGTATCTGTGCAACAACAACTCGAAGATTCCGCCGAAGACGCTTCGAAACATCATGCGCATCATCGAGGCGCGCAGCTCCGAGATCGTTGATCTCTGGAAGTCCTACTTCGGGTCAGCTCGTTTCTATTGTTAGCGAAAAGCACGGCGGCGAGAAGAACGGAGACCGTGCGATGATCGGCAACCTGCCCGACTGGGCCGCATGGGGAAGCCTCGCCGAGGAGCAGTTCGCCGGCGAGGCGCGGGCCCTGCGCGACGAGAGCCTGCGCGCGCCCGTGGACCGCGCCCGCGTGGAGCGCCTGCTCGACCTCTATGGGCAGCGCTTCGACACCCTGCCCGCATACCTGCGCGACATCGTCGGCGACATCGAGGTCAGGGACTGAGCCAATCGGGGAATCGTGGCAGGTTGCTCGGCGGCACCCGCTCCGCCGTTTGCGACGTTGATTCAACATGTGCGGCTCCCTATGAATATGATTGACCTAGTCACCTAACAATCCGGGAGTCGCCAACCTACGGCTGGGCGACCTCGCTCTAGATGGGCCTACCGATGATTAGCAGCACCTCGAAGAACAAGGCGGAGGCGGTCGACCAATCACGCGCGGACGCAAGGGAGGGCGATCGCGCTGGCGCCCTCGAGCTCGCCCAGAGGGCCGCTGCGGCGAGACGTGTGGATGACCTCGACTTCTCCGCAGCGACGCGCCGCGTTCTTACGAGGCTCGGCTGCGTTACGTTTCTTGATGTCACCGAGCAGGACGAGAAGAAGCTCATGGACGCGCTGCGGTCAAGCGAGGGTGATCGTCTCCTCGACCTGATCGACCTGTACCACGGTGACCCGGAATCGTTCGTTCGGCGCTTTGGCGCCCCACGCGCCCGCGTCAGCCAGTCCCACCCGATGCCCGCCGCGTGGACCAGCGCGTCCGGCGAGCCCACCGGGACGCGGACCGGCGCGCACCGGGTCCCGTCGCGAGGGCCATCTGTCGCGTCAACGTATCGCTCGCGCTCCGCGACCTATCAGGTCCTGCCCAGAGACGAGCTCGGGACCCGGCTCTATGACTTCGAGAGAAGGGCGGTGTCGGCTCTGCGGCTGCTCGAGGATCATAGCCGCGAAGCGCTCGTCATGGAGGCCTTCCCGTCTCTGGGAGTCGGTCTCGAACAGGCCGAGCGAGACGTCAAGACCCTGATCTCCGACTACGGCTACGGCCAGGCAGTCGCTCTGGACGTTCTCTCCCAGTGTGCCCCTGACGCCCTCCTGGTCGTCTGCGCGCACCTCACCCAGGAGGTCTACACGGGCAGGTCGCTCTGGCCCGAGCTCTTCGGCAAGATCGGGCTCACGAACCCCAACCTGCAAGGCGTCCTCAAGGGCCTGCTCCTCGAGCGCATCCAAGAGCACGGCTTTCCCGTCTACACCTCAGACGACGAGAGCCAGTACTACATCAATACGATGCTGCTTCACTCCGGGCTCTCGGCGTCGGTGTGGAAGCCCCTCTGGCGCGACCTGTTGATTCCCGTCGCCCGCGCGACGAGGGCAAATGGCCTCGTGGAGGGCGTGATCCCCAACGGCGAGGGCCTGCTCCACCTCTCGCGCGACGATGAGAGCAGGTTCAGGGTCAGCGGGACCCGACTGCAGAAGATGCTCCGGCATGTCCCCGCGCGCATGATCGCACCGGTACTCGAGACCGCCTTCGGCACCGCCCGACAGGTTGTCGAGTATGACGGGAGCGGACTCGTGTCCCCGGTGCGCAGGGACAAGACGATGGTGCTCTCGGGCGGGGAGCTCCCCGAGACCGCCATCGGAGGCCTTGCCGAGGCTCTCGCGGAGCATACCGCGCCCGATGACCGGAGATCTCGTCCCTCGCGCGGCGGGGGCGCCTCCGTCGTCTACCTGCCCGAGCCCGAGCTCCGTCTTGACCTCTCGAACGTCGAGAAGCCCCTCTGCCTCCACTGGAACGACGTTCGTCTGCCGCGCGCCCTCGCGGGTGACCGCGTCGACTATTACATCAACCATGAGTTGGCGGGCTCATCGCGCGTCGTTGACAACGTCAGCTCGGCGCTCATCGAGTCAATCGAGCTCCGCGTCTCGACGTCGAGCTACTTCGACATCGAGGTGAAGCTCGTCGAGGAGGCCGAGGGCCCCGCGTCCGAGGGCGCGCCTGACGTGCGGGAGCGCGAGGTGGCCGCGCGCTCGTCGAGCTTCCGGCATACGCGACCGAGCGTCTTCGAGTTTCTCAGGGGGTCTGATGGCGTCTGGCGCCTCAGGAAGCGCCTCACCTCGCTCGAGCGTCGCTCGAGAATCGCCTACCTCATGGCACCCGGTTTTGCCTTGTCCCCTCAGGGTGGCATGGAGCTCGTCAACCGCGAGCGTATCGGCGACCTTGCCCTCGAGATATACGACGTCAGCCCGGGTGGCTCCGCCGACCTCCTTGACGGGCACAGCGAGAAGGTCTCGTCGTGGAGCGAGTCCTTCGTCGTCGAGTTTGAGAAGCCGTTCCGGATCGGCCGCAACGAGCGTGGATCCGACGTCTTCCCCTATCTCACGAGGGACGGTTTTGGCAACACCGCGCTGCCCACGGTGGCGGTGCGCTCGATGGGCGTCGGCGTCAACGCGCGCGATCTCGAGGTGCGCTGCCTCTGTGACGGGCGGCGCGTCAGCATCTCTCGCAGCTACCCCTTCGCGGGCGACGGCGACGGGGCGCCCTCGAGCGTCATGCTCCAGCTGTCCAAGTCGTCGATCCCGCTGTTTGTCGCCGACGGCCTTCTCGTGGTCAAGCAGAGATCCACCGACAGGGCCCTGCTTCGGTATCGCTTCTCCGTCGTTCCCGTCCGCTCATTCGGGCTCCTCACGTTGGGGACGATGCTCGGCCGCGTGTCGGCCACCTATCGACTGGAGACGGTGGTTCCCGTCGAGCTCGAGCGCGGCGGAAGGCCCGTGTACAACTCGGGCGGAAACGCGTTTGACTTCAGCGCCCCCCTCTCGGACGCATCGACCGATCTCTCCCTGCGACTTCTTGCCGAGCGTGGGGACTCGGACGAGCCGGAGACCTGCCCCCGCCCAGAGCTCGTGGCAGAGGGTCCCGCCCTGCGCGTGCGGCTCTTTCTCGCGGCTGTGGTCGTGGACCTCGGCGCGACGGGAACGGCGGCGTCGGAGCGTCCCCTGAGCCTCGCGGACGTGGTGAGAAGAGACTGCTGCGACGGTCGCGTCGAGATCGTCTACGAGAAGACCCGCCCCCATCGGGGCGCCTTCGCGCTCTTTGGACAGAGGCCCGTCCACTACTATGCCGACGACCACCCGGCACAGTTTCGACTTGACCTGTTTGACCAGGCAGATGCCTTCATCCCATCGACGGCACCGGAGCATGACGAGCAGACGGCCCTCGAGCTCACCGTGACCTATGGGTTCGACTGGAGGGCGGGCAAGGTGCAGCGAATGACGGCGCGCATCGTGCCGCTTGTCGCCCTCAGGGGCTTCGGCCTCGGCGGAATCCGTCTGGAGAGCGACGGAGACGACGTCCTCGTGCGGTTCGAGCGCCCGGCGGGCCGCGAGTTCGCGTGCCGTCTCGTCAACCGCAGGGGAGAGGACCTGCTCGACGGCCAGCTCACCCTCGGGGAGCGGCAGAGCGAGATGCGGCTGCCTACGAAGATCGGGGCCCTGTTGCGACGGGGTCACCAGGTCTGGCTTCTGTTGGCGGTTCGGCGGAGGCTGTGGGGTCCGGACTTCGAGCGGGCGCAGCGGGTCGATCTCAGGGCCCTGTACGATAGGCAGACAGGGGAAGGGAGCCACGCATGACACAGAGGGTCTTCGATCCCATCATCGCGGCGCGCGACATCGAGAGCTCCTATCGCGAGTATCTCGAGGCGACTATTCACTTTGATGACCGAGGCCTCCAGAAGCAGCTCGAGAACCTGTTGGCCAAACCGGGATACCTGAGCAAGGGCCCGTTCCTCGAGTCTGCTGCCCCATACAAGAAGGGCGCCACACCGCGTCAGCTCATCGACGAGGGTGTCTTCTGCGAGAGCATGCTCAGGCTCGGTGGCGGGGACCGGGGCGTCTTTGACCCAGACCGCCCCCTGTACACCCACCAGGAGCGCGCTATGCGCCTCGCCCATGCCGGCAAGAACTACGCCGTCGTCACCGGTACCGGTAGCGGCAAGACCGAGTGCTTCCTGCTCCCCATCCTCAACGACATCCTGTCCGAGTTCGAGGGCACGGGGCCGGCGCCCGGCGTCCGCGCGCTCATCCTCTATCCCATGAACGCGCTCGCCAACGACCAGCTCAAGCGCCTGAGGGCGCTGCTCAGGGGGACCGGGGTCACCTTCGGCCGCTACACCGGAGACACCAAGCAATCCAGAAAAGAGGCCCTCAAGGCCTGGCAGGACGAGAACCCGGGTCTCGAGAAGCCCGCCGAGGAGATCATCTCCCGCGACGAGGTGCGCGAGGCGCCTCCCAACATCCTGCTCACCAACTACTCGATGCTCGAGTACCTGCTGCTGCGCCCCGAGGATGCGCCCCTGTTCTCCGACGTTTTCGGTCGCTCCTGGCGCCACCTCGCCATCGACGAGGCCCACGTCTACTCCGGTTCCCTGGGGACCGAGGTCGCCTACCTCATCAGGCGCCTCAAGGCGCGCATCGACTGCTCGGCCGGTCCGCGCCAGCCCCTGCACTGCTACGCCACGAGCGCCACGATCGGAACCGACCGCGACATGCCCAAGGTCGCGCAGTTCGCCGAGGATCTGTTCGGCGAGCCCTTTGACCATGACGATGAGGCGTGCGCCGTGGTGCGCAGCGACCGCGACAGCCCCACGAGCGAGCTTGACGAGGTGTCGTGGGGGACGCTTTCGCTCGATCGGTGGGCGCGGCTCAGGGACGCGGTTTCCCATCGCGACGCGGTCTCGCGCACCGACGTGGCAGCGGCGCTCGAGGGCGCCCCGACGAGTCTCGTCGACGCCGTGCGGACGGCGGAGGACCCGCTGACGGCGCTCGGCTCCGCCCTGCTCGGAGAGGGCAACGTCAGGACGATCGTGGAGCGCCTCGACAACGACGTCTTTGACCTCACCGACCGGGGCGCCCTGGTGTCCCTGGGCATGGAGGGGCTTGGAGACGATGCCGCCGGGATGCGGACGCTCTCGGCCATGGTGGAGGTGCTCTCGGCCGCGCGGCGATCCTCCGGCGTCCCGATCCTCTCGAGCCGCTACCACTCGTTCCTGCGCGCACCCGAGGGGCTGTACATCAACCTCCTCACGAACAGGCTTACCGTGGAGAAGCGCACGGAGGAGCCCATCGAGGGCTCCGACGGGCTGACGGCCCCGGTCTACGAGGTCTCCGTCTGCCGCCACTGCGGCCAGGCCTACATCCTCGGCAAGCAGGACAGCGCCGACAGGGGGAGGGTCGCCTGGCTCAACCCCCGCTACCCGGGCATCGACGTCAACGAGGACACGCCGCCCAGGCTCTACTACCGCCTCATCAGGGACGAGCGGGGCGTGGACGAGAGCGAGGACGTGGCGTGGCTGTGCCCGGCGTGCGGCTCGCTCCACAGCGAACCCGAGGGTGGGGCGCACCGCTTCGACCATGAGCCGTGCCGGCGCGTCGCCATAGCGCGCGGCGAGGACAAGACCAGGGGCACCGAGACCTCCGCCCAGTGCCTGCACTGCGGCTACACCAACCGCTACGCCATCCAGCCCATGCGCGTCTCCCCCGAGGCGGCCGGCAGCGTGGTCTGCTACGACCTCGTTCGCGAGGTCCCGCCCTTCGAGGTGAGCGAGCGCTCGGATGAGGCCAAGACTTCGAGGTTCTCCCGCAGGCCGCTCAGGAGCGCCTGGGGTCGCGCGGGAAGCGTCATCTGCTTCTCAGACCGGCGACAGGACGCGGCCTTCTTCGCCCCGGCGATGGAGCGCACCTATGACCAGATCCTCAGGCGCCAGATGATCTATCAGGGCGTTCGCGAGCTGTCCGAGAAGTACGGCTCCTGCTCGCCGAGCGATGTGGCCCACTGGCTCGCGGGGCACAACAAGGGGATGAGGCGCCGCTCGGACGGGCGGCCCGTGACCACCATCGAGCTCGCCAACATGACCCAGGCGTGGGTGCTCGACGAGCTGATGGCGGAGGACTTCCGAAACAGCCTCGAGGGCCTGGGACTCATCAAGGTGACGCCGGCCCCGCTCCTCGACGTCCTCGAGGGGGAGGACGGGCGCGCCGCCGTGGCACAGGATGTCGCGGACCTGTGCGCGGAGGGGTGCGACTGGATAACCGAGCGGGACTATCTCGCCGTCCTGCGCTTCGGTGTGGAGAGCCTGCGCTGGCGCAGGGGCGTGCTTCAGTGGCCGGAGGGCGCCGATTCGTACAGGACTACGCACGCCCGACCCAGGGAGGTGGTGGCAGGCGACTCCGATGACGTGGACGCGAGGCACCAGGAGCGCTACGTGGGCGCCCCCGGCGCGCGCAACAACCGCTTCCGCTTCGTCGAGCGGCTCGCGCGCGAGCTGCACGGCGCCGAGCCCTCCCCCGACGAGATCCGTGACGTGCTCCTCTCGGCGTTCCGGCTCACGCGCGAGATCGCCGAGGGCGTGGAGGGAGGCCTCGAGCGAACCGACCGGGGCTTCGAGCTCTCGGAGGATCTCTGGAGCCTCGCGGCGAGCGAGGAGGGCGAGCGCGTCTTCAGGTGCGCCCGCTGCGGCATCACCTGTCAGTTTGACACGGGCGGGGTGTGCGTTACGCGCGGCTGCGACGGACGCATGGAGCCGGTCGACCCGTTCACCGAGTCCACGACGGACCGCTACTACAAGGAGGTCTGCCGCCAGGCGCCGCTTCCCGTGAGGATCGAGGAGCACACCGCGCAGCTCTCCAGCGAGCGGGCGCGCCTCATCCAGAGCGAGTTCCTCCAGGGCAAGGTGAACGTCCTCAGCTGCACGACGACCTTCGAGCTGGGCGTCGACGTAGGTGACCTCAGGTGCGTGTTCATGCGCAACGTCCCGCCCTCGCCCGCCAACTATGCCCAGCGCGCCGGCCGTACGGGCAGGCGCGCCGGCATGCCGGGCTTTGCGGTCACCTTCGCCCGTCTGAGGCCGCATGATGTCCAGTTCTTCAACCACCCCCTGAGCGTCATCAAGGGCGAGACGAGGGTGCCGGCCTGCTATCTCACCAACCGGACCATCGCGTTGCGGCACGTCTTCGCCGTCGCGCTCTCGAGCTTCTTCCGCTCCGTCGACGATGGCGAGAAGATGGCCAAGACGTTCAACGCGTTCCTCGACGTGACCGAGGAGCGCCCCGAGGGTCTCGACCGCCTCTCGGACTACCTCCGCTCCCATCCGGCCGACCTCGCCGAGGAGCTTCGGCGTGCGATCCCGTCCCAGGTGGCGCAGGACGAGTCGATAGGGTTCGACTCGTGGGCCTGGGTGGGGGAGCTCCTGGGGGAGAGCGGTAGGCTGCGCCTCGCCCACCAGCTACTCCATGAGGACTACGCGGACCTCCGCCAGCGCATGGATCAGTACCTGTTCGAGAACACCCCGGGAAAGGTGAGGGGTGTCACCAACTCCATGCAGGCCGTGCTCGACAAGCTGACCATCCCCGTGCTCGCCGAGTCGGGCGTGCTGCCCAAGTATGGCTTCCCCACGGACGTGGTCTCCCTGCGTCTCAAGGAGCTCGAGACGGCCGGTCCCACCGAGCAGCTCGACCTGTCGCGCGGCATGCGCCAGGCGATTCGCGAGTACGCCCCGGGCTCCGAGGTGGTGGCGGGCAAGCGGCTGTGGCGCTCGACTGGGATTCGCCGGCTGCGCGGACGCCCTGACGAGCTGCACTACTACGGCGTCTGCCCTACCTGCAAGACCTTCACCTGGCGCCCCGAGGACGAGAGCGGCGAGATTGAGTGCCCCGTGTGCCACGAGACGTTCAAGGCGAGCGGCGTCATGCTCGTCCCGCGCTTCGGCTTCGTCGGGGAGCGGGAAGGCTCGAAGGGCGTCGGCGAGTCTCGCCCCAGGGCCCGCGGCAGCCTGGAGGTGCACTTCGGCCAGGACTGGGCGGACCAGATCAAGAGAAGGGACGACCTCGACCTGCCTGCCGGCAAGATCACGTACGCCTATGGGACCAACGTGCGTCTCTGCGTGACCAACAGCGGACCGCAGGGCGGGGGCTTCCAGGTGTGCTCGTATTGTGGTGCCGCGGCGCCCGCGACCGAGGAGCTCAGGCACGAGCGGTGGTGCCAGGGGAAGATGGCGAAGCGCTACTCCGCGCTCGGAGCGGTGTTCCGCAGCGACGTCCTGGAGCTCGAGTTTTGTCCGAACTCGCTCGTTGAGCTCGCGGACGAGGACTGGCGCTCGGCGATGTGGGCGCTCCATTCCGCGGCTGCCCTCTACCTCGAGGTTCCCGAGACCGAGATCGGGGCGACCACCTATCTCTCGCTCGACGGGGCTCGCCGCGCCATCCTGCTCTACGATGATGTGCCCGGCGGCGCCGGGCGGGTCGACCAGCTCAGCCGCAACGTGAGGGAGCTGCTCACGAGTGCCTACCAGCGCGTGCGGGACTGCGAGGGGTGCTCCATCGACTCGTGCTGCTACGGTTGCCTCGCCAACTACTACAACCAGGCCGAGCAGAGCACGCTGTCGCGTCGCGGGGCACTGAGGGTCTTCGACTCTATAGGGGTTGGCGAGCTGCTGGGCGAGGGGGTGACCGGTAAATAAGGCTAATGACATCGGGTGGCCGATGCTCGCTCAATTGAGCAGGTGCCTTCGGGCCTGCTTGAGAATGTTTCGCTCGAAGGCTCTCCTGCTGCCAAAGAACAGCTGATCGGTTGCAGTTTCTTCGGAGTGGCGGTACTTGATCGCCTCAAGCTCGACCGTGCAGAGGTAATCGGCAACTTGGGAGAGACGGTAACGCTGAGGGGACGCGTCGCGGTAAATCGTGGCTTCCTTTGAGAGAGCATACTCAACCGCATCGTGGAGCGCCTTGGTGACCAGTGCCTGCCCGTTGTCGTAGTAGATCTTGACCTTGTCGAACCGCTGCAGGTACTCGAGGTGGTCGAGCAGGAAAAGCGCGAGGTCTCGCCTAATGCGCTGGACGATGCTGCGAGGGTTGGCGGGGTCGTGGGCGACCGTGCTCTTCTCGTACGCGAAAGTCACATAGCGGAAGGGCAGGTACTGAAGGAAGACGCGGGGGGGGGGTGCGGACGATTTCTTGGACCATCCTACGCCGTCAGTCCCAGCCTGCGCCTGCGGCCCATGATGGTCTCGTAGCGCCTCGTGCGTCCCACCGGCAGAAGAGGAGCAAAGAACCACATGGCGAACTATCACACAAACCTGTTCGTGGTTGCGGCGAGCGAGCGGGACATGCTCAAGGTCCTGAGGCTCTGCGCCCGGAACCTCCTGGCATATGCCGACGAGACGCGACTCGCCTTGGAGGACCTCGAGGGGTGCGAGACCTCGGCCGAGTTCTACAACCAGCTCAGAGGGAGCCTCGAGGGTTGGTACTACTACGCGCTGTCCGGGGCCTCCGCGGCGCCTGCCCACGATGCGGACGGGCCAGACGCGGATCAGGGCGCTGGTGCCGTTACGTGGGGAGTCAACGTGTCCAGCCGTGCGTATCTCGCGGACGGGGACGATAGGATCGCGAACTATCTCAGCAATCTCTTGGGGGTCCCGAGCAGCGAGATTCACGTTTCGACCGCACCCACCGCGCGCCCCCTGAGCGACACGGCGGATTCCCGGTTCGATGAGTACGCGGGAACGTTCGTTCTTTCGATGACGTACTCGACGGCGTGGGAGCCGAACTCGGGAGATATCGACGCGTTCTTCTCGCTCCTTGAGCCGGGCGACTATGGTGTCGCCTTCCTAGACGCAGACGAGGGGGACGCGTACACGCTGGTATCAGCGTTCAGCGGCCTCCATCACGGCGGGTGCGGGCTCAAGGACATCGACTCCCCGAGCGTGGACGAGGATCGCGACGCTCGGGACCTGCAGAAGGATGTCGAGAAGTGCGTGCAGGTCAGGCGAGAGGACATCCACGATCTCGCGGAGCTCGCCTATGCGGTCGCCGTGTGCCGATGGCCCGAGTACGAGTCGGCCCAGCACTCATACTGTGCGGACGACTACTACGAGCACTGCCAGGACGGCGAAGAAGGCAACTTCGAAAGGTGGTACGAGGAGAACTTCCCTGATTACATTAATTACGAGGAGGAATACGAGAAGCTCTATCCCGGTGAAGCCAAGGATGGCTCCATAGACCTATTGGCGAAGGGCGGACGGCTGTCGGCCTCCTCCATCGAGGCAAAGCGGATCGACTGGATCTCCCCAAGCAAGGGCGACCTCGCGCAGATCGGCCGATGCCTTGCGCACATGGTGCGGCTGCTCCCCATCCATGTGATGCTCGATGATGTGAACCACGCGGTGAACCAGGACGCCATCGCCTCCGCGCTCGCTGGTGACGAGGTCGTCATCACGTCCACGTGGCACGACTCGAGGTCTCGTGCTCCGGTCGAGCTCGCGATAACGACCCCGGATGGCGTGGAGTACGGGCGCCTGGGCAACGGCCAGCTCTGGTCGATGACGGATTCGGTCGGGGAGATGGTGAACTCGTCCGCCACGATCGCGTGCCTGCTGCCTCATCTCTCGGCGCGGGTGGACAAGGTCATGCCCATCGCCCTCAGGTCCGGGCACGCGAGACACTCGATTTTCATTGTACGAATCGAGCTTGCCGACGAGGCATACGAGCGAATCGAGGAGGACGCCCTCGCCCTGCTGGCTCGGCGCTGCAGCGAGCGCAATAGCCGCTCTTCGGTCAAGAGGGGATGATAGCCGTGAGTGATCAGCCGCTGAACATGGAAGACCCCCGCGAGCACGCTTCGGTCGGGTCGAGTGCCTTCGATCCCGAGGTGGTGCTAGCAGAGTTCCAGAGGCGCTACGAGGATGGCTCTAGGCCTAAGCCGCGCACGGCCAAGCTTCTCTTTGAGGATAACCCCGACCTTGGCGGCTACTATGCCGTCCTCAACGTCAAGGCTCGCGACTTCTTTGGGAGGACGCTCGGTAAAGAGCTCGTGGCCCGCGGGCTCATCGATAAGGGGGCGGCAAAGCGCGATCCTCAGCCGACGGAGCCGGCCGGCCAACGAGCGCCCCTCATTATGAGCAGGGCTTCTAGGGGGCCACTGAGTTTGGAGGAGCGCCGCGAGCGGGCTGTCGCGGACTTGAAGAGCTATTACCCTGATGGCAGGATTGCACGGCTCGATGCGGAACACAAAAAATTGGGCGAGCGGCTGAGGAAGCTCTATAGGGAGCTTGGGTACTCCTCGCGCCGTGAAATGATAGAGTCGTTCGGCTTCGAGATGCCGAGCGAGAAGGGGGGCAGGCCGCGCTCCTGCGACTTCGAGACGGTTCTCGCAGAACTCCAGAGACGCTACGAGGACGAGGGGAAGCCCAGGCCGCGGACAACCAAGACCCTCTTCGAGGAGAATCCCGACCTCGCCGAACACTATGAAGCGCTCAACAGCGGCGCTCGCAAGTTCTTTGGAAGATCGCTGGGCAAAGAGCTCGAGGCCCGAGGGCTCGTTGATAGGGGTTCCTCTCGGAGTTCTGATGCCGAGGCGGCGCGCCGTGCTCGTGTCGAGCGGCGTGAGTCCGAGACTGCGGAGTTGCTCGCCGCGCTTGGCGATATGGAGCAGCGGCTCGCAGACGTCCCCGTCGATGAGAGACCATCCACTTTGACGAGCCTGTGCGAGCGGTTCCCGGAATACGAGGGGCTCATCTCGCAAGGGCGCAGGCGAGGCATCGTTTCCAAGCAGATTCTGTTCGATCGCGGGATCTTGGGGCTTTCCAAGAGTAGGGCTGCGGCGCAGCGGAAGAGCGCCCGACTTTCCCACATCAGGAACCAGGAGCTTCCAGCGCTTCTCGAGCGGTACGAGAGCCTGGACGGTCCCCCGTTCGTCGACGGCGAGAACCATGGGGAGCTTCTTGGGGACGGTGTGCTCGGGTATGACCTGGCAACCATGAGCGAGTTGCGCGAGACTAAAATCCCCGTCGAAAACATCTGGCCCCTGTCTGTTGGCGAGGCCCCCTCCGTCCGCTTCGCTCAATACGAGAATGCGTCAAGGTATTCCCCGCAGGGGCGTCTCATCATTTCCTGCGGCGCGGATCAGATGGGTGAGTCCGGCATGAGTCTTGACGTCGTCAGCTTCGACGAGTTCGTCTCCGCCGAGCGCTTCGAGGGTGAGACCCCCTTCGCGACGGTTGAGGGCGCGCAAGTTGAGGCTGAGCTCATGCTCGCCGGCATCCCGTTTGCAGTGCTGCGCTACCGATTTGTCGTTCCTCTCTCCGCGCGGACGCTGCTCTACGCCCTGCACGCGCTTGGCGTGCCAGTTGTCTAGACCAACGGGGCCGCGGCCCTTCTCGCCCCCTTGCCGAAGCGTCCGCGCCTCTGACGGACGGTGCGGCGCGCGCGACATCCCTCGGCGCTACAATGCCCCCAACAGGCCGAGGACAGGAGGTGTCCCATGGCAGATTCGCTGAAGCCGCAGTACGACGAGCTCGTCGCCAGGTGGTCCGCACTCACCCCCGAGCGCCGCGAGCAGCTGCTCGCGGAGTTTGTGCCCGACTACGTCTACAACTCCGAGAAGATCGAGAACTCCGAGCTCACGTACGAAACCGTGAGGCAGATCGTGGAGACCGGCGGCGTCGCGGGCTACACCGGCGACGTCCAGCTGCTCGTCGAGACCTACAACCTCAAGATCTCCTGGGAGCTCATGCGCGCCAAGCTCGTCGAGGGCCCGTGTCTCTCGGAGGAGCTCATCTGCCAGGCGCAGGGCCTCGTGACGATGGGCACCTACGACGAGAGGCGCCTGCTCGCCGGCGAGCGGCCGGGCACCTTCAAGCTGGGCGACTACGTGGGTGGCCCGGCGAGCGTGGGCATCCCGGCCGCCGAGGTCCCGCGCGCGGTGGGGCTGCTCGCCGACGACGTGAACACCTACCTCGAGGAGGGCGAGCGCAGGCTCACCATCGCGGCCTACCTCCACGCCAAGCTCTTCGACATCCATCCCTTCGCCGACGGCAACGGGCGCACGGCGCGCCTGCTCATGAACGGCGTCCTGCTCGCTATGGGCATGCCGCCGATCGTGATCCACGCGCAGAACCACGCCGCCTACCACGCCGCGCTCGACGTGTTCCACCTGGAGGGCGACCTCGGCCCGCTCAGGCGCTTCCTGCGCTCCGAGACGATGCTCACCTGGGAGGGCCTGCTCGACTAGTCATGGGCAACCCCTTCGACTTCAACCGTGACGGGCGCTGGTCGACCCCCGAGCGCGTGTTCACGTTCTACGGCGTGGGCCCGCTCATTCAGGGAGGCGGCGGCGGAGGCTCCGGCTGCGGCTGCGGTGGCTGCATCCTCGTGCTTATCGGCGTGACCGTCTTTCTTTTCGTCCTCCTGATGTGAAGATGCGCTCGCACCAAAAAAGTCCTTGCATCGAGAGGATCGGTTTTGCATAATAGTCAAGCTGCTTCTCGAGGTGGCAAGATGGTGGGCGTAGCTCAGTTGGAAGAGCGACGGGTTGTGGTCCCGTAGGTCGAGGGTTCGAGCCCCTTCGCCCACCCCATAACCGCATATCTGGATCGTTAGCTCAGCTGGTAGAGCAGGGGACTCTTAATCCCAAGGTCCAGGGTTCGAACCCCTGACGATCCACCACTTTGGATCGTTAGCTCAGCTGGTAGAGCAGGGGACTCTTAATCCCAAGGTCCAGGGTTCGAACCCCTGACGATCCACCACGAAGGTCACGGCCGGGCGCCCAAGGGTGCCCGGCCGTTTTTAGTTGCGCCCCTCTGTCCGGGCGTCATGCTACGCTGGGATTCGTGAGCGAGAGGAGGGCCATGGCACGACGGGCAAGAGGGGCGAGAAGGACGGTGCGCGGCCCGGCGGGCATCGCGCTCGCGGCACTGCTCGCGCTCGCGGCGCTGCTCGGGGGCGGGCAGCTGTCACAGCCCCAGGCCGACCTCCCGAGCGCGGGAGTCGCGTCCGATCGCCAGGCGACCTGCACCGTCTGGGACGCTGAGCGCTACCCGGACTACTTCCGCGTCGTCGGGCCCGCCGTCGTTGACGTTGAGCTCGAGCCCGGCGAGGTGGTCTACGAGGGGCTCGATGAGCTCGGCCGCACCGGGCGCGTGGTGGCGCTCGTCACGCCCGAGATGGCCGAGGCGGGCAGCGAGCGCGAGCGCGAGGACATGTCCGACGTCCGTCCCTCTGGGTGGGGGCACAACGCTGAGGTGGACATCGAGATGCCCGACGGAAAGATCTATCACGGCTACCTCTTCAACCGCAGCCACCTGCTCGCCAAGTCTCTCGGGGGCGACGATGCGGTCTACAACGTCGTGACGGGCACGCGCACGCAGAACGTCGGAGACAACCAGGGGCAGGACGGGGGCATGGCCTACGCCGAGTCGCTCGCTCGCGACTGGCTCCGCGACAACCCGGGCGGCTCGGTGTTCTACTCTGCGGAGCCCGTCTACGAGGGGGGCGAGCTGGTCCCGCGCAGCGTCATCGTGGACGTTCGCAGCTCAGACGGCTCGGTCGACCAGGAGATTGAGGTGTTCAACGTCGCCGCCGGCTACGAGGTGAACTATGAGACGGGAGAGTTCTCCCGTGCGGGGGAGTGAGGTCACATGGGCGAGACCCACGGTCTTGAGCAGATCAGGCGCGCGCTCGCGGATGACGCGCGCCTCGTCGAGCGCGTGACGGGAACCGAGAGCTCGTGGGAGGGGCGCATCTTCACGGCAGAGCGCATCGAGGTCGAGCTCGCCGACGGCACCCGGAGCTGGCGCGAGGTCGTGCGCCATCACGGCGGCGCGGGGGTTCTCGCCGCGCTCGAGGGCCGCGTCTGCCTCGTGCGGCAGTACCGCGTCGCGCTCGGGCACACGACGCTCGAGATCCCGGCCGGCAAGGTCGATCCGGGCGAGGACCGCGCGACCTGCGCCGCGCGCGAGCTCACCGAGGAGACGGGGCTTGTCGCCAAGCGCCTGGAGCTGCTCGTGGAGTCCTACGGGGCACCGGGCTTCACCAACGAGCACACCTCGGTCTACTTTGCACACGGGCTCTCGCAGGGCCCTGCCTCGCCCGACGACGGGGAGCTCGTGGACGTGCTCTGGGTCCCGGCGGACGACGTGCTCGCTGCCATTCGCGCCGGGCTTATCGACGACGCCAAAACCGTTGAGGGCGTTCTCGCTGCGCGGGCCTACGGCTTGCTCTAAAATGACTGTGCGCTCACGCGCCCGACGCGCCTTTAGCTCAGCTGGATAGAGCAGGGGACTTCTAATCCCAAGGTCGGGGGTTCGAATCCCTCAAGGCGCACCAGATGCACGCCGGGGCCGGGCGCAGCGAGTCCGTCGCTGTGCCCGGCCCTCCCCATGCCTCTGACGGACGCACAGCGCGCGCTCGCGCTTTTCTCGGGAGGGGCGCGGCGAGTAATGCGGCATACTGAACAGCTGAGCCTGCCCGTTGGAAGGAGCACGCGTTGATCTACACAATGACGCTGAACCCGGCCCTCGACTACGTCATGCACCCCCTCACGCTTGACATGGGCTTCACGAACAGGTCCTCCAGCGAGGAGCTCCACTGCGGCGGCAACGGCATCAACATCTCCACGCTGCTCAAGGAGCTCGAGGTCCCGAGCATCGCCATGGGCATCGCTGCCGGCTTCACGGGGGACTACCTGCTCAAGCGCCTTCAGGAGAAGGGCATCGCGAGCAACTTCGTCATCCTCGACCGCGGCTACACCCGCATCAACGTCAAGCTCAACGGCATCGTCATGACGATGGTCAACGGCATGGGCCCCAAGATCTCCGAGAAGAAGGTCGACGAGCTGCTCGAGCGCATGGACGTCGTCACCGCAGGCGACACGCTCGTCCTCACGGGCTCCATCCCCAACACGCTTCCCGAGGACATGTACACCCAGATCATGCGGCAGCTCGGCGGCCGAGGCATCCAGTTCGTGGTCGACGCCCCGGGCCAGCTCCTCATGGAGTCCCTCGAGATGCACCCGTTCCTCATCAAGCCGAACAACCACGAGGTCGGCCGCATCTACGGCGTCAACATCGAGGAGCCCGAGGAGTGCATGCCCTACGCGCACAAGCTCCAGGAGGAGGGCGCGCGCAACGTCATCATCTCCTGTGGCGGCCACGGGTCGCTCCTGCTCGACGAGAACGGCGCCGAGCACGTCGTCCCCACCGCAAAGATCCGGCTCGTCAACGCGACGGGCGCCGGCGACTCCATGGTCGGCGGCTTCCTCGCGCAGGTCACGCGCGGCGTTGACTACGAGACCGCCCTCATCTTCGCCTCTGCCTGCGGCACCGCAACTGCCGCGAGCAAGGGCATCGCCAAGCGCTCCACGATCGACCGCGTCGTCTCCGCCCTCTACAAGAAGATGGGCCGCGCCATTCCGGGCACCATCGCCCGTGACATGGAGCAGAACAAGGCGCGCGAGGAGGCCGCCGCACAGGCGGAGGCCGGGAGCAAGTAGCCTCTTCACTGGCTTTATCGCCCCTTGGGGCGTGAGCGCTTTTGGAACACGGCCGCAGCCGCGGCACGAGCGTAGGGGGAGAACAACATGTACGAGGGAGTCAACGCATCTGATGGCATTGGCATCGGCGTCGCGCGCGTTGCCGTGGAGCCCGACCTGAGCTTCACTCCGCACGCCCCCGAGGACGCTGGCGACGAGAAGCAGCGCTACGCCGCTGCGGTCGCCAAGTTCATCGAGCAGACCAACGTCCAGATTGAGCGCATGACCCAGACCGTCGGCGAGGAGGCCGCCGCCATCATGGGCGCCCACATCGAGTTCGCCGAGGACGAGGGCATCCAGGAGATGGTCAACGGCTCCATCGACTCGGGCATGTGCGCCGAGCAGGCCGTCTCCGAGGCCTACGACATGTACTACAACATGTTCGCCAACATGGAGGACGAGCTCTTCCGCGAGCGCGCCGCCGACGTCGCCGACGTCAAGACCGGCCTGCTCGCCGACCTTCTCGGCAAGGAGGTCGTTGACCTCTCCACGCTGCCTGAGAACTCCGTCGTTGTGGTCCACGAGCTCACGCCGTCCATGACCGCCGACATCGATAAGGACAACGTCGCTGCCATCGTGACCGAGACGGGCGGCCGCACCTCGCACTCCGCCATCATTGCCCGCGCGCTCGAGATTCCCGCGGTCCTCTCCGTCGCGGACGTCACCAGCTCGATCAAGTCCGGCGACATGGTCATCGTCGACGGCACCCGCGGCCGCGTCCTCGTCAACCCCGACGACAACGACCTCACGCACTACCGCGCCAAGGCCAAGCAGTACGCCGAGGAGAAGCAGGCCCTCGAGGCCTACCGCGGCAAGCCCACCGTGACCGGTGACGGCGACAAGGTCCTTCTCGTGGCCAACATCGGCAACCCTGACGATGCCAACGTCGCCTCCGAGCACGACTGCGAGGGCGTGGGCCTCTTCCGCTCCGAGTTCCTCTTCATGGACGCCAAGGAGCTCCCGAGCGAGGACGAGCAGTTCGCCGCGTACCAGAAGGTCGCGCTGCGCATGAAGAACCAGCCGGTCATCATCCGCACGCTCGACGTGGGCGGCGACAAGGAGATTCCGTACATGCACCTCCAGAAGGAGGAGAACCCCTTCATGGGCTATCGTGCGGTGCGCTACTGCCTCGCCAACCCCGACCAGTACAAGGTGCAGCTCACGGCCCTGCTGCGCGCCTCCGCGTTCGGCGACATCAAGATCATGGTGCCGCTCGTGACCAACATCGACGAGATTCGCCAGGTCAAGGCCCTCGTTGAGGAGTGCAAGGCGGACCTTGACGCCCGTGGCGTCGCCTACAACAAGGACATCGAGGTCGGCACCATGATCGAGACGCCCGCCGCCTCGCTCATCGCCGACGACCTCGCCGCCGAGTGCGACTTCTTCTCCATCGGCACCAACGACCTCATCGGCTACACGATGTGCGCCGACCGCGGCAACGACAAGGTTGGCTACCTCTACGAGGTCTACCAGCCTGCCGTCCTGCGCTCCCTCAAGCGCATCATCGAGGAGGGCAACAAGGCCGGCATCATGGTCGGCATGTGCGGCGAGGCCGCGGCAGACCCGCTGCTCATCCCGGTGCTCATCTCCTTCGGCCTCGGCGAGTTCTCCGTCTCCGCTCCGTCGATCCTGCGCACGCGCCGCATCATCTCCGAGTGGACCAAGGCGGAGGCCGACGCCCTCACCGAGAAGGTCATGAAGCTCAAGACCACCACCGAGGTCAAGGCCATGCTCCAGGCCGCCGCCCGTTAATTGGGGACGGGGTATTTCTCTCAGAGAGTTTGGGACAGGCTTGTAGGGACGGCGTCGCTGCTCGCGGCGCCGTCCTTTCTGTCAATTGGGGACGTGGTTTTTCTCTCAGAGAAAAGGGGACAGGTTCCGGTCCGGCGCGCCCGGTCGCAGGGCGTTGGCGACCGGTCGCCCTTCTCGCCCGCGGCCTGTGACTTTCAAAAATGTAGAAAACTCACTCGTTGTTGAAAACTCTCCAGACTGCTATTGTTGAAAAAAGCGGCGGAGGGGGGTCGTATGCCAAGGCGAGCCAGGAGGTCCTCAGAGTCGGGGTACTACCATGTCATGCTGCGAGGCAACGGACGGCAGGTCATCTTTGAGGATGACCTGGACCGTCGCGAGTTCCTGCGAGAGCTCTCGGAGACCATGGCGCAGAGCGGGGTCTCGATCGTGGCGTGGTGCCTCATGTCCAACCACGTCCACCTCCTGCTAGCTGACGAGCAAGGTAGCCTGAGCACGGCCGTCCACCATCTCGCGACCAGGTACGCCCGTCACTTCAATGGGCGGACCGGGCACGTGGGCTCGGTCTTTGACGGCCGGTTCAAGAGCGTTCCTGTTGAGTCGGACGTGCAGCTCCTTGCCGCGGTCCGCTACATCCACGAGAACCCCGTCAGGGCCGGTGCCTGCGCAGGGCTCGACTATCCGTGGAGCAGCTATCGAGAGTACGTTGGCGTCCCGGAATTGGCGGACGTTGGCCTTGTCCTTGACCTTGTTGGAGGGCGCGAGGCGTTCGTCCGCCTCAGCGCGGAGGGGCGACCGAGCGGTTACTGCTTCAGGACGGGTGCGCGCGTTCCCGAGGAGGACGCACCACAGGTCGCCTGCGCCGCGATCTACCCGCTCGACGTGAGCGAACTCAGGACTCTCGAGGGGCCAAGGAGAAACAGGGCCCTCCTGGCGATGAGGGAGGCTGGCCTTTCAGTCCGGCAGATGGAGCGGCTCACGGGGATCGGGCGATATGCGGTCGAGAAGGGCGTGCTGCTCGCGAGAGGGGAGTGACGCGCGCGGTAGGACCCACCCCATTCTGACCGCGAACCTGTCCCGTTCTCTCTGAGAGAAGAAGCACGTCCCCAATTGACGCGTCCCCAATTGAGCCGATTGCGCTAGGGGAAGATGACGTTGAGAGCGGCGGGGACGACGTCGATCGAGAAGGACGTGCCCTCGAGTGCCTCGCCGTCGACCTGGCAGGGCGGCGCCTCGACGAACTCGAGCTGTGCGCGGCGCACCTGGCGCGTCTCGACGGCCCTCGAGTGCACGTGGCGCCCGGATCGCGCAAGCCCGAAGAGGGCGAGCAGGTGCGGCAGGGCGGGCTTCCGCACGTTGAGGCAGACGTCGAGCAGGCCGTCCGTTGGATCGGCGTCGGGGCAGATGCGAAAGCCGCCACCGTAGCTCGGACCGATCTGAAACGCGAAGATGTGCGGGGAGAGCTCCCGGGGCTCGCCTCCGTCGAAGCTCGCCCTGCAGGCAAACCCCTTCCTCGCGCGGGAGAGGATCTTGAGGCCCGAGGTCACGAAGAGGGCCTCTCCCTCTTGGGAGGTGTCCGCAGCCCGACGCGCGGTGGTGTCGAGCGCAATCGCGGCGTCAAGCCCGAAGGAGAGCGTCTCGGCGAAGTAGGTCCCGTTCACGCGCCCCACGTCAACGGAACGCGGAGTCCCGCGAACGATTTGCGCGAACGCTGCCTTGACGTCGTTTCTCGCCATGCCGAGCGTGCGGGCGTAGTCGTTGCCCGAGCCAAGGGGCAGCACGGCGAGCCTCGGCCTCCGCTCCCGCGGCAGCGACATGAGGCCGCACACGACCTCGTGGATGACGCCGTCGCCGCCGAGCACGACGAGCGTGTCGTAGCCCACGGCACGCGCGGCGATAGACGTCGCCTCTCCGGGGCCGGAGGTGAGGCGCACGTCGTAGCCATCGGTCGCTGACGAGTAGCTGCCGAGGAAGCGCCGCGCGAACTCAGCGCCCTCGGCGCCGCGGCCGCTGTGGGCGGCGGGGTTCGCAACGAGCAGGGTGCGGCCGAGCGGGGAGCCTGACATGCCTTGCCTTTCTCGGTGTTCTTCTCGGTAGCGCCATTCTACGCTTGCTCGCGGCGGCGCGCTCGCCTATACTTTCACCCTGCGACCGGGGCGTGGCGCAGCTTGGTAGCGCATCTGCTTTGGGAGCAGAGGGTCGCTGGTTCGAATCCAGTCGCCCCGACCACGCGGGTGTGGTTCAATGGTAGAACCTCAGCCTTCCAAGCTGATGACGCGGGTTCGATTCCCGTCACCCGCTCCACGAACGAGCAGCAGGCCAGGACCGCATCATGTCCTGGCCTGCTTTCAATTGGGGACG
>DXBM01000035.1 GCA_019116525.1 Candidatus Olsenella pullistercoris | reverse complement strand
GGCCGCACAATTCCGGAATTGTGCGGCCGTGAGGGTCCGGATGGGAACAAAGCGCCTGTTGGAGGTTCTTCTCGCCAGCGAATCCGCCGCCTCGGCGGGCCCGATCTCGCACAATTCCGAAATTGTGCGGCCGACTCGGCCCGGCCCGGCCCGGCCACCGTCTGCGCGGGGCGCGGTCGCTAGCCCCTAGGCGCGGCTAGGAGCGCCCCCCCCCCGAGCGCGCGACCATGGAGCGCGAGGTCAGGTAGGTCACGAGGAAGTAGCCGCCGTAGAGCACCACCACGAAGCACACCGTCCCGACGAGCGCCGTGCCGATCTGGTAGCCGGTCAGCAGGGCCACGATGTCGTTGACCACCGAGAGGGCCACCGCGGCGTGGGCGACCGCCACCACGAGCGGGAACAGGAAGTACACGCCCACCTGCACGAGCAGCGCGCGGTCGATGAGGGAGCGCTCGGCGCCGAGCTCGGCGAGCACGCGGTAGCGGCTCACGTTGTCCGCAGCCTCGGAGAGCTGCTGCAGGGCGAGCACCGTCGCGCAGCTCACGAGCAGGATCACGCCGATGTAGATGGCCAGGTAGGTGACGACCACGGTGGTGCCGGAGGCCTGCTCGAGAAGCCCCTGGGCGCTGACGGGGTTCCAGACCGGCCACGCGTCGATCGTCTCGCCCTGCCCCATGACGTCCCCGTAGGCGGCGTCGATCGCGGTGGTGGCGCGGGGGTCCACCTCGGCGCGGTCGCCGTTGTACATGAGGTTTACCACCGTGGTGGCCGGGCCGAGGCCCTCCGGGATCACGTCGTCCGGGACTATGAGCGCGCCCGAGACAGAGCCGCCCGCAGTCATGTCCGAGAAGGGCATGCGCGCGATGGGGTCCTCGGCAAAGTGCAGCGTCCGCCCGCAGGCCTCGACCTCGGGGTTCTGCTCCGTCACAGCCTCCCAGAGCTCGTCTAGGGAGGACATGTCGTTCCAGAGCAGGCACTCGTCATCGGCGAGCTCCACGCCCTTCTCGCCGACCATCTGGCAGAGGGCGTTGTACTCGGAGACTGGCACGAGCGTGAGGTTCTGGGCGGTGTTGCCGTCCATCAGCGTCTGCATCGTCGCGCTGCCGGAGAAGTCCGTGTTGGCGAAGAGCTCCTCCACCGTGGTCTTCACGAGCGGCTCGTTGTTCTCGTCACGGTCGTACTGGTTGACCTGCACCGCGGCGCGGAAGATCTCGTCGTAGTCGGGGATGTCGGCACGCAGGCGCGCAATGGCGTCGTAGCCGTCCGCCGCGGCCGGACCGTCCTGGTAGCGCTGCGCGAGGCCCGTGGGGTAGCTCACGAGCGACATGTCGTAGCGCGTGCCCGCGACGAGCGCCTCGTTCATGCCCGTGGCCACCGAGAAGCCCGTGCACACGCCGCAGATGGCCACGAAGAGCATGGCGCACACCAGGCTGATGGAGAGCCACGCGGTGTTGATGCGGCTGTTGAGCTGGCGCATCACGAACATGTTGAGGCCGGAGAGGTACACCTTGCGGCTCGTCTGCACGAGGCGAAGCAGAAATCCGGAGATGGAGAAGAAGAACAGCAGCGTGCCCACCGTGACGAGCCCCGTGGCGGCGGCGAAGTACGGGCCCTCCTCCATCATGCCGTGCTCGAGCAGCGTGGCGTACGCGACGCCGATGAGGATGACCGAGGCCACGAACAGAACCACCGAGAGCGGCAGGCTGCGAAGCTTGACCTTCTCGCTGACCTTGTCCGCGTTGATGAGGTCGATGAGGTGGTAGCGGCTCACCGTGGTGACGTTGAACACGAGCGTCACCAGGAAGATCCCGGCGAAGCACGCGACGGTGTTGGCGCACGCCGAGGGCGAGAAGGCAAAGACGAAGCCCGAGATGGTGGCCTCGAACATGTGCGCCGTGAGGTACATCATCACCTGCGACAGGCCGAGCCCCAGGACCAGGCCGGCCACGAGCGCCACCACGCCCACCGCGAGCGTCTCTATGACGACGATGAGCGAGACGTGCCGCACGTCCATGCCGAGCGTGAGGTAGATGCCGAACTCGCGCTTGCGCCGCCGGATGAGGAAGCGGTTGGCGTAGACCACGAGGAAGCCGAGGATGACGACGATGAACACGGAGACGCCGCCGAGGATGTCCACAAGGGCCTCCACCATGCGGCGCTGGTCGTCGGCCATCTGGAGCACGGCCGCCTGGTCGGTGATGGAGCCGAAGGCGTAGAAGACGCAGACGCCGAAGGCCAGCGTCAGGAAGAAGACCGAGAAGTCGCGGAAGGACTTGCGGACGTTGCCGAGCGCGATCTTAGCGTACATCGGCGCCCTCCCCTCCCAGGAAGGACACGACGTCCATGATCTCGTCGAAGAACTGCTTGCGCGTCTTGGAGCCGCGCACGATCTCGCTCCAGATGCGGCCGTCCTTGAGGAACAGCGCGCGACGGGCGTAGCTCGCGGCGAAGGAGTCGTGCGTGACCATGATGATCGTGGCACCGTCGTTGTTGAGGTCCTCGAAGCTCTCGAGCAGGCGTCGGGAGTTCTTTGAGTCGAGGGCGCCCGTCGGCTCGTCGGCCAGGACCAGCGACGGGTTCGTGACAATCGCGCGCGCGGCGGCGACGCGCTGCTTCTGGCCGCCGGACATCTGGTGCGGGAACTTGTCGAGCACGTCGTGCACGCCCAGGCGCTCGGCGACCTCCTCCACGCGGGGCGACACCTCGCGCGCCGGCGCGTGGTTGATCGTGAGCGCGAGCGCGATGTTCTCGCGCGCGGTGAGGGTGTCGAGTAGGTTGGAGTCCTGGAAGACGAAGCCCAGGCGCTCACGGCGGAAGCGTGAGAGCTGGCCCGCGCGCAGGGCCGTGATGTCCTGGTCGTCGACGAGGATGTGGCCCGAGGTGGGACGGTCGATCGTGGAGATGCAGTTGAGCAGCGTGGTCTTGCCGGACCCGGACGGGCCCATGACGGCGATGTACTCGCCGGAGGCCACCTCGAACGACACGCCGTCGAGGGCGCGCGTCACGTTGGTGCGGCTTCCGTAGAGTTTCTCGACGTCCTGGCAGACGAGGACCGGACGCTCGGGCTGGCTGTGAGCGGGTGCCATGGGGGCTCCTCTCGTGGGGGCTTCTGGGTACGCCACCATACTCGCCCGGCGGGAGGGGCGACGCCATCGACGGGGCTTATCGACAGCTTATGCTTTCGTAAGGTTCTGCAATTGGGGACGTGCTTCTTCTCTCAGAGAGTTTGGGACAGGTTGAGCACGGCAGCGGCGCTCGTCCAACCTGTCCCAAACTCTCTGAGAGAAGAAGCACGTCCCCAATTAACGGTCCATGTCGGGGAAGCCGAGGCAGACCGTGGTGCCCGCGCCCTCGTCGGAGCTCGCCCAGGCCGTGAGGCCCATCTTCTCGCAGAGCTGCCGCACGAGGTAGAGGCCCATCCCGGTGGAGCGCGCGAACCGTCGGCCGTTCTCGCCGGTGAAGCCCTTGTCAAAGACGCGTCCCACGTCGGAGGCGGGGATGCCCACGCCGTCATCCTCGATGGAGAGCACGGTCTCCCACGCGTCGAGCCCGGTCTCGCGACGCTCGGCGAAGACGCGCACGTGGCCCTCCCCCTCGCCGGGGCGGCGATACTTGGCGGAGTTGACGAGCACCTGGCCGATCACGAACGAGAGCCACTTGGGGTCGGCGCGCACCGTGAAGTCGAGCCCGCCCAGCTCGGGCACCACGCGCGCGCCGATGAGGGTGCGGGCCTTGCGTCGCAGCGCGTCGTGCACCACGTCTGCGAGCACGACCTCGCGCACCTGGAAGTCCCGGTCGAGCGAGGTGCCGCGCGAGTAGTAGAGCGCCTGCTCGACGTACCCCTCGATGGCGTCGACCTCCGCGTCCACGGCGTCCATCGCGGCAGAGGGGTTGTTCTTCGCGATGAGGCGCGCGGCGGCGATGGGCGTCTTCACCTCGTGCACCCACGTCTCCACGTACTCTCGGTACTCGCGCTGGCGACGGCGCGCCGCGGCGACGCGGTCGCGCATGGCCTTGGACTCGCGGTCGAGCGCGTCGAAGAAGAGCGCGCCCTCGGCAAACCCCGGGCGCTCCACGAGCTCCGTGGCGAGATAGGTGTCGTCGAGCGCGTCGAGCGTCTCGGCGAGGCTCCGGTAGAAGGCGTGCCGGTGCAGCCAGTCGAGCACGAGCGCGACCGCCGCCGCGATCACGAGCACGGCGCACACGAAGCCCACCGCCGCCGCGTCAAGGCCGTAGACGACCATGACGAGCGCGCAGAAGGCGAGCGCCGCCGCCCCCACCGCGAGCGGGGCCAAGCGGTCGGCGAGGTACGCCCCAAAGCCCACGGCCCTCGCCCCCTACTCCACCAGGTAGCCCATGCCGCGCTTAGTGAGCACGAAGTCCTCGACGCCGATCTTGGCGAGCGTGCCGCGCAGGTGGCTGACGTTGACCGTGAGCGTGTTGTCGTCCACGAACTCGTCGGATGCCCACAGCTCCTCCTGAATGCGCTGGCGGCTCACCACCGAGCCGGCGTTGCGCATGAGCAGCGCCAGGATCCTCAGCTCGTTCTTGGTGAGCTCCGCCGTGCGACCGCCCGCGCTCACCCGGCAGCGAGCCGTGTCCAGCGTGACGCCACCATGGGAGATCTCCGCCGCCGCGGCGCCCTCCCCGTAGCTCCGCTTGAGGACCGTGGCCACGTGGGCGAGAAGAACCTGGTCGTTGTAGGGCTTGGGCACGAAGTCGTCCGCGCCGAAGGAGAGCGTGAGGAGCTCGTCCATGTCGTTGTCGCGACTGGTCACGACGATGATGGGCACGCTCGAGCGCCGGCGCACCTCACGGCAGACGTAGGTACCGTCGACGCCGGGCAGGTTGAGGTCGAGCAGCACGAGGTCGGGCGCCGCGGAGAGGATCTGCTCTGCCACGTCATCGAAGGTCGTCAGCGCGACGGCCTCATAGCCGTTGCGCCCGAGCAGGACGCAGAGCTCGTCCCGGATGCCCTTGTCGTCCTCGACAACCAAAAGGCGCCTCATGTGACCTCCCCGGCTCGGCGCGGGCGTTCTTCTCGCCGCCGCTCTTCTCGCCACGAGGGTAGCACAGGGCCCGCGGGGATTTCTCTGGCTGTGCGGCGGCCGGCTCTCGAAATAACATGCAGAATCCGGGTTTGGCCCAAAAATCAACTGGGGATATAGATTGTTTTACCTGATTCTGCGTGTTATTGGTTCCGCGAGGCGAGAAGGGCGGCGGGGCGAGAGGACCGGTGGGGCGAGAAGGGCGGCGGGCCGGCCACTCCCACGTCACGCGCACGTTACGCCTGCGCGCGCCCGGCCGCAGGCGGGCTATGATGTGAGAACTGTGCGACAAGACCGAAAGGCCGCCCATGACCATCGTTGACATGCTGCGCGCCAACGCCGAGAAGTACCCGAGCGAGGTCGCCCTCGTGGAGGTCAATCCCGAGCGCCGCGAGAACCGCCACATCACCTGGCGCGACTATGACCTCGTGGAGACCACGGACGACGACCCCTTCCGCCGCGAGATGACCTGGTCGGTCTTTGACGAGAAGGCCAACCGCTTCGCGAACCTCCTGCTTAGCCGGGGCGTGCGCCGCGACGACAAGGTTGCCATCCTGCTCTACAACTGCATCGAGTGGCTGCCGCTCTACTTTGGCGTGCTCAAGTCGGGCGCCACGGTGGTGCCGCTGAACTTCCGCTACTCTGCTGAGGAGATCGCCTACTGCCTGGACAAGGCCGACGTGAACATCCTCGTCTTCGGCCCCGAGTTCATCGGGCGCGTCGAGGACATCGTGGAGCGCATCCGCGTCGGCCGACTGCTGTTCTACGTGGGAGACGACTGCCCCACCTGGGCGGAGTCCTACCGCGAGCTCGCCAGCCTGTGCTCCTCGGCCGACCCGCGCGTGCCGCTCTCCCCTGACGACGACGCCGCGATCTACTTCTCCTCCGGCACCACGGGCTTCCCCAAGGCGATCCTCCACCACCACCAGAGCCTCACGCAGGCCGCCGAGATGGAGCAGCGCCACCACGGCCAGACGCACGACGACGTGTTCCTGTGCATCCCCCCGCTTTACCACACGGGCGCGTGCATGCACTGGATGGGGAGCCTCGCCGTGGGGGGTCGCGGCGTGCTCCTGCGCGGCGTCTCCCCCAAGACCGTGCTCGAGACCGTGTCCAGCGAGGGGTGCACCATCGTGTGGCTGCTCGTCCCCTGGGCGCAGGACATCCTCGTCGCGCTCGAGGAGGGGACGGTCCGTCTCGAGAACTACCGCCTCGACCAGTGGCGGCTTATGCACATCGGCGCCCAGCCCGTGCCCAGGAGCCTCATCGAGCGCTGGCGCGCGGTCTTCCCCGGCCACGCTTACGACACCAACTACGGCCTCTCGGAGTCGATGGGCCCGGGCTGCGTGCACCTTGGACTCGAGAACATCGACCACGTGGGCGCCATCGGCGTGCCCGGCTACCGCTGGGAGTGCAAGATCGTGGGCGAGCAGGGCGGCGAGGTCGCGCCCGGCGAGGTGGGCGAGCTCTGCGTGAGGGGGCCCGGCGTCATGGAGTGCTACTACAAGGACCCCGAGGCCACGGCAGAGACGCTCGTTGACGGGTGGCTGCGCACCGGCGACATGGCGCGCCAGGACGCCGAGGGCTTCTACTGGCTCGTGGACCGCAAGAAGGACGTCATCATCATGGGCGGCGAGAACATCTACCCCGTGGAGGTGGAGGGCTTCCTCATGGCGCACCCCTCCATCAAGGACGTCGCCGTGATCGGGCTGCCCGACGAGCGCCTCGGCGAGATTCCCGCCGCCGTGGTCGAGCTCAAGCGCGACGCCGCGCCGCTCGACGAGGAGGGCGTCCTCGCGTTCTGCAAGGGGCTGCCGCGCTACAAGCGCCCGCGCAAGGTGATCTTCGCCCCCGTGCCGAGAAACCCCACGGGCAAGATAGAAAAGCCGGCGCTGCGCGCCAAGTACGGGGCCGACGCGCTCGTTGCCCGCGAGACGCGCCGCTAGGCTGACAGAGGGGACGGGGGAATCTGTCAAGTCCCCCGTCGCGTGAGGTTGCAGCTGACAGAGAGCGCAGGGACTTGACAGATTCCCCCGTCCCCTCTGTCAGCTCGGAGAGGAGAGACATGGACAAGAACCTCATGTCCGGAAACGAGGCCATCGCCCAGGGCGCCTGGGAGGCGGGCGTCGCCGTTGGGGCGGGCTACCCTGGCACGCCGTCGACCGAGACCCTCGAGGCGCTCGTGGCGCACGAGGACGTCTACTGCGAGTGGTCGCCCAACGAGAAGGTGGCCCTCGAGGTCGGCCTCGGCGCCGCCATCGGCGGGGCGCGCGCCCTCGTCACGATGAAGCACGTGGGCGTCAACGTCGCGGCGGACCCCTTCATGGCCGCCGCCTCCACGGGGGTCAACGCGGGCCTCGTCCTTCTCGCCGCCGACGACCCCTCCTGCTACTCGTCCCAGAACGAGCAGGACTCGCGCTTCTACGCCGCCTTCGGCCGCATCCCCTGCCTTGACGCCGCCGACTCCCAGGAGTGCTACGAGATGGCGCGCGCCGCCTTCGAGCTCTCCGAGCGCTTCGACACGCCGGTGATGCTCCACGAGACCATGCGCATCGCGCACACCCGCACGCTCGTCTCCGCGTCCGGCGAGCGCGAGGCCGTGGCCCCGCGCGACTATGTGGACGACATCCCCAAGTACGTCATGATGCCCGCCAACGCGGTGAAGCGCCGCCTCGTGGTTGACGAGCGCCAGGCCGAGCTCGAGGCCTATGCCGAGACCTGCCCGTTCAACTGCGTTGAGATGCGTGACGAGAAGGTCGGCGTCATCTGCGCCGGCGCCGTCTACCAGCACGTTCGCGAGGCGCTGCCTGACGCCTCCACCTTCAAGCTCGGCCTCGCCTGGCCGCTGCCCGCCCGCGCCCTCGCGGACTTTGCCGCCTCGGTCGAGCGCTGCTACGTGATCGAGGAGGCGAGCGACTACTTCTCCTCGCGCGTCCGCGCGCTCGGGATTTCCCTCGCCGAGCCGCCCGCCGCGCCGCTGCCGGTTGCCGGAGAGCTCAAGCCCGAGCTCATCCGCGGCGCCTTTGGCGTCGAGCAGCCCGCGCACCTCGCCGCCGCCACGGACCTGCCGCCGCGCCCGCCGGCGTTCTGCCCGGGGTGCCCGCACCGCCTCGTCTTCTGCGAGCTGCGCCGGCTCAAGGCGATCGTCACCGGGGACATCGGCTGCTACACGCTCGGCGCAGTCGCGCCCTACGGCGCGTGCCACACGGTCATCGACATGGGCGCCTCGCTCTCCATGGCGCACGGCATGGAGCTCGCGGGCGCGCCCGAGCGCACCGGGCGCCCCGTCGTGGGCGTCATCGGCGACTCCACCTTCGCGCACTCCGGCATCACGAGCATGCTCGGCACGATCTACAACGGCGGCACCGGCACCCTCTGCATCCTGGACA
>DXBM01000034.1 GCA_019116525.1 Candidatus Olsenella pullistercoris | reverse complement strand
TCGCGAATGCCCGCCAGCATGAGGGTGGAGAGCGGGTAGTAGACCATCGGCTTGTCGTATACGGGCAGCAGCTGCTTGCTCGTCACGGTGGTGAGCGGGTAGAGCCGGGTGCCGGAGCCGCCGGCCAGGATGATGCCCTTCATCGGCTTCCTTCCTGTTCGGACCAAACGAATCAGTTATAGACGGGGGTTTTGTAGCCCCTCATCATCACAAAGTGAGTACTGAGAAGAACCTCATACGTAGGGCGATTTGAGCCTCGCTATTCCCTCTACAGGAGAAGAGCACATGCATCAAAGGCGCGAGTACCGTGTCCACTCCGTCACATTTTACGTGGGTAGCGTCTCGTTCTGCCGCCGTTTGAAAGGCCCTCACGTCGTTCGGCACAGCCCTTCCTTATCCTCTTAAGTCGGCAAACCGGTTCAACGCCATTTCCCTCTTGAAGTCCACAAGATAGTCGAGGTACATGTACTTCGGCTCGTAGCCAAGCTCGCGCCTGGCGTTATCGATGTCCATGAGGTACGAGGGGCCACTCGGCTTCTCGGGCCGATACACAATCTCGCACTCTCTCCCCTTGGGGGAGAAGACCTCGGCAATTCCCCTTATCTGGTCCTCCGTCGTCGTCCCGACCCCCGTCCCCACGTTGTACATACCGCCATCGACGCTCTCTGCGACGAGGGCCCTGTACAGAAGCTGGCAGAAGTCCCTGACGTACACGACGTCCTTGCTCCTCTTCGGGTCGCCCCAGACCTCCAGCGGCATGCCCGCCATCGCGCGGTCCATGATCAGGCGATAGCCCAAGATTCGCCTCTCCCCATTGACATGCCAGTACTTGTCGGGGGTGTAAGCGTAGACGGTCGGCAGGCGGAACACAAAGTCCTTGATCCCGTATTCCGCCCTGTAGTGGCGCAACAGGTCGACGGCAAGGCACTTGGACAACGCGTACACCGCGTGATCGCCCGTCATGATGATGTTGCGGGCGTCGTCAGGGTGAATCAGCGGGTGTTCGGGACTCACCGCGCCGAGAACGTCGGAGATGGTCTGCGCATACAGGACGCGGTCCGCCCCGACCCTCCTGGCGTACTCAAACACGTTTAGGGCGCCCAGCGAGTTCGTCCTGATGTAGTTCTCGGGATGGTAGCCGTCCATGTACGCGGGCAGGAGGCCCGCGAGGAAGACTATCCCGTACACCCCCTCGTCCGGAAGGGACTCGAAGGTCCTCGCGTCCGATATGTCAGCCTGCACATAGTCGATGCCATAGCGGTCGAAGAAGTCGGTTGAGCGCCTGCCGGCCGCAACGACCTCCCACTTGGCACCGTCCAGGCGCTCGACCAGATACTCAGTCAGGTACGCCCCCGTGTTGCCAGTCGCGCCAAGCACCAGCACTTTACGCTTCATTTGTACCCCCCCCCTACTCGACAATTGGCCTGACGTAAGTAGAAAGGTCGCTCGCAACATCATCGAGCTCCGAGCGGCTGTCAAACCTCAGGAACACCGACCCGAAAGCATGGTTGGCGGCGGTGAACGCCTCGACGCGGTCACCCGGCTCTACCCAGAGCTGCTCTTCCACGAGATGCGCCTCGCGGAAGCCGGGGGCGTACTCGACGCCCCGGAACTCCCCCGACGAGCCGGAGTGGAGCATGAGCTGATACCAGCAGCCGTCGTACGCGGGCATCCGTATACCCTCGATCGGCATCCCGAGAGCAGCTCTGACCGAGGCGCCGATGAGGTCTACGCCGGATGCGAGCCTCAGCATCTCTGAAAGCCGGTTCCCTCCGCCGCGGGGCGTCATCTCCATGATGTAGGCCTTGCCGTCCGTGGCGACACGCGTCTCGATGTTGTAAATCCCCGTACTGAGCCCTAGCAGCTCGCACGCCCGCTGGAGCTCGCTGCGCAGCTCCGCCTGAGCCCAAGCGGGCATGGAAGACGGCATCTCATACGCCGCCGGCGTGTAGGGGTTTGGGACCGCAGGGTCGAAGAGCTGGGACGTAAAGGAGACGCACGCCATTTCCCCGTCGACGCTGAACCCGTCCGCGTCAGAGGAGTCGTACATCTTTTCCAGGAACTGCTCGACTATGCACCCACCCGAAAGCGAGAACTCAAGCGCGTGGTCAACCGCCGCAGAGAGGTCCTCCGGGCAGTCCACCCGCGTGCACCCCTTGCTGCCCGCCGAGTCGGTCGGCTTCACGATCACCGGGTAGGGAAGGCCATCGGCGGAGGCGAGCGCCGCCTCGCGCGAGGAGAAGGCGTGCGCGGCGGGGCAATTGAACCCATTGTCACGGAGAAACGCGCGGAACCTCCCCTTATCCTGCAGCGTGCGAACGGCCTCGTAGGAGCCCTGGAACGGCAGCCCCAGCCGCTCCGCCGCGTACGCGGCGGAAACAACGCCGGGGTCTGCGGCAAACGACATCACGCCGTCCGCACGGCACTCCTTCGCCGCAGCCAAGACGGCCTCGCGGTCGACGATGCTCGCGTTGACGTAAGCGTCGGAAAACCGGTGGGCGTAGTTCCCCGGGAGATAGTCACAGGTAACGACCCGAGCACCCACCTCGTGGGCGGCCTTAATGACGGGCAGCGCATATCGCGCGCCGCCCAGGAGCAGGAGCGTCTTCTGGCTCATCTCGCCTCTTTTCCGACAGCAATGACAACGTCACAGATACGGTCGACATCCTCGATCGCCAGGTCAGCGTACATGGGCAGCGTCAGCACGCGCGAGGCAACGTCGCGCGCCACCGGAGTGCGCTCGCTCGAGTAGACGCTGCGGTAGCACGCGTAGTCGGACACGAGCGGGTAGAAGTACTTGCGCGCGCCGACCCCGGCACGGTCGAGCGCGTCGAAGACCTCGTCGCGAGTCGCGCCGAAGGCGTCCCCGAACACGACGGGCATGTAGGCGTGGTTGGCCCGGACTCCCGGCTGGGGCTCGACGAGCCCGACCCCGGCTACACCCCCGAGGCGCTCGCGATAGCGCGCCTCGACGCGCGCCCGCCTCGCGATCTCCTCGTCGACGTGGCGCAGGTTGCACACGCCCATGGCGGCGCAGAACTCGTTCATCTTGGCGTTGCCTCCGACGTACTCGACGTCCTCGGGCCCCGTAATGCCGAAGTTCTTCCACTGGTTGAGCACGGGGTAGAGGGAGGCATCCCGGAAGCACACCGCCCCGCCCTCGATGGTGTTGAAGACCTTCGTGGCGTGGAAGGAGAACATCGAGGCGTCGCCGAAGGCGGCCGCCGAGACGCCGTCGCGCTCGACGCCGAAGGCGTGCGCCGCGTCGTAGACGACCCTGAGGCCGTGCTCGTCGGCGATCCTCTGGATCGCGTCGACGTCGCAGAGGTTGCCGTAGACGTGCACGGGCACGATCGCACAGGTGCGCGGGGTGACGAGGCGCTCCACCGACTCCGGGTCGATGGTGTAGTCGTCGGTCCTCACGTCGGCGAAGACGGGGGTGAGCCCCTTCCTGACGATGGCGTGCGTGGTCGAGGCGAAGGTGAACGGGGTCGTGATGACCTCTCCCCCGGCCGGCAGCCCTAGCGCCTCGAGGACGCACTCGAGGGCAGAGTGCCCGTTGGTGAACAGGGCGACGTTCTCGACGCCGAGGTAGTCCCTCAGCCCCTCCTCGAGCTTCCTGTGCTCGACCCCCATGTTCGTGAGCCAGTGGCTCTCCCAGAGCGGGGCCACCTCCTCGAGGTACTCCTCCATGCTCGGCATGGAGGACCTAGTGACCAGGATACGATCTGCCATTGTCAAGGTTCCTTTCCTCTTGCATATTTAGATTAACGATTTATATCAACTGAGATACAGAAGGGATTTAAATCAATTAGCGCTTAAGTAACATCTCCTCAAGAGTCTCAACGAGATAGGTGAGCTCCTCCACACGAAATAGAAAGGCAGTTGCAATGTAAACTCCGACAAAAGCCCCAATTTGAATGATGATGAGCGCGAGCCCAGATACGGGCAGAAGGGTTATTGCCGCACCCGCAGAGAGAGACACAATCGTTAGGCCAATGGCGGGGAGAATATCTTTAATTTGCTCTTCGTACGAATAGCCAATTACCTTCTTATTTGGCCACGCATTAACAGCTGTGCTTAGAAGCCCGGTAACGAGATAGCCTGCGACCATAAAGCGAACGTCGCCAACAACAATCGCCGAAAAAACAATCCACGTAATTCCATAAGTCTTTTTTACTAGCTCGAGCCTGAGAAACAGATCACTCCTCCCCATACCATTAAGCGCCTGGAGATTTGCCGTATGGATAGGCAGCATTGCATAAACGACGCAATACACCTGCATAAACCACACCGTATCTGACCACTGATCTCCAAGTAAGATAGGTACTAGAGTTGGCGCAATTAAGGCGAAAAGGCTCATGGCTGGAATAATAAGAAAGGTCGATGTTTTAAGAGCGCGGCGAACAAGACTCTTCACGAGCAAGGTATTATCTTGCGCCCGAGCAACGGCCGAAAGCATGACCGGTTGAATCGCTCCATCAAGAATATTTCCTATTGCCTGCGGATATTTTTTTCCTTGGGACACGAAGCCTAGGATTTCAGCTGAGAACTGCCTTCCGATTACTAAGTCAGAAAGGCTTTGATATCCTTGGTCCAAAAGCCCTGAGATAAGCAGACGCGATCCGAATCCAAATAGTCTTTTTGCGCTGGAAACGGAGAAGATGAGTCGCGGGCGCCAACTAAGTTGAACAGCAAGCGCCAGGCAATTTGTTAGCTGATATGAAAGCTGCTGAATGACAAGAGCCCATACCCCCCAATCGGAAAGTGCACAACCAATTCCAAGAAGAGCGGAGATGCTGGAAGATATGAGTGTGGCAACAAAAAGTTTGCGCGTCTCTAAATTTCGCGTAACAAGTGATATCTGTATTGAATTATACGAATTAATGATAAGTAGAAGCCCAAGGATACGAAGTGGCCAGACGAGCTCGTTCATTGAATAAAAGTCTGCAATAGTCGGAGCGCATAGAAATAATAAGACATATAGGACCAGCGAGATTGCAAAACTCATCCAGAACACAGTGGAGCAATCAATGCGAGATAATTTAGGGGTTTGAATAAGGCCGGTATTCATGCCAGATTGCACAATGACGTTACCCAAGTTAACGAATACGAGCATAATAGACAACATGCCGAATTGATTGGGTGACAAAAGCCGTGCCAAGCATATTTGAATGACTACTTGCGCGATTGCATTTCCACCGCGCTCGAACAATTTCCATAGCAACGCACGAATCGTTTGCATCCGTGTAATATTCATCTTTTTGTTGTTAATTGTCATCAATTAAACCGGTTACACGATTAGCTGCTATCTCATGTCAAGCTGCCTAATTGCATGGAGCATGTGCTTCAAGAACGGGATGGGGCCTTCTGCGAGATATGCAGCGAGATACTTGGGCGCTAACGCCCCTAGGTCGTTCCCCTCGGCCAGCAATAGCTGGCCCTCTCGAAGGGTAATGTAGTGAGTAAGCCGCTTTGAGTATTTGCCTCCTGTAAACCGATCGAATTCCTTATACATAGTTATTACCTCATTACAGTTTTCTATAAGCTTCTTCTTATTCTCACCCCATGAACCCATAACTGAGTTTGGATTGTTTGTTCGATAGCAGACTGTTTCCTTGTCAAGGTAATAGGCATACCCCATCGCACTAAGAACGAGCTGCAGATACCTATCACCTTGGTATGCGTTATTAGAAAAGACTGGGCGCCTTATATAGTCGGATTTCCGAAATACAAAGGAACCGGTTGGAGGAAAACCTATCTGTAGCATCTCTCCAGCATCAATACATCTTTTATTTAAAATTCTCTTCTCTCTTCTGTTTGCAGGAAGCATTTTTCCGAGTGATTCTCCTGTATTTGAATCGATTCTAATTCCATTTGAGAAGCAGAAGGTGCACTCAGGATGATCCTCTAGATAATCAATCTGATTCTGGAGCTTATCCACGTCAGACCAGTAATCATCTCCCTCGCAAAGAGCAATGTATTTCCCCCTAGCGTGTTCAATTGCAATTTGAGTCGGAGAATTCCCTCTAGAGTATTGGTTTTCGGTCTGGAGAATTGCGCGGAATATCTTCGGATACCTTTCGCAGTATTTTTCAATTATATTTGCGGTAGAATCAGATGACGCGTCATCATGGATCACCACTTCAAAGGGATACGTGGTGACCTGATCAATAAAACTATCGAAGGCATTCGTACAGATTTGTTCTTGGTTATATACAATGCATACGATACTTATAATTGGTCGCTCCATAATCTTTCCCGTTCAATATCAATTTACAGCAAAGCTGGCTGTCTCTTAATCAAAGAAACCACTTGATTTCTGACCAAAAGCGCGGCGTCAACAGCGCGCCAGTGCTTCTTTAAAAGTAGCGTGGCTACAAGTCTCGCGTCGACACCACTTTTATCTTTTGATTTTATGCATCCATCAATTGACTCTAAGAAGAAAACGTCAGAGGCGATCTTGCGATATATTTCGACTCTTTCCGCGTATATTGAGATTGTGCGCCTTGTTTCACATAAATCTCCAACACACCACTTCAGCCGGGAGGCATAATTATGAATATGTTCTCCGGTTATTTCTATTATTATTTGCTCAACAATCCTCTCCACCTGAGCTCTTTGGTAGTAATTGTCAATGGAAAACCTTCTTTTCACCATTGAATCGTCGTGTTGACGGTAGAAGTATAGTATCGAATCAAGTATACTTATTGTGCTAGCATGACGCAAAATTTGCGCAGTAAAAAGCCTGTCTTCACACATATTTAGTTGTATCTGTTCATCTAGTTCTAGCTTCTCGGTTAACTCTCTGCGAAAACACTTAAAACATAGATTATTGAGCTTGTAGGTTTTCGAGAACTTAATAATAAACTCATCTTTATCGACATCAATTGTTTTTTCGAACATAGCGCCGTATTCAACAATTTTTTTTGGTCTGTCCAGACTTTCCGTTGCATTAAAGCAAGCTATATCAGGCTTGTTGCGGGATTCCAGGAAATCAACTAGCTTTCCAAGGGCATCATTACCTACTAGGCAATCATCAGAGTCGATGCAGAGTACATATTCACCTCGTGCCTCTCTAAATGCAGCAACTCTCGCCCCTCTCAAACCTGAATGCGATCTAAGCAACAGTTTTATCTTTGTATTTATTTGACAGAATTCAACTAGTGTTTCACGATATCGTTGACTCGAACCATCATCGACTACGATGATTTCATATCCATCGAATCCCTGATTGAGTATCGACGATATACATTCATTTAAGTATGTGATATCAGTATTGTAGACTGGTATACAGATTGATAACTTCACATCTCACCTCAATATGTACGGACAGATTTGATGTAGTCCTAGAATTCCGTAATATACCTGCGCGAAGCAGATGCAAAAGAAGAAAGTGAAGAGAATAAACCTAATCCGATTAGAGGTTAAGGCTCTATCAAACGCTGAGAGGTGATTTTCTGTGGGATGACATATGTGGGACATGCTTTCTACTGCCAACATTGGGAAAAACGAAATTAGGTATAAAGACGGTCGATACAAAGCTGTAATATGGACAGCCCAGCTGTACGACAGACTTCCCACGGCACAGATATTAATCAAAGGATCTAGTCGATTGTTCGCTACAATCCGCTTGAGTCGAAATGCGATGATTGCGACAGATAAATAGCTAGACAGCGAGATTGACACAAATAAAGCTGACCCGAACATTTCGCTCGTTCCATCATTTAGGTATTTTGCATATTCTCCAGACATTGCAGCAATAATGCTTGATAGTTTTGGATAAAGCAACAGAACTGAGATGGTCATTCCGTACATTATCCCAAGCCATAGGTTACGGAGTCTTTTTCTCTCATTATTGCTTACGACTACTGTGATTAAGGCGACAATGCCAAGTAGCGCTGTGTGGTGAATCAATACAGCTATAATATATGTAAGTATGCATTTCTTATATTGCTTCTTAAATAACAATGCTGCGGACAATACCAATGATCCTTGTGATATTGCTTGTCGAATTATATTGAATGTCATCGGATATATTATAATTAGGTACATTAGGTATCCGAGATACGCATCTTTTTTTGATGTCATTCTCAGCGCAATCACTACGGGAACTGACGTCCCCAGCTGAACAAGGAACAGAAAGATTGTTAGAGAGGGCGACATTATCGCAACTAACCAGCTAAGTAGATTGAACGTGATTGAAAACGATGGGTTAATCGTTAGATAGTTTGTCAATGAATTTGTCCGCGCGTAAAAGTATATGTCCATCCCGTATAGCGAGGTATCTGTGCCGACGTTTCTAGCTCTAAGTGCTGCCAAAACGCATGGCACAGCTATCGCTCCAGCAAGGACTGCCAACTTTGCAACCTTGTTATTAATGCGCTTTTCCGCATAATACAGCAGCCACGATGACAACACTGCATTTATGTAATATATAGTCATTTATTTGTGATGAACGCAGTTGTTTTATATTGTATCGAGAGTCTCAGAACTCGATATGCCGCGTATAACCTGCCGTATATCTTTTCAACCATTCCATTGCTATAGAAGTTAAGCAGGTCTCGTCTTTGAATCTTTTCCCTGATCAACGCATTTCTTAAATCGCTGTTTTCCCGCGACCAGTCCTGCTGCAAGCATACGTCTTCTAGATAGAAAAAGGGAATTCCAGCCCTATGCGCATCTCTACAGAATGCATGATCGACCCATTCAAGAAATAAACTTTCATCATAGGCAATCTGATCGAAGACGTCTCGAGTAATTGCCATGCCACTATTAAATGCTGAGCAGCGCTTTAGGTCTACTCTACTAGTGTTTCCATAAGTAAGAATAGCGCAGCCAAAAAATCTAAGTGGCGAGACAAGCCTTACACTTGTATATACCCTAGGAATATATATTCCCCTTCCGTTTGCATCAATCTTCGACTTTACTTTGTCGAAATACTCACTTGGAATCATGGTGTCATGGTCAAAGATGCAAACGATTCCAGCATTAGCTATCCTAACGGCCGCATTGTATGCTCTCGAAATACCCTTATTCCCCTCCATGTCAATATAGGTAATTTTATTTTTTCGGGCATATAATGCGTTATTCAACTTGATTTTGCTTAATGTACTATTATCGCAAACTATCCATTCGACCTCTTTGTTGTTCCCGTGTTCCACTAGTGCAGGAACTGACTCTAATCTCTTATTATATACTGGAATAATTGATGAGAAGTTCTTCTTCATTATATGCTTCTCTGCCTTCCCAGCGCTCTTCCTTGCCTGTTTCCAATAAACCTTGCAATGCAATCAAGCACAAAAGAGATGGATTCAAGCGGACTTTTTTCCCGAATCAGTTGAGAAAGAATACTCTGGGCCATCTTAATTCCTTCGCCAACTTCGGATCCAACACGCAATTCGTTTGCATGCTCTTCTAGAAATACGCCTATAGCGTAATTACGTTGATACTGCTCTTGAAAAGTTAAGCTGTGCGAGTGAAAAACACATGCATCAGCTGCGTAAGAAACCTTGTAGCCCTTGCGCAGTAACCTTATCGCAGCAAGCATATCTTCATTGGTTGAACAAGGTCTTGGAATACCTCCTATTGCCTCTACCGCCACTCGCCTATATGCTGAGCACGCATCAGAAGCAAAGCATGCCTTGATTCCAAGCCTCTCTATATCCCTCACAGTACGTACGTTAGATTCCGGTGGGTAATTGTACTTCTGGACCAGCTGCACAAAGCGGCGAGCATCAGGCTTGGGCAGCTGCCGTCCCGATACCATCGCTATCGAGGAATCTTCAAATGGTACAAGCAAGTTCTCGACGTAGCACTCGTCAGCCGGGACCGCATCCTGAGTAAGGAAAAGAACGTACTCCCCTCGAACACTCTCCAGGGCCAGCTGACGCGTTCCACCGTGATCGAAGTCCTTGCGCCGAACCGTCATGGTACGCACCCCGACATAGGACTCCGCCAGCTCGACGGTATTATCGTCAGAAGACGAGTCAACAATTAGTATTTCATCGGGAACTCGAGTCTGCGACATCACGGCATCGAGCAAAACGGGGAGCTCATGCTCGGCATTGAGGGTAGGTACGATGAGGCTAATCCGACTCATCTCCCCCTCCCCATGGCCCTGAAGGTCCTGACGAACACGCGCGCGTCGAGCGCGAGGCTCGCGTGGCGCACGTAGAAGAGCTCCAGGAGCTGCCTCTCCCCTGTCTCCCAGGTTGCGTCGTTCCTGGCCGTGACCTGCCACCAGCCGGTGATGCCGGGCCTCACGGAGAGGAACTCGCCGCGGGCGTCCCCGAACTCGCGCGTCTCGGCCTCCGTCACCGGGCGGGGCCCGATCACGGAGAGGTCGCCCCTGAGGACGTTCAGGAACTGCGGCACCTCGTCGAGGGAGGTGCGCCGCAGGAAGCGCCCCACGCGCGTGACCCTGGGGTCGTCGTCCACCTTCTGCTCGCGCTCCCACTGGGCGAGCTGCTCGGGCGTCATGTAGCGCTCCGGGTGCTCGTGGGCGTCGGCGACCATCGTACGGAACTTGTAGATGCGGATCGGCCTGCCGCCGAGGCCCACGCGCTCCTGGCGGAAGATCGGCGCCCCGGGCGAGTCCAGGCGGATCGCGAGGCAGAGGAGCGCCCCGGGTACCAGGCCCGCCAGGCACGCGACGCCGGAGAACGCGACGTCGAACGCCCGCTTGACGAAGCGGTAGCCCGCGCCGCCGCGCCTGGGAGCCGGGACGCTCGGGTCGGGCGGGGGCGCGACGAAGGCGCCGGCCTCGACCGACGCGCCCTTCTCGGTCACTTCGGTTTTTTCTTCACTCACTTTGCTACTGCCCTGACGCGAAGGCGGGCCGCACGGGACTCCATCGCGCTGGGCTCGGCGAGAACCGCCAGGCCAACGCGGGTCGAGACCTTGCGCCCGCACAGGTCAACTTCCAGGTACGCAGTGGACTTGCGACGATTAACCTCTCTGATGAGGCCCTCGTGCCCCACGAGCGGGCCGTCCACGATCACGACCCTCTCGCCCTGCTTGACAGCGCGGCTCATGGGCACGACGCGCTCGCCGGGATGCGTGAAGCCACCGATGAGCTCCACCTCCTCCGCGGCCAGTGGCACGGGCTTCTCGCCCATCGTGAGCACGCGCGCAAACTCCGGCAGGCGCCTGAGCTCGTCGGAGACGCCCACCGGGTCGTCCGTCACGACCACGAGGTACCCGGGGAAGAGCGGCTTGGCGCAGCGCACCCAGGTGCCGCGCACCTTGAGCTCGGTCTCGTAGCGCGGATAGAAGCACTCTGAGAGCATCTCGCTCGGAACGGCGCGGCCGATGAGCTCCGCCATCGCCTCCTCGCGGCCCCTTGTGACCTGGATCACATACCACATGCGCATCACCACCTCGCGCGCTCGATGTCCGACAGATGCGGGAGAGATTCCGCCCGCCCTTGGCGCGAATGCCCGACGCTGGTCGGGCCTATGGCTTCGCCATCTCCGGCGCGCGGCCGGCATGGGCGGACGTATTCACTCCCCCAGCTCGTCGGAGCACGCTCGTGGCGCTGCCCCGGGAAGAGAGGTATGTCCCGGCGGTGCCGGGTCGCAGTTTCCTGCGTAGGGGCCGTTTGCCGGGCGGCGAATGGCCCCTACGGAAGAAGCTGGGCGCGCTCTGGGCGCGGATCGGGGACTAGGTCTTGGACGTCACCTCCAGCCCGACGGAGACGCTGCGACCGGGCTCCGCCTCCAGCCAGGCCATGCGGCGGTGGCGGTCTATGCGGCGAACCAGAGGCTCCAGGCCCATGAGCGGGCCAAAGAGCACGCGCAGCCGGCCGTCCTCAATGCGGCCCTGTGAGATCTGGATGACGTGGGACGACCCGCCGAGGCGACGCACCAGCGCGGACTCGAGCGGGGTGAGAGATCCGATGGCGCCGAGCTTCTCGGCGGCTCTGGGGTGTGCGGGCGCGGAGAGCACGTAGCCCGGCCAGAGCGCGGCGGTGCGGGCGACCCAGATTCCGCCCTCGCGGAACAGAGTCACGCGCAGGGGCGAGAAGGCCTCTGTTGCGAGCCCCGTGGCGAGGGCGCGCTCACAGGCGGAGCGCTCCCGGCCGGCGGCGCAGCTCAGGACGAGGTAGGGCGCAGTGCCTGCCGCGAGCTCTTTGGTTAGAAGCGTGTGTGCGAGCTGCGAGACATCGGGGTGCGAAGTCTCAGCTGAGACGCCCCCCCCCGCAGCGTTCTGCGGGGCCGAGAGGGCAAACGGCATCATCGAAAGCTCGCGCGTGTCGGCCACGACGTGCCCTCCTCTCAAGTCAGCGATAACAGCTCTTCTCGTATAGTAGCCGATGCGGCTTTCAGGGGAAAGGTGCAACCCCCCATTACAGTTTGAGCCGACCTTCGGGTCGGCTCTTTTGTATTCCTCCGGGTTCCGGAAATACGATTGGTGACGACCCTGCGGGGTCGCTGGCTGACCGCCCCGGACGGCCCTTCCGCCCTGCCTCTAGCGAAGGCCCGGGGGGTGTTGCCGCCGGGGACGGCTCGCCGCGGCAGGCGACTGATAGAGACGTGCCGGGGGACGGCCCCACGGCCTCGTAATGTGGTTGTCGCTCCCGCGGACGGCGGTCAGCCAACTTGTGGAGAGGATACACCATGGGAAAGAAGCCGAAGAGGGAGGACGCCTTCCTCGCCTTCGACGTCGGCAAGTCGTCGCACCGCGCCTGCGCCGTCGACGCGGGCGGTGAGGTCCTGTTCAACAGGGAGGTCGCCAACAGGCCGGCCGACGTGGACCGCGCGCTCGCCGAGGCGGGCCCCGGGGCCAGGGTCGTCGTCGACCAGAAGCGCAACATCGGCGCGCTCGTCGTCGCGAGGGCGCGGGCCAAGGGCAACCCGGTCTCCTACCTTCCGGGGCTCGCGATGAAGAAGGCCCGCGACATGTTCCCGGTCACGGCGAAGACGGACGCGATAGACGCGGAGGTGATCGCGCGGACGGCCGCGGGCATGCCCTGGACGCTGAGGGAGTCGCCGAGGAGACCCCGGCGTCGGCCTCGCTCAGGATGCTCGCCGCCCAGCGCGACTTCGCCGTGGCGTCCCGGACCCGCGCCGCCAACAGGCTGCGCGCAGTCCTGCTCGAGGCGGACCCGGCGTTCGAGGCGCAGGTCGACCCGTCGAGCCGCTGGCAGCTCGCCGGGCTCAGGCGCTTCCGCTCGGTCGCGGAGCGCGGGGGCGGCGCCAAGCGGGCCTCGGCCGACCGCCTCTGGGCCGCGGCGGCCGCCTCGGCCTCCTCGGGCAGGCCCGAGCTCGTGGCCGAGTCGGAGCTCGTGCGCTCGCTCGCGGCGAGGGTCGCGGCGGACTCCGCCGAGGCCGCGCGCCTCGACGCGCTCATCGCCGACTCGCTGGCCGGGGACGATACGTACGAGGCGCTGCTCACGGTGCCCGGGATCGGCCCGAAGACGGCCGCGGCGCTCGTGACGCTCGTGGACGTGTCCCTTTTCCGCGGGCACGACGAGCTCGCCGCCTACACGGGGCTCACGCCCTGCAACCGGCAGTCGGGCACGTCACTCAGCTCGTCGTCGCCCTCGAGGGGCGGCAACCGGACGCTCAAGAACCTGCTCATATACTCCTGCACGTCCCTGGTGGGGACGGATAACCGATACGGCCGCTACTACGACGCATGTCGGGCGCGGGGCATGCGCCACAACAAGGCCCTCAAGGCGGTGGCGAGGAAGCGGCTCAAGGTCATCTACGCAATCATGCGGGACGGGTGCCGTACCGGGAGGGCTGACGCGACGGAGGAGGGAACCGGAGCGGCCTCGTGCCGGGGCCGGCTTCAGCATGCCGGGATCCGGGTCTCTCAGGGGTTGACAGAACTATAGAGACACCCCCCGGTGCGGTTTTCAGACAAAGGCGTCACGCCTGCCCCACAATTGGCACGCCAAGCGGGCAGACTGGGGCGCGGAGACGGCAGGGCCCACAGAAGGAGGGCCCGAGCCGCGGGGGTGACGGCTCGGGCCCGAGAACGCGGGAGAAGGACCTCTCTAGTGCATGCTCCAGGCGTGGTGGTCGGTGTGGAGCAGCTCCTCGGCGCGCTCGGAGAGCGGCTCGCCGAGATAGTCCGCGTAGATTGCCGCGATGGAGGGGTTCTCGTAGGAGTTGCGCAGCTTGGCTCGCCTGTCGAGGCCCCACAGGACGTCGCCGCGGGCGCCTGCGAGCTCCTCGCCATCGTGGATGGGCTGGCCGCCGCCACCCGCGCATCCACCGGGGCAGGCCATGACCTCAACAAAGTCGTAGGAGACCTCGCCCGCCACGAGGGCGTCGAGGAGCTTCCCCGCATTGGCAAGGCCGCTCACCACGGCAACGCGCACCGGCGTGCCGGCAAGGTCGAACGTGGCCTCCTTCCAGCCCTCGAGGCCGCGGACGGCCGAGAACGCGTCGGGTCGAGGCGTCTCGCCGGTGACGACGTGGTAGGCAGTGCGCAGGGCGGCCTCCATCACGCCGCCGGTGGCGCCGAAGATCACGCCGGCGCCCGTGGCGGTGCCGAGCGGGTCGTCGAAGTCCTCGTCGGGCAGCGTGGTGGCGTCGATGTGCTCGGCGCGAATCATGCGGCAGACCTCGCGCGTGGTGATCGAGACGTCAACGTCGGGATCACCGCATGCGTCGTTCATCACGGGGATGGCGACCTCGGCCTTCTTTGCCGTGCACGGCATGACCTCAACGCAGAAGATGTTGTGGGGGTCGATGCCCTTGAGCTCGGCGAAGTAGCTCTTCGTCACCGCGCCGAACATCTGGCCGGGGCTCTTTGACGTGGAGAGCTGGCCGGTGAACTCCGGGCGCACCGCCTTGACGTAGCGCACCCATCCCGGGCAGCAGGACGTGAACATGGGGAACACGGCGCCCGGCTCGTCCTTGTGCGCGAGCTTGTGGAGCAGCTCGCTGCCCTCCTCCATGATGGTAAGGTCGGCCGAGAAGTCCGTGTCAAAGACGTAGTCCACGCCCATCTGGCGCAGCGCGGCCACGAGGCGGCCGACCGTGGCCTCCTCGCGAGCCAGACCGAGCTGCTCGCCCCACGCGGCGCGCACGGCCGGCGCGATCTGCACGACGACGACCTTCTCGGGATCAGCGAGGGCGTCGAAGACCTTCTGCGTGTCGTCGCGCTCGCGCAGCGCGCCCGTCGGGCAGTGCGTGATGCACTGGCCGCAGAGGGTGCAGTCCGCCTCGGCGATCGAGCCGCCGCCGCGGACGTTCACGCTCGTGTGCGTGGCGCGGTTGGCGAGGTCCCAGACGCCGAGGCCCTGGATCTTCTCGCACACCTGCACGCAGCGCAGGCAGTTGACGCACTTGTCGTTGTTGCGGATGAGCGGGAAGGACTTGTCCCACGGGTCGTGCATGAGGCGCTTCTTGTACGGGAGCTCGGAGATGCCGAGGTCCGCCGCGAGCGTCTGGAGGGTGCAGTTGCCGGAGCGCACGCAGCTCGTGCACTCGGAGTCGTGGGTGGCGAGCAGGAGCTCGACGTTCATGCGGCGCGCCACGCGAACCTTGGGGCTGTTGGTGCGCACGACCATGCCCTCGAGCACGGTGTTGTTGCAGGCGGCGACGAGCTGGTCGATGCCCTCGATCTCAACCACGCAGACGCGGCAGGCGCCAATCTCGTTGAGGTCCTTGAGGTAGCACAGCGTGGGGATCCTGATGCCCACGGTGGCGGCGGCGTCGAGGATGGACGTTCCCTCGGGAACGCTGACGGCGCGGCCGTCGATAGTGAGGTTTACCACTGCTCGATCCTCCCCCCGCGGAACGCCCCGAAGCCGAAGTGGTCGCAGCGCAGGCAGCGCGATGCCTCCTGGTGCGCCTCCTCGTCGGTGAGTCCGTTCTCGACGATGTCGAAGTCGTAGATGCGCTCGTGGGCCTCGCGCTCGCGCATCTCGCAGCGCGCGCACGAGATCTTGCCCTTGAACTGGACGGGCGGAAGCTCAACGTCCAGCTCGATCGTGTGGTTGAAGCCAAGGTAGTTGTCGATGTTGCCGGCGGCCACCTTGCCCGCGTGGATGGCGCGGATGACAGTGGCGGGCCCGCTCTGGCAGTCGCCGCCGGAGAAGAGGCCCTCCTGGCCAGGAACGGCGCCGTCCGGGTCGGTCACGATGCGGCCCCACTTGCAGGGAACGCCCTGCTCCTCGAAGGTCGCCGAGTCGATGTCCTGGCCGATGGCCACGATCACGCGGTCGCACGGGATGACGACGTCGCCGCCCTCGGCGGGGCGCGGCGCGGGACGGCCGCGCTTGAGGCCGCCGATGATCTGCGGCTCCACCTTGAGACCGGCAACGTGGCCGTTCTCGTCGACCACGACCTCCTTGGGCGCGTGCAGGTCCATGATCTCGCAGCGCTCCGCCTCGGCGCCGGCGATCTCCTCGTCCTGCGCCGTCATGTCGGCGACGCGGCGGCGGTAGGCGATGACCACGCGCTCGGCGCCCAGGCGCACGGAGGTGCGGGCCACGTCCATGGCCACGTTGCCGCCGCCCACCACGGCGACGGTGAGGCCGCTGAAGTTGGGCGGGTTGTCGTCGCCCATGTCGCGCAGGAGCTTGACGGCGGACATGACGCCCTCGGCATCCTCGCCCGGAAGTCCGAGCTTCTTGTCAGCGTGCGCGCCGATGGCAAGGTAGACGGCGTCGTACTCCGTGCGCAGGCGGTTCATCTCCTCGCCGTCCACGCTGTGGTTGAGCTCGACGTCAATCCCGCAGTCGAGAATCCACTGGATCTCGGAGTCGAGCTGCTCGCGCGGCAGGCGGTAGTTGGGGATGCCGTAGCGCAGCATGCCGCCGAGGTGCGCGCGCTGCTCGAGGATCGTGACCTTGTGCCCCATGAGGGTGAGGTAGTAGGCGCACGAGAGGCCCGCCGGGCCGCCGCCGACCACGCAGACGCGCTTGCCGGTGGCGGGCTTGATGTTGGGCCGGTAGTCGCCCGCGTGCTCCACGGCGTAGCGCTTGAGGCCGCGGATGTTCATCGGGTCGTCAACCATGCCGCGACGGCAGTGCATCTCGCAGGGGTGCTCGCAGACGAGGCCGCAGACGAGCGGCAGCGGGTTGTCCTTGCGGATGAGGCGCACGGCCTCGGTGTAGCGCCCGGCCTCCACGAGAGCGATGTAGCCGGGGATGTCCACTCCGGCCGGGCAGCCCGAGACGCACGGGACCGTCTGGTGCTGCGAGAAGCCACAGGCGTGCTTCTGGACGTGGTGCTCGAAGTCGTCACGGAAGCCCCTGATGGCCATGAGGGCGACCTCGCCGGCCTCGTAGCCGATGGCGCAGTCGCTCGACAGGTAGACGGTGCGGGCGGTGGACTCGATGAGGTCGAGCGTCTCCATCGTCGCGCGGTTGTTGAGGACGTCGTTGAAGAGGTGCCGGAGCATCCTCAGCCCGTTGCGGCACGGCGTGCACTTGCCGCAGCTCTGCGTGGCACACATCGCGACGTAGGAAGCCGTGAACTCGACGGGGCACGGAGCGAGCGAGCTGACCGAGAGGCGCTTCTCGAGCATCTCGTGCATGCTCGACATGATCGCCTGGGTCTCGCTCTGCTCCATGACGTGCATTCTTGCCATAGGCCTCTCCTTGCACTCACGGAGTGTTGCTGCCGGGTCCCCTCGACCGCGGCACAGTAGGTGAATGCTACCGGTCCCACGCGGGAGGGATGAAGGCAAATGGGCGAGGGTGCCGTTCTTCTCGGCGGGCGGCAGGAAGGGCGGCGGCGCGGCAGCCGCATGTGACGGTTATGTACACCACTCATGCACAGGGGTTTCTCGCCCAGGGATTCTACCAGCACTTTTATGGAGGCGTTTTGCCAGCGGGAGGAATCGACTGTACATAACCGTTCGCCCGTCCGCGCAGATCCGCTAACAGCTCAGCAGGTCGCGAACCAGGTCCGTCTGCAGCCGGTCAAAGGCCGGGCCAGAGGGCGGCTTGCGTCCAAAGCGCCCCATCACGCGGCTGACGAGGAGCCTGCGCATGGCGTCGTTCTTGAGGATGCCGGACGTAACGGAGCGAACCATCCATCCCTCGTCGCGCAGCCCCTCGTTGCGCGTGCTGTCCGAATCCACCGCTGCCGGAGTCGAATGCCAACGGTAGCTGTCGTATTCAAGTATGACGCGCTGGTCGAGCCAGCACAGGTCAACGACCACGTACGGCCGCCTGATCGCGGCGCGCAGGTCGGGCGGGATCTCCAGGCGCACGTTGAGGAGCGGTGCCGGCAGCCCGCACCCGCCCATCTTGAGCGGGAGCGTGAAGAAGAGAACAACAACCGTCTCCATTGGGGAGCGCGAGCCAACCGTAACGTGGGAGAGCGCCCTGCGGGCCTGCTTTGCCCCGTAGCTGTGGGTCTCCTCAAAGTGAGCGCGCAGCTCGTCGAGGTCCGCCAGGGGTGGGCGTTCGAAGAAGCCGTCCTTCGCCCACGGCGAGCGCGCGTACGATCCGCAGATCTCCATAGCGCTAACAGTTGCCCCGACCAAGCCCGTTCCCGCGGACATCCCCTGAAGGCAAAAGCTCGGCGAGGCGAGAAGAACGGTGGGCGTGAGCTGGTAGAACGCATCGTCTGGAAGCGGGGTTGACCACACGTGGGAAACCACGCGACTGGAGCGGATGCGCCTGTCCGCTGACGAGACGAGCACGTGGAGCGGCCGCTCCGGCGTCGCCTCGAGGCGCGCGGCCCTGAGCGCGTCCTCGTCGCGCACGTCCGCGAGCGAGGTCGACCAGTCGCCCGAGAAGGCAACCGGGCCGGCGAGCCTTTCGGCCAGGCCGGGCTCCGCCCAGCGGGCAAGCGCAGATCTGTCGTTCACCGCAATCATGGGAGCAACTATAGGGAGCAGCGCCCCAAGTTAACGTGCGCTTAGCTGACACATAGCTTTCCAGCCAGCGTTTACACAGGTAAGAGGGGTTGTTTGCGGCGCCTCGCCCGGACGGTGACCTGGTCGAGCGGTCACTTTTCGTTCCCAGGCGGCGCATTTTGCGCCCGCAGCGCCAAAACGCGAGAAGAGGGGCCCGCGGCGCGCCGCCTTTCTCGCCGGGAGGAAGGGGTGGAGACGGTTATGTACAGTCGCGATGGGCGAGACGTTTGTACCCGAGCCGTCACCCTGCAGTTTCTTTTCGCCCGCCATCGGCAGACTGTACATAACCGGCGGCGGGCGTCTCCACAGACCGCACGCCCGCGGCTAGCCCAGGACCTCGCCCGCAATGCGGACGGTCTCCATGGCGTCACGAGCGTAGAAGTCGGCGCCGACCATGTCCGCGTACTCGGGCGTGAGCACCGCGCCCCCCACGACCACCTTGCACCAGGGCGCCTGGTCGCGAAGGAGCTCGATGGTCTCGGCCATGGCCGGCACCGTCGAGGTCATGAGGGCAGAGAGGCCGACGAGCCGCGCGCGGCGTGCGACAACCGCGTCAACGACCGCCTGCGGGTCAACGTCGCGCCCAAGGTCCACAACCGCGAAGCCGTAGTTCTCGAGCAGCATGCGCACGATGTTCTTGCCGATGTCGTGGATGTCCCCCTTGACCGTGCAGATCACGACCTCACCCTTGCTCGCGGCGCTCTCCCCGCTGGCGGCGCACGCCTCTCGGACGGCCTCGAACCCCGCCTTTGCCGCCTCCGCGGACGCCATGAGCTGGGGCAGGAAGAAGGTTCCCGCCTCAAAGCGCCGTCCCACCTCGTCGAGGGCCGGGACGAGCACCTCGTTGATGACCGCGAGGGGCTCACGCTCGGCGAGAAGCTCGCGCACGGCGGCAGCCATGGGCGCCGCGCGACCATCGAGCACGAGGCCCCGGGCGCGCGCCATAGCGTCAGCGGGGCCCTGCGCCAGTGCGCCACTTGTACCTGGTACAAGTGGGGCAGGGGCGGCGGGGGTAGCGGGGGCGGCATCGGTGCGGCCGGCGTAGCGCTCAACGTAGGAGCGGGCGGACTCGTCCTCACCGGACAGCACGCGCCAGGCGTCGACCACCTCCATCATGCGTTGGCTCTCGGGGTTGACGATCGCGAGGTCGAGGCCGGCAGCGAGCGCGGCGGCGAGGAACGTGGCGTTGACGAGCGGACGCAGCGGCAGGCCGAAGCTCACGTTGGAGACGCCGAGCACGCAGCGGACGCCGGGCAGCGCCTCCTTCACGGCGCGGATCGCGGAGAGGATCGTGCGCGGCGCGGACTGGTCGGTGGCGGCGGCCATGGCAAGACAGTCGATCACCACGTCATGGCGCGGGATGCCCGCCGCGTCCGTTGCCAGAACGATCTTGCGCGCCACCTCGAGCCTCCCCTCGGCGGTCTCGGGGATGCCCTGCTCGTCCAAGGTGAGGCAGACCACGGCAGAGCCGTAGCGCGCCACGATCGGCAGGACCGTGGCGAGCGAGTCGGCCGTCCCGTTCACGGAGTTGACGAGCGCCTTTCCGGGGTAGCAACGCACGGCCGCCTCAATGACCGCCGGGTCGGAGGCGTCAATCTGGAGCGGCAGCGTGGTCACGCCCTGCAGCTCCGAGACGAGGCGCAGCATCGCCGCGCGCTCGTCTATCTCGGGCAGGCCCGCGTTGACGTCGAGGATCTGCGCGCCGGCGCGCTCCTGCGAGATGGCCTCGGCGAGCGCGTGGTCGTAGTTGCCCGTGCGCAGCGCCTCCTGCATGCGGCGCTTTCCCGTGGGGTTGATGCGCTCGCCGATGACGCCCACCTGCCCGGCGTCGAGCGCGACAAAGCGCTGGGGGCCGCAGACGGCGAGGCAGTCGCGCCGCCGTCGGGGAGCGGGACGGCGCCCCGCGAGCAGCGCCCGCTCGGCGGCAATGTGCGCGGGGGTCGTTCCGCAGCAGCCGCCCACGATGGTGACGCCCGCGTCGAGCATGGGCGCAACGGCCTCGGCGTACTGCTCGGGGCCCACGTCGTAGACGGTGGCCCCGCCCTCCACGCGCGGAAGCCCGGCGTTTGCCTGCGCCATGACCGGGCAGCTCGCCCACGGCAGCATCCGCTCGACGAGCGGGGCGACGTCGGCGGGCCCGAGCGAGCAGTTCACGCCCACGGCAGCCGCCCCGAGGGAGGAGAGCGTGAGCGCCGCGACCTCGGGCGTGGTGCCCAGGAACGTCCGCCCGTCCTCCTCGAAGGTCATCGTGACCAACGCGGGCAGCTCGGAGTTCTCGCGCGCAGCGAGAAGGGCGGCGCGCGCCTCGGCGAGGTCGGACATGGTCTCGATCACAAGGAGGTCCGCGCCCGCGGCGACGGCCGCGCGCACCTGGCGCGCGAAGAGCTCGTACGCCTCGTCAAAGGAGAGCGGCCCCATCGGCTCGAGGAGCTGGCCGGTGGGCCCGATGTCGGCAGCGACGAGCGGCGCGCCCGCGGCCCGGGCGCACGACACCGCCGCAGAGAAGACCTCCTCCACGCTCGCCGCGTCGCCGAGCTTCTCGGCGTTCGCCCCAAAGGTGTTGGTGGTTACCACGTCGGCGCCCGCGGCCACGTAGGCGGCGTGGACGTCGGTCACCACGTCGGGCCTCTCGAGGCAGAGGAGCTCCGGCAGCTCCCCGGCAGCAAGGCCGCGCTCCTGGAGCTGCGTTCCCATCGCGCCGTCAAAGAGCAGGAAGCCCTCCCCCGCGAGCGCGGCGGAAAGCAGCTCGGACGCATCACGTGACGTTGGCATGGCGCTCCCCTCGTCGTTTTTCTCGCCCCATCCTAGCAGGACGTGCCAGCGCGACGCACCTTCCAGGCTTCGCCGGGCCTCTCCCTCCCAAACCTACACTTCTGCCCGTGGAATGAAGGTCTGAGCGGCATTAAGCAAGCTGAACCCTCCCGAACCAACGTTTTGGCGAGAAGAACGTGGGTTTGAGAGGGATTACGGCAGGGGCGGCGGCCCCAGCGGCCCCGCTACCCGCGGCAGGTCGTGCCCGCGGCGCGCAGCGAGCAGAACTCGCGGCACGCGCACTCGGCGCAGCCCGGGCGCCCGGCCGCGCGCGGCTCGCGGAAGAGCCCGATGACCGCGGTCACGCTCTTGGTGGGCGTCATGAGCAGGGAGGACGAGAGCGTGATCCCCAGGAGCCGCTGCGCGTCGAGCGTGGCGAGAAGCACCGGCTGGGTCGCGAGCGGCAGGTCCCCGTAGCCCGGGGAGAAGCGGCCGTTCGCAAAGAGGCCCCGCTCCGCCGCGCGCGCGACGACGCTCGCCTCCGCCGCGTCAGCCGCGCGCTCGACGAGCGCCGTGCCCGCGGCGTCCAGCAGGAGCTGCCCCACGCGGTCGGTGAGGGAGAGGCGGCGCAGCTCGGCGTCGACGCCCATGCCCGCTGTCACGGCGAGCACGGCCACGGCGACCGCGCCCTCGAGATGCCGGTCGATGGAGCTCCCGGCGAGCTCGAGCGCGGTGCCCGAGAGGCGGACCACCGGAGCGCCCTCCCCCTCGTCGCGCCCGGCAACGTCGAAGACGCGCACGCAGCCCCGGGGCCGCGCGACCTCGAGGCAGCGCCCGACCATCTCGTCCACGCGGGCGTCAAGCTCGCTCGTGAGCGGCTGGCCGGCATACCCCAGGTAGCGCAGGACCTCGGCGCGCTCCACCGAGCGAATGTCATACGACTCGACGACGGCCTCCGCCACGCCTACGCCTCCAGGTACCCGCAGGCGAGAAGGGCCTCGCGCGCGGCATGGGCCACGGACGGCTTGTTCATGCTGTAGACGTGCAGGCCGTCCACGCCGTTCGCCGCGAGGTCCTCGAGCTGCTCGCAGGCGTACTCGACGCCCGCGCGCGCCTGGTCGGCAGGGTCGTCCCCCGCGAGCACGAGCCGCTTCACGACCTTGGCGGGAATGGAGGCCCCGCAGGTGAAGGCCATGCGCTGAATCTGGTTCACGCTCGTGAACGGCATGATGCCCGCCACGATGGGCAGGCGAACGCGATGGCGCAGGCACTTCTCGCGGAACCGGTAGAAGTCCTCGTTGTCAAAGAAGAGCTGGGTGACGAGGTAGTCGGCCCCCGCCTCCTGCTTCTTGTAGAGGCTCTCGAAGCTCTCCCGCTCGCTCGGCGACTCGACGTGCCCCTCGGGGTAGCACGCCGCGCCCACGCACAGGCCCGACCCGGAGGCGCGCAGGTGGGCGATGAGGTCGGAGGCGTGCGCGAAGTCAATGGCCTCGCGCCCGGGGCGGCGGTCTCCGCGCAGGGCGAGCACGTTCTCGATGCCCGCGCCGGCGAGCTCGGCCACGTAGGCGTCGACGTCGGCGCGCGTGGAGCCGAGGCAGGTGAGGTGCGCGAGCGCCGTCACGCCGAGGTCGCGCTCGATGGAGGCGGCGATGGGCACCGTGTTGGCGGAGTTGCCCGAGCCGCCCGCCGAGTAGGTGACGGAGATCCAGTCAGGCCGGTCGTCCGCCATCTCGCTCGCCACCCGGTACGCCGTCTCGAGCGGCATGTCGCCCTTGGGCGGGAAGATCTCGAACGAGAAGGTCTGGCCCGCGGCGATCTTGTCGTCAATCCTCATGGCATCTCCCCTCGCAGGGCGTGACGGGCCCACCGTCACGCGCGGCTCTCATTGTCGCACATGAACGAGGGCATCCGGCCCTCGGACGTGGCGGCGGCTATGTCGAGAAGGGCGTCGGCGACCGAGTCCTCGTTGGCGGGCCCCACGCGCCAGCGGGCGCACTCGAGCACGGCGGGCACGGCGTTTTCCACCGCCACGGAGTTGGGGTAGTGCCGCAGGACCGCAAGGTCGTTCTCGGCGTCGCCGAAGCAGCAGACCTCCTCGGGCGAGAGGCCCAGGCGCTCCATGAGGAAGTCCCCGCCGTGGTCCTTGCCAAACCCGTGCGGCGTGACGTCGATGTGGGGCGTGCCCGGCATGGGGCACACGAAGTCGAGCTCGGGGAGCGCCGCGCCGAGGGCGGCGGCGACCTCCTGGCAGCGGGCGAAGCTCCCCACCACGCGCACGTTCGCCTTGTAGCAGGGCTCGGTCGGAACCGTCGGGAGGGCGCGGCGCACGCTCCAGAAGTTGTCAGGGTGCGCGAGGACGTAGTCGAGCTCCGCCGCCACAGCGACCTTCTCGCCGCCGTACTCCACCACGAGGTAGGCGTCCGCCACGTCGCTGAGCTCGCGCGCCACGCCGAGAAGTGCCTCGCGCGCGATGGCGACCTTCTCGACGAGCTCGCCGTCGAGGTAGACGAGCTGGCCGTTGCTGGTGACGGCCGTGGAGCACGCCAGCTCGTCTCCGGCGAACATCGCCGGCAGATCACGGTAGATGCGCCCCGTGCACGGCGCGAAGCGGACCCCAGCGTCCATGAGGGCATGGACGGCCGCGAGCGCGCGGGGCGTGATGACGTGGTCCTCTCGCCAGATGAGGGTGGAATCCAGATCTGAAAGCACGAGCCTGATCAAGGGGGCTCCCTTCGAGACGGGTCGCGTGCGGACGCGCGCGGAGGGGCCGCGCACCCCATGTTGGACGCCCGCGCACGACCCGCCGGGAGGATGCAGGCGCGGCGGTCGGGGGCCGCCGCGCCCTTACACGTCGCACGCCGAGTGTGGGGGAATCCGACATGCGACCATTCTAGGTATAACCGCCCCGTCCCGCAGCGAGCGCCAGAAAGCCGGAGACGGTAGAACCATCACATTCGAGAGGGGCGACGGGGCGCGGAGTGGCCCGGTGCAGAGGGGCCCGTGCGGACGACCCCGGCGCGGGCGACCACGGCGCGGGCGGCTCAGGCGCCGGCGGCTCAGGCGCCGAGCAGCATGAGGGAGAGGGCGGCGACGGCGATCCCCGGGCCAAGGGGGATGCCGCCCGTTCCCCTCGGGCCTCCCCCGCAGGGGTCCCGCGCGCCCGCGAGGACACGCCGCGCGAGGGCGATCGAGCGCGCCGCCAGGGCGGCCAGGCACGAGAGCGCCACGCACGCCAGCCCAAGACCGGGGCCCAGCCACATCCCGAGCGCGGAGAGCAGCTTGACGTCTCCCCCGCCGACCCCCGCCTCCCCGCGGGCGCGGCGCGAGAGCGCCGAGGCGGCGAGCATGACAGCGAGCGCGGCCGCCCCGCCCGCGACCGCGCGCGCGAGGACGTCTGGCGGGCTGGCGCCCCCGAGGCACCTTGCGAGGGCCCGCGCGACCGCCGATGCCGCCACGGCGCACGAGCAGCCGTTGGGAATGACGCGTCGCTTGAGGTCATGCGCAGCCGCGACGAGAAGCGCGCAGGTGAGCGCAAAGCGCGCCAGCGTCGTCAGCGCTTCCCCAACCGCTCTCGCCATGCGCCCTCCCCTCCCCGAGTGCCGTGCGCCGATTCTAGGCGCCGCGCGCTGCCGGCGCGGGCGAGCGCCTCGTCACCATCTGTCCACAGGTGCCCAAAACGTGGCCTCTGAGCTGCGACGAGACGCGCGCGTCGCGGGGCGGGCAGGTTCGTGGCAGGTTCGCGAGCGGCTATACTCTCTCCGTTGGGGGACGGACCGAGGAGCCGCATGAGCGAGAGGACCAGGCGCCCGCGCAACGCCCGCATCGAGGCGCTTCGCGTGATCGCCATCGCATGCATAGCTGTGTTTCACACCTTCCAGCCGTGGTTCGAGGCGGCAACGGACGGAAGCTGGGCGGCCGGGCCGGGCCTTCTCGCCGCGCTCGGCTGCGTGAGCCTGCTCGGCGCCTACGGCAACCACGTCTTCTTCCTCATCTCAGGGTTCTTCCTCGTCCCGCGGGCAGCTGCCGCCTCGCGCGACGACAGCTACTGGTCCGCGCAGCTGCGCGCCTGCGGGAGGCGCGCGCTCACCGTGCTCGCGAGCGTCGCCGTCTGGGCGGCGGTCGCGCTCGCGGTGAACGCCTGGGTCGTCCCCGTGGGGCGCGTCTCGCTCACCGACCCCACCTGGCTTGTCGGCGGCCTGCAGTTCATCTGGGTCTACCTGGCCGTCATGGTCGCCGTCCCGGTGATCGGGTGGGTGTGGGCGCGCGTGCGCTCCCCGCGCGGCGTTGTCCTCGTCGTGACCGTCGTCGTCTTCGCCGTGAACGCCTACATCGCCTTCGTCTCGCCGGGCTCGGACGAGCGCGGCCTGCTTGAGTGGCGCAAGCTGATGAGCGCCGTGAGCTACGTCGTGGCGTTCCTCGTCGGCGGGGCACTCTCGGGCGCGCGCCTCTCGTGGGGTCCCCGCGCGCTCGCCGCGAGCGCCGCGTGCTGCGTCGTTGGCGCCTGCGCGGCCGGGCTCGCCTCTGACCTGTGGCTGCTCAAGGCCCTCTCCTTCAAGTCGACCTCGCTGCTCTCCTTTGCCCTCGCCGTGAGCTCGATGGCCTGCGCGGCGGAAGGGATGGGCGAGGGCCGCCTCGAGACGGGCCGCCTCGCCGCGGCGATCCGGGCGACCACACCCTCCATCCTCGGCTTCTACATCGCACAGTCGGTCTTCACCTCGGCGTGGCACCCCGTTGCCAACGAGCTGCTCGCCTCCGCGCTCGGCGTCGGGCCCGCGGCGTTTCTCGCCACGGGCACCCTCGCGAGCCTCGTCTTTCTCGCCGCCGTGCTGCTCGCCGACCGCGTCCTGCGCGTGAGCCTGCTCCGGCTCCTGCGGCTCGCCTGACCTGACAGGGGGGACGGGGGGATCTGTCAGGCCTCCGTCCCCTCTGTCAACTCCTAACTCTTGACGGAAGTCCCGGAGGCCTGACAGATCCCCCCGTCCCCCCTGTCAGGTCCGCGCGGGTATACTTCTTCGGTGCGCGACGCGAGGAGGTACCATGACGCAGCTTCTGATGAGACTCTTTGTCGGCGAGGGGGCCGACATGGCCGACGCGCGCGTCCGCACGCGCGTGGGACTCGTGGCGAGCGTCACGTGCATCGTCTGCAACGTGGCACTGTGCGTGGCCAAGGGGGTCGTGGGGCTTCTCGCCGGCTCGGTCTCGGTGGTCGCCGACGCGGTCAACAACCTCTCGGACGCCTCGAGCAACGTGGTGAGCCTGCTCGGCTTCAAGCTCGCGAGCCGCCCCGCCGACGCGGAGCACCCCTACGGACACGGGCGCTACGAGTACCTGGCCGGCCTCGTCGTGGCGGTGCTCGTATGCGCCATCGGCATCAACCTCGTGCTCTCGTCCGTCGACAAGATCGTCCACCCCGAGCCCACCGACTTCGGCCCCGCGGTGGCTGTGGCCCTCGTCGCCTCCATGCTCGTCAAGCTCTGGATGAGCGCGTTCAACCGCAGACTCGGGCGCGCCATCGCCTCCGAAACGCTCGAGGCGACCGCAATCGACTCGAGAAACGACGTCATCTCCTCCGCCGCCGTTCTCGCCTCAGCGGTGGTATCCCAGCTCACCAACTTTGACCTCGACGGCTGGGCGGGCCTTGCGGTGGGAGGGTTCATCTGCTGGAGCGGCATCGAGCTCGTCCGCGAGGCGGTGAGCCCTCTTCTCGGGCGCGTGCCCGACCCGGCGTACGTGGAGCACATCCGCTCGAAGATCATGAGCTACCCCGGCGTGCTCGGCACGCACGACCTCATGGTCCACGACTACGGCCCCGGCCGGCAGTTCGCGAGCGCACACGTGGAGATGGCGGCCGAGGGCAACGCGCTCGAGCAGCACGATCTTCTCGACAACATCGAGCAGGACTTCCTCACGGGCGAGGGGCTCGTGATGACGCTGCACTACGACCCCATCGTCACCAACGACCCCGAGGTTCGCGACATGCGCCACTGGATCGACCTCGCCGTGAAGGGGATCGACCCGCGCCTCTCGATTCACGACCTGCGCTGCGTGCCCGGACCCACGCACACCAACGTCATCTTCGACTGCGTGCGGCCCGTTGGCTGCCCGCTCTCTGCCGCGGAGCTGCGCGAGCGCGTGAGCGAGCTTGTTCGCGAGCGCTACCCGCGCGCCGTCTGCAAGATCACCGTCGACGAGTCCTACGTGTCCCCCCGCCAGTGACAACGGACTTGACAGAGGGGACGGGGGGTTCTGTCAAGCCTCTGTCCCCTCTGTCAAGTTGACAGATTCCCCCGTCCCCTCTGTCACCCTCTGTCAAGATTGGAGCCACATGCCCGGAAGCTACAAGTCCAAGCAGATGATCGTCATGCGCCGCGACCTCAAGATGCGCAAGGGCAAGATCGCGGCTCAGGCAGGGCATGCCTGCGTGGAGGCCACGCTCATGGCGCTCGTCCGCGAGGGGCGCGGCAGCGAGCTGCGCGCCTCCGAGGGCTGGGCGTGGCTCGAGCACGAGGTGGGCGACTCTACGCCCCTCACCGACTGGTTCGACGCAGGCGTGGCAAAGGTGTGCGTCTACGTTGACTCAGAGGAGGAGCTGCTCGACCTCGCCGCGCGCGGGCGCGAGCTCGGCTTTGCCGTGGCGCTCGTGCGCGATGCCGGCCACACGGAGTTCCACGGGGAGCCGACCTACACCTGTCTTGCCTTCGAGCCCCTTCCCGCCGAGAAGATCGACCCGCTGACCGGGGAGCTGCCGCTCTACTAGCGCGCAGTGGGCGCCCTTTTGTGCACTCCTTTTCGGTTATGTACACCCCTTCGGACCCGGGGGCCGAAGCCGTCTGCAAATGTGCAGGTAGCGAGGCCGCTCATACTTTGCGGTTCGCGAGGGGGTGTACATAACCGTCACGCGCGCCGCACGCGCGCGGCATCGCTATGTTTCCTCCCGGTAATTCCTACTTGCAGGGTGGGTTTATGAGTGCCACGCTTGCCTCATCCGAGCGAAGGAGGCACCATGCGCGTCGCACGCACCGTCGAGAAGCTCATCGGCTCCACGCCCCTCGTGGACCTCTCCGCCCTTCTCGGCGAGGGCTGTACCGCGCGCGTCCTCGGCAAGCTCGAGGCGGCCAACCCGGGCGGGTCGGCCAAGGACCGCGTTGCGCGGGCGATGGTGGACGACGCCGAGCGCTCGGGTCGCCTCGCCCCGGGCGGCACCATCATCGAGCCCACGAGCGGCAACACCGGCATCGGGCTCGCCATGGTCGCAGCGGCGCGCGGCTATCAGCTCGTCCTCACGATGCCCGACACCATGAGCCCCGAGCGGCGTCGCCTCGCGGAGGCATACGGGGCGCGCGTCGAGCTCACCCCCGGCGCCGACGGCATGGCCGGCGCCGTGGCGCGTGCCGAGGAGATCGCCGCCGCCACGCCCAACTCAATCATTGCGGGCCAGTTCGACAACCCCGCGAACCCCCGCGCCCACTACGAGACCACCGGCCCGGAGATCTGGGAGGACACCGAGGGCGCCGTGGACGCGCTCGTTGCGGGCGTCGGCACCGGCGGCACCCTCTGCGGGGCGGCGCGCTTCCTCAAGGAGCGGAAGGCTGACCTGCTCGCCGTTGCCGTCGAGCCCGCCGAGTCCCAGGTGCTCGCCGGCGGGACGGCCGGCCCCCACGGCATCCAGGGCATAGGCGCCAACTTCGTCCCGGCCAACTTCGACCGCTCCGTCGTTGACGAGATCGTGCCCGTGAGCTCAGCCGACGCCGTCGCGTGCGCTCGGCGCCTCGCGCGCGAGCTGGGGCTTCTCGTAGGCATATCCTCGGGTGCCGCCGCGGCGGCGGCGCTCGCGCTCGCCGAGCGCCCGGAGCTCGCCGGCGCCACAATCGTGACGGTGCTGCCCGACACGGGCGAGCGCTACCTCTCGGTGGGGCTGTGATGGGCGCCCCGGCAACGGCCGCGCCAGGCGTGCGTGCCGAGAAGGACACGCGGCCCAGCCTGCGCGAGCTTGTCCGCGAGGACGCCGAGGCGACCTTCCGGCGCGATCCGTCCGCCGAGTCCGTCTCGGAGGTGCGTCGATACTCCACCGGCTTTCGCATCGTGCGCGCCTACCGCGTCTGCCACTGGCTCTACGAGCGCGGCCACCGCGGGCTCGCGCTCTGGCTCGCCAAGCGCACGCGCGTGCGCTACGGCGCGGACATCCATCCCGCGGCGCGCGTGGGCAGGCGCCTCACCATCGACCACGGCGTTGGCGTGGTCATTGGGGGCACCGCCATCATCGGCGACGACTGCCTCATCTACCAGGGAGTCACGCTCGGCATGACGGGCAAGCACGGCGGCAAGCGCCACCCCACGGTGGGCTCGAACGTCATGCTCGGCGCCGGGTCCATCGTGCTCGGCGACATCTCCGTGGGCGACGGCGCGCTCGTGGGCGCGGGGTCTGTGGTGGTGCACGACGTGCCCGCGAACACGACCGTCGTGGGCAACCCCGCTCGCGTCGTGCGCACGCGCGCCTGTCCCCTCGTGGAGGACGTCGTCTGCGTCACGGACGACCTCGGCACGAGCTGGCTCATCGAGCGCTAGGCCTGCGGCCTGACAGGGGGACGGGGGGCTGACAGGGGGGACG
>DXBM01000002.1 GCA_019116525.1 Candidatus Olsenella pullistercoris | reverse complement strand
GCTGGTCGGGGCCGGTGAACATCATGCCGCAGCTCTGGCAGTAGTGCTCGGGCATCTCCAGCAGCTCGGTCACGGGGACGTCGAGCTCGCGCGCGATGAGCTTGGTCATGTCGATTCCCGGCGAGGTCTCTCCGCGCTCCCAGCGGCTCACGGCCTGACGGGTGATGTAGAGCCTGCGAGCCAGCTCCTCCTGCGTGAGCCCGCGCTCGCGGCGCAGGCGGGGAAGCACTTCCTTGATGGCCATGTGGGTCTCCCTTCGGCTTGGTCGCTGGCACCAGTATCGCCGCGCGTGGGCCACGGTCCAAGCAACGTTTCGTTGCGCGTGGGCGCAGCGGTGCGCTTGCCGGCGCGGCGGGTATAACTCGCACAAGTCAACGAATAGGAGGCCCCATGAGGCATCAGTGCAAAGTGACGGTCCTGGACAAGAAGTGCTTCCCCGACCTGCAGGAGCGCTACCTGGCGGACCCGGTGAGCGGGCCGTGCCCGTGCTTTGAGGTGGGGCAGGAGTTCCTGTTTTCGCGCGAGGACGGACGCGATGACTTCTGGCACTTTGGGCGCGACCTCGACCCTGCCTTCCCGTGCGCGGAGGCATGGGACGCCATCAGCCGCTACATCTATACGGCGCTGCAGGGCGGCTCCATCATGCACGGCTGGACCAACGACGAGCGCACGATGATCGCCTGTTGCAACGACGGCACGCGCCCGGTGGTCTTCAAGATCGAGCGCATCGACCTCCCCGAGACGGAGGCGGAGGCCGTATGGCTCGCCGAGCAGGACTTCTCCAACTCCGCGGAGGACGCCTACACCGGCGCGTGAGTCCGTTGCCCGCGCTAGTCGGCCTCGGCTCCGCCCTCGGCGCCCGCGCGGTAGCGCGCACGGTACGAGAGCTTGACGGCGAGAAGCGCCAGCGAGAGGAAGACGAGCGTCGCCGCCACCGCCGCCATGGCCTGGAAGCTCACGAGCGCTCCGACGAAGATGGCCACCACGGCGAGCGCGGGGATGGCCCGCACGAACGTCCGCGCCACCTCGCGCTCCATGTGGGCCATGAGCTCGTCGTTCTCGCGCGCGTAGTAGCGGCGGAGCTCCCGGTCGTCGGCGAGCGCGCGCCGGAGCGCCATAACCTGGCGGACGCTGACGACTCCCGCGACGCAGAAGAGCCCCATGAGGAAGCCCCCGAGGAAGCTCGACGAGGGCGCCTCGCCGCGCAGGGCGGGCAGGCCGTCGGTTGCCACGAGAACGCACAGGGCGACGAGCGAGGCGCCGATGACGGCCGCCGAGGCGCTCTCGCGGCCCAGGCGCCGCCGTGCGTCCGCGCGCAGGGCGTCGAGGGAGCGTCCGGGTACGGGGCCCTTCTCGGCGGGGAAGAGGTCAAGCGCGTTGCGCAGGGTGTCAAGCTCGCTCATGTCGATCACAGCTCCTCGTCTATCTCGGAGAAGTCAAAGACCTCCTCGATGGTGAGCCCAAAGTACCGGGCGATCTTGTGGGCGAGCGGCAGCGACGCCGTGTACTTGCCCACCTCGATGGAGGTGATGGTCTGGCGCGTGGTGCCCACGGCGTCGGCGAGGTCGGCCTGGGAGAGCCTTCTCTCCCGACGCAGCTCCCTGATTCTCGTTCGCACGGCACCGCCTCCTCTGGTCGGTGATTGAATGACAAGCGCGCTTTGCAAGATAAGCATAGTACGCTTTGCAATAATTGACAAGTAAGCTTTGCATACACCGATGAGCGGCGAAAAAGGCGGCGTAGGCGAGAAGACCCCTGTCAGCTCCGTTGCGCTCGGCCGTACGCCGGCCCTCTCAGCCCGCTTGCCCCCCCTCTGACCCCTTGCCCAAAAGACGCTTGCGCCCGGCTCGTGTGGGGCTACAATCCTCCCACCACTTGCTCATGCGCCCGCGGGCGTGAAGGGCGCTGCGGTTGGGAGGTCTCATGGCTGACTTCATTGGCGTCGTCATTGCCGGGGTCACGGCCCTGCTCGGCGTGTACATGATCGTGACGGGGGACTGTCGCCTGCTGCACGGCTACCACTACGCAACCACGCCCGAGTCGGAGCGCCCGCGCCTCGCGCGCGAGACGGGGGCCTGGATGGTGCTCCTTTCCGTGAGCGTTGCGCTCATGATGATGACTTCCCTTCCGGACTGGGCCACGGTCGTGGGCGTGGTGCTGCTCGTGGTTGGGATCGCGGGGATGCTGGTGAGCATCGCCCGGCACAACGGCGGGATCGTTACCTCGGCTGCCGGGGCGGGCCTGGGCGGCCTGAGCCCGCGCGTCTCGATGGCGGTCTGTGCGGCGGTGGGAGCGCTGCTCTCGCTCGGGGGCCTCGTGCCAGGCGTGTACATGATCGCGACCGGAGACGTGAGCCTGCTGCACGGCTACCACTACGCCAACGTGGCGCCCGCGGACGTTCCGGCGCTCGCGACAGGCGAGGGCCTGGCCATGGTGGGCCTTGGGGTGTCGTTGCTCGCCTGCATGATTGGGACGGGCGGACTGTGCGCGCACCGTCCCGCCCCGCGCTGGGCCAAGGCGCTCATGGTCGCGGGCGGCGTGCTCTTTGCCGCGAGCATCGTGGCCATGCTGCTGCTCATCATCCACTACAACGGCTCCCTCATGGGAGAGTAGCGCGCGGCGCAGGCGGGCGGCGCGCCGGACCGCGCGCCGGACCGCGCTACAATGCCGGCGAGAGGGTCGGCAGGGCAAGGGGGCTCACATGGCAATCGAGCGCGTGGCTATTCTCGGCAGGGGAGCGGTGGGGATGCTCTACGGCTCCATCGCCGAGAGGAACCTCGGGCCGGGTGTCGTCGAGTTCGTGATGGACGACGAGCGCTTTGCGCGGCACGCCGGCGAGACCCCGCTCGTGAACGGCGAGCCGCTTCGCGTGCCCACCGTGCCCGCAAGCGAGGCCGAACCCGTCGACCTGGTGATCCTGGCGATCAAGGCGCCGGGGATGGCCGCGGCGCTCAAGACGATGGAGCGTCTCGTGGGTCCGCGCACGGCCATCGCCTCGCTCGTGAACGGCGTGACGAGCGAGGAGCGCGTGGCCGAGCGCTTTGGCTGGGGGCGCACCGTGCTCTCCGTTGCGCAGGGGATGGACGCTGTGTTCATCGGCGGTGAGATGACCTATGCCCATCCCGGGGAGGTGCGCTTTGGCGCCGCCCCGGGGACGGGCCCGGGCGTGGTGGACGAGGTTGCCGACCTCTACGAGCGCGCCGGAATCCCGCACGTGGTGGAGGCCGACATCCGCCGCCGCATGTGGGTGAAGCTCATGCTCAACGTGGGGATAAACCAGACCTGCATGGTCTATGGGGGCACGTACGGAACTGCGAGCGAGCCGGGAGGCGAGCAGCAGCGCTGCTTCGTGGCCGCCATGCGCGAGGCCCTTGCCGTCGCGCGCGCCGAGGGCGTGGACGTCACCGAGGAGGACCTCGCGCAGATGGCAGCGCTCGTCGCCTCGCTCGACCCGGACGGCATGCCGTCGATGGCGCAGGACCGCATAAACGAGAGGCCCACTGAGGTGGAGGAGTTCGCCGGCACCGTGATTCGCCTCGCCGAGGGGCACGGGATTCTCGTTCCCACCAACCGGTGGCTCTACCAGCGGATTCGCGAGCTCGAGGCGGGCTTCTCGCGTCGCTAGCGCCTGCGGCCGCGCCTCTTTTCTCGCCAGAGAAATTATGTAAATCCCACCGTTGTGCTGCGCTTTGCTGCAAAGTGTTAAAGGAATTGAAATAACGCTCAGCTACAGTACAGACGCGACCTCGCATGAGCGAGGCCCCCTGATGATGCGCGCGTTTTCCAAAAGGAGGAGTTGTTATGTCTGCTTCTGTCTCTCGTCGCACGTTCCTCGGCATCGCCGGCGGAGCCGTTTCCGTTCTCGGCCTCGCCGCCTGCAACTCCGGTGACTCCGGCGCCTCCGATGACGCCAACGCCGCCTCTGACGGCGACGCCTCCGACAAGACCTACATCGTTGCCACCGACACCACCTTCGCGCCCTTTGAGTTCACCAACGAGGCTAACGAGTTCGTGGGAATCGACGTCGACATCCTCGCCGCCATCTCCGCCGACCAGGGCTTCCAGTACGACCTCAACTCCCTCGGCTTTGACGCCGCCGTGGCTGCCCTCGAGTCCAACCAGGCCGACGCCGTGATTGCCGGCATGTCCATCACCGAGGAGCGCCTGGAGAAGTACGACTTCTCCGACCCCTACTACGACTCCTATGTCTGCGCGGCCGCGCGCGACGGCGGGGACTACCAGAGCCTCGAGGACCTGAACGGCATGACGGTGGCCTGCAAGACCGGCACCCAGAGCGCCAGCTGGGCCGAGTCCATCGCAGAGGAGTACGGCTTCTCCATCACCTACTTCGACACGTCCGACATGATGTACCAGGACGTCCTCACCGGGAACACCGCCGCGTGCTTCGAGGACTACCCCGTCATGGCTTACGGCGTGGCGCAGGGCAACGGCCTCACGATCATCGGCACCGACGAGGAGGAGTTTGCGACTCCGTACGGCTTCGCCGTTATGAAGGGCGAGAACCCCGAGCTTATCGAGATGTTCAACGCGGGCCTCGCCAACATCCGGGAGAGCGGCGAGTACGACGAGATCGTCGCCAAGTACCTCGAGGCGTAGGGCCCTGTTGCAAGAGCTAGGAAGACTGGGGCTGCGCGGCATGGACGCCGCGCAGCCCCCTGATGGTAGTAAGGGACCCCATGGACGCATCTCTGATTGACACTCTCGTGGCGGCGTGGCCGCTGCTGTGGCAGGGCCTGCAGATGACGGTCTACGTGACCGTGGTCTCGCT
>DXBM01000033.1 GCA_019116525.1 Candidatus Olsenella pullistercoris | reverse complement strand
CAGCCCTTGGGGGTGCGGAAGACGATCATCGGGTAGAACGGGCGGGAGGCCTCGCCGGCCGCCACGCGGGCCTTGATGTCGCAGATCTCGTCGAAGACGGCCTCGAGCAGCGCCGCGAAGCGACGGTGGATCGAGGAGTGGTCCTCGTCGTCAAAGCCGGCGACGAAGTTGTACGGGTGGTAGCCCATGCCGCGGAAGAACTCGTCGCGCTCGGCGTCGGAGATGCGGGCGAGGATCGTGGGGTTGGCGATCTTGTAGCCGTTGAGGTGCAGGATCGGGAGCACGATGCCGTCGGTCAGCGGGTCCATGAACTTGTTGGTCTGCCAGGAGGTGGCAAGCGGACCGGTCTCGGCCTCGCCGTCGCCCACCACGGCAACCGCGAGCAGGCTCGGGTTGTCAAGGACGGCGCCGTAGGCGTGGGAGAGCGTGTAGCCGAGCTCGCCGCCCTCGTGGATGGAGCCGGGGGTCTCGGGCGCGTAGTGGCTGGGGATGCCGCCGGGGTAGGAGAACTGGCGGAAGAACTTCTGGAGGCCGGCCTCGTCATCGGTGATGTCGGGACGGACCTCGCGATAGGTGCCGTCGAGCAGGGACTGCGCAGTGCCGGCGGGGCCGCCGTGACCGGGGCCCATGAGGAAGACCGCGTTCTGCTGGTGGTCGGCGATGAGGCGGTTCACGTGGCCGAAGAGGAAGTTGATGCCCGGCGTGGTGCCCCAGTGGCCGACGAGGCGGTGCTTGACGTCCTCGCGGCTGAAGCCCTCGCGCATCAGCGGGTTGCTGCGCAGGTAGATCTGGCCGACGGAGAGGTAGTTCGAGGCGCGCCAGTACAGGTCGACCGCCTTGAGCTCCTCCTCGGAGACCGGGTTGTTGAGCTTGTGCCACGGGGTGCCAATGGTGGGCTGTGCCATGCTTCTCCCTTTCTCTCGCGTCCCCCACGGGACGCCCAATTGGTTTCCGTTCGGTTTCCCAGTGTATTGGGTAAAACGATTTACTTCTCGAGAAAAACTACCGCTCGCCGAATTGACGGCTCGCTTTTCACAGCGCGTACACACCGCTTACGCGCCGAGGCGCCGCACGCTGCGCTTCTGCACCAGCCGCGGCGTGAGCACGCGCGTCTCGTACTCCCCCAGCTCGCCGCGCGCGCCCTCCTCGACCCTGCGGAACAGGAGCTCAAGGGCGGCGTCGGCGAGCTCGTCCACGTTCTGCTCGACAGAGGTGAGCGCCGGCTCAAAGAGCACGTCGGCGGAGGAGTTGTCATAGCCCACCACCGAGTAGTCCCTCGGGACCCTAAGCCCCCGCTCGTAGAGCAGGCGCAGGAGCCCCAGGGCTATGTTGTCGCTGCTCGCGAGGACCGCCGTGGCGTCCGTGGCGAGAAGCCCCTCGGCGGCCTCGTAGGCATCTGCGACGTAGTAGTCGCTCTCGAGCACGAGGCTCTCGTCGAGCGCCACCCCGTGCTCGGCGAGGGCGCGCTCGTAGCCCGCGAGCCGCTCGCTTCCCGTCTGGGAGGAGGCGTTCACGATGCAGGCGATGCGCCGGTGGCCCGCCTCGAGGAGGTGCGAGCACGCGAGGTAGCCGCCCTCCTCGTTGTTGAAGGCGACCTTGTCGCAGGACACGCCCGCGATCAGGCGGTCCACCATCACGAAGGGCGCCGGGACCTGCGCCAGGACGGACGCGAGGGCGCCGTCCGCCGCGCGCTCGTCGGAGGCAACGACCACGAGGCCGTCCACGCCGCGGTTGGCGAGCAGGCGCACGAGCTCCGCGTCGTTGTCGGAGGCGTCGTCGGAGTTGGTCATCAGCAGAACGTAGCCGCGCGCGCGACAGCCCCGCTCGAGGCGGCGGGCGAGCGACGAGAAGAACCGGCTCTCGATGTTGGGCACGATGAGGCCGACGGTCTGGGAGTGCTGGGTCACGAGGCTGCGCGCGATCTGGTTGGGGATGTAGCGCTTGCGGCGCGCCGCCTCCTTGATGCGCCGGCGGCTCTCCTCCGAGATCTTGCAGGGGCGGTCGTTGAGCACGAGCGAGACCGCCGTGGGCGAGAGCCCGACCTCGCGCGCGATGTCCTTGAGCGTCACCTTGCCAGACATGGCGACCCTACGAGCGTCGGTTGGAGCGCCAGAGCAGCCATAGGCCGCGCAGCGTGAGCGTGTCGTCCACGCGCGCCTCGCGGCGCAGCAGCGCTGCCATGGCCTCGGCCCCGCTGCCGGTGAGGACCACGGGCGCCTCCTCCGCGAGCTCCGTCATCACGGCGTCGAGAAGCCCGTCGATGCGCGCCACCTCCCCGAGGACCACGCCCGAGCGCATGGCGTCGCGCGTGTTGCGTCCGATCGCTCGCTCCGGCGCCCGTAGCTCGATCATCGGCAGCCGTGCCGCCGCCTCGGCGAGCGAGCGCGCGCCGAGGGCTACGCCGGGTGCGATGACGCCGCCGAGAAACGCTCCGTCAGCGTCCACGACCTCGATGTTCGTGGTCGTGCCCAAGTCCACCACCACGACGGGCGCCCCGTAGGCGTCGCGCGCGGCGACGACGTCGGCCACGCGGTCGGCCCCGACCTCGGCCGGGTCGTCATAGCGCATCTTGAGGCCGGTCCTGAGGCCGGGCCCCACGACGAGCGGCCGCCCGCCGGTGAACGCGGCAAGGGCACGGCGCCACACGTCGGAGAGCGAGGGCACCACGCAGGCCATGATCGCGTCGTCGGGAACGCTCGCCCCTAGCATGGAGACGGCCTGCGAGAGCTGCGCGCGGGCCTCGTCGGCGGTGAGGCGCTCGGGCGTGGTGAGCTCCCAGGTCCCCGCAAGCTCGGGCCCGCGGAAGAGCCCGAGGCGCGTGGTCGTGTTGCCGACGTCCACGGTCAGCACGTTCTTCTCGGCAGTCATGCGTCCTCCAAATTGTGAGTGGCGAAGGGCCGCCCCACCTTTTGGGCATACCATGATTGACGGCGGGCCTGCTGTGGCAGGCAGGGTCGCGCCGACATGAGCGGGGCATTGCCGTCAACCGCCCCGATTTTACTTCATCGGCCGAGCCCGCCGCGCACCCGGAGAGCCCGCCAAACCCCTGGCATGCATGACGGATGCTCGCGCTGGCCCTGGCGCGCGACTGCGGCAACGCGCCCTGCGCTTAGAGAATCACAGTAGTTGCTGCATTGCTCGACCTCCGTGCTTAGAAAACCCGGCCAAGTGCAGGCTCGGGGCGCGCATTCGGGCGGATATGCTGTCGCAGATGCACCGGTCGCCAGCAAAACCGCAGGTGGCGAGAAGAACAGTTCCCTCGCATCGGCAACAAGGGGTGCAACAGCCGCACTTTTCTAAGCCTCGCAAGCTCACAAAGCGACAATAACCGCGCGTTCCTAAGCACGCTCGGAAGACCGAAGGCCATCCCCAGGCCGCAGGCGGGCCGTGGGCCGATCGCCACTCGCACCGCCTGCCCCACGGCCCCGCAAAACGTGCCATACTCAAGCGGTCCCAGAAACCCGACTCCCCGCCAGGGGGAGCGGATATTCGAAGGAGCACATATGAGCGATACCAGCTCGCGCGCCTCGTGGCGCGAGCAGCTGAGCCCCGTTGGCCTTGCCATCGGGTGCCTGGGCTGCGTCATCATCACCGCGTCCTCGGTCTACACCGCGCTCAAGATGGGCGCCCTGCCGTGGCCGACCATCTTCACGTCCATCGTCGCGCTGTTCCTGCTGCGGGCCTTTGGGCACCGGAGCCTCAACGAGGCCAACGTCACGCAGATCGTGATGTCGGCGGGCTCCATGGTGGCGGGAGGGCTCGCCTTCACCATCCCCGGCATCTGGATGCTCGGGCTCGCCGACGAGGTGAGCTGGGTGGAGATGCTCCTCGTGGCACTTGCGGGCACGCTTCTGGGCCTCGTTTGCACCGCGGCGATCCGCCGTCGCTTTGTTGACGAGTCCGACCTCGAGTACCCCATCGGCACTGCCGCCGCGGAGACCCTCATGGCCACCAAGACCGGAGGCGTCACGGGCAGGCGGCTCTTTGGGTCGATGGGCGTGGCGGGCCTGTGGTGCGTCGCGCGCGACGCCCTCGGCATCATCCCCTCGATGCTCCTGCAGCTCCCGATCCCCGGCGTGAGCTTTGCCATCTACAACTCGCCGCAGATGCTCGCCGTGGGATTTCTCGTGGGCGGGGTCGCGGTCGCGTTCTGGTTCCTCGGCGCGCTCGTGGGCAACTTCGGCATCATCGTGGGAGGCACGACGGCCGGTCTCTGGGACGTGGCCACGGCGCAGGGCATCGTGTCCAGCCTGGGCATGGGCCTCATGATGGGCTCGGGCGTGGGCGTGGTACTCAAGGACATCCTGCCGCACGCAGCCAGGTTCCTGCGCGGGCGCAGCGCGTTCTCCGGCGGGAAGAGCCAGCGCAGCCGGCTCGACGCGAGCGTGCTCGCCCTCATGGTCGCCGCTGCGGCGCTCGTCGTGTGCATCGGGCTCGGGATGGGGCCGATCGTCTCCGTGGTCGTGGTGCTCCTCTCCTTTGTCACCACGATCATGAGCGCGCAGTCCGTCGGCCAGACGGGCATCGACCCGATGGAAATCTTCGGCCTCATCGTGCTGCTCGCCGTTGCGGCGTTCTCCGACGTGAGCCAGGTGCAGCTCTTCTACGTCGCCGGCGTTGTGGCCGTGGCGTGCGGGCTTGCCGGCGACGTCATGAGCGACTTCAAGACCGGCGCGATCATCGGCACGAACCCGCGCGCCATGTGGGTCGGCCAGGCGATCGGCGCGCTCTTGGGGACCGTCGTTGCCGTCGCCGTGCTCTGCACGCTCGTGGCAGCGTACGGCACGGGCGCCTTCGGACCCGGTCAGCAGTTCGTCTCCGCGCAGGCGAGCGTCGTCGCGACGATGGTCTCCGGCATCCCGAGCGTGCCCGCCTTCGTGATCGGGCTTCTCGGGGGTGTGGTCCTCTACTGGGCCGGACTGCCCGCGATGATGTTTGGCCTGGGCGTCTACCTGCCGTTCTACATGTCCCTCACCGCAACGCTCGGCGCCGTGGCGAAGTGGGCCTATGACCGCGCGTGCGCCGCGCGCGGCGTCAGCGACAGCGAGGAGCGTGGCGTCGTGGTAGCGTCAGGCGTGCTGGGCGGCGAGTCCATCGTGGGGGTGGCGATCGCGCTCGCGAACGTCCTCTCCGGACTCGCAGGGTAGCGCGGCCGCATCACGCGTGGATGCCAAACCGTCGGCTCGCGTCCACGCTTCCCGAGGCGTGAGGACGCGAGCCGACACTTTTGCGGTGCAGACTGTCGGTTCGCGCCGACAATCCCACAAGTGTGGACGCCGGCCGACACTTCTGCGGTCGCAAGTGTCGGTTGGCGTCCACAGCCTGCGAGCTGGGACCCGCCTCGGCGCCATCACACGCAGCGGCGGGCGGCGGAAGGTCTCACGAGTGCTGCGCTTGACGGCTCACCGCCGTCTCACCTTGGGATTTCTGTGTATATTCATGCAGAGGCGAAGGTGTCTCCACAACCCTGAATACGCGGCTCGTACAATCGAGGCGTGCGCGGCGGACATCGCTCCATTGCGTACGCCTCTTTTCTTCCGTCCGTCGCGTCACCCCAAGGGCGCGGCGGACATCACAGACTCCCTAAGAAAAAATCCCCAGCGGACGAGGCGCCTTCGTGCGGTCGAGGAAGTATCGCTTAAGCAGCGCGGGCAGCTCGGTCATCTCGTCGAGCTCGCGCGCCAGGGCAAGGGCCTCGCGTACGGAGACAAGCCCTGGCCCGCAGGAGACGAGCAACCCCGTTGCCAGCTCGTCCGTCGGCACGGTGACGCCGGTGCCGACGGCCATGTTCACCGCCTTGCAGAGCGCCTTGGAGCGCACGCCCGCCGCAAGCTCGGCCAGGGCAATCACGCGCTCGAGCGAGTTGCCGAGAAACCCGACGCCGCCCACGAAGGCGATGCCATCGGTCGAGCGCCCCTCACCCGTGACCAGGCCGATTCCCTTGCCCATGAGCGAGTAGAGGCTCGCCGCCACAGCTGGGGCGAGGACGCTGCCCCCTCCGTCCGTCCCAATGCAGACGTCGTTGATGCCCTTGAGGACGTTGACCGCGCCCGCTCGTGGAGCCGGTCATCGGCCGGTACGTGAGAGGGTTGACGAGCTCGGTGTCCACGCTGCGCCCGAGGTCCGCCATGCGGTCGACCGTCAGCAGGAGGTGGCCCGAGGACGCCGCCACGCGCTCGAGCAGCTCGTGCGGCAAATCGGCGGTGTCCTTGACGCCCACGGTGACATGGCCCCGCCCCTTCCGGGACGCCTCCTCCCACGCCCGCGGGTTTATCGCCACCACGCTTCTTCCCAGCGCGCGCTGCGCGACGCAGAGCCGTTCCTCGAGCGTGAGCGCCATGGCTCAGCCCCCTATCTGCGCAAGGAAGCTCGTCCCGTTCTGCGGAGCAGGGGCGCCAAAGTAGTCGGCGACCGTGGCGCCCACGTCAGAGAGCGTGGCGCGTACGCCAATCGTGCCTGCGGGCGCGCCCTCGTGGGCCACGAGCAGGGGCACGTACTCGCGCGTGTGGTGCGGGTGGCCGATCGTGGGGTCGTTGCCGTGGTCGGCCTGGACCACGAGGACGTCCTCGGGCGCGAGCGCCGCGCGGATCCTCCCGATCACCTCGTCGGCCACGCGGAGCTTCTCGGCGTAGCCAGGCACGTTCTCGCGATGGCCCATGAGGTCGGTCTCCTGGACGTTGGCGCAGACGAAGCCCGAGCCCGGCGCCCGCACGAGCTCGAGGGTGCGCTCGAGCACCTCGCGCGTGTCCACGATGGACTCCGACTCGCCAAAGCGGTTGGCGCACACGTCGGCGACCTTGCCGAGCAGGTGCACGTCAATGCCGCGCTCGCCGAGGATGTAGGGCACCTGGACCTTCTCGTCCACGCCGTAGCCCATGTGGATGCAGTGGTAGTCGTCGTTGTAGACGCCGGAGGCGGGCGCGTTCACGCCGATGAAGCCGTCATGCTCCTCCACCGCGGCGAGCAGGTTCTCGAGGTGCACCCCGCGGCCGCCGAAGGTGATCACGCGCGGCGTCTTGGCGATCCCGCGCACGATGCGGCCCACCTCGAGCTCGGTCTCGAAGTCCATGTCGTCGATGGCGGCGGTCACGTTGAACGCCTGGCCGGGGTCGCACTCCACGTTGTCCGCCACCGTGCACGCCTCGTTGACGATGAGAAAGCGCAGCCCGGACTTGGCAGAGACGTACCACCGCACCGAGAAGCCCGCGGCCTCGAGCGCCTGGGCAATCTCGTCAACCGCAACCTGGATGGGCTCGGTGAGCGGCACGGGCGGCTTTGTGCCCATGATCTCCTGGTGGCCGTAGAAGGTGTCCGCGCCCTGGTGCGTGAGCGCCGCCTTGCCCCACGTGGCGCCCGGCGAGAAGGGCAGCCCCTCGAACTCCCGCCCGACGGCGTTGGCGAGGCCGAGGCTGGCGAGGTTGGGAAGCGCCAGGCCGGGCGTCCGCTCGAAGATGTGCGCGCAGGTGTTGGCGCCGAGGTCCGCAGGGCGCACCTCCGGCACGTCGGGCATCTGCCCGACGCCAAAGCCGTCCAGCACGATGACGACGAACTTGCCCCGCCTCTCGTTGTTCATATCAGTCCCTTCACGATGCCGGCTGCCAGAGGGCAGCCGGCGGACAGGGCTCAGCGCAGAGGCCTGCCCTGCGTGTCATAGATGCCCTCGAGCCGCGGCGAGCCCGAGGCGAGGCCGCTCACCACGGCCACCTCGCTGCGCGTGACAAAGAGCTGGGTGCGGAAGCACATGAGCACGGGGTCGCTGACGCGGCACGGCTCGGAGAGCTCGAAGTGGTAGTCAATGGACTCGTCGGTGGGAGGGGTCACGCCCACGCGCAGGCCGCCCTCGACGGAGGGCCCAACGAGCGCGTGCGCAAGGTGCCCGCGGCGGTAGTGCCCGCCCGCGTAGCAGTAGCCGTGCCCATTGAGGTTGTGGCTCACCTCGCTCACGTAGGCATAGGCAACGCGCTCCGAGGCCTCTGGGTGCGCCGCGTGATAGGGCGTGGTGCCCGTGAGGCCGTGGCCCGGCTCCATGTGCGTGCCGCCGAGGGCCGCCACCTTGGGAACGGAGCGCTCGCAGCTCGCCGACGGCATGTTGAGCTGCAGGTCGCGGTAGCCGCGCTCCTCGAGCAGGGCTGCGGCGGAGCGGACCGTGCCGGCGTTGGGCGTGGGCTCGAGGTCGCCCGTCTCGTCGGAGAAGAGCAGGCACGGGAACGAGCACACGCCCGCGATGCGAACGCCGGCGATGCCCTCGAGCGCGCTCACGGCCTCGTCCAGCTCGCCCAGGCGGAACCCCCCATACTGGCCGGAGTAGAGCAGGTCCTTCTCGCCGATCACGCGAAGCATGATGGGCTGGACGAACCCCTGTCGCTGCGCCTCGGCGCCGATCTCGGCCGCCTTCTCAACGGAGTAGACCGTCATGATGTCGGGGCGCGCCGCAACGATGCGCCCCATGGCGGCGTGCGGCACCTGCACGAGGTGGCCCACGTTGCCGAGGGGAATGCCGTTCTCGGCCATGACGAGCGCCTCGCGGAAGTCCACGCACACCGCCCCGGCATAGCCGAGCTCCGCGAGCCTCCGGGCCACGAGCGGGTTTCTCCCCAGCTGCTTGAGCATGAAGTAGAGGCGTATCCCGTGCTCGTCGGCGCACGACTTGATGCGGCTCGCGTTCTCGCTGAGCGTGTCGAGGTCGATGAGGTAGGTGTCGGGAAGCACCACGCCCGTGCGCTCCCACTCGAGCGCCAGCTCGGCAAGAGGTCGGTTTGTCTCGAGCAGTCGGTCAAGAAACATCGGGCACTCCCTTCGCGCCTCAGCTTTCGTACACGGCCTCGACGAGCTCGCGCAGGATGCGGATCACGGTGTCGGCGCCGGCGCGCATGACGTTGATGCGGATCATGCGCTGCTGCCAGGACGGGTCCTTCTCCCTGAACGTGGCGCTGATGCGGTAGAACATCGGCACGAACTCGTACTTGCTCTCGCAGCCCACGGGGTTTGGCGCCGCGCCGTGGGCGGGGGCGAGCGCAAGGACCTTCTCGGCAATCTCGTCCTCGAACTCGACGATGACCGCCTTGCTCTCGGCGTTGGCGACCGACGCCCCTCGCACGTGCGCCAGCTCGCCCGAGCTCAGACGCTCGGCCACCTCGTGGCACGTCGCGCCCGTGATGGAGAGGGCAACGGGCGCGTAGACCAGGCCGCGCAGCACCGCCATGGCCTCGTGGCCCTGCACCTGGCTTCCGCCCGAGTACTGCAGCTCGCGAACGCGCTCGACGAGCTCCCTGCGCCCAATGACCACGCCCACGCCCTCAGGCCCAAGGACCTTGAAGCACGAGAAGGTCGTGAGGTCCGCGCCGAGCTGGCACCCCAGGGCCATGACCTTCGTGGCGGCGTAATTGTCGTCGGTCACGATCGGCACGTCCCCCAGGCAGGAGCGAATCTCTTGTATGACCTCGCCGAGCTCGTAGGAGTCGTCGGGCTTCTGGCGCGAGTGCTGGACGAGCGCGCACGAGATCTCGCCGGCGTGCTCCGCGCACGCGCGCTCGATCGAGGCGGCGTCGTTGAAGTCCGCCACGACGGTCGAGCAGCCCATGGTGTCAAGCGTGACCTTGGTCGTGGGATAGACTGGCGCGTCGTGGACGAGCACGGTCCCGCCGGGCCTCACGCAGGCAACGAGCGACCAGCGCAGGGCCCCCGTCCCGGCGCCGCGCACGAGGACCGCGTCCTCGGCGTCGAACGCGTCCGCGAAGACCTTCTCGGCACGTATGGTCTGATGGGGCCGGTTGGTGCCCGGGCGCACGCCAAGGTCGCCGAGGTCAAGGGCCTCCTCGCCGCTGAAGTGGCGCGTGGCGGAGTCCACGATCTTGAACTGGAGCTCCCGCGCCTCCTCGAAGGTGCGCGAGTAGAGCGGGTAGGTCCTCACTTGAGCCCTCCCTCGATGTCGAGGATGCGCGCCGGGTTCTCGACGAGCATCTGGCGAATCGACGCCTCGTCGAGCCCGCGCTCGCGCGCCATGGGCAGCACCCGATCGATGACGGCGGTGTAGCCGAAGCCGCCCTTGGCGTGCATGTAGGACTGGCGCGAGATGTCGGTGGAGAGGACGATCTGGCCGGCGTAGCCCTCGGAGGCGAGGATGGCCAGGTTCTTTGCGCGCTCCTCGTCTGCCAAGTAGGCGACCTTGCCGCACGTGTCGAACCCGATGTTGACGCCGCGGTCAAGCACGCGACGGTAGTAGTCGAGGTCGTCGGCGAGGTCGAGGTGGCCGAGGATGACCTTTGCCGGGTCCATGCCCTCGGAAACGAGAAGGTCGGCCTGCTCGGGAGCCATGCAGCCGAGCTGGCAGTGCGTCGTCACGGCACAGCCAACGCGCGTGGCAACGTGGGCGGAGGCAATCATGACCTTACGCTCGGAGGCGGTGATCTCGGTCTTCTCGCCGGCGATCTCGCCGATCACGCCCGGGCACACCTCTGTGCCGTCGATGCCGTTCGCGAACTCGCCCTCGAGCACCTCCTCGACCTTCTCGACCGATGCCTCTGCGAGCCATGCCGGGTGGTACTTCTCGAGGTAAAAGCCAGTTGCGCACACGACGTTGAGGCCGCTTCTGCGGGAGATCTCCTGGAGGGCGCGCACGTCGCGTCCCATGTCGATGCAGCTGACCTCAACGACGCTGTCAACGCCCGCGTCACGCAGGCGCTTCGTCTCCGAGAACAGGAGCTCCGAGGCCGTGAAGGCGGAGTCCTCGTCCCCGCGCACGCTCCCCAGGTCGACCGAGAGGTGCTCATGGGCCATCGTGACGCCGAGGCCTGAGGCCTCGATCGGGCCAAGAACCGTCTGTATCATGCTATGCCCTTCTTCCCAACGTGTCCGGGGTCGCCAGGGGGTCTGCGACCCCGGACCAGGAGAGTGAGGCCGGGCTGCTGGCCCCGGCCAAACGCGAGCGGACTAGGCGACGATCGCCACGAGGCCAACCACGTAGAGCAGGTTGAGGATGAGGCCCGTGGCAACGGCGAACACCGGTCCGATGGCCATGCGCATGATCTTGCGGCCTGTGATCTCGTTCACGTAGTAGATGGCCGCGGCGATGGCAAAGGCGAGCGTTGGGTTGCCGATCTGGTTGCCCATGACGATGACCGCGTTGAGCGAGCCAAAGAGCAGGGCAAACTCAACGCAGCTGTTCATCGCCGAGCGGATGTTGTCAGCCGCGTCGCGCAGGCTCGGGAAGCGGCCGAGCCACTTGCCGATGAGACCGAGCAGCATGACCTCGACGAAGATGATGAGCGCGCCGAGCGCGGCGGCAACAATCGGGTTGGGCGACAGGTAGCCGGCAACGTAGACGAACGTGAAGCCCGCAACGCCGTAGACGCCGGTGGTGATGGCGGTCACGGCAATGAGCGGGATGAAGCTGATGCCACGGAACAGCTCGTTGATTGCGGCGGACTGAATCAGCGAGGCCGCCTCGGCGCCGGTAGCGGAGTAGTAGGCCTCGGAGAGGCTGAACATCGAGACGTCAGAGCCGGCAAAGAAGTGCAGGTTGCACATCACCGCGATGAGGGCGCCGCCAACCATGAGGAACGGGGCGTTCTTGCGGATGCGGCCCACGCGCTCGGAGAAGAGGTTGCCGTCAAGCTCATCGGAGCTGCGGTCCTTGTTCTTAAGGTCCTTCTGAACCGCAAAGGCAACGAGCGCAATGACGCCCACGAGCAGCGTCCACGCATCCGCGCTGATCGAGGCCTGCGTGGGGCCAAAGGTGAGCATGGGGCCAAAGACGCGGGACAGCAGGGCGATGACCGCCGTGATGATGCCACGCTTCCACCCAAACTGCATGATGATCGCAACGACCGGGAAGAGCGCGAAGCCGGTGACGATGTAGGTTCCAAGCTCGCCGAGGGCGCCGATGAGGTCAACGGGCATGAAGGTGAGCACGGTGTTGATGCCGCTCAGACCCACGAGGCACAGGATGCCCCATGCGGCGCCAGCGATTGCTGCCAGCCATTTCTTTGGGCAGATGGCGCCGATGATGTCCGTGGCCAGGAACAGGAGCCACGGGTTGAGCAGGTTGGTGGCAAGGGCGTTGCCGATGCCCACCGAGGCGATGAAGCCGATGCACATGCCAAACACGGCAAGCGCGTACTCGGGTCGCGGCATGCGGCCCTCGAGGAACTCGGGCACGAAGGGCCTGACGCCGTCGTTGAACACGGCTACGCCCACGTGCGAGGCGAGCGCCGTGAGAGCGCACACGGCCCCCACGACCAGCACGCTCAGAACGCTGATTTCCATTGTGTACCTCTCTTTTCTTTCCGTCCGTCTATCTACTGCGGGGCCCCAACCCCGATGAAGCCGCAGCCTAGGGCCGCTACTTGTTCTTGAGCGCCTCGATGAGAATCGGCACCGTGCGCTCAATCGAGTCCAAGTTCATACCAAAGACGACCTTGCCCTCGTCAACGAACTTCTTGATCTGCTCTGGGTCGGGTGCGCCGCCGTTCTTGCAGACCGTGCAGCACTTCGTGTAGCCAACGAGGCCGATGAGAATGGAGATTGCCGCTCCCCCGCCGCTCTCGCACGCCCCGAAGTAGTAGTCGACCTTGCCCTGCTTGATGAGCTGGGCACCGGTCATGTCGTTGGTGACGGTGATCTCCGCGTCGGGCGCCGCGGCCCTGATCGCAGCCTCCATCTCCGTCTTCTTCATGCCTCCAACCGCAATCCTCATGTCCTCTCCACCCTTCTATTCGTTGGCCTGCGAAAGGAGCAGGCCGCCAACATGAACGAGCACAAAGTCCTTCTCTGCGTCCGGGAGCTCCGTCGAGATGATGTCGAGGAGCTCGCGCTGGATGCGAAGGGCCTCCTCGTAGACAGGGCTCTCGCGCACGTCCTGCAACGTCTCCGGTGCCAGCGGGGTTATCGGCTCGCCCTCGCGCACGCGCCGCAGCGCCGCGGCAACGTGCGTGACCAGCGTTGCGAGCACCTCGCTCTCGCGGGAGACCCCGCACTCCCTCACCAGAGCCTCCGCCATGCCCTCGAGCTCGCGGGCCTGGGCGTCGTCAACGAAGCCGCAGCTCCTGAGCACCTCGATCCGCTCGTCCAGCTCGTCTCTTTCCATGCCGCCCCCTTGCCGCCTGTTCTTCTCGCTGATTGCTAGTAACGGGCCATGAGCTCGCCGCTCATGACGCGCCGCTGAACGTCTTCTATTGCGGACGCGCTCAGAAGGTCCGTGACGAGGCTTCGCGTGAGCGGGTCGTCGCTTCTGGTCACCACGACGGCGCGCGTGTTTGCGTCCTGGGCGCCGTCTTCGTCGAGCGGGCGCATGGCCAGGCCCGAGGCTCGCACGTGAACGTCGTCCTCGTTCCAGATGCCGGTGTCCAGCTCGCCCGCCAGGAGCAGGTCAACGATGTGGGTGTACTGCACCGGTACGTACTCCACGTTCGCGTTCGCAAAGTAGCGGCGGGTGAGGCTGCTCTGGTCGACCGAGGACTCGTCGATGCCCACGCGCGCGCCGTCCAGGCTCTTTGCGGCAGCGTCGCGCGAGAGCAGCACGTGACGGCCGACATAGGTGAGCGGCCCGCACTCAAGCGCAAGCTCGATGCCGCAGCCGCGCGAGGCGTAGTCGTCATAGGCCATGCGACTCATGACCGCATAGTTGGCAAAGCCGTCGAGCAACGCCTGGACGCGCGCCTCCGAACCGCGCAGGAAGGTGATGAAGGACCGCAGGCCGCCCACGTTGAGCAGCGTGAACAGACTCGTGGCCAGGCCTTCGTAGCGCGTCGTGTACGGCAGGGGCATGACGCCGACGAGATGATCCCGTCCGCAGCCGTGCGCGAGGGCAAGGTGGTCGATGTCGGTGAGGGTCGTGCCGTTCTGGCCGTGGCTCTCGAGCGAGATGGCGCCCATCGCCTTGAGGTTGGCAAGCGCCTTCTGGACGTTGCCCCTCGATGCCTGGCAGCGTGCCTCGAGCGCGCTAACCGTGGGGATACGCTCGCCCTTGCTCACGTTGCACAGCTCAAGGGCCACGCGGCGCGTGACGACGCCTTCCTTGCTGTACAGCTCGCTCATGTCGCCTCCCCGAGGGTGCCCTTGGATTTCCAAACTTTTTTTCTTGCCTTAATATACAAAATAGTGTATATTCGTTTGATAGGGTTATCATCTCTCTTTTCTTGGGTGCGCGCAAGGGCAAGCGGTCGCCCGGCGCGCAACGGTTGGATTTCTCCCGTGGACGGCGGTTACCAGCCACCTCACGCGTAGCGGCGGGCGACGGCAAGAGCCTCGCCGAGGTACGGGCCGCCAAAGAGCTCGCAGTGCAAAAGCAGAGGGGCAAGCTGGTGGAGGGCAACGCGCTCCTGCCAGCCGTCCGCGAGGGGCGAGACCTCCTCGTAGCCGGCAATGACCTCGCGCAGGAACGGGAAGCCAAAGAGCGCGAGCATCGCAAGGTCGGTCTCGGCGTGGCCGCCCTGCGCCATGGGGTCGATGAGCACGCCGCCCGTGGGAGCATTGGGATTGGCATCCCAGAGGACGTTGCCGGCCCAGAGGTCGCCGTGGATGCGGGCGCACATGTGGCCCGAGGCTTGCACGAGGCCCGGCTGCGGAGCATCGAACTCCCCTGCCGCGAGCCGCGCGGCCACGCGCTCGAAGACCCGCCGTTCGCGGGGCCCGTAGTCGCCGCGGTCAATGAGCGAGCGCACGTGGGTCATGACGCGATGCTCGGCAAAAAACGCGCCCCAGCTTGCGCTGGCATCCTCCTTGCGCACGTAGGGAACTGGGAAGCGGCCACAGCGCATCGGCCCCTCCCACTCCGGCGGCGGACAGCCAAACCACAGGGCACTCGCCGCGTGCGTGCGCGCGAGACCCGCGCCGATGCGCCGCGCGGCAGCGGCAGAGGGCGCGCCCTGGCAAACGCGCTCTTCTACGAGCTCGTCTTGACTCACGCTCAGGATGCGCGCCACGCGGATGCCGCCCGCGGGCTCCGCCTCGGCGAGCCAGCGCAGCGCCGCCGCCTCGCCCGGCAGGTTGTCACCGGGCGTCGCCGTCTTGACGAACGCCCCCTTCCCGAACGTCCCAGCCATGCCTATCGCCCTCCCGTCACACAAAACGCTTGCCAGTTACATTCTGAGTCGTCTGCGCATGCAAAGCTGGCACGAGTTACACGCTTTTCTCGGCCCTGTTGAGAAGCCAAATCGCGTTTGCGCAGATAATCTATTTCTATATTGATATAGATGCGCCTCTCGCACCCAAAAGGTGTGCGACTCGTCGCAGTTTCGCATTCGCGACAGCCTCCTGATGTAAGTCGTTAGCGTTTTGCGTAGGAGTGCCGCCGCGTATCCCGCGTGCGGGGATTCTGCGCTCGACTGGGCAAGTCTCGCGCGCCAACGTACAATGACGCTTCGAGCACGCCCGAGGAAAGGACCGCCATGGCCTCCATCAACTACCAGACCGCGCGCTTCGAGGCCTCCTATGGCACGGTCGCGCAGCTCCCCGCCTCGACGACGCCCGAGGTCGCCGTTGCCGGGCGCTCCAACGTGGGCAAGTCCTCGCTGCTCAACAAGCTCTTCGGCCGCAAGGGGCTCGTCAAGGTATCGAGCACGCCAGGCAAGACCGCCAACATCAATTTCTTTGACGTAGACGGCATTCGCTTCGTAGATCTTCCGGGGTATGGCTTTGCCAGGGTCAGCCAAGCTGAGAAGCGTCGCTGGGCAGACCTCATCTCGGGCTACTTCGCCCAGGAGCGCAGCTTCAACCTCGTAATCTCCCTCGTGGACATCCGCCACGACGCTCAGAAGCTCGACATTGACATGGTCACGTTCCTGCGCGAGAGCGAGCTTCCCTTTGTGGTGGCGCTCACCAAGGCAGACAAGCTCGGTCGCTCCAAGCAGGCCCAGCAGGCAGCGGCAATCGCGCGCCAGCTCGGCGTTGGGAGGGACCAGGTGGTGGTCACCTCGTCCGAGACGGGCCTTGGCATCGACGAGCTGCGGCGCCGAATCGCCGAGGCGTGCCTCTGAGGTCGAGCGCCACGCGTGGCATCGGCCTGCGAAGGGGGGCTGACAGGGGGGACGGGGGGATCTGTCAGGTCTCCGGGACTTCTGTCAAGAGTTGACAGAGGGGACGGAGACCTGACAGATCCCCCCGTCCCCCCTGTCAGCCCCCTTCGCAGCTCAGAGCACGCCGAGGTGCTCGAGCAGGACCTTCAGGCCGATCAGGATGAGCACCACACCACCGGTGACGCTCGCCGGCTTCTCGTAGCGCGACCCAAAGAAGTGCCCCACGGCCACGCCCACCAGCGAGAGCGCAAACGTGATGACGCCGATGAGCGAGACGGACGCCACGATGTCCACGCTGAGCGCGGCGAACGAGATGCCGGCAGCAAGCGCGTCGATCGAGGTGGCAACGGCAAGAACGCAGAACTCGCGCAGGTCAATGCCGCTCGTGTCCTCGCAGTCGCAGCCCTCCTCGTCCTCGTGAAACGCCTCCCACAGCATCTTCCCGCCGATGAAGGCCAGCAGCACAAAGGCGACCCAGTGGTCAACCGGCGCGATGAGCCACATGAACTGCGTGCCGAGCGCCCAGCCGATGAGCGGCATCAGCGCCTGGAAGCCCCCAAAGAAAAGAGCGAGAACCACGGCCGTTCGCAGGTTGAGCCTCCTCATGCCCAGCCCACGGCAAATCGAGACGGCAAACGCATCCATCGAAAGCCCCACCGCAATCAGAACTAGCTCAACGAGCCCCATGACGTCCCCTCCCGCGCCGCAAAAGAAAAGACTCGCGACAAGGGCCCTCTCCCCTCGTCGCGAGTCTCGTTGATTAAGGCGCGCCAGGCGTTGCCGCCAGCATGTTGACGCGCCGCACGCCATCCGACGTGCCACTACTCCCTCGTGAGCGATCATCCTACCACAGACCGCAGCCAAGGGCCGCCGCGGCCGCAGGCATCGGCTCTGTTTCCAACCTGAAAACCGCTGCGCAGCGTCCTTGCGCTTTAGCGTACTAAAGCGTATATTCAACCTTGCACTTTAGCCAAGTAAAGCGCCCAGTTGAGAAGAACCTCGTGAAAGGATCTCCCATGCTTGATAGAAGGTCGTTCCTGTCGCTTGCCGCCGCCGGCATCTCCGTCACCGCCCTTGTCGGCTGCGGCGGCTCCCCCGCCGCCACCGACAGCACCTCCGAGCCCGCAGACAACGCCGAGGCCGCCGGCACCGGCGCCGTCGACACCGGCAAGCTCATCGTGGGCTTTGACTCCTCCTACCCGCCCTACGGCTACGTGGGCGACGACGGCGAGTACACCGGCTTTGACCTCGAGCTCGCCCAGGAGGTCGCCGCTCGCAACGACTGGGAGGTCCAGCTCGAGCCCATCGACTGGGACGCCAAGGACACCCTGCTCGACAGTGGCGCCATCAACTGCATCTGGAACGGCTTCACCATGGAGGGCCGCGAGGAGGACTACACCTTCTCCGAGCCGTACATGCTCAACGGCCAGGTCATCGTCGTGCGCGCCGACTCGGGCATCGCGAGCTTTGACGACCTCGCCGGCAGGGCCGTGATCACCCAGGTAGACTCCGCCGCCTACAACGTCCTCGCTGGCGAGGACGCCACGCAGGCAGAGCTCGCCGCCACCTTTGCCAGCCTCGAGACCATCGGCGACTACAACACCGCCTTCATGCAGCTCGAGTCCGGCGCCGTCGACGCCGTGGCCTGCGACCTGTCCATCTCCGCCTACCAGCTCGCCGCCAAGCCCGACGCCTATGTCCAGCTCGACGAGTTCCTCTCCGAGGAGCACTACGCCGTCGGCTTCAAGAAGGGCGACGACGCCACGGCTGAAGCCGTCAACGAGTCCCTGCGCGCCATGGACGAGGACGGCTTTGTCGCCGAGCTCTGCGAGAAGTACGGCGAGGACGGCATCTCCTACGACAACTGGTGCCTCGAGTAGGCCCTCCCGGCACCTCCTCCGCATGAGCCAAAAGGGGCCTGTCCCCTTTTGGCTCATGTCCATGAAAGGAGCAGCGTGGACATCGTCACCATGACCAGCATGCTTGCCGAGGGCTTCCTCGTGAGCCTGCAGATCTTCCTGTTCACCCTCGTGGGCTCGCTGCCGCTCGGCATGCTCGTGGCCTTCGCGCGCATGAGCAGCTTCAAGCCGCTCGCCCTTCTCGCCCGCCTCTACATCTCCATCATGCGCGGCACGCCCCTCATGCTGCAGATGTTTGCCATCTACTTTGTGCCGTACTACGTCTTTGGCATCAGCCTCACCACTGACAGCAAGTGGTACGCCACGATCGTGGCCTTCATCATCAACTACGCCGCCTACTTCGCCGAGATCTACCGCTCCGGCATCCAGTCCATCCCGCGCGGCCAGCACGAGGCTGCCGAGGTCCTGGGCTACTCGCGCGCACAGACGTTCTTCCGCATCGTGCTGCCGCAAGTGGTCAAGCGCATCATGCCCGCCATGACGGGCGAGGTCATCACGCTAGTCAAAGACACCTCGCTCGCCTTCTCCATCGGCGTCATCGAGATGTTCACCGTGGCCAAGCAGCTCGTGGCGAGCCAGGTGAGCATGCTGCCCTTTGCCATCGCGGCCGTGTTCTACTGGGTCTTCAACCTGCTCGTTGACTTTGTCGCCGGCCAGATCGAGAGAAAGCTGAGCTACTACCATGACTAGCGCAAGCACCGCCGAGAAGAACGCGCGCGCGATTGTCTCCCTCGCGCACGCGCGCAAGAGCTTCGGCGAGCACGAGGTCCTGCGCGACATCTCGCTCTCCGTGGCGCCGGGCGAGGTCGTGGCCATCATCGGTCCCTCCGGGGGCGGCAAGTCAACGCTTCTGCGCTGCCTCACGCTGCTCGAGCGGCTCGACGGCGGAGACCTCTCCTACGAGGACGTCCCCGTGGCCCGCGGCGGCGCGTACGGCGACAAGAGCGTGCTCGCCGCGGCGCGCTCACGCTTTGGCCTGGTCTTTCAGAACTTCAACCTCTTCCCGCACTTCTCGGTGCTGAGGAACGTGATGGACGCGCCCGTGGTCGTGCAGGGTCGCGACCGCGCCGAGGCGGAGGCCGAGGCACGCGCACTTCTCGCCAAGATGGGGCTTGCCGGCAGCGAGGACAAGGTGCCGTGCCAGCTCTCGGGCGGCCAGCAGCAGCGCGCGAGCATCGCGCGGGCGCTCGCCCTGCACCCGGACATCGTCTACTTTGACGAGCCGACGAGCGCGCTCGACCCCGAGCTCACCGCCGAGGTGCTGCGCGTCATCAAGCAGCTCGCCGCCGAGAACATGACGCTCGTGATCGTGACGCACGAGATGGCGTTCGCGCGCGAGGTCGCCGACCGCGTGATCTTCATGGACGGCGGCGTCATCGTGGAGGAGGGCCCTGCCGAGCAGGTCATCGACCACCCGCGTGAGGCCCGCACCCGCGCGTTTCTGGAGTGACAGGGGACGGGGCTGACGGGGGGCGTGACAGGGGGGACGGGGGGATCTGTCAAGCCTCTGTCCCCTTGTCAACTTTCCTGACAGACGTCCCGGAGGCTTGACAGATCCCCCCG
>DXBM01000032.1 GCA_019116525.1 Candidatus Olsenella pullistercoris | reverse complement strand
CGGCACCCGCATCGTCGTCATGAAGGACGGCGTCATGCAGCAGGTGGACACCCCCACCAAGCTCTACAACGAGCCCTGCAACCTCTTCGTCGCCGGCTTCATCGGCTCCCCGCAGATGAACTTCATCGACGTCGCCGTTGCCGAGAAGGGCGACGGCGTGGCGCTCACCTTCGGCTCCAACACCATCACGCTCACCGGCCCCAAGGCCCAGGCGCTCAAGGACGGCGGCTACGTGGGCAAGGTCGTCGTCATGGGCATCCGTCCCGAGGACGTCGTCGAGGAGCACGAGTACGCCGAGGGCCGCGAGCTCTCCGAAACGTTCCCGGCTACCGTCACGGTCTACGAGCTCCTGGGCTCCGAGGCCATGATCTACGCCGACGTCGAGGGCGGCCAGATCTCCGCTCACCTCTCCGCTGCGAGCTCCGTGCGTACCGGCGACAAGATCAGCTGCTCCGTCGACCTCGCCAAGATCCACCTCTTCGACAAGCAGACCGAGCTCGCCATCGCCCACTAGGGAAGGAGGGCACAACCTATGCAGAAAAGAGCACTGACACGTCGCTCCTTCCTCGGCCTCGGGGGGGCCGCCGCGGCCGTCGCCGCGGGACTCGCGCTCACGGGCTGCGAGGGCGAGCGCAGCGACGGGAGGACCGAGATCGAGTTCGTCTCGTACAAGCGCGAGGCGGTGAGCATCTTCGAGGCGCTCATGGCCGAGTTCAACGAGAGCAACGACCACATCTACCTCAACTTCACGAGCCCCAACGACGCCGTCACCATCATGAAGACGCGCTTCGTCCGCGAGGACTACCCCGACGTCGTGGCCATCGGCGGCGACGCCACCTACGCCGACTTCGTTGACTCCAACATCCTCGCCGACGTCTCCGCCTATCCCGGCATGGAGAAGGTCCAGCCGGCCTACCAGGAGATCATGAAGAGCGTGACCTACGTCCCCATGGACGGCATCTACGGCGTTCCCTACATCGCCAACGCCGCGGGCATGCTCTACAACAAGGACATGTTCGCCGAGAAGGGCTGGCAGATTCCCACCACCTGGACCGAGTTCTGCGAGCTCTGCGAGCAGATCAAGGCCGAGGGCGAGGTCCTGCCGCTCTATCTGGGCTTCCTCGACACCTGGACGATCCTCTCGCCCTGGAACTCCATGCTCGTGGAGCTCGTGCCGTCCGACCACATCCGCAAGGTCAACGCGGGCGAGGCCAAGTTCGCCGACTACTACCGCGAGCCCGCCGAGAAGCTCCTCAAGCTCCTCGAGTACGGCGAGGACGGCCCCATGGCCTACAGCTACGAGGACGCCTGCACCGCCTTCGCGCGCGGCCAGTCCGCGATGTTCCCGTGCGGCTCGTTCGCCGTGCCGCAGATCCTCTCGGCCAACCCCGAGATGAACATCGGCCTCTTCGCCATGCCCGCATCCGACGACCCCGACGACCGCATCGTCGTCTCCGGCGTCGACCTGTGCTGGAACATGACCGCGGCCAACGAGGACCATCGCGAGCAGATCTACGAGGTCATTGACTTCCTGAACGAGCCGGACAACCTCCAGACCTACTGCGACGACCAGAAGGCCATCCCCTGCATCGAGGGCGACTTCACGCTCGACCCGCTCTTCGACGACATCCAGGAGTTCCTCGACGAGGGCAAGGTCATCGACTACCCCGACCACTCCTATCCGTCGGGCATGGCCTGCGACGCGCAGCTCCAGGCGTTTTTGCTCGACGGCGACGTGGACGCGTTCCTCGCCAACTGGGACACCCTCTGGCAGCGCTACAACAAGACCGTCATCCGCAAGTACAACGAGTACATGGCGAACCAGGGATAAGGAGGGAAGAACATGGCAACAGCCGCTGTATCCAAGGCGGGATCTGACAGGAACCGCACCTTCCTCGCCATCCTGATTCCTGTGCTCATCCTGTTCATAGCCTTCAACACGATCCCGTTGCTCACGGGCTTCTTCTACAGCTTCACCGACTCCAAGGGCTACGGTGCCTTCGAGATCGTGGGCCTGCAGAACTACATCGACCTGTTCCAGGACGCCCGCGTGGGCAACTCCTACCTGTTCACGTTCAAGATCTCCGTGGTCTCCACGATCCTGGTCAACGTGATCTCGCTCATGCTCGCCATCGGGCTCTCGAGCAAGATCAAGTTCAAGAGCGCCCTGCGCGGCATCTACTTCGTGCCCCGCATCCTCGGCGGCCTCGTCGTCGGCTACGTGTTCAGCTACTTCTTCACCTACATCGTGCCCGCCCTCACCGGCACCACCTCGATGCTGGCGAGCACGGAGTGGGCATGGGTGGCCATCGTCGTCGTCCTCGTGTGGCAGGCATGCGCGCAGACCACGATCATCTACATCACCGGCCTCTCGTCGGTGCCTGAGGACGTCTACGAGGCCGGCGCGCTCGACGGCGCGACCGGCTGGGACAAGTTCCGCTACCTCACGTTCCCGCTCATCATGCCGTCCATCACCACGAACATGGTCCTCGTCATGAAGGACATGCTCATGACCTTCGACCAGATCGTGGCAATGACCTCCGGCGGCCCGGCGCAGTCCACGGAGTCCATCTCCTACCTCATCTACCAGAACGGCCTCAACAACAGCCAGTTCGGGTTCCAGTGCGCCAACGCGGTGATCTTCTTCATCGTGATCGCCGTGATCTCCATCGCCCAGACCAAGTTCCTGAACAGTAAGGAGGAGCAGCTCTAATGGCTAACAACACTGTTCCTGCCAAGGTCAAGGAGCGGGTCAACTGGCCCATCACCATCCTGCTCATCATCGGCCTCATCACCATCGCGTTCCCGCTCTACATGGCCGTGGTCATCGCCTTCAAGGACCCCTCCGAGATGACCAACGACATCGTGGGCATCCTGTCGCTGCCGAGCAGCTGGTCGCTCGACAACTTCGTCGAGGCCATCCAGGTCACTGACTTCTTCCACTCGTTCATGAACTCGCTCATCATCACTGTGGTGGCCGTCGTGGTCTCGATCATCGTCCACAGCCTCGCCGCCTACGCGATCGGGCGCAACATGGACTCCAAGAAGCTCTTCAAGGCCTCCTACTACTTCATCGTGGCAGGCATGTACGTGCCCTTCGCGATCCTGATGATGCCGCTCGTCAAGCAGACGGCCATCCTGCACCTCGACAACATGGTCGGCGTCATGGTGCTCTACGTGGTCTTCTACATGCCGATGAACATGATGCTCTACACCGGCTACCTGCGGAACATCCCCACGGCCCTCGAGGAGGCCGCCCGCGTCGACGGCGCCTCCACCTGGACCACCTACTGGAAGGTCATCTTCCCGCTCATGAAGCCCATGCACGCGACGGTCGCCGTCATCACCGGCCTCGCCGTGTGGAACGACGTCATGACCCCGCTCGTCATCATGGGCGGCTCCGGTGTGAACACCCTGCCGCTCGCGCAGATGAACTTCCAGACCGCCTTCGCCACCAACTACAACCTGGCGTTCGCCTCCTACCTGCTCGCCATGCTCCCGATGATCATCTTCTACATCGTGGCGCAGAAGCAGATCATCGGCGGCGTCACCAACGGTGCCGTGAAGTAGGACAAGTTTGATGATTTAGGGAAGTTCCCCCTGGCGCCCGGAATTCGTCCACGCGACGGTTCCGGGCGCCCCCAGATGCGCTAGACTACGGGCGCTCGTAGCAGCCCCGCCCTTATCCCCCCGATGCAAGGAAGTCGAGGAGCCATGCCCTTCTCCTACAGCGAAGCCACCCGCGTCTTCACCCTCTCTACCGAGCGCACGACCTACCAGATGAGGGTCGACGAGCACGGGTACCTCCTGCACCTCTACTACGGCGCGCGCACCGAGGGGGACATGAGCTACCTCGTCACGTACTGCGACAGAAGCGGCATGTGCGGCTGCCCCCACGACGTGGCGGACCGCACCTACTCGCTCGACGTGCTCCCGCAGGAGTTCCCGTTCCAGGGCTCGGGCGACATGCGCAGCCCGCTGCTCATCGTGCGCGGCGAGGACGGCACCTTCGGCTGCGACCTGCGCTACCGATCCCACGAGGTCCGCCCTGGCAAGTACGCCCTGCCGGGCCTGCCCGCCGCCTACGACGAGGGCGAGGACGACGGCGCCGAGACCCTCTCGGTCATGCTCGCCGACGACCGGCTCGGCCTCGAGGTGGAGCTGCTCTTTGGCGTGATGCCGCGCTACGACGTCATCACGCGCGCCGCCGTGGTGCGCAACTGCGGGCGCGCACGCGTGACCGTCGAGAAGCTCCAGAGCGCCTGCCTCGACTTCGTGCACGGCGACTTCGACCTCATCACCTTCGACGGCCGCCACGCGATGGAGCGCCGTCCCTCCCGCCGCGCCGTTGAGAACGGGTCGCTCTCGGTGGGGAGCCGGCGCGGCATGTCCTCGAACCAGTACAACCCCATGATGGTCCTCTGCGACCGCGACGCCACCGAGACCTCGGGGCGCGCCTGGTCCATGAGCTTCGTCTGGAGCGGCAGCTTCCTCGCCGAGGCGGAGCGCGACCAGTACGAGCAGACGCGCGTGCAGATGGGCCTCGCCTCCGACCTCTTCTCCTACCCGCTCGAGCCGGGCGAGCAGATTGTGGCGCCCGAGGTGATCATGACCTACTCCGGCGCGGGCATCGAGCGCATCTCGCACAACCTGCACCGCTGCATCCGCGAGCGCGTCTGCCGCGGCCCCTGGCGCGATGCCGCCCGCCCGATCCTCATCAACAGCTGGGAGGCCTGCTACTTTGACTTCACGGGCGACAAGCTCGTGGAGCTCGCGAAGAAGGCCGCCGAGCTCGGGCTCGACATGCTCGTCATGGACGACGGCTGGTTCGGCTCAAGGAGCGACGACCACCGAGGCCTCGGAGACTGGCGGCCCAACATGGCCAAGCTCGGCGGCACCGTGGCCGACCTCGCCCGCCGCGTGAACGAGGTGGGCCTGGGCTTTGGCATCTGGGTCGAGCCCGAGATGGTGAACGAGGACTCCGACCTCTTCCGTGCCCACCCCGACTGGGCGCTCACCGTGCCCGGCAAGGAGCCTGTGCTCGGGCGCGACCAGCTCGTGCTCGACCTCTCCCGCGCCGACGTGCGCGACAACCTCTTCGAGCAGCTCTGCGCCGTGCTCGACCAGGGGGGCATCGAGTACGTGAAGTGGGACTACAACCGCTCGATCGTGGACGTCCACTCGCGCACGGCATCGGACCAGGGCAAGGTCCTCTACGACTACATGCTCGGCCTCTACGACCTTCTCGAGCGCGTCCGCACGCGCTACCCCGACCTGCTCATCGAGGGGTGCTCCGCGGGCGGCGGGCGCTTTGACGCCGGCATGCTCCACTACACGCCGCAGATCTGGACCTCCGACAACACCGACGCGCGCAACCGCCTCGAGATCCAGTACGGGACCTCCTTCGGCTACCCCTGCTCGGCCATTGGCGCGCACGTCTCCGCCTGCCCCAATGAGATCACCGGTCGCACGGTCCCGCTCGGCGCGCGCGGCACCGTGGCCATGGGCGGCGGCGCCTTCGGCTACGAGCTCGACCTCATGGAGCTGAACGAGCGCGCCTGCGAGCTCATCAAGAGCCAGGTGCGCACCTATCGCGGCATCGAGCACCTCGTGCGCGAGGGGCTCCTCTACCGGCTCTCCGACCCCAAGGACGCGGACGCGGCTGCCTGGGAGTTCGTCTCCGAGGACGGCTCCGAGGCGCTCGTGTGCGCCGTGGTCACACGCGTGGACGGGTATGGCAAGGCCAACTACGTCGTCCCGCGCGGCCTCACGCCCGGGGCAACGTACCGCATGGCGAGCAACGGCACCGAGTACAGCGCCGACGCCCTCATGGACATGGGACTGCCGCTCTCCGTGCCCGCGTCTCCGTACGAGAGCTTCATGTACCGCTTCGAACGGGTGGACTAGCGAGAGGGCGTCTTCTCGGATCGCCTGCCCCTCGCCGGGAGGGGCGTCGGCCCTGTCCTTCTCGCCGCTTTGTCAGCTGCGCTCCGCTCTTCCGCCCGTTCTCCTGGCGCCTCCCCTTCTCTCGGTTGTGAGCAACATCTTTTATGCAAACAACCAAAGGGTCATAAAAAAATGAGCGTTGGAAGCTAACGGGGCTTAGGTTAGCTTCGAACGCTCATAAATCAAAGGTTCACATAAAAAATGTTGCTCACAATCCGCGGTGAGCGCGGGAGGGGCAAGGCGGGGCTCACAATCCGAGAAGGGCGCGGGAGGGGCCGGACGGACTCGGGAGAGGGGCGCCCGAGGCCGCGACAAGGGCGGTCCGTTGCGGGCTTGCGGGGAGGCCCTACATCGAGTAGTGGCCGAGGTCTATGAAGACGCGCTTCTGCTCGGTGACGCTTGCCCGCGTCGTGTCCAGGTGGCGCAGAGCGAGCGATGTGAACAGGACGTCCACGATGAGCATCTGGACGATGAGGCCGGTCTGGCTCGCCAGGCGCATCTTGCTCTCCACGCACGAGGTGAGCAGCAGGCACGTGGCCTTCCTCGCCATGCTCCCCAGCCCTCGCTGCGTGACGAGGATGACGTCGCAGCCGCGCTTGCGAGCGATGCTGATGAGCTGGTCGTTTTCCACTGAGCGCCCGAGCACGGTGAAGCAGACGAGGATGTCGCCGGGCCTGATGTTGAGTATCGCCTCGAGCTGCAGGTGGAAGTCCTCGTAGTAGACGGTCGGGATGTCCAAGCGCATCAGCTTGATCGAGAAGGCCTTGGCAACGGTCCCCGAGGCGCCCAGCCCGGCGAGGTAGAGCTTGTGCCCCGACACGTACGCCTCGTCGATGAGGTCGACGGCCCGCTCGAGCTCGCCGGTGTCGAGGACGTTGCTCGTGCTCTCGAGCGAGCTGATGGTGTGCGCGGTGAGCTTGCTTACCACGGTGGCGGGGGAGTCGGTCGGGCGGATGTCGGCGAGGTCGAGCCCGGCGTGCTCGCGCACCGCGTTCGCCGCGGAGAGGGAGATCTTGAAGTCACGGTAGCCGGTGGAGCCCATTGCGCGCGCGAAGCGGACGATGGTCGCGTCGCTCACCCCGCACGCCCCGGCGAGCTCCTCGGTGGACATCGAGGGGACCTCGTAGCGGTGCTCGATGATGTAGGTCGCGATGGTGCGGTTGACGCCGGTCAGCGTGGGGAGCGCTCCCTCGATGAGCGCGATGACGTCAGGCGTGCCCATGGCTCTCCTCTCGATCCGACCCATCAGACGCGCGCGGCGCCCGTCGAGCGTACCTACAGACTAGCGTCAAAACGCGTCCCCACAGGCGGCAGACGGCAAATCTACCGCTCGCGGCCACAATCAACCATTAACGGAAATTTCCCTACATCAAAACCAAACGAAAAGAAACTTTCCTACAAATGTGCGTATTATGGAGCGCAACGTTCCGCACCAGACGAAGGGAGCTCTCGTGAACGACAAGCTGAAGGTCGCGGTTGTCGGCGCCGGCATCTATGGCAGGAACCACCTGAACGGGTACACCTGGAACCCCCGCTCCGAGCTCGTGGCTGTCTGCGACCTCTCGGAGAAGATTCGCGAGCAGGTTGAGGCGGAGTACGGCGTCAAGACCTACGCCGACCTTGACGAGCTGCTGACCAAGGAGGACGTGGACGCGGTGTCCGTCGCCACGCCCGACCCCTACCACAAGGACCCGGTCCTCACCGCCATCAAGCATGGCAAGGACGTGCTCGTCGAGAAGCCCCTCGCCACGACCTCCGCGGATGCCTACGAGATCATCGACGCCGCCGAGAAGGCCGGCGTGCGCGTGATGGTCGACTACCACAAGCGTTGGGACCCGGCCTCCATCGCCGTCAAGAACAAGCTCGCCGAGGAGGGCTGCGGCGCCCCGCTGCGCGGCTACATGCGCATGGACGACATCATCGACGTTCCCACCAACTGGCTCAAGTGGGCAAACGCCTCGAGCCCCGTCCACTTCCTGGGGACCCACTGCTACGACCTCATCCGCTGGTACATGGGCTGCGAGGTCACCGAGGTCTACGCGCGCGGCCACAAGGGGCTGCTCGAGTCCATGGGCGTCGACACCTACGACACCGTGACCGCCATGCTGCAGTTTGAGAACGGCTGCACCTGGACCGTCGAGAACTCCTGGATCGTCCCGAACGGCTTTGCCAAGGCCGACGACTCCTGCACGCACATCATGTGCGAGAACACGCTCATCCGCGTTGACTCCCAGCGCCGTGGCGTCGAGTTCTTTGACGCGCAGAAGGGCTACACCCCCAACATTGCCTTCATGCAGAACAACGGCGGGCGCCTGGTGGGCTTTGGCATCGAGCCGATGAGCGACTTCGTGGACTGCATCCAGACGGGCAGGGAGTTCGTCGCCGGCCTCACCGACGGCCTCCACGCCGAGCTGATCGCCGAGGCGGTCACCAAGAGCGTCGAGACCCACGAGGCCGTGCGCGTCGAGTACTAGGAGGAGCGCCGCACGGGTTGCGGCTGGAACAAAGGCTTCGCGAGAGAAAGAAGGGGTGCAAGCTCATGGCAACGGTAAAGATCGTTCGCGTCGACTACCGCCTGATCCATGGCCAGATCGTGGCGAAGTGGATCAAGTTCCGTCCCGTCGACCGACTGGTCCTCGTCGACGACGCGCTCATCAACGATGAGTTCATGGCAGACATCTACCGCATGTCCGCCGGCGACAAGGACGTCGACATCACGACCATCGACAAGATCCAGGAGACGCTGGACAGCAAGAACGACAGCGCGATGCTCATCTTCAAAGACGTGGCGAGCGCGTACCAGGCGTTCAAGAACGGGTTCTCCTTCCCCGAGCTCAACGTGGGCGCCATCCAGTCCGCGCCCAACCGCAAGAACGCCATGCAGGGCGTTGCGCTCTCCCCGGAGGAGTACGACATGCTGGCTGAGATCAAGGCGTCGGGCGTCAACGTCTACCTCCAGCCGATTCCCGAGACGGCGGCGGTAAGCCTCGAGTCCGTCGAGAGCAAAGTGAAGTAAGGCAGGAAACTGCCAGGAAAGAGAGAGGAGAGTCCTTATGGAAGGCGCACAGCTTGTCATCATGGCGGTGGCTATGGGCGTTCTGTACTGGCTAGCGCGAGGGATGATCGGCGGCTACTTCGCCCTGTTCTTCTTCGCGAGCCCCATCTTCGTGGGCGTGGTGGCCGGCGCGATCTACGGTGACGTTACCCAGGGCCTCATCATCGGCGGCGGCATCGCGGCCGTGTTCGCGGGCATCATCGCCCCCGGAGGAAACCTGCCGACCGACTCGGCGCTCGCGGCGACAACGGTCATACCGATCGCGCTCGCGACCGGCCTGAGCGTTGAGCAGGCAATCGCGTTCGCAGTGCCTATGGGCCTCGTTGGCTCGCTCGTCACCACGCTTCGCCGCTTCGTGAACATCATCTTCGTGCACCGCGCCGACGCCGCCGTCGCAAAGGGCGACACCGCCGAGCTGTCCCGCTGCGCGCTCATCTACCCGCCCATCATCGAGCTCCCCATTCTGTTCCTGCCCGTCTTCATCGTCGTGATGTTCGGCCAGGACGCCATGCTCGCGTTCATGAACGTCGTGCCCGACTGGGTCATGCAGGGCCTGTCCGTCGCCGGCGGCGTCATGCCCGCCATCGGCTTCGCGCTCATCATGAACATGATCGGTCAGCCCAAGATGCTTCCCTACACCATCATCGGCTTCATCCTGGTCCAGTGCCTGGCCCTCAACAACATCACTGCCGGCCTGATCGCCGGGTGCGTGGCGGTCCTGGTGGTCATGGCGAAGCGCGACGCTCAGAAGGAGGCGTAGAACTATGGCTGAGGACACCAAGCGCATCTCCCTCACCAAGTCGGACGTCAACAAGGTCATCGCCCGCTGGTACATCAACTGCGAGATCTCGCTCAACTTCGAGCGCATGCAGTCCATCGCGTTCACCGACGCGCTGCTCCCTGCGCTCAAGAAGCTCTACCCGAACAAGGACGACCTCAAGGACGCCATGACGCGTCACATGGAGCTCTTCAACACCAACGCCACCGCCGGCGGCCTCATCCTCGGCACGGTGCTGGCGATGGAGGAGGAGAAGGCCAACAGCATCGACTCCATTCCGGGCGAGTCCATCATCGCGGTCAAGACCGGTCTCATGGGCCCCTGCGCCGCCTTCGGTGACTCGTTCTCCGCGGGCACGATCACCACGCTGTTCATCCTTGCCGCCTGCTCGCTCGCGCAGCAGGGTAACTTCCTCGGCGTGCTCGTTCTGCTCCTCGGCACGATGGTGACGCTGTGCGAGCTCATCCTCACGACCAAGCTCACCTACAAGCAGGGCCGCTCGGCGATCAAGAACGTGCTGGGCTCCTCCCTCATGAACTCCGTGACCGAGGGCGCCAACATCCTGGGCATGACGATGATGGGCGTGCTCACCTCCTCGATGGTGTCGCTCTCTCTCGCCCTGCAGGTGACCTCCGGCGAGTCCACGATGGTCATCCAGGACCAGCTCAACAACCTGATGCCCGGCCTGCTCCAGATCTCTGTACTCTTCGTCTACTACCTGCTGATCAGCAAGAAGAACGTGAGCATCGTCAAGCTCGTGCTCGGCACCCTCGTGGTGGCGCTCGTCCTTGCCTTCTTCGGCATCGTGTAGCGTAAGGCACGTTCTGGCGCCGCTTGCTCCACGCTGCCGGCGCACGGCGTGACGGACCCATGCGTCTCGCGCCGTGCGCCGGCCTTGTCAGTCCGCGACGACCCGGGAGGTCTCATGAAGGGTATTGTTCTAGTCAGCCACGGTGGCCTTGCCGAGGGCATGCTCGACGCCGTGAGGATGTTCGTGGGGGAGCCCGAGCAGCTCGCCGCCATCGGCTTCATGCCGAGCGAGGACATCGCCGAGTTCGCCGTCAGGATCAGGCAGGCGGTGGAGAGCGTTGACACGGGCGAGGGCGTCGTGATCCTCTGCGACCTGCTGTTTGGGTCCCCGTGCAACTGCGCGGCCATGCTGCTGCGCACCGAGGAGGACGCGGAGCGGGTGCAGATCGTCACCGGCGCCAACCTCCCGATGGTGATCGAGTACGTCACGGCGCGCGACATGGGCATGGACGTCGAGGGCATCATCCAGACGGGGCGCGACGGCATCGTTGACTACAACGAGCTGCACCGCCAGCGCGCAGCGGGGGCGTAGGGCAGACATGACCGAGAACGACGTCAGGGAGCTCCTCCTGGGGAGGGGCGTGGACTTCGCGAGCCACGCGACGATACTCGCCACGCTCAAGCCCACCGTGGGCAGCTACAACCTCGGCATGGGCGAGTACATGAACGTCATGCGCGAGCACGTGCTGCACTTCAACAGCTCTGGCATCGCGATCGTGCCGGTCGACGACCGTCGCGGCAGGCTCGAGGGGGACCGCCTCCTGTTCGTCCCCAACGAGCGGATCAAGCAGATGAGGCTGCGGATGAGGCTCGCGTCGCTCGAGCTCACCGTCGAGACGGACGAGGGGGACCTCGTCTACAAGGTCCGGCGCAGCGTGCTCGCAGCGCCCTGGCACAAGGAGAACCTGGCGTTCATCCTGCTGCGCGCAAGCGAGTAGGGGAGAGGGGGCAGGGGCGCCGAGTCCCTGCCCCCTCTCGTTGACGGCTCGCCCAAGGCCCCGCAAACGCTGCCGAGCGGGGCCTTGGGCGAGCTCATGTGCCTAGCGGACGACCCAGACGGTGGCGTCGGCGGGAAGGGACCCGTCAGCGTTCAGCTCCGCGGAGGCGAGAAGGACCTCGCCCTCGGGCAGCCGCGCGGGCTCGGCGCCGAAGTTCGTGACGACCTCGAGCGTGCGCCCGTCCGCTGTCGGGCGCTCGTAGGCGATGACCTCGCCGCCGTTCTCGGCCGCCCAGGCGAGCGAGGTGTCGCCGGTCGGGACCACCAGCTCGGCGCGCAGGGCGAGCGCGTGCCGGTAGAACCACAGCATCGAGCCCTTGTCGGCCTCCTCGGCGTCCACGGCGTGGCTGCCGAACCACGCGGGCTGCGGCAGGTGCGGGGCGGCGTGCTCGGCGGGCGCCGAGAAGCCGAACGCGTCGGTGGGGTCGTCGGCAACCCAGGGGAGCGGCACGCGGCAGCCGTCGCGGCCCTTGATCGCGTCGCCGTGCTCGGTCATGCGCGCCTCGGGGTCCTCGAGCGCCTCCCAGGGGATGTCGGCCACCTCGAAGAGGCCGAGCTCCTCTCCCTGGTAGAGGTAGACCGACCCGGGCAGCCCGAGCTCCATGAGCAGCGCAGCGCGGGCGCGCCGGGTTCCCAGCGCGCGGTCCTCCACGTAGGTGCGCCCGTCGCGCAGGAGCCAGTCGTTCACGAGCTGATGGTGCTCGCGGGAGCGGACCTGCGGCAGGCCGAAGCGCGTGGCGTGGCGCGCCATGTCATGGTTGGAGAGGACCCACGTGGTCGTGGAGCGGGAGCGCTCGGCTGCGTCGAGGCCCTCCTCGATGGCGCGGCGGAAGTCGTCGGCAAACCAGTCCGTCTTGGCGAACTCGAAGTTGAAGACCTGTCCGAGCTCGTCGGTCGAGGCGTACATCCACTGGTGCTCAGGGCAGACCCACGCCTCGGCAACGGCGAAGCGGGGAGGCTCGTACTCGTTGAAGACCTTGCGCCACTCGCGGTAGATCTCGTGCACCTCGGGACGGTCCCAGAGCGGGTTGTCGCCGCCCTCGCCCTCCTGCGAGAGGCTTGCCTGGTCGGGGTCGTCGGGCCACTCGTCGAGCGGGCGGCTGTCGAGGTCCTTGGCGAGCGCGTGCGCCACGTCGATGCGGAAGCCGTCCGCGCCGCGGTCGCTCCAGAAGCGCAGCGTCCGCTTGAAGTCCTCGCGGACCTCGGGGTTCTTCCAGTTGAGGTCCGCCTGCTCGACGGCAAAGAGGTGCAGGTACCACTCGCCGTCGCCCACCGGCTCCCAGGCGGGGCCGCCAAAGGTCGAGCGCCAGCCGTTGGGGGGCAGCTCGCCGTGCTCGCCGCGGCCGGGACGGAAGACGTAGCGGTCGCGCTCGGGCGAGCCGGGGCCGGCCGCGAGCGCTGCGCGGAACCACTCGTGCTCGGTGGAGGTGTGGTTGGGGACGATGTCCACGACCACCTTGATGCCGGCGTCGTGCGCCGCGGCCACCATCTCGTCGAAGTCGGCGAGCGTGCCGAGGCGCGGGTCAACGTCGCGGTAGTCGGCCACGTCGTAGCCGCCGTCCACGAGCGGGGAGGGATAGAACGGGGAGAGCCAGATCGCGTCGATGCCGAGCGCGCGCAGGTAGTCCATGCGCGCGGTGACGCCGCGGATGTCGCCGAGGCCGTCGCCCGAGGCGTCGTAGAAGCTGCGCGGGTACACCTGGTACACGACCGCCTGCTTCCACCAGTCCGCGCGCTCGTTGTTCTTCGTCATGTCGTGCTCCTTTCAGCAAATTGGGGACGTGCTTTTTCTCTCAGAGAAAAGGGGACAGGCTCACGCGGGCCCGTCGCGGGCCCGCCGGGCGTCAGGACAGGTGCCAGATGTCGCGGTCGTACTCGCGGATGGTGCGGTCGGACGAGAAGAACCCGGACCTCGCCACGTTCACGAGGGCCTTCTCGCCCCAGGCAGCTCGGTCCTCGTAGTCGGCGAGGCAGCGCTCCTTGACGGCGGCGTAGTCGCGCGCGTCGAGCAGGGCCATGAAGTAGTCCTTGGCCACGAAGTCGCGGTAGACGCGGGCGAGGCACCCCGCGTCGCCGCGCGCGAGCAGCTCGGGGGAGACGATCATGTCGAGCACCTCGGCAAGCTCCGCGTCGCCCTGCCAGACGTCCCAGGGCCGGTAGCCGTCACTTGCGTAGAGCCCGATCACGTCGGCCGAGGAGCGCCCGAAGAGGTAGATGTTCTCCCTGCCCACGAGCTCGGCGATCTCAACGTTGGCGCCGTCGAGGGTGCCGAGCGTCACGGCGCCGTTGGCCATGAACTTCATGTTGGAGGTGCCGCTCGCCTCCTTAGACGCGAGCGAGATCTGCTCGGAGACGTCGGCGGCGGGGATGAGGTGCTCGGCGGCCGTGACGTTGTAGTTCTCCACGAAGGCGAGGGTGAGCCACGGCGAGACCTCGGGGTCGTCCGCAACGAGGCGCCCGATGGCCACGAGCAGGTTGATCGTGTCCTTGGCGAGGGTGTAGGCCGGAGCCGCCTTGGCACCGAACACCATCGTGACGGGTCGCGTGGGAACGTTTCCATGCTTGATCTGGAGATACTTCCAGAGCGCGTAGAGGGCGTTCATCTGCTGACGCTTGTACTGATGCATGCGCTTGACCTGGATGTCAAAGACCGACCCCGGGTCCACCTCGATGCCCTTCTCGGCGCGCAGCCAGGCGGCGAGGCGCGCCTTGTTGGCGTCCTTGACCTCGAGGAGCGCCTGCGTGAAGGCGCTGTCCCCGCGCAGGTCGAGAAGGTCCTCGAGCCGGGACGCGTCGCGCTTCCAGCCGTCGCCGATGGCCGACGTCACGAGCGAGGCGAGCCCGGGGTTGCAGCCCATGAGCCAGCGCCGGAACGTGACGCCGTTCGTCTTGTTGGAGAACTTCTCGGGGTAGAGCTCGGCGAGCGGGCGCATCTCGGACTCCACGAGGATCTTCGTGTGGAGCGCGGCGACCCCGTTCACCGCGTGCGAGAAGTGGACGTCGAGGTTGGCCATGTGCACCACGTCGCCCTGGTCGACGATGGCCACGGAGGGCTCGTCCGAGCGCTCGCGTGCCAGCGCGTCGAGGCGGCGGATGACGGGCACGATCTTGGGCGCCACCTGCTCGAGGTAGGACATGGGCCAGGTCTCGAGGGCCTCGGCGAGGATCGTGTGGTTGGTGTAGGCGCAGGTGCGCTCCACGATCGCGGCAGCCTCCTCGAAGGGCACGCCGCCCTCGCAGAGCAGGCGCACGAGCTCGGGGATCACCATCGAGGGGTGCGTGTCGTTGATGTGGACGGCGACGTGGCGGTCGAGCTCCGTGACGGGCGCGCCGCGCTCGGCGAGCTCGGCGAGGATGAGCTGCGCTCCCGCCGAGACCATGAAGTACTGCTGGTACACGCGCAGGAGGCGGCCCGCCTCGTCGGAGTCGTCGGGGTAGAGGAAGCTCGTCAGGTCGTGGCGCACGTCGCCCTTGTCGAAGTCGATGCCGTGCTCGGGGGCGGGCGCGGGGTCGTCCACGTCAAAGAGGTGGAGTCGGTTCACGGTGCCGTTCTCGTAGCCGGGAACGGCGATGTCGTACATCCGTGCCGTGAGGGGCCCGAAGCCAAAGGGCACCGAGAAGGAGCGACCGGTGTCGATGAGCCACGACTCGGGCTCGATCCAGGGGTTGGGCTCCTCGCGCTGCGTGCCGTCGGAGAGGTCCTGGCGGAAGAGGCCGTAGTGGTAGTTGAGGCCCACGCCGTCGCCGGAGAGCCCGAGCGAGGCGATGGAGTCGAGGAAGCACGCGGCGAGCCGCCCCAGGCCGCCGTTGCCGAGCGAGGGCTCCGGCTCGCAGTCCTCGACCTCGGCGAGCGACGTGCCGTGCGCAGCGAGGACGCGCTCCGCCTCGTCCGCGAGGCCGAGGTTCACGAGGTTCGCGCGCAGCAGGCGCCCCACGAGGAACTCGGCCGAGAAGTAGTAGAGCTTGCGCCCGCCCGGGGCCGGCGCCATCGAGAGCTCCGCGTCGCGCGTCACGCGCAGAAGGGCGCAGAAGATCTGGGCGCGGCTCGCCCGGTCGAGGTCGGTTCCCATGCCGGCGAGCGTCTCGCCGAGGCTCTTCTCTAGGTCCATGTCACTTCTCCTTACTGACGGGACGGGAGGCGCTCGCCCCCGCGCCGTTGGGCAGCCTGTGGTAGATCGCGAGCTGGTGGCGCACCCGCTCGGCGAGCGCCTCGCTCGCGAAGCCCGGCAGCGCGCGCCAGCACCAGTTGGCGCCGCCGAGCGTGGAGGGCGTGTTGAGGCGCGCCTCGCTCCCGAGGCCGAGAAGGTCCTGCATCTGCACCACGGCGAGGTCGGCGGCGCTCGCCCAGATGCCGCGCATCATGCCCCACCCCTCGCCCTCGGCGGCGTCAAGGTGGAGGTACTCGCGCGCGAGGCGGGCGTCGGCGACGGGCGCCGTCTCGAGCCAGCCGAGCGCGGTGTCGTTGTCGTGGGTCCCGACGTAGGCAACGGAGTTTGCGGGGTAGGCGAACGGCAGGTACTCGGCGCCCGTGCCGTCGCGCGTGTCGAAGGCGAACTCGAGGACGCGCATGCCGGGGTAGCCGGAGTCGGCGAGGAGCTGACGCACCGAGTCGGTGAGGTACCCAAGGTCCTCGGCCACAATCCGGCATCGTCCGACCTTGTCCTCGAGCACGCGGAACAGCTCGATGCCCGGCCCCTTGCGCCAGTGCCCGTCGGCGGCGGTGACGGCGCTCGCGGGGATGGCGAAGTAGGAGTCGAACCCGCGGAAGTGGTCGATGCGCAGGATGTCGTAGAGGCGCAGCTGGAAGGCGACGCGCGAGCACCACCACTCATAGCCGTCCGCCTTCATGCGGTCCCAGGCAAAGAGCGGGTTGCCCCAGAGCTGGCCGATGGCCGAGAAGCCGTCGGGCGGGACGCCGGCGATCTCGCGCGGGCGAAGGTCGTCGTCGAGCTGGAACTGCTCGGGGTGCGACCAGACGTCCGCGCTGTCGAGGGCAACGTAGAAGGGGACGTCCCCCATGATCTGGACTCCGTGTGCCGCCGCGTGCTCGCGCAGGCGGGCCCACTGGCGGAAGAACAGGCACTGGACGCCCTTCCAGAAGTCCACCTCTCCGGCGAGCTCCTCGCGAGCCCTGTCGAGCGCGCCCGCGCGCCGCAGGCGCAGGTCGTCCTCCCACGTGGTCCACGAGGCGCCGCCATGGGCGTCCTTCAGGGCCATGAAGAGGGCGTAGTCGTCGAGCCAGGCGGCCTCCCTTGCGCAGAAGGCGTCGAGCTCGATGGGCATGAGGCGCTCGAGCCTCCCGACCGCGTGGCGTAGCACGCCAAAGCGCAGGCGATGAAGGGCGCCGTAGTCAACGCGGCCGAGGTCATCGCCCCATGCGAGCTGCGCGTACTCGTCGCGGCGCAAGAGCCCCTCGGTGGCGAGGTCGTCGAGGTCGATGAGGTAGGGGTTGCCCGCGTAGGTCGAGAAGGACTGGTAGGGGGAGTCCCCGTAGCTCGTGGGGACGATGGGCAGGACCTGCCAGACCGCCATGCCCGAACGGGCAAGGAAGTCCACGAACGCGCGGGCCTCCGCGCCCATCGTCCCCACGCCCCAGGGGGAGGGCAGCGACGTCACGGGCATGAGCACCCCTGAGCTTCTCATCTCTTCTGGCTCCAATCTCTTGACGGTGGAAGGCGGCTCGCGCCAGGTTGGGGCATGGCCGCGGCGGGGCCCGCGGCGCAGGGCTCAGAGGGCGCGGACGCTCTCTCGCTCCATGAGCTCAAAGGGCACGACGACGTGCTCGGCCTCGCCCCCGGCCATCCCGCGCAGCACGAGCTCGGCCGCGCGCGCGGCGAGAAGCTCCGCGTGCTGGCTGATCGTCGTGACGCGAGGGACGGAGAACTGCGAGAAGGACGTGTCGTCGAAGCCCACGAGCGAGACGTCGCCCGGAACGCTGAGGCCGCGGTCGACGATCGCCCGGAGCGCCCCGAACGCCACGACGTCGCCGAGGGCGAAGATCGCGGTGAGGTCGCCCGACCGGGAGAGCAGACGGCTCGCGGCATCGTAGCCCCCGGTCTCGAGGAACGGGGCCGGCTCGTAGTCGCGCTCGAGGTCAAGGGCCACGCCGTGCTCGGCGAGGGCGCGCTCGGCGCCGCGCAGGCGCAGGTCGCTCGTCAGGTTGCCCGCGCGGCTTCCGCCGATGACGCCGATGCGGCGATGACCGCGCGCGAGCAGGTGCTCGATCACGTGGCGCGAGGCAGCCTCGTTGTCGATGGACACGCTCGAGAGGTTGGGGAGCCCGAGGTCGGCGGCGGAGCTCGTGACCAGGACGCTCGGCACCTCGACTTCGTGGAACGCCTCGCGGAAGTAGCGCGGCTCGCCGCCGAGGAAGACCATCGCCTTGGGGCGGCGCGCGTGCTGGTAGTCGATCGCGGCGCGCACCTCGTCGGCGTCGTCGTCGAGGTAGGTGACGACGAGGTCCTCCCCGGCCTCGGCAAGCGCCGCCTGGAGGGGGCCGAGGATGTCGTCGAAGAGACGGTTGCCGACGCCCATCACAAAGGCGGCAACAGAGGTCTGCGCGCGCATCTTGAGGTAGCGGGCGTTCGAGTTGGGCTCGTAGCCGCACTCGCGCATGACCTCGAGGATGCACTTCCGGGCGCGGTCGCTCACGTTGGGCTGGCCGTTGATGACGCGCGAGACGGTGCCCACGCCGTACCCAGATGCCGATGCGATGTCCCGGATGTCCATGTCGCCCTCTCGCGCTCGCGGTGGTCCGGAGCAGACTGGAAACGTTTCCAAACTTGCTTGAGCGCAGTATAGCGCGCATGTCCGCGCACGTGCACGCATTCTTCGTTTTTCTCGCTCACCGACGAAGTCCTACCGTTGGCCCGATTCCCTTGCGGCGGGCGGACGGCGTGCGGGAGCGCGCCCGTGGCAACGTCCCTCCCAAACCGACGCTTTTCTCGCCAGAGCGTGTGTTTGGGAGGGTTCAGCTTGCTTAATGCCGCTCAAACCAACGGCTAGGGGGCGATTCTGTAGGTTTGGGAGGGAGCAAGCGAGGCTCGGCGCACGTGGCGAGAAGGACGGCGAGAACCACGTCGCATACCAGAATCACGCCTCGAAAATATACCATTTTTGGCATATAACGTTCGTCTGAAATACTGCCCCATTTACGACGTTCTAGCTCGCGATTATTGACAAGAGGGATATTCTTGTCATGTTGTGCTTATGCAAAACTTGGGCCTCGTCGGAAGGAGCAGAGCATGGCACAGAGCACGTCCAGCGCCGCGGAGGGGGGCGTCGCCGAGCTCGTCGCCTACGCGCTCGACCGCGGGCTCATTGGGGAGGACGACGTCACCTACGCCGCCAACCTCATGCTCGACGCCCTGCGCTTCGAGCCCGACGGGAGCTTCGTCCCGCGCGAGGCAGTCGCGGCGGCGCGCGAGCGCGTCGGGCGCCGCGAGCTCGAGGACATCCTCGCCGGCCTGCTCGACGACGCCGTCGAGCGCGGCGTGTGCGACGCGGGCGTCGCGAGCCGCGACCTTCTCGACACGCGCCTCATGGGCTGCGTCACGCCGCGCCCGAGCGAGGTCACGCGCGAGTTCTGGAGCCGCTACGAGAGCTCGCCCGAGGAGGCCACGGACTACTTCTACCGCCTCGCGCTCGACTCCGACTACATCCGCTCCTACCGCGTGGCGCGCGACCGCAAGTGGGTGACGCGCACCCGCTACGGTGACCTCGACATCACGATCAACCTCTCCAAGCCCGAGAAGGACCCCAAGGCCATCGCGGCCGCCCTCGACCGGCAGCGCGCCGCCGACCGCGAGCCCTACCCGCGCTGCCAGCTCTGCCCCGAGAACCTCGGCTACGCCGGGCGCCTCGACCACCCCGCGCGCGAGACCATCCGCCTCGTGCCGCTCACGCTCGCCGGCGAGCCGTGGTACCTCCAGTACAGCCCCTATGTCTACTACAACGAGCACTGCATCGTGCTGTCCGAGAAGCACGTGCCCATGAGGATAGACCGCGTCACGTTCGTGCGCCTGTTCGAGTTCATCGAGAAGTTCCCGCACTACACGGTGGGCTCCAACGCGGACCTGCCGATCGTGGGCGGCTCCATCCTCACGCACGAGCACTACCAGGGCGGCCGCTACGAGTTCGCCATGGCGCGGGCGGGCCTGCGCGAGGAGGTCGGCTTCGAGGGCTTCGAGGACGTGCGCGCGGGCATCGTGGACTGGCCGATGTCGGTCATCCGCCTGGACGGCGCGGACCCGGCGCGCCTCGTCGAGCTGGCCGACAGGGTCCTCACGACGTGGCGCGGCTACTCCGACGCCTCCGTCGGCGTCCTCGCCGAGACCGACGGCACGCCGCACAACACGATTACCCCGATCGCGCGGCGCCGCGGCGAGCAGTTCGAGCTCGACCTCGTCCTGCGCAACAACCGCACGACCGAGGAGTACCCGCTCGGCATCTTCCACCCGCACCAGGAGCTCCACCACATCAAGAAGGAGAACATCGGCCTCATCGAGGTCATGGGCCTCGCGGTGCTGCCCGCCCGCCTGCTCGGCGAGATGGGCCGTCTGAAGCGGGCCATCCTCGACGGGGAGGATCCGGCCTCCGTGCCCGAGATAGCGAGCCACGCCCCCTGGGCCGCCGAGGTCCTGGGCCGCCACCCGGAGTTCGCGCCGGAGCGCGTCGCGTCCGCCGACCCGGCGGCGCTCGACGCCGTCATCGAGGAGGAGATCGGCCAGGTGTTCGCGCGGGTGCTCGAGCACTGTGCGGTCTTCGCCGACAACGAGCAGGGTAGAGAGGCGCTCGCTCGCTTCGTCGCGAGCGTCCGCTAGAAAGGAGACAAGATGGCAGTTCCCAGCCAGGACGCCCTGGCCAAGGTCTACGGCGCGGACGCCGAGCGCGCGTCCGAGCGGCTCCGCGCGCTCGCGGCGCGCTACGAGGAGGCCTTCGGCGCGGGGGACCCCGAGTACTTCACCGCCTCGGGCCGCACGGAGATCATCGGCAACCACACCGACCACAACGGCGGCAAGATCCTCGCCGCGAGCATCACCATGGACAGCATTGCGGCGGCCGAGAGGACCGATGACGGCGTCGTGACCATCTGGAGCGAGGGATACCCCGAGGCGATCGTCGTCGACACCGCCGCGATCGACGAGGTCCCCCGCGGCGGCGGCTCCACCGCGCTCGTGGCGGGCATGCTCGAGGCCGCCGTCGAGCGCGGCTTCAGGGTCGGCGGCTTCAACGCGGTGGCGTCCTCCGAGGTCATCCCGTCCGCGGGCGTGAGCTCCTCGGCCTCATTCGAGATGCTCGTCTGCGAGATCGTCAACCACCTCTACAACGACGACGCCATCGACCGCGCGGACTACGCGCGCATCGGCCAGCACGCCGAGAACGTCTGGTGGGGCAAGGCCTCCGGCCTCATGGACCAGATGGCGTGCGCGGTGGGCGGCACGATCCTTTTGGACTTCAGCCACGGCGTGAGCTACGAGAGGGTCGACTTCGGCTTCGACGAGCTGGGGTGCGACCTTGTGATCGTGAACACCGGCAAGGGCCACGCGGATCTCTCCGCCGAGTACTCGTCGGTCCCCAACGAGATGCACGCCGTCGCCGAGGCGCTCGGTGTCAAGAACCTCTGCGACACGAGCGAGGACGCGGTGCTCGCCCATGTGGCAGAGCTCCGCGAGCGGTGCGGCGACCGCGCGGTGCTGCGCGCGCTGCACTACTTCGAGGAGGTCGGTCGGGTGGAGGAGGCCGAGCGCGCCATCGCGGCCGGCGAGAAGGGCCGCGTGCTCGACCTCATCACCGCATCCGGCCGCAGCTCCTGGGAGTGGCTGCAGAACGCCGTGGTGCCCGGCATGCCCGAGGAGCAGCCCATCCCGCTCGCGCTCGCGCTCACCGAGCTCTACCTGCGGCGCATTGGCGCCGGCGCGTGTCGCCTGCACGGCGGCGGCTTCGCGGGCGTCATCATGTGCGTGCTGCCCAAGGCCGAGACGGCAGGCTACGTGGACTACATCTCCGGCTACTTCGGCCGCGAGAGCGTCTACCTCACCAACATCCGCCAGACGGGCGCCGCCTGCCTGGGTCGCGCATAGGACAAAAGGTCCTTCTCGACAGGAACGTGGTAGGGTGGCGGCGTGCGGCGTCGCCACCCTTCTTCGTTCGGCGGGGCCACGAGGGAGGGGAGCGCGATGGGCGAGAGGAACGGGGTCGTCGTCACGGAGTCTGCCCAGGAGGGGGCCGGCCGCGTGACGCTGACGATCGAGCTGCCGGGCGGCGCCGGCGAGTACGCCGTGCGCGTGAGCCGCGCGGGCGACGAGGGCGCCTGGGAGGAGGGGCCGGGGCTCGCCGAGGAGCCGCCCTGCTTCTTCATCAGCTACAGCTCGCGGGACGAGGTTCTTGCCAAGCGGCTGTCGAAGCTCCTGCGCGAGACGTTCTGCGTCGACTGCTTCTGCTCGGCGGAGGCGCTCGGGGCGGGCGAGGCCTGGCCGAGCGTCCTCGAGAAGAACCTGAGGACGTGCGACGTGCTCGTGTACCTGTCCTCGGCCCACTCCAACGAGAGCATCTGGTGCCAGCAGGAGGCCGCCTGGGCGCTCGGGCGCGGGATTCCCGTGTTCCCGCTCCTGCTCGATGACGCTCCCATGCGGGGCGCCCTCGAGCGCCTCGAGCGCCTTCCCGAGACGGATGCGGACAAGTGGGTGCCACGGGGAGAGCAGCCGAGCTCCCGAGACTGGCTTGACGCCAACCGCTACGTTGCCAAAACGGTGGTGGCGCCCATCCTCTCCTCGCTGGCGCGCCGATGGGGCATGCGTGAGGGCGTCGCCGAGCTTCTCGTCCGCGCCCTTGAGAAGGCGGACAGGCCGGGAAAGGGGCTCTGTGTGAAGGACGTGCTGGTGAGCACGCTGGACGAGGTGAGCGAGGGTCATGTCGCGCGCATCGACGCCGCTTGTGACCGCTCCGCGTGGGTCATCGATCCGGACGCGGAGGACTACGCGACGACCGACCTCAGGAAGTACCTCGCGAGCATGCGGGCCTAGCTGGCGCGGCGTCTGCCTGTCGGCGACGTCTCCCTTGAGGTCCGCGCACGGCACGAATCGCGCCGAGTGCGCGCTGACTGCGGGACGACGGCGCGCACTCGACGTACTTCTCGTCCAAACGGACACGAATCGCGCCCGATGTGCGCCACCAACCGCGCACTCGGCGCAATTCGTGACGACGTCCCGACGTCCCGACGTCCCGCCGAGAAGCCCGCGCGCCCGCTCACGCCTCCGCCACGCGGAAGATCCCGTGGCGCCCGCCGATCGTCTCGTCGGGGAGGTCGAGCACGTAGGACCCGCAGGCGTTGATGACCGTGGTGCCGCAGGGGTGCTCGAGCACGCGCTCGATGCGCCCGTACTCCATGTGCACGTGGCCGTGCAGCAGGTAGCGCGGGCGGACGCGCTCGACGAGCCGTCCCAGCGACTCGAACCCGCGGTGCGGCAGGTCGTCGAGGTCCCCGTAGCCGCGCAGCGGGGCGTGGGTGACGAGCAGGTCCACCCCGCCCGTCGCGCTCGCGAGCAGCGCCATGCGCGCGGCCCTTCTCGCCATCTCGGCCTCGGTGAAGCCGTGCACCTCGTCGTTGTAGCGGATGGACCCGCCGAGCCCCATGACGCGCAGGCCGCGGAAGTCGCGCAGCTGCCCGTCTATGGAGACGCAGCCCTCCGGGGCGTGCTCGTCGTAGGCGGTGTCGTGGTTGCCCTGGACGTAGAGCAGGGGGACGTTGGCGAGCGTCACGATGTGCTCGAGGTAGGTGGCGGGGAGGTCGCCGCACGAGACGACGAGGTCGACGCCGGCCATGCGCTCGCGGTCGTAGCGCTCCCAGAGCCAGCCCTCGGGCGTGTCGGATATCGCGAGGATCCTCATGCGCGCCGCCCCTACCTGCTCGTTCCCTTGAGAAGGACCTTGGTGGGGTCGACCGGGATGACGCCCGCCACCTCCACCTCGACAAGACCGTCGCGGTCGAGCTCGCCCTGGTCGGGCAGGCGCCCGATCACGTTCTCGTTGAGCCAGCGCATCCGCACGATCTGCTCGCTCGTGAGGCGGCCCGCGTCGTCCCCCTGCACGACGTCGCTGCCCTGGGCGACGAGCCTGCCCGTGAAGGGGTGCACGCGCCCGGAGAGCACGGACTGTCTGAGCACGTCGACGAGGGTGCGCTGGCCGTTCGGGACGGCGTCGGAGATGCTCACGTCGAGCACGCCGGCGGACATGCCCCACCAGTAGTTGATGGAGTGGCCCTGCGTCCGCGTGCCCTCCTTCTTCCAGGTGTCGTTCCTGATGGAGCGCACGAGCATCTCGTAGTAGCGGCCCCACTTCCAGACGGGGTCGGCGAGGTGCGTCTCCGTCCCGTCGTCGTCCGCGCGGTAGAGCCCCCACGACTCCTTGGGGGCGAGCGGGTTGGCGTAGTCGCGCCCGGAGACGATGTGGACGCCCTCCTCGCGCAGCTCGCGCCTCCAGTTGCGGCCCTTCGCGGAGAACCACTTGAGATGCACCTTGACGTAGGGGTCGACCATCGCGGCGCCTATGGCGAAGGCGTTGATCTCGGCAACGGTGGAGAAGACCGGCGACTCGGCGACGTAGCCCACCCGGTGGTGCTCCGCGAGGGAGGCGGCGAGCGCGCCGAGAAGGAACTTGGCCTCGTACATCCGTCCGTAGAAGCCTCGCACGACGCTGTGCGAGAGGCTGACGGAGCAGTTGAGCCAGGCGGGCCCGGGGTGCTCGGCCGCCGCGCGCGTGACCTGGCGCATCTGCGTGGGGGCGCAGGTGATGACAAGGTCGGCGCCAAAGCCCATGGCCTCGTCGATGGCCTGGTCAAAGGCGGCGTCAGAGCTTCGGTCGGTGTAGGCGACGGTGGAGACCGTCGCCCCGAGGCGCATCTCGAGCTTCTTGCGCCCGCGCTCGTGCAGGGCGATCCAGCCGGAGGAGAGGGGGTTGCGGTCGTAGACGAAGGCCACGCGGAAGGGCTTGGCGAGCACCGTCGTCTTGGCGATGTTCTTGAGCTTGGGGAGAGGGGCCGTGTGCCCGTGCGCCGGGTCCTCGAGGTAGGCCCGCGCGCCCTCGCCCTGCGTCACCACGAACTCGCCCCAGATGCGCCCGACCTCCTCGTCCACCTTGGCCGGCGGCAGGCTGCGCACGTGCTCGAAGCCAAAGATGGTGAGGTAGGTGGCAAAGGCGTTGCCGATGGCGAGGTCGAGCTTCTCCCCGCCGCGCGCCCTGAACGACGCCGAGAAGATTCCGAACACCGCGCGCAGGTCGCGCACGACGTCCTCGGGCCACGGGTGGTCGAGGTCCTGGTCGAGAAGGGCGGCGAGGCGCGCGTAGAAGCCCTCCTCGTTGGCGATGATGCCGTAGACGGGGCACACCCGGTAGAAGCGCGTGAACTCGTGGTAGAGGCGCAGGGCCTTCTCGTCGGAGGGCATGGGCGTCACGCGCGTGATGCTCGCCAGGATGGTGGGCATGCCCAGGTAGCGGGAGACCGAGACGCGCTTGTTGCCCTCCTGCACGTAGAAGCGCTGGAGGTACTCGAAGACCACGATCGGGTCGCGCAGGCCCTCCTCGCGCTGGGAGTCGATGAGGTCGCTCCACTTCATCGCGAACTCGGAGCCGGGCTCGGCGATGGGGAGAAACGAGCTCGAGAACATGTTCTGTCGCCCGCGCGTCTTGGTGCCCGCGATGAGCGACAGGTCCACCTCGGCGAGCCCGACGGGGACCTCGCCCTGGTAGCCCTGGTTCTTGAGGATGTCGTCAAGGGCGGGGGGATAGGGGTATCGGCCCTCCGAGATGTCACGCTCCACCTGCTTGAGGCCGAGCTTGCGTGCCTTGGCGTAGTCCTCGAGCATGGGGGCTCCCTTCCTTGGGACCGTTCTCATACATGGTAGCGAATCGCGGGCCTCCCCGTGGGGTATCCTCTGCCATGACACCCTCTCCACGCGCTTCGCAGGAGCTGCCATGGCACTCGTCACAACGCACAAGCGGGGCTGGGCGATCGCGCTCTTTGCCGTCGGCCTCGTCGCCCTCTCCTTCGTGCCGAGCTTCTCGGAGCTGCCCTTCTACCTCGACCAGGCGCTGCAGCGCGCGCTCCTCTTCGCGCTCGTGGCGGCCTTAGTGGCGGCGCTCGGCGGCGCCCGGGCCCTCGCCCCTCGTCGCGAGGGGCTGCGCTCGGCGCTGCGCCTGGGCTCCTACCCGCTCGTTGTCGCCCTGGTGCTCCTCGCGCTCGAGGGCGCGGGGATCGCTTCTCTCGTGGCGGAGGGGGGCATGGGCGCCCTCTCGCCGACGTGGGCGGCCGACCTCGCGGGCGTGGCTGTCCTGTGCGCCTGCGTGGGGCTCTACGAGGAGGCGCTCTTCCGGGTGCTCCTGCTCGGCGGGCTGCTCTCGCGTCACGGGCGGACCACCAACGGCGTCGTCGTCTCGTCGCTCGTCTCCTCCCTCGTCTTCGGGGCGGTGCACGTGGCGACGTCCGCCGCGGGCTCCCTCGACCCGATCACGCTCGCCCAGATGCTGCTCAAGACCGTGCAGGCCGGCAGCCTGGGGATGCTCCTCGCGGCGGTGTACGTGCGCACGCGCAGCTTCTGGGGCGTCGCGGCGATCCACGCGCTCGCCGACCTTCTCGTCATGACGCCGCTCGCGCTCATGGGCGGGGGCGAGGAGGTGCTCGGCAGCTACGTGTCGCCCGCGCTCGCGGAGGGCGCCGAGCTCATCGTGGTGCTCGCCGCCGTGCTGCTTTTGGTGGTGTACGTGGTCGCGGTCGCGCTGTACCTGCCCGCCGCCCTCAAGGGCTGGCGCCTCCTCGAGGGGGCGGACGTGCCGCAGCTCGGGCCCTTCGAGCAGGGCTGGGAGCCGCGCGAGGACCGGCCCGCCGACAGGGGCGACGGACGCCCGGTGCCGCCGTCGGGCCTGTCTCGCCCGTAGCGCCGCGGCGGCCCTCTCGGGGCGGCCACCGTTTCTCGTCCGTTTCCGGCTTGCGTCGCGCAGATGGCAGCCGGGAGACGCGCGCGTGGCGAGCGCGTAGCAAGTTCGTCTCGCTTTCCCGGGCCGGGCCAGCCTCGTCATAGACTCCCCTTGAGCACAGACGAAGGGGGACTCATGCGCACAGACGGCCTCTACCGAGCCGAGTACGAGCACGACGCCTGCGGGATCGGCGCCATCGCACACCTGCACGGCAGGCGCAGCCACCAGACGCTCGACGACGCGCTCTCCGTGCTCGTGAACCTCGAGCACCGCGGCGGCAAGGGCCTCGAGAAGAACACGGGCGACGGCGCGGGCGTGCTCTTTCAGGTCCCGCACCGCTTCTTCCGCAAGGAGGCGCAGAAGGAGGGGCAGCTCCTGCCCGACGAGGGCGACTACGGCGTGGCCATGCTGTTCCTTCCGCACGAGGACGAGGCCGGCGTCGCCGCTGCCCGCCAGGTCTTCGAGCGCGGGTGCGCGGAGTGCGGCGTGCCGCTCATGTTCTGGCGCGAGGTGCCCGTTGACCCGCACGACCTCGGATCCACGGCGCGTGCCTGCATGCCCACGATCTACCAGGCCTTCCTGCGGCGGCCCGACGACGTCGAGCGCGGGTGGGGCTTCGAGCGCCGCCTCTACGTGACCCGGCGCACCATCGAGCGCGCCGCCGACGCGAGCCCGGCGCTCGCCGGCAAGATCTTCTACGTCTGCAGCATGTCCAGCCGCACGATCGTCTACAAGGGCATGCTCGTGGCCACGCAGATGCGCCGCTTCTACCTCGACCTGAACGACGCCGCGGTGGAGACGGCGCTCGCCCTCGTGCACTCCCGCTACTCCACCAACACCACGCCCTCCTGGGAGCGCGCGCACCCCAACCGGCTCGTCATCCACAACGGCGAGATCAACACCCTGCGCGGCAACGTCTCCTGGGTCCGCGCCCGCGAGCCCATGCTCTACTCGCCGGTGCTCGGTGCCGACCTGCCGCGCGTGATGCCGATCATCAACCGCGAGGGCTCCGACTCCGCCATCCTCGACAACGTGCTGGAGTTCCTCGTGATGAACGGGCGGCCCGTGGACCGTGCCGTCACGCTCATGATGCCCGAGCCCTGGGACAAGAACCCCGAGCTGAGCGAGAGGCGCCGCGCCTATGACGCCTACCAGTCCATGCTCATGGAGCCCTGGGACGGCCCGGCCGCCATCGTCTTCACCGACGGCCGCCTGGTGGGCGCGGCGCTCGACCGCAACGGGCTGCGCCCCGCGCGCTACTACGTGACCCGCGACGAGCGCCTGATCCTGTCCTCCGAGGTGGGCACCATCGACGTGGACCCGGCGAACGTGCTGCGCACGGGCTGCCTGGGCCCCGGGGAGATGCTCGAGGTCGACCCGGACCAGGGCCGCGTCGTCTGGAACGACGAGATCCGCGACCGCTTCGCGGGCGAGAAGCCCTACCGCGACTGGCTCGACGAGGAGACCATCGACCTGGCGGACCTCGACGAGCCCGAGGGCGCCGCGCTCGCCGCGCGCGACGCCGGGGTGCCGCTCGTGAGGCGCATGGCGCGTCTGGGCTACCACTACGACGACGTGGACGAGGTCGTGCGCCCCATGGCCGAGAAGGGCGGCGTGCCCCTGGCCTCCATGGGGACCGACGCGCCGCTCGCGTGCCTCTCCACGGCGCACCGCTCGTTCTTCGACTACTTCAGCCAGCTCTTCGCGCAGGTCACCAACCCGCCGATCGACGCGCTGCGCGAGAGCCTCGTCACGAGCACGGTGCTCTACCTCGGAAACCACGGCAACCTCCTCGAGGACTGCCGCGACGCGTGCCGCCTGGTGCGCCTGCCCGGGCCCATGCTCGACGAGCGGGGCTTCCGGCGCATCTGCTCGATCGACCGCGTGGGGTTCAGGGTTGCCCGCGCGAGCGCGACCTACCCGCGCTCCGGCGGCCCCGGTGCCCTCGAGCGCGCCCTCGACGAGCTCGCTGAGGGCGTCGAGCGCGACGTGCGCGCCGGGGCGAACATCGTGGTGATCTCGGACAGGGCGGCAGAGGGCGAGGTGAGCGTCCCGTCGCTGCTCGCGCTCGGCTGCGTGCACAACCACCTCATCCGCTGCGGCCTGCGCACCAGGGCCGACCTCGTGGTGGAGACGGGCGACGCCTTCTCGGCGCACGACTTCGCGTGCCTCGTGTCCTTCTCGGCGTCCGCCATCTACCCCTACATGGCCCACGACTGCATCCGCGACCTGTGCGCCCGCGGGGAGCTCGCCCTCGCGCCCGAGGAGGCGCTCGCCAACTACGACCGCGCCGTCACGGGCGGGATCGTCTCGATCATGTCCAAGATGGGCATCTCGACGATGCAGGGCTACCACTCCGCGCAGATCTTTGAAATCCTGGGCCTGTCCGAGGAGCTGGTGGAGCGTCACTTCACGTTCACGGCCACGCGCGTGGGGGGCCTCACCACGGCCGACCTCCAGCGGGAGCTCGACGCGCGCTACGACGAGGCGCTCGCGCTCGACAGCTCGCCGGCGCCCTCCCAGCTGCCCACCCTCGGCCTCACCAAGTGGCGCCCCGTGGGAGGCGAGGAGCACCTCATCGACCCGAAGGCCATCTACCTCCTGCAGCGCGCCTGCCGCGAGGGCGACTACGAGCTCTTCAAGGAGTTCTCCGCGTGGGTGCACCGACCGGGGCGCGCCGTGACGCTGCGCGACCTCATGGGCCTCGTGCCCGCGGGCGCGCCCGTGCCGCTCGAGGAGGTCGAGCCCGCCTCCGAGATCGTGCGCCGCTTCAACACCGGCGCCATGAGCTACGGCTCGATCAGCCGCGAGCAGCACGAGTGCCTCGCCATCGCGATGAACCGCCTGCACGGCCGCTCCAACACCGGCGAGGGCGGCGAGGACCCGGCGCGCGAGACGGCGCTGCCGAACGGCGACTCACGGCGCTCCGCCATCAAGCAGGTCGCCTCCGGGCGCTTTGGCGTGACGAGCCGCTACCTCTGCTCGGCCGTCGAGATCCAGATCAAGATGGCCCAGGGAGCCAAGCCCGGCGAGGGCGGGCACCTGCCCGGCAGGAAGGTCTACCCGTGGATCGCGGAGGTCCGCCAGTCCACGCCGGGCGTGGGGCTCATCTCGCCGCCGCCCCACCACGACATCTACTCGATCGAGGACCTCGCCGAGCTCATCTTTGATCTCAAGTGCGCCAACCCCGAGGCGCGCGTCTCGGTGAAGCTGTGCGCGCTCGCGGGCGTGGGCACCATCGCCACGGGCGTTGCCAAGGGCGGGGCCGACAAGATCCTCATCTCCGGGCACAACGGGGGCACGGGCGCCGCGCCGCGCGACTCCATCTACCACGCGGGCATCCCGTTCGAGATCGGGCTCGCGGAGACGCAGCAGACGCTCGTGCGCAACGGCCTGCGCTCCCGCGTGGTGCTCGAGACCGACGGAAAGCTCATGAGCGGCCGGGACGTGGCGATCGCCGCCCTTCTCGGCGCCGAGGAGTTCGGCTTCGCCACGATGCCGCTCATAGCCTGCGGATGCCTCATGCAGCGCGACTGCCAGCGCGACACCTGCCCGGCGGGCATCGCCACGCAGGACTGCCGCCTGCGCTCGCGCTTCTCCGGCAGGCCCGAGCACGTGGTCAACTACATGACGTTCGTGGCCGAGGAGCTGCGCGAGATCATGGCGTCCCTGGGGTTCCGCACGGTGGAGGAGATGGTGGGCCGGGCGGACTGCCTCGCCCAGGTCCCCGTTGCCGGCGAGCGCAACTGGAAGGCCAACCTGCTCGACCTCACCGACCTTCTCGCCCCGGCAACCTGCGAGTACGGGCGCTCCATCCCCGGGGCCGACGCGCCGCACTTCCTGCCGGAGATGGCCCCGGACCTCGAGCTCGACCGCACGCTCGACGCCACGCTCTTCGTGCCGCTCACCGAGCGGGCCCGCGCCCACCTCACGCCGGTCCGCTTCCGCGCGGACATCGACAACGTCAACCGCTGCGTGGGGACGCTCCTGGGCAGCCGTGTGACCAAGGCGCACCCCGAGGGGCTCCCCGAGGGCTCCATCACGGTGGAGTGCGAGGGGTCGGGCGGACAGAGCTTCGGCGCGTTCGTCCCGGCGGGCGTGACGCTCAGCATCTCCGGCGACGCCAACGACTACTTTGGCAAGGGGCTTTCGGGCGGGGTGCTCAGCGTGCGCCCTCGCGAGGGCGCGACCTACAAGTTCGACGAGAACGTCATCGTGGGCAACGTGGCCTTCTACGGGGCCACGAGCGGGCGCGGGTTTGTGAACGGGCTCGCGGGCCAGCGCTTCTGCGTGCGCAACTCCGGCGCCACCGTGGTGGTGGAGGGCGTGGGAGCCCACGGCTGCGAGTACATGACCGGCGGGCTCGTGCTCGTGCTCGGCGAGGTGGGGCCCAACTTCGCGGCGGGCATGTCCGGCGGCGTCGCCTACGTCTACGACCAGTTCGGCACGCTCGCGCGCCGCTGCAACACCGAGCTCGTCGAGCTGCGCGCGCCGAGCGACGAGGAGCTTGCGCAGGTCCGCGCGCTCATCGAGGAGCACGTGCGGCGCACGGCGAGCCCGCGCGGCATCAAGATGCTCTACCAGTTCGACTCTGTCAGGAGGGACTTCGTGAAGGTCATCCCGCGCGACTACGAGCGCGTCCTCGCGCACGTGGCCGAGGCCGAGCGGCGCGGGGCAACGCGCGAGGAAGCGCTGCAGCATGCGTTCGACGCGATGAGGGAGGCATAGGCATGGGCAGGCCAGGAGCGTTTCTCACGGTGGGCCGCGCGGCCCACGAGCTGCGACCCGTTGGCGAGCGCACGCGCGACTACGCGGAGCTCTACCGCCAGCTCGACCCCGAGGCCCAGCGCGCGCAGGCGAGCCGCTGCATGATGTGCGGCGTGGCCTTCTGCCAGTCCGGGTTCGGCTTTGGGGCCGCGCGGCCGAGCGGCTGCCCGCTGCACAACCTCATCCCCGAGTGGAACGACCTCCTCTACCGGGGCCTCTGGCGCGAGGCGGCCGAGCGCCTCTCCCTGACCTCGCCGCTGCCGGAGTTCACGAGCCGCGTGTGCCCGGCGCTGTGCGAGGCGGCGTGCAACCTCGGGCGCGACGACGAGCCCGAGACGATCCACGACAACGAGCGCGCCATCTCCGACTGGGAGTGGGCGCACGGCGGGCCGCGGCGCTTCCCGCCCGCCGGGGAGGACGCCCCGCGCGTGGCCGTGGTGGGCTCCGGACCGGCGGGGCTCGCATGCGCCTGGGAGCTCGCGCGCCGCGGCTGCCGCGTCAGCGTGGTCGAGCGCTCCGACCGCGCGGGCGGCCTGCTCATGTACGGCATCCCCAACATGAAGCTCGAGAAGGACGTGGTGGAGCGCCGCGTTCGGCTCATGTCCGAGCTCGGCATCGAGTTCGTCCTAGGCACGGACGCGGCCGACCCCAATGTGGCCGAGGGGCTTCTCGCCGACTTCGACGCCGTGGTTGCGGCCGTGGGCGCCCGCGCGCCTCGCGGCCTCGCGGCAACGGGCTTCGAGGAGGGGCTCGCGGCGGGCGGGGTGGCCTACGCGGTGGACTACCTCACGGCGTCCACGCGCGCCCTGCTCGAAGGCGGCGAGCCGAGCCTGAGCGCGGCGGGGCTCGACGTGGTGGTGATAGGCGGCGGCGACACGGGCAACGACTGCATGGGCACCGCGGTGCGCCAGGGCGCCCGCAGCGTGCGACAGCTCGAGTTCCTTCCGCGCCCGGCGGACGCGAGCGCGCCGGGAGCCGTGCGCTGGCCGGAGTGGCCGAGCGTCTGCAAGACCGACTACGGCCAGGCCGAGGCCATCGAGCTCATGGGCGGGGAGTGCCGCGAGTGGGCGGTCGACACGCGCGAGGTCCTTCTCGACGCCTCGGGCGCCGTGCGCGGGCTGCGCGTGAGGGACCTCGACTGGTCCGGCGGGCGCCCTGAGGCCGTCGAGGGCAGCGAGCGCGAGATGGTGGCTCAGCTCGTGCTCGTGGCCTGCGGCTTCACCGGCCCGGAGCGCGGCGTGCTCGAGGCGCTCGGCGTGGCGGTGGGCGAGCGCGGGCTGCCCGTGTCCGACGAGACCGGCTCGCACCGGGCGAGCGCCGCCGGCAAGACCCCCGTCTTTCTCGCCGGCGATGCGCGCACGGGCTCCTCGCTCGTGGTGAGCGCCATCGCCGATGCCATGGCGTGCGCGGCGGAGGTCGCGGAGGGCCTGGGGGTCTAGCATGGACGACGAGGACGGCATCTTCTGGCTGGTCGACGGGGAGGAGCGCCCGTTCGAGCCCGCGGGGCGCGGGGCGCGCCCGTGGCTCGAGGAGTCCATTGAGTGGGGCAGGGACGCGGAGCGGGGGCAGAGGCCGCCCGCCGGCCCTCCCAAGGACGACTCCTCGCAGGTCGTGTGGCTCTAGGCCTGCGCGGCTAGTCGTCCGTGCCGGGCCTTCCCTCGTAGCTGAGACCGCCCACGAGCTCGCGCAGGCGCCGCTCGTCCCCGCGGACGAAGGCCTCGGCGAGCGCGGGGTAGGCGAGGCGCGCCTCGTCGAAGAGGTCGGCGAAGGAGGCGCTGCGAACCTCGCCGCTGAAGGGGTTCTCCCAGGGTCGCAGCTCGAGGTTGGCGGCCGCGCACTCGTCGGTCCGCCAGACGTAGTGCGCGCACGCCTCGGCCAGCGAACGACCCCGCACGGCGCGCTCGAGCGCCCCGACGAGCCGGGAGCGAGGCGAGCCTGCCGGGTCGACGAGCCGAAGCGACAGCTCGTAGTCGCGCATGCACAGGGCGTACTCTCCGGCGCCGATCACGCGCCCGTAGGCGGCGAGCGCGACCTGCGAGAGGAGCGCGCCGCCGACGCGCTCCACGCGCGCCGTGCGCATGAGGTTTCCGGCCGCCGGCCGCTCCAGGACGGTCGCGCGGCGCTTCTCCCACAGGATCCAGGCGTCGATGTCCGCCTCGATCACGGCATGGACCTCGCGTGCGCAGGCGGCGAGCTCCGGGTCCGCCTCGCCGAGCGCGCGCTGCTGCGCGATCACGAAGGGGTGCGCGGCGCGGTCGAGCGCATAGTGGCCGAGGAGCCCGAGCGCGAACGCGCGGCCGACCCCCTCGTCGGGGACGGGCAGGCGGCTCACCCCCTCGCGCAGCGCCATGAGCGCGCGGGTGACGCCTCCCCCCTGGATGAGGTGGGCGAGCTCGTGGCAGGCGGCAGCGCGCCCCGGGAGGGCCAGGCGGCGCGCGAAGAGGGGGTCGGGCCCCTGGTTTGCGAGCAGGAAGGCGAGGAGCTCCTCCTCGTCCGAGAGCATGCCGTCGGGCAGCGCCCCCGCGATGTCCTCGCCGAAGATGTGGTGCGTGATGACCGCGGGCATGGGCTCCCCCTCACGTGCTGGCTTCCCGTCCCCCGCGCCGCATCCCGTTCCCGGGCACGGCGGCGCAGCGCTCCCCCTAGGGTAGCGCATGGCCGCGCGCTCGGGCCCTTCCCGCGCCAAATGGGTAGAAGAAGGAAAACGACCGAGGGAGGGGTCATGCAGAGCATGTTTCAGCGCGCGCGGTCGACGACCGCCCTCATGGGCGTGGCGTCGCTTCTGTGCGGTGTCGTCGTCCTTCTCAACCCAACGGGCGTCGCCCTGTTCATGACGGGGGCGATCGGGGCGGTGCTCGCCGTCGTGGGCGTGGTCACGATCCTGGGGTACGCGCGCCGCCGCGCGTCCTCGGGCGGGCTCGACCTCACCTTTGGCATCGTGGAGACCGTCATCGGCGTCGCGCTCGTCTCGATGCCAGGGGCCTTCGTCAGCTGGATCGTCGTGGTCGTGGGCGTGCTCATCCTGTTCTCTGGCTTCGGCGACCTCATGGAGGCGCGAGCCCTGTCCGCCGTGGGCGCGCCGTTCGCCGGCGCGGGCACCGTCATGGCCCTGCTCACGATCGCGTTCGGGGTGCTCGTGGTGGTCTCGCCCTTTGCCCTGGTCGACCTTGCCTTTGGCATCGCGGGCGCGGGCCTCGTCTTCAACGGCGTGACCGAGCTCGTGGCCGCCCTCAAGAGGTAGCTGCCTCACGTCCTTCTCGCCCGAAACAATCGCCGCCTGTGGGTAGTTTTGCAAGCCAGAATCACCCGCCGGCGGCGATTGCTGTGCGCCGGCGAGAAGGGCGTTGGGGCACGCTCGCAAGTCAGGGCGCGCGCCCATGCGCGAGCGCCGTCCCATCCGCGCCGCTTACGGAAAGCTTGCTGTGAGGAAACTGTAGGCAGACTATAACGGTGGGTGGGAATGCCCTCGCGACCGCGGGGGCGCACGGAAGGAAGGAACAACTATGTCTAGCCTCTCCCGCAGGAACTTCATCGCAGCCAGCGCCGCCACGCTCGCCGGCCTCGGCCTCGCAGCGTGCGGCGGCGAGGGCGGCGGGGACGCTGCCACCGGCGAGGTCGCCGAGAACAGCGTCGGCGCCTCCGAGGACCTCATCAAGGCCGCCCAGGAGGAGGGCACCCTCGTCGTCTACGGCTCCTGCGAGGAGGACTACCTCGCCGCCGCCTGCAACCACTTCGAGGAGGTCTTTGGCATCGACGTCCAGTACCAGCGCCTCTCCACGGGCGAGGTCCAGGCCAAGGTCGAGGAGGAGAACGGCAACCCCTCCGGCGACGTCTGGTTCGGTGGTACCACCGACCCGTACAACGTCGTGACCGCCGAGGGCCTGCTCGAGCCCTACGAGGCCGCCAACGCGAGTCACATCACCGACCCCAAGTACCGCGACGCTGACGGCAACTGGTACGGCATCTACACGGGCCTTCTCGGCATCATGTACAACAAGGACGAGGTCGAGCGCCTCGGCGTCACCCCGCCCGCCGACTTCGCCGACCTCACCGACCCGCAGTACCAGGGCCTGATCTGGTCCTCCAACTACAACACGGCCGGCACCGCCAAGCTCATCGTCAACACGATGATCCAGAAGTACGGCCACGACGAGGGCATCCAGTTCCTCGTTGACCTCGACAAGAACGTCCAGGTCTACACCAAGTCCGGCTCCGGCCCGTCCAAGAACATCGGCACCGGCGAGTGCGTCATCGGCCTCGGGTTCCTGCACGACGGCATCTTCCAGATCGTTGACAACGGCTACGAGAACATCGAGCTCGTCGTCCCGTCCTCCGGCACCTCCTGCGAGGTCGGCGCCACTGCCATCTTCAAGGGCGCCAAGCACCCCAACGCCGCCAAGCTCTGGATCGAGTACGCCCTGTCGCCGGAGTGCGTCGAGCTCGCCGCGCAGAATGGCTCCTACCAGTTCCTGGTCATCGACAACGCCGAGCAGCCTGCGATCGCAACTGAGTTCGGCCTCGACCCGAACAACACGATGGACTACGACTTCGAGGACGCCAAGGCCAACACCGACACCTACGTCGCCGAGGTCATGGAGGCCCTCGGTGGCGGCGACGACCGCTTCCAGACCGAGGACGCGTAAGGCTCCCAGGTCCTTCTCGCCCAACGTGAGCCATCTCACGTGAGCGAATCGCGCCGGGCGGGTGCACTCATCCGCCCGGCGCTCGCACGTCCCGGAGCCAGTGAGGGAGAGTGACTATGGCAAGATCCCAGGGCGCCGAGCTCGATCGCAAGAAGCTCATGGCCGACCCCATCATGGTGACCACCATCGTGGTGCTCATCGCGTTTCTGACGCTCTTTATCCTGTATCCGCTCGCCATCCTGCTCGTTGACAGCTTCATCACCGAGCAGGGTCCGAGTTTGGCCGTCTTCCAGCGCATCTTTGACATGCCGTCGTTCACCACGGCGATCACCAACACGCTCTCCGTGGGTCTTCTCGTGAGCGTCGCCTCCGCGCTGGTGGGGCTCCTGTTCGCCTACGTTGAGGTCTACGTGAAGCTGCGCACGCGCCTGCTCTCGGGCCTCTTCAAGGTCGTCTCGATGCTGCCGGTGGTCTCGCCGCCGTTCGTGCTCTCCCTCTCGGTGATCATGCTCTTTGGCAAGGCCGGCATCATCACGCGCCACCTGCTCGGCATCTACGACAACTCCGTCTACGGCTTCTGGGGCATCTTCGTGGTCCAGACGCTCACGTTCTTCCCCGTGTGCTACATGATGCTGCGCGGCCTGCTCAAGAACATCGACCCGTCGCTCGAGGAGGCGGCGCGCGACATGGGCGCCTCCCGCTGGAAGGTCTTCACGTCCGTCACGCTGCCGCTCGTCCTGCCGGGCCTCGGCAACGCGTTTCTCGTCACCTTCATCGAGTCGATCGCCGACTTTGCCAACCCCATGATCATCGGCGGCTCCTACGACACGCTGGCAACCACGATCTACCTGCAGATCACGGGCGCCTACGACAAGGAGGGCGCGGCGGCGATGGCAGTGGTGCTGCTGTGCATCACGCTGCTCATGTTCATCGTGCAGAAGTACGTGCTCGAGGCCAAGAGCACGGCCACGCTCACCGGCAAGGCCTCGCGCGCCCGCATGCTCATCACCGACCGCTCCGTGACCCTTCCGCTCACCATCCTGTGCGGCGCCGTGGCGCTGTTCGTCGTGATCATGTACATCTGCGTGCCGTTCGGCGCCCTGTTCAAGACCTGGGGCTACGACTTCTCGCTCACTCCCAAGTGGTTCATCCAGGTGTTCGAGCGCTACCACGGCCTCGAGGCGTTCCGCGACTCCTTCGTGCTCTCGCTCATAGCCGCGCCGCTCACGGCCCTGCTCTCGATGATCATCTCCTACCTCGTGGTCAAGCGGAACTTCCGCACCAAGGGCTTCATCGAGTTCGTCTCCATGCTCGCCATGGCCGTCCCTGGCACGGTCCTCGGCGTCGGCTTCATCCGCGGCTTCTCCGCGGGCGTCTTCCGCACCGGGTTCCTCCAGGGGCTCTACGGCTCGGCGGCCATCCTGGTCATCGTCTTCATCGTGCGCTCCCTGCCCACGGGCACGCGCTCGGGCATCTCGGCCCTGCGCCAGATCGACAAGTCCATCGAGGAGAGCGCCTATGACATGGGAGCGGACAGCTTCACGGTCTTCCGCACGGTGACGCTGCCGCTCATCAAGGACTCGTTCCTCTCCGGCCTCGTGACCGCGTTCGTCCGCTCCATCACGGCCATCTCCGCGATCATCCTGCTCGTGACCCCGCAGTTCTTCCTCATCACGGTGCAGATCAACGAGTTCGCCGAGAAGGGCTCCTACGGCATCGCGTGCGCGTTCGCCACGATTCTTATCGCCATCACCTACGGCTCGGTTCTGCTCATGAACCTCGCCATCAAGCACTTTGGCACCAGCAAGTACACCGAGGAGGCATAAAGCATGGCCAAGGAGAAGAAGGGCGTGCGCCTGGAGCACGTTTCCAAGATCTACCAGGACCCCAAGACCAAGAAGGACTTCTACGCGGTCCACGACGCCAACATCGACATCGCGCCGGGCGAGTTCGTGACGCTGCTCGGCCCCTCGGGCTGCGGCAAGACCACGATCCTGCGCATGATCGCCGGCTTCGAGAGCCCCGACGAGGGCGAGATCTACCTCGGCGGAGAGCCCATCAACGAGCTCACGCCCAACAAGCGCGACACGGCGATGGTGTTCCAGAGCTACGCCCTGCTGCCCCACTACAACATCTTCGACAACGTGGCCTACGGCCTCAAGCTCCGCAAGCTGCCCAAGGACGAGATTACCGAGAAGGTCCACGCGATCCTCAAGCTCGTGGGGCTGGAGGGCATGGAGGACCGCATGACCAACCAGCTCTCCGGCGGCCAGCAGCAGCGCGTCGCGCTCGCCCGCGCGCTCGTGATCGAGCCGGGCGTGCTGCTGTTCGACGAGCCGCTCTCCAACCTCGACGCCAAGCTCCGCGTTGACATGCGCAACGAGATCCGTCGCATCCAGCAGGCTGCGGGCATCACGGCCATCTACGTCACGCACGACCAGTCCGAGGCCATGGCGCTCTCCGACAACATCATCATCATGAAGAAGGGCGTGGTGGACCAGATCGGCGACCCGCACACGGTCTACTACCGTCCGGTCGACGAGTTCGTTGCCGACTTCATCGGCGAGTCCAACTTCCTGCGCGGAAAGCTCGTCGAGAAGGACGGCGACGCGGGCGTGACGCAGGTCGAGGGGCATGCCGTCGAGGTCGCCAGCGTTGGGCACCTCTCGGTGGGCGACGACGCCGTGCTCGTGCTTCGTCCCGAGGCGGCGAGGCTCGCCGACGAGGGCGTGCTCCCGTGCCGCGTGACGCTCTCGCGCTTCATGGGCAACTACCAGAACTACCAGGTCATGGTGGGGGAGACGCTCGTCAAGATCACGGACTTCAACCCCAAGAACCACAAGATCTACGAGGTCGGCGATGAGGCGTTTGTCCAGTTCACGCCTGAGGACGTGCACGTGCTGTAGCGCGTCCTTCTCGCCATCCCGGCCCTTTTCCAGAAGGCGCCGCCAGCGGGACGTCCTGATGCTCAGGACCGCTCCGCTGGCGGCGCTGTCCTCTCAAGCGCGGTTTTGCACCGCGGGCCCTCCCCGCGTTCCGGGAGGCGCCGATTCCGAGCCCTGAAGCTCGGTTGTGGGCAACACCTTTTATGTCCGGGCATCGGGGAGGGGCGCATTTCGTCCCAAAGTCGCGCGCATGCGCGGAAGCGGGCGGTTGTGGGCAATACCTTTTATCTCTTGCATCAAAGATGTTGCTCACAACTCCAAAGTGGTGCGGCGGGGCGGCGGGTGAGGGGCCGAGAGGCCGCAGGCAGGGGCGAGAAGGACGTCAGATGCCGAGGCCGGCGGCGAGAAGGCCGGCCGTCGTGTAGACGGCGCGCTCGGCGAGGTCGTCTCCGGCGCGCGCCAAGCCCTCGGCGACGGAGGCGAGGGAGGCGGGAGCCGCGGGGGCCGCAGGCTCGCTCGGGGAGGCGGGGGCCGCAGGCTCGCTCGGGGCCTCGGGTGCCTCCCAGCCGAGCCAGTCGCTCATGAGCTCGCTCGTGGCCGCGTTGACGCGGTCCTGCTCCGCTTGGAAGCGATCGGCAGAGAACCCGCAGGTCGCATAGCCTCCCGCCCCAAGCAGCACGCTGGCTGCGAGCATTCCCCCGGCAACGATGCAGGCGGTTCGCCAGACGGGGGAGAGGCCGACGAGCGGCTTCTTCGGCCGCTCGGGCATCTTCCAGAACGGGGAGACCGCCCAGCGGACGAAGCGCGCGAGCAGCCGGACGAAGAAGCGGGTCACGAAGAGCGCCGCGATCAGCAGGAGCAGGCCAGTGCCGCCCATTCCCAGGCCGATCCCCAGGTCAATGAGGGCAATCGTGCCGCTTCCCGCAAAGGAGGCGCAGACGGCGGCAAAGATCGCGACCGGCACGCAGAGAAGGAACGCCACGGCGACCACCCACGCCACGACGACGGGCAGGCAGAGCATGACGACGCCGCAGAGCACGAACGCGAGCGCGGCGATGAGCACGCTCACCCACAGCGGCGACCCCACGATCACGGCCGCCCAGAGCGCCACGGTCCCGCACCCGGACCTTCTCGCCGCCTGGGCGCGTGCGATCGCGCGCGCGGCAGAGGGAAGCTCGTCCAGGATGCGCGCCGCCGCCTCGGCGGGCGGCTCCATCTGGGCGACGGCGCCCTGCTCGTCCAGGCCCGCCTCGATGCGGTCGTCGATCATCTCCTCGTAGAACGCGCACGCGCGCCGTGCCTCGTCGGCGGGCAGCTCCCCGAGGGCGGAGCGCAGCTCGTCAAGGTACTCCTGCTTAGTCATGGCTGTCCCTCCCGATGTAGTCGTAGACCTCCTCGACCTCGGCCCGCTCGGCAACGACCTCGGCCAGCCGCGCGCGCCCCGAGTCAGTGATGCGGTAGTACTTGCGCAGTCTCCCGTTGTGCTCGGCGGAGTGCGAGGAGACGTGCCCGGCCGCCTCGAGGCGCTTGAGCACGGGGTAGAGCGTGGACTCGGTGAGGCCGAGCACGGCCGGAACGTCGCGGATGATCTGGTAGCCGTAGGACTCCTGGTCGCGCACGGCCACGAGCACGCACGCCTCGACGAAGCCGCGCTTCATCTGTGCGTCCACGTTCCCTCCTCTCTTCACGATGCCCTTTGTCGGCAGATACTATACAACGCATAGTATACGGCGTCAACAAGTATTGGACGTCGTCTTTTGGGCCGTTGCCCTTCTCGCTGCTTTTGCGGCAAGCCCCTCCCAAACCTACGGCTTGGGCCTCAAAATGTAGGTTTCAGCGGCACTAAGCAAGCTGAACCCTCCCAAACCCACGGTCTGGCGAGAAGAACGTGGGTTAGGGAGGGTCTCAGCGAATCGCGGGCGCAGCTACTCCGAGAAGCCCACGTCCTCGGCGAGTTCCGTGCCGTCAGCGGCGCTCGTGGCAAGCTCGTCGCAGCGCTCGTTCTCGGCGTGCCCGGCGTGGCCCTTGACCCAGACCCACGTCACGTCGTGCGGCTCGCAGGCCGCGAGCAGTCGCTGCCAGAGGTCCACGTTCTTCACGGGCTGCTTGCTCGCCGTCCTCCAGCCGCGCCTCTGCCAGCCGTCGAGCCAGCCCTTCTCGAAGGCGTTCACCACGTACTGGGAGTCGGTCGTCATCGTGACCTCGCACGGCCGGCGCAGCGCCTCGAGCGCCGCGATCGCGCCCATGAGCTCCATGCGGTTGTTCGTGGTGCGCCGGTAGCCGCCGGAGAGCTCGCGCTCGTGCGCGACTCCGTCCGGCCCCACGTAGCGAAGGACGGCGCCGTAGCCGCCCGGGCCCGGGTTGCCGCGCGAGGAGCCGTCGGACCAGGCCATGACGGAAAACTTGACAGATCCCCCCGTCCCCTCTGTCAGGTTCGTGCCGCTCGCGGCCCGGGAGAACTCGGCCCAGCTCGCCACTACTTGGCCTCCGCCCAGTTGGACCCGTAGGAAACCTCGGCCAGAAGCGGCACCCTGAGCTCGACCACGCCCTCCATCGTCTCGCGCACGAGCGCGCTCACGGCCTCTATCTCGGCCTCGGGCACCTCGAGGTCGAGCTCGTCGTGAATCTGCAGCACGAGCCGGGACGCCAGCCCCTCGTCGCGCAGCCGTCGCGCCACGCGCACCATCGCGAGCTTGATGATGTCTGCCGCGGTGCCCTGCATCGGGTGGTTCATCGCCGTGCGCTCCCCAAAGGCCACGAGCTGGCGGTTCTTCTGCGCGAACTCCTTGATGTGGCGCTTGCGGCCGTAGAGGGTGACCGCGTAGCCCAGCTCGTGAGCGCTGCGCACGGCCTCGTCGAGAAACGCCCGCACGCCCGGGTAGGCCTCAAAGTAGCGGTCGATCATCTCCTGCGCCTCGGCGCGCGGTATCTTGAGCGAGCTCGCGAGGCCGAACGCCTGCTGGCCGTAGACGATGCCAAAGTTCACGGCCTTCGCGCGGCTGCGCAGCTGCGGCGTGACCTCGTCCACGGGCACGCCAAAGACGCGCGCGGCGGTGGCGGCGTGGAAGTCGGCGCCCTCGCAGAAGGCGGCGATCAGGTGCTCGTCACCGGAGAGGTGGGCCAGGAGTCGCAGCTCGATCTGCGAGTAGTCGCAGGCGAGAAACACATGGCCCTCCGGCACCGTGAACGCCTGGCGCACGCGGTGCCCGAGCTCGGAGCGGGTGGGGATGTTCTGGAGGTTGGGGTCGGAGCTCGAGAGGCGCCCGGTCGCCGTGACCGTCTGGTTGAGCGTGGTGTGGATGCGCCCGTCGCCGCGCACGAGGGCCGGCAGCGCGTCGAGGTAGGTGCTCTTGATCTTGGAGCGCTCGCGGTACTCGAGGACCTGCGCCACGATCTCGTGGCTCGCTGCCAGGTCGCCGAGGACCTTGGCGTTGGTGGAGTAGAAGCCGCGCTTGGTGCGCTTGAGGCCGTAGGTGGGGAGCCCCAGCACGTCGAAGAGGACGTGGGAGAGCTGCTGCGGGGAGTCGATGTTGAACTCCTCCCCGGCGGCCGCGTGAATCCTCTCGACCATGCCCGTGATCTCGGCCCCGAGCTCGGCGGACTGGGCAGCGAGCACGCTCGGGTCCACGCTGAGTCCCTCGCGCTCCATCTGGGCGAGCACGGGCAGCAGCGGCATCTCCATCTCCCAGAACAGCTGCGCCGAGCCGTCCTCCTCAAGGCGCTTGCCCAGGACCTCGGCGAGGCGCCGCGCGCAGACGGCCTCGAGCGCCGCCGCGGGGAGCTCGTCGGTGGGGGAGGGCATCACGTCGGGCAGGTAGGCCTCCGCGAGCTCCGCCACGCCAAAGGAGCCCCGCTCGGAGTCGAGCAGGTAGGCGGCAACGGCCACGTCAAAGACGCGCGCCGGGTCGGCGTCGAGCGGCGAGAAGGACTCCGGCCTCGAGCCGTCGGCAGGGGAGAGGACGTGCAGCAGGGCCTTCGCGTCGCCCGCCGCCACGCGGCCCGAGCGGAAGAGGCGCCCGAGCGCGGCGTCTGCCGCCTCGTCCTCAAGCCGGCAGACGCCCTTGTCGGTCGCGGCCCACAGGACGTGCGAGAGCCCAAAGAGCGAGCCGTCCGCCCGGTCGTCGTCCACCGCGCAGCCGATCCAGGTGCCGCCCTCTATCGCGGCGTCGAGCGCGGCCACGGCGTCGTCGCCGGAAAGCGGCGCGGGCAGCTCCACGGTGGGCGCCGCTGGGGCCGGCTCGGCCTGCTCGTCCAGGACGGCGCGCGCCGCCGCCACGGCCCCCTCGCCTGCCAGGCGCACGAGGCGGCTCGTCATGCCGGTGAAGCCTAGCGCCGAGAAGGCCCGCGCGACCTCGGCCGGGTCGAAGGTGGGGAAGCGGGCCTCGGAGAGGTCGAGCTCGATGGGGGCGTCCGTGCGGATGGTCGCCACGCGCCGGCTGACGAGCGCGTCCTCGACGTGGGCGCGCAGGTTCTCGCCCATCTTGCCGGGGACCTCGTCGGCGTGCGCGATGACCTCGTCGAGCGAGCCGTACTGAACGATGAGGGCCGCCGCCTTCTTGGGGCCGATTCCGGGCACGCCCGGGATGTTGTCGGATGAGTCGCCCTTGAGCCCGTAAAAGTCGGGCACAAGCTCCGGCGTGATGCCGTGGTAGAGGTCCTCCACCGTGGAAGGGTCCATGATCGCCACGTCCGTGACGCCCTTCTTGGTGGAGACGATCTTCACGTGGTCGGTCGTGAGCTGGTACATGTCGCGGTCGCCGGTGAAGAGCAACATGTCGTAGCCGGCCGCCTCGCCGCGCCGGGCCAGCGTGCCGAGGATGTCGTCGCCCTCCCAGCCCTCGAGCTCGGCCACCGGCACGTCGAGGGCGCCCAGGAGCTCCTTCACCATGGGGAACTGCTCGCGCAGGGCCGGGTCCATGGGCGGGCGCTGGGCCTTGTACTGGGGCAGCATCTCCATGCGCACCCGTGGCTTGCCCTTGTCGAAGGCGCAGATGACCCCGTCCGGGCGGAAGGTGTCCACCATCTTGGCGAACATGTTGAAGAAGCCAAAGAGCGCGCCCGTGGAGCGCCCGTCCGGCGCGTTCATGGGCTGGCGGATCGCGTGAAACGCGCGGTGCATGAGCGAGTTCCCGTCGATGACGGCGATGGTGCGCGTGGCGTCTGGCATGTCTGTCCTCTCGTCTGTGTGCCACTCTATTGTAGGCGAGAAGGGCGACAAGGGCCCCCGGCGCGCCCGCGCCGAGGGCCCACCCGTCACGGGGTCGCAGCGACCTCGCAACCAAACGTCCCCGCGAGCTTCACGCGCGGGCAACGGCTGTGAAACAATGGGCCCGTAGAGTATTCCGCCGTAAGCCACAACGCCAACAGAGAAGGGGCGCAGATGGGCAAGGACAAGGTGTCAGAGGAGTACGGGAGCCTGCTGTTCACGGACGCGGTCATGCAGGAGCGCCTCCCCAAGCCAACCTACAAGGAGCTTCGCCAGGTCATCGATGACGGGGCCCCGCTCGACCTCGACATCGCCAACGAGGTCGCGCACGCAATGAAGGAGTGGGCGCTCGAGAAGGGCGCCACGCACTTCGCGCACTGGTTCCAGCCGCTCACGGGCATCACCTCCGAGAAGCACGACAGCTTCCTCACGCCCAAGGGCGACGGCACCGTCCTCATGTCCTTCTCGGGCAAGGAGCTCGTCCAGGGCGAGCCCGACGCCTCGAGCTTCCCGTCCGGCGGCCTGCGCGCCACCTTCGAGGCGCGCGGCTACACCGCCTGGGACCCCACGAGCCCGGCCTTCATCAAGGACGAGGTCCTCTGCATCCCCACCGCCTTCATCTCCTACACCGGCGAGGCGCTCGACAAGAAGACGCCTCTTCTGCGCTCGCAGGTCGCCCTCGAGACGCAGGCCAAGCGCGTGCTCGCGCTCTTCGGCCGCGAGCCCAAGCGCGTCTACACCACCATCGGCCCCGAGCAGGAGTACTTCCTCATCAAGGAGTCCGACTTCGAGAAGCGCCCCGACCTCATCTACTGCGGCCGCACGCTCTTCGGGTGCGAGCCGGTCAAGGGCCAGGAGCTCGAGGAGCACTACTTCGGCGCCATCCGCCCCACGGTCAACGAGTTCATGAAGGAGGTCGACGACGAGCTCTGGAAGCTCGGCGTCCCGGCCAAGACCAAGCACAACGAGGTCGCCCCCAGCCAGCACGAGCTCGCCCCCATCTTCGAGCAGGGGTCGCTCGCCGTTGACGACAACCTCCTCACGATGGAGAAGCTCAAGCTCATGGCCACGCGCCACGGCCTGGCCTGCCTCGAGCACGAGAAGCCCTTCGAGTACGTCAACGGCTCCGGCAAGCACAACAACTGGTCGATCTGCGCCGACGGGCGCAACCTCCTGGAGCCGGGCGCAAAGCCGAGCGAGAACCTCCAGTTCCTCGTGTTCCTCGCCGCGCTCGTCGCCGCCGTCGACGAGCACGCCGACCTGCTGCGCATGAGCGTCGCCTCGGCGGGCAACGACCACCGCCTGGGCGCCAACGAGGCGCCGCCGGCGATCATCTCGGTCTTCCTGGGCGACGAGCTCGACGCCATCGTCGACGCCCTCATCAACAAGGAGGAGCCCGAGGACCACGCCTCCGAGCGCATGGACCTCGGCGTGCCGGCGCTGCCCGACGTCCTGCGCGACAACACCGACCGCAACCGCACCTCGCCCTTCGCCTTCACGGGCAACAAGTTCGAGTTCCGCATGTGCGGCAGCCAGCAGAACCTCTCCGACCCCAACGTGGTCCTCAACACGGCCGTGGCCGAGCAGTGCGACCGCTTCGCCACCAAGCTCGAGGGCAAGACGGGCGACGAGTTCACCACGCTCGCGCTGCGCTGGGTGCGCCACACCCTGCGCGACCACCATCGCGTGATCTTCGAGGGCAACGGCTACTCCGATGAGTGGGAGGCGGAGGCCGAGCGCCGAGGGCTCCCCAACCTCAAGAGCACCCCGGACACGCTCCCCTGCATCATCGCCCCCGAGACCGTTGCCTTCTACGGCAAGTATCACGTCCTGAACGAGGCCGAGCTCCACGCCCGCTACGTCTCCAAGGCCGAGCAGTACGCCAAGCTCCTGAACATCGAGGCGAACACCATGGTCTACATGGCTCGCCACCTCTACCTGCCGGCCCTCTTCGACTACTCCGGCGACATCGCCACCTCGGTTGCCACCAAGGCCGAGATCGGCATCGAGAGCCCGGTGGAGAAGGAGCTCGTGCGCACGCTCACGGACGGCATCTCCGCCATCCACGCCGCAACGGCCGACCTCGAGGCCAACAGTGCCGCCGCCCGCGAGCTCTCCGACCCGCTCGAGCAGTGCCGCGCCTACCACGACAGCGTCCTGCCCTCCATGGAGCACCTGCGCGGGTGCGTTGACGCGATGGAGAAGGTCTGCGGCGAGGACTACTGGCCCGTCCCGACGTACAACCAGATGCTCTTCTGGGTGTAGGCGGCCCTCCGCTTCCTCCCTGCGGCGCCCCGCACGCCTCTCCGGCGCGCGGGGCGCCCTCGTGACGGGAGGGTCAATTGTTGGGTGCTTTTTCCCGACCCGGTCACGTAGCCGAACTGTCAGCAAGCAACGTAGCAGAACTGTCAGCAAGCAAAGTAGCTGCGGATTCTCATTCGAGCATGCGTCGGCTACTCGTGGGCTCCTCAAAAAGCACCCAACTCTCGCAGGGCTTGGGCCAGTCCCTGCGCAAGCCCTGGCGCTACGCGTCCTGCTCGCCCAGGCGCTTGACGAGCTCGGGCAGCTCGCGGGCGAGGCGCTCCATCGGGCCCCTCCAGACGGCGTCGCGGGGCCGCGCGTGGCCGACGTAGGCCGTCCTGAGGCCGCAGCCGTCGCGCACGATGTCGCGCGTGGCGTCGTTTCCCACCATGAGGCACTCCTCGAGCCTCACGCCCAGGGCGTTGGCAAACTCCTGGTAGTAGCGGGTGCTCGGCTTGCACCTCGTGGAGTTTGACCAGGTCGACACCCGAGCGAAGTCCTCCTCGCACACGCCCGCCCAGCTCATGCGCGCGCGGTCGCATGCGAGCGAGAAGGTGGGGTTGGTGGCGAGCGCGCAGACGAGGCCCGCGTCGTGCACTGCCTCGATCGCCGCGCGGGCGCCCTCCACGGGGCGCGCGGAGACGATTCCGCCCGAGAAGCCGGGCACGATCTCCTCCTCGTAGTAGGTCATGAGGTCCGCGATCACGGGGTCGTCGAGCGGGATGCCGGTGCTCTCGAGGATGGTCTGGTTGAAGAGGCGCTCGTTGGTGAGGGAGTCCTGTCGGTCCTGCGCGTCCATGGCGAGGAACGCGCGCACGTAGGGGACGCCGAGCGCCACGGGGCTCGTGCGGGCGGCGCTCGCGAGCAGGCGCGAGGCGCCGGCAACGTAGCGCGTGAGGAACGCCGTGAGGTTGAGCCTCAGAAGCGTGTCGTCAAGGTCAAAGAGCACCGCCCGTATCACGCCATCGCCTCCCTCTCGCGTCCCGTCGCTCGCGTCACGACCCAAAAAATACCAAATACCCGTTCATCGCGCTTGAAATACCCGAGGGCGTAACGCTATTCTAGAGCGCGTGTGGGCAGCGCGCTCGCACAACCGTATCTGTCGGCCCCTGAGAGCATGCAAGTTTCCACGTAGACGCCACGATTTTGGCACTGCAGGCAGCGACCATGACGACCGGGGCCCCGTTTGTTCGAAAGGGGTCCACTTTTGAGTGAGATTCAGAACTCGTCCATCTTCGCGCTGGACGACATCTCTGACGAGGAGATGAACAACCTCATCGACGGCACCGTTACCGACTTCGACGAGGGCGATCTTGTTACCGGCACCGTCGTGAAGCTCGAGCGCGACGAGGTCCTGCTTGACATCGGCTACAAGTCCGAGGGCGTCATCCCCTCCCGCGAGCTCTCCATCCGCAAGGACATCAACCCCGCTGACGTCGTCGCCCTCGGCGACGAGATCGAGGCCCTCGTCCTCCAGAAGGAGGACAAGGAGGGTCGCCTCGTCCTGTCCAAGAAGCGCGCCGAGTACGAGCGCGCCTGGAACGCCGTGGAGGAGAAGTTCAACTCCGGCGAGACCGTCGAGGGCGAGGTCATCGAAGTCGTCAAGGGCGGCCTGATCCTCGACATCGGCCTGCGCGGCTTCCTGCCCGCCTCCCTCGTCGACCTCCGTCGCGTCAAGGACCTCAACGCCTACCTCGGCACCCGCATCGAGGCCCGCGTCATCGAGATGGACCGCAACCGCAACAACGTCGTCCTCTCCCGCCGCGTCGTCCTCGAGGAGGCCCGCAAGGCCGAGCG
>DXBM01000031.1 GCA_019116525.1 Candidatus Olsenella pullistercoris | reverse complement strand
CATCATGGCCACGCGCACCCTGCCCTCCGAGCACGACCGCAAGATGACGGTCATGCTCACCCCGTTCATGAGCTGCTCCGCCAAGGTCCCGGTCTACGCGCTCTTCTCGGCCGCGTTCTTCCCGGAGTGCGCCCCGCTCGTGATGATCGCGCTCTACCTCATGGGCATCGTGGTGGGCATCCTCGTGGCGCTCGTGCTCAAGGGAACGGCCTTCAAGGGCGACCCGGTGCCCTTCGTGATGGAGCTCCCCAACTACCGCATGCCCGCGCCGCGCACCGTGGCGCGCCTCGCCTGGGACAAGGCCAAGGGCTTCGCCACCAAGGCGTTCACGATCATCTTCGTGGCGAGCGTGGTGATCTGGTTCCTGCAGACCTTTGACGTGCGCCTCAACGTGGTCACCGACCAGTCGCAGAGCATGCTCGCGGCGCTGGGGGCGCTCCTTGCCCCGCTCTTCGCCCCGCTCGGCTTTGGCTCGTGGGAGGCCGCGGCGGCGCTCGCGGCCGGCTTCGGCGCCAAGGAGAACGTCGTCGCCACGCTCACGGTGCTCATGGGCGGCGGCACGAGCGCGCTCTCCACGCTCTTCTCGCCGCTCACGGCCTTCTCGTTCCTCACGTTCACGCTGCTCTACACGCCGTGCGTGGCCGCGGTCTCGGCCGTCAAGGGCGAGCTCGGCACGCGGATGATGTGGGCCGTCATCGCCATGCAGTGCGGCGTGGCATGGGTCGTTGCGCTGGTGGTGCGCATGGTGGGGCTGGCCCTCGGCCTGGGGTAGCGCCCGCCGCCCTTCTCGCCCCGGGCGGGCCTACGTCCCTCCCAAACCGACGTTTTTCTTGCCAAAGCGTGGGTTCGGGCGGCATTAAGCTGCCTGAACCCTCCCAAACCCTCGCTTTGGCGCCAGTTCCGTAGGTTCGGGAGGGGATAGCGAGAAGAACGGCGAGAGGAACCGTCCGCGCGCAAAGTGGGTACAAGGCGTAAAACGCAGCTTACCCGCCCCTGACGCGGCGGGCGTAGCGTTGTGCTCCCGACGAAAGGACGACCATGGCAGACGAGAAGATTCCGGCCGAGAGCCACGACGAGCCCCTCGGCACCACCTACCACCGCGGTCCCGTGATCATGCGCGGGCCGATGATCCCCACCGACACCACCACCGGCAACCTCCTCGCCCCCGAGGGGTCCACGGACTGGCTGCACATGGACCCGTGGCGCGTCCTGCGCATCCAGGCGGAGTTCGTGGACGGCTTCGGCGCGCTCGCAGAGCTCGGGACGGCCGTGTCCGTCTTTGGCTCGGCGCGCACCCCGCGCACCGACCCGATGTACCGCGCCGCCCGTCACGTGGGCAGGAAGCTCGCCGAGGCGGGCGTCGCCGTGATCACGGGCGGGGGACCCGGCATCATGGAGGCAGCGAACGCCGGCGCGGCAAAGGCCGGCGGTACGTCGGTGGGCCTCGGGATCGAGCTGCCGCACGAGCAGGGCATCAACAAGTGGGTCAACCTCGGCATGACCTTCCGCTACTTCTTCGTGCGCAAGACGATGTTCGTGAAGTACGCGAGCGGCACGATCGTCTTCCCGGGCGGCTTCGGCACGCTCGACGAGGCGTTCGAGCTGCTCACGCTCGTGCAGACGCACAAGGTGGCGCGCACGCCGGTGGTGCTGTTCGGCACCGAGTACTGGCAGGGCCTCATGGACTGGCTCGAGGGCACCGTGATGGAGGCGGGCAACATCTCGCCGCTCGACCCCGAGCTCGTGGTCATGACCGATGACGAGGACGAGGCCGTGCGCGTGGCGATGAGCGAGATCGGCCGCTAGGCCCTCGCACGCGTGGGACCGCGGCCGCGCCGCAACCTTACCAAAGCGTCACCCGCCCGTAAGCCCAATCGATGGGCGGGCACCCTCTGACCAGCGACAATGGAGTCCCTCCCGGACGCGGGCGCGGCGACTCGGCGCCCGCGCTCCGGAGCGGCGATGGCAGAGGGGGCGAACATGAGGACAAGGGCCTCGGAGCGCGGCGTTCTTATCGGCTGCCTGTTGGTGTCATGGGCGCTCGGAGCGCTGGCGCTCGCGCTCTTCTGCGGCGTGTCCGTGGCGGGCTAGCGCTAGGCGCGCGGGCGCGCTACTGCACGACTCCCTTGCGCAGCAGGATGTTGGCGTAGGTGGCTTCCTCGGAGGTCGCGACTATCGCGTAGCAGCGGCGGGCGCGCTCGATGAAGGCGTCGTGCTCGATGTGCGAGATCTTCACGTCGCCGCACTTCTCGGCGATGATGCGCCGGTACTCCGCCCAGATGGGCGGCTCCTCGGCGCCGGGCGCCTCCATCATGGCGACAGGGCTCTCGACGTAGTCGTCGAGCGGCATGAGGGTGAGGATGCTCTCGAGCAGCTCCGGCACGCCCAGGCCGATGCAGCGCACGAGCACCGCGTTGCCGCTCGAGGTTGCGGGGTAGTTGCCGTCGGTGAGGACGATCTCGTCGCCGTGGCCCATCTCCATGAGGGCCTTGATGAGCTCGGGGGAGACGTTCTTGGGGATGCCGTTCAGCATGGGGACTCCTCTCGTTGCGGCGCGCGCCGCTAGAACGTTGCCATGATCTTGCGGATTGCCTCGCTTGCCGTGGCCTCGTCCGGGCCGTTGACGCGCACGATGATGTGCTGGCCGCTGCGCACGCCGAGCATCATGAGCTCAAGCGACTGCTTGGCGTTGACGGTGCGGCCGGCGTGCTCGAGCGTCACGACGCTGCGCCACCGCTCGGCCTCGCTGGCGAGAAGGACGGCGAGCTGCACGTGCAGCCCCAAGGGATCTGTGATGTCACACGGTAGCTCGATCATGGTTCCTCACGGGGGTTTCGAGGCGAGCCAATCCTCATAAAGCTAAACCTTCGCGCGCTTGCCATGCACGGCAAACTCGCCGAGCGTGCGCGGCAGGGGCGACGGACGGTATGCGCTACCATGTGGGCATGGCAGACTACCAGCGCATATCCCACGGTTTTGGCCCGGTCTTCGACGAGCGCAGCCACGTGCTCGTGCTGGGCTCGTTTCCCTCGGTGCTCTCGCGCGAGGCGAGCTTCTACTACGGCAACCCGCGCAATCGCTTCTGGCGCGTCATGGGCGAGGCGCTGGGGGAGCCGGGCCTCGCGCAGGAGGACGTTGCCGGCAAGCGCGCGGCGCTCCTGCGTCATGGGGTGGCGCTCTGGGACGTGGTCGAGAGCTGCGAGGTGCGCGGGTCCTCCGATGCCTCCATCAGGGACGTGGTTCCCGTTGATGTGGCGAGGATCATGCGCGTGGCGCCGATTTGCGCCGTGATCTGCAACGGGGGCACCGCGGGGCGCCTGTACCGCCGCTGGCTGCTGCCGGCATGTGGCATCGAGGCCGAGGTGCTACCGTCAACGAGCCCGGCCAACGCGTCGTGGAGCCTCGCGCGCCTCACGGAGCGCTGGCGCGAGGCCCTTCTCGCCGCGCTCGAGGCGTAAGGGCAAGGGCCGCTGCCACGCCGCGCTGCCAGGAAATCGTTCCAGTGCGCGCCGGCGGCGCGCTCAGAGCGCGCATTGGACGAGAAAAACGTCCGTTTGGACACGAATTGCGCCCAGTGCGCGCTGAGCGGCGCGCACTGGGCGTGATGTTTGGTAAGGCCTGGCTCGTGAGCGCTAGGCGAGCAGCGCCTCCGCCTCCTCGCGCGTGGGCATCGCGGGGATGGCGCCGCGCTTGCGCACGCACAGCGACGCCACGGCGTTTCCGAGACGCGCGAACGAGACGGCGTCGGCAAGCGTGACCTCGGCAGGCGCCTTGCCGCTCTCGCAGAACGCCGCGAGGAAGCCTCCCCAGAAGGAGTCACCGGCGCCCGTTGCGTCCACGGCGTCCGCAGGAAAGCCTGCGACCTCGGCGCCGCCCTCGGCGCAGCGCACGTACGCTCCGCCCGCGCCGAGCGTCACGGCAACGACCTTGGGACCGCGCTCGAGCAGCGACGCCGCCGCGGCCTCGGGGTCCTTCTCGCCCGTGAGCAGCTCGCACTCCTCGTCGGAGAGCTTCATGAGGTCCATCTGCGGCACCACGGAGCGCATCTGGTCCATGGCGACCTCGACCGAGGGCCACAGGTTCGCGCGGTAGTTGGGGTCGTAGGAGAGTACGCAGCCTGCCTCGCGCGCGCAGGCGAGCGCAGCGAGCGTGGCAGAGCGCGCGGGCTCGTCGGTGAGCGAGAGCGAGCCCACGTGGAAGACGCGCGAGCTTGCGATCACGTCACGGGCGAGCTCGTCTGCGGTGATGCGGGTGTCCGCGCCGGGCTTGCGCGCGAAGGAGAACTCGCGCTCGCCGTTTGGCGCAAGGGCCACGAAGGCGAGGGTCGTGAAGGCGTCCGGGTCGGTGACGAGGCCGGTGGTGTCGATGCCCTGCCCCTCGAGCGTGGCACGCAGGAACTCGCCGTGCATGTCCTGGCCGACCTTGCCGAGGAACGCCGTCTTGTGCCCGAGCCGCTCGAGCGCCACGAGGACGTTTGCCGGCGCGCCGCCGGGGTTGCGCTCGAAGAGGCGCTGCCCGCCCGCCGAGGTCCCGGCGTCGGTGAAGTCGATGAGGAGCTCGCCCAGTGCGGAGACGGAGAACATGCGGTGTCCTTTCGCTTGCGGAATCGATTCCACATCAGTATGCACTAACGCCTACGGCCGGCGCGCCATTTTCGGCAAGAGGCACGTGCGGGCGCCCCTGCGGCCGGAGCGAGCTCAAATGCCGACAGAGGAGGCTGATTGTCCGTCGACTGGCTCAAAAGGGGGGAAGTGAACGACAGGCGCTCCGGGAAGGGAATTGCGTGGCTGACAGCACCACAAAACCGCAGGATTGATTTGGCATCTCCGGGCTCGCGCGTCGAGGCGAGCGAATTGGTCGCGCACATCGGCCACTTTGAGCCAGAAGGCGGTCAATCTGGTGCCTGAGCACGGCGCGCTATCTCGTGGAGTTCCTCGTCACGACCTCGTAGCCCATCTTGACCTTGCGCGGCACGCTCCCCTCGCCGGTCATGAACCCCACGAGCATTCGCGCAGCCTCGGCGCCCGAGGTCTTGTAGTGGTTGTGGACCGTGGTCAGCGTGGGCGTGACGATCTGGGAGATTTCGGAGTCGTCCACTCCCGTCACCACCACGTCCTCTGGCACGCGTCGACCGTGCTCGCGCAGGCAGGTGAGTGCGCCATAGGCGATCGAGTCCGTGGCGCACACGATGCCGTCAAGCTCGGCGTAGTCCTCGAGTAGCGCCTCAGCCTGTTCGTAGCCGGAGTCGACCGTGAACTCCGCGACGCGCATCGCCCGCTCGGGGACGTTCGCACCCGCCTCGGCGCACGCCTCGAGGAAGCCCCGGCGACGCATCGTGCCCACGGCCACGTCCTCCTCGAAGACGCCAATGTAGGCCGGCCTACGGGAGCTGCGCAGCGCCACCCTCGTGACGTCGCGCGCCGCGGCGAGGTCGTCCTGGTAGACGCACGGGCAGAGGTCAACGTCCTGGTCGAGCACCACGATGGGCACGCCAAGCGCCGATATTGCCTCGCGATGCTCGGGGGTGAGCACCGTGGCAATGAGGATGACGCCGTCCACACGGCTCTTCTCGGCAAAGAGGCGCAGGAACTCGACTTCGCGGGCGGCGTCGTTGTCGGTGTTGGCGAGGAGCACCTGGTAGCCAGCGTCGTTGAGCACGAGCGTGATGCCCGCGACCATCCGACTCACCGAGGCGGAGTTGATCTTGGGGATGATCACGCCCACGACGTTGGTCTTTCCGGTGCGCAGGGTCTGCGCCTGGCGGGAGGGCACGTAGCCGGTCCTCTCGATGACGCGGCGGATGGCGACGCGCTTCTCCTGGCTCACGTAGCCGTCGTTGAGATAGCGCGAGACCGTGGCCCGCGAGACCCCCGCCATCTGCGCAATCTGGTTGATGTCCATGTCCCCTCCCTCTCACACGAGTGTAGCGCAGCCCATGGAAGGGGCGACGGCGGCACTTGCGGGCGTATCATCAACAGGCGAGAAGGACCATCGAGAGGAGCGGCACATGCCGAGGGCTGATCAACCTACGCACGTCGAGGTGCGCGGCGCGCGCGTGCACAACCTCAAGAACGTTGACGTGGACGTTCCGCTGGGGTGCCTCGTGGGGGTTGCGGGCGTCTCCGGATCCGGCAAGAGCTCGCTGGCCCTGGGCACGCTCTACGCCGAAGGCAGCCGCCGCTACCTGGACGCGCTCTCCACCTACACGCGCCGCCGCATCAGCCAGTCCGCCCGCTCCACCGTCGACGAGGTGCGCCACGTGCCCGCCGCGCTCGCGCTGCGCCAGCGCCCCGGCATACCCGGCGTGCACTCGACCTTCGGCACCGCCACCGAGCTGCTCAACTACCTGCGCCTGCTCTTCTCGCGCCTGGGCAGCCACCGGTGCCCGCACTGCGGCGCGCACGCCGAGCCCTCCATGGCCGTGGCGCTCATGCAGCCCATCACCTGCCCCGCCTGCGGCCGGGAGTTCTATGGGCCCGGTGCGGAGGACCTTGCCTTCAACAGCGCCGGCGCCTGTCCCACCTGCGGAGGCACGGGCATCGTGCGCACGGTGGACGAGGCGAGCCTCGTGCCGGACGAGAGCCTCACCATCGACGAGGGCGCCGTCGCGCCGTGGAACACCCTCATGTGGGATCTCATGAAGCAGGTCTGCCGCGAGATGGGCGTCCGCACCGACGTGCCGTTCCGCGAGCTCACGCCCGCCGAGCGCGACATCGTCTTCCACGGCCCGGCCGAGAAGAAGCACATCCTCTACCACGCCAAGAAGGGCGACAACTTCGCCGAGCTTGACTTCACCTACTTCAACGCCACCTACACGGTTGAGAACGCGCTCGCCAAGGCCAAGGACGAGAAGGGCCTCGCGCGCGTTGCCCGGTTCCTCCGCGAGGACGTGTGCCCGGACTGCGGAGGCACGAGGCTCTCGGAGGCGGCCCGCGGGCCCGTGGTCGACGGCATCACGCTCGCCGATGCCACGGCGATGACGCTCGACGAGCTCGCCGCCTGGGCGCCGCGCGTGCCCGACACGGTTCCGGGCGAGCTGCGGCCGATGGCCGAGACCATCTGCGCCGAGATGGCCGAGCCCATGGAGCGGCTCGCGCAGCTCGGCCTCGGCTACCTCTCCCTTGACCGCGCGAGCTCCACGCTCTCCACCGGCGAGCGCCAGCGCGTGCAGCTGGCCCGCGCCGTGCGCAACCGCACCACCGGCGTGCTCTACGTGCTCGACGAGCCCTCCATCGGGCTGCACCCCTCCAACGTGGAGGGGCTTCTCGGCGTCGTGGACGACCTCCTGGCGGACGGCAACTCTGTGGTGCTCGTGGACCACGACGTGCGCGTGCTGCGTCACGCGGACTGGCTCGTGGAGATAGGCCCGGGGTCGGGCGCGGACGGCGGCCGCGTGATCGCGCAGGGCCCGGTGACCAAGGTCGAGAAGGACCCGGCCTCGCGGATCGCGCCGTTCCTGACGGGGGAGCGCCGCGTGCGGGTGCGCGAGCGCGCGGCGGCCGAGGAGGTATTCGAGCGCGGCGCGGTGCGCCTCGAGACGGGCGCCATCCACACGGTGCGCCCGCTCGCGGTGGAGGTTCCGCGCGGGCGGCTCACGGCGGTGACGGGCGTCTCGGGAAGCGGCAAGACCACACTCGTCCTGGAGAGCCTCATTCCGGGCCTGCGCGCGTCGATCGCGGGCTCCCCGCTGCCGGCGCACGTCCGTTCCGTGGACGCAGCCGGCCTCGCGCGCGTGAACCTCATCGACGCCACGCCCATCGGCGCCAACGTGCGCTCCACGGTGGCGACCTACTCCGGCGTCCTCGACGACCTGCGCCGCGCCTACGCCAAGACCGAGGCGGCGCGCGAGCGCGGCCTCAAGGCGGGCGCGTTCTCCTACAACACCGGGAGCCTCCGCTGCCCCACCTGCGACGGAACGGGCCAGATATCGCTCGACGTGCAGTTCCTGCCGGACGTGGACGTGCCCTGCCCGGACTGCGGCGGCACGCGCTTCTCGCCGGCGGCCTCGGAGGTGCGGCTCGCCGGCGACATCAGCCTGCCGGAGCTCCTGGGCTACACCGTGGACCAGGCGCGCGAGGCGCTCGCGGAGACGCGCCTGCGCACGGCGCGCGCCAAGCTCGAGGTGCTGCACGACCTGGGGCTCGGCTATCTCACGCTGGGGGAGGCAACGCCGGCGCTCTCGGGCGGCGAGGCCCAGCGCCTCAAGCTCGCCAGCGAGCTCACGCGCGACCAGGCCGACGCGCTCTTCGTCTTCGACGAGCCCACGATCGGCCTGCACCCGCTCGACGTGGAGGTGCTCCTGGGCGTGCTGGAGCGCCTCATCCAAAACGGCGCCACGGTGGTGGTGATCGAGCACGACCTGGACATGATCGCCAACGCGGACTGGGTGATCGACATGGGGCCCGGCGGCGGCGAGGCCGGCGGGCGCGTGGTCTGCGCGGGCACGCCCGAGCAGCTGTCCGCGTGCGCCGAGAGCGTCACCGGCCGCTACCTCGCCGAGGAGCTGCGGGAGTAGGCAGCGCGTCCGGGCTGCGCGGCCCTTCTCGCCGCGGAGCTACTCGCCCTCGAGGAAGGCGCCGGTCTGGCGGTCCCAGAGCCGCTCGTACTCTCCGCCGGCCTCCGCGAGTTCCGCGTGCGTGCCGTCCTCCACGATCCTCCCGTCGGCGAGAACCACGATGCGGTCGAGCGAGGCCACCGTGGAGAGGCGGTGTGCCACCACGATGCTCGTGCGGCCTGCCATGAGGTTCTCGAGGGCGCCCTGTACCGCCGCCTCGGACTCGCTGTCCAGCGCTGAGGTGGCCTCGTCGAGCACGAGGATCGGCGCGTCGGCCAGGATGGCACGGGCGATGGCCACGCGCTGGCGCTGCCCGCCGGAGAGCTTCACGCCGCGCTCGCCGACCATCGTGTCGAGCCCCGCCGGGAGCCGCTCGATGAACTCGGCGGCGTTGGCCAGCCGCGCGGCGCGCCAGATCTGATCGTCGCTCGCGTCGGGCCTGCCGTAGGCGATGTTCTCGCGAATGGAGCGGTGGAACAGCAGCGCCTCCTGCGGCACGTAGGCGATGCTCCGGCGCAGGCTCTGCTGGGTGCAGCGGCTCACGTCCTGGCCGTCCACGTAGACGTGGCCGTCCTGCACGTCGTCCAGGCGCAGCAGCAGCTTGGTGAGCGTGGTCTTGCCGGAGCCGGAGCGGCCGACGAGGCCCACGCGCTGGCCGGCGGGGATGTGGAGCGTCAGGTCCTCGAAGACCTTCTCGCCCGGCGCGGCGTCGTGGTAGGCGAAGCCGAGGTGATCGAAGTCGATGGCCCCGCGCGTGACGGCGAGCTCCGCGGCGCCCGGCTCGTCCTCCACGAGGCGCGGCTCGTCGAGGACGCGCGTCATCTCCGAGGCGTCTCCGAGGGCACGGTTGATGCGCTGCATCATGGAGTTGATGTAGTTGAAGCGCATGGAGAGCTGGTAGGTGTAGGTGAACATCATCACGAGTGTGCCCGCCGAGATGCCGAACCACGCGTTGCCTCCCGCCACGAAGACCGAGACCACCAGCATGATCAGCGTGATGAGGGTGCTCGTAGCAAAGCCGCGGCGCATGGTGGCGTGCATGCTGCGAGACTCCGCCTCGCGCGCGTCCCGTGCAGCGTCGTCAAAGAGGCGGCGCTCGTAGTCCTCGCGTCCGCAGGTCTTGACGGCCAGGATGTTGGTCACCGCGTCCGAGAGCACGCCGGAGAGGCGGTTCTGCGCGGCGGCCGTCCTCTGCGAGAGCGGCAGGATCTTGTGGTAGAGGTGGGTGGCGACCGCCACGTAGGCCACCAGGAGCACCGTGAGGATGGCCATGTAGCTCGGAACCACCGGCGCGAGCGTCACAAAGGTGCAGACCACCGAGGCCACCGTGGGGATGAGCGAGTAGACCACCACGTCCACGAGTGCCGTGTAGCCGCCGGTGAAGCGCGTGGTCTGGCTCACGAGCGAGCCGCCGAAGCGGCTGGTGTGGAAGGTCATCGACTGGTTGGACAGCGTGTCAAAGCACAGGCGCGAGAGGTGGTAGTTGCCGTTGATCTCAAGCTTGTAGACAGCGTAGTCCTGCAGCTTGGAGAAGGCCTGGCCCACGGCGTTCACAATCAGAAGCGCGACCACGTACGGGCCGAAGACGGGGACCACCTGGTCCGCCGGGACCAGCGAGGCCTGCACGCGGTCGACGATGAGGCCCATCACGTAGGTGTTGGCGTAGGTGAGCAGCGCGATGTAGCCCGCCGACGTGATGACGGCGAGCGCGGCGATGCCGGGCTGCATGCGCGTGACGTCCCAGAAGCGCCTGAGCGTGCGACGAACGACGGAGCGCTGCAGCGGCGCGACGTTTCTCTGTGCCATGGTCCGGGCTCCCCCTGGGTCTCTCGGCGTTCTTCTCGCCCCCGGAGGGTAGCACTTTGGCGACACCTCGTCACTTTGAGGGTAGCGAATGGGACGGACGGCCTGCGCCCAAAGAACTGTAGGCGCTTGCCGACACTTTGGCTGTTCAGGGTGTCGTTTGGCGCCTACGGATCTAGTTTGTGGGCGCGCGCCGACACTTTTGCCGGGCGGAGTGTCGTCTGGCGCCTACGGGAGGCGCCCCTGACGCGCTACTCCACGTGGAAGCGCCTGAACAGGGCGACCTTCGCCGCATCGAGCGCAAGGCCGCCCGCCGCGCAGACGGCGAGCGTCACGGCCACGGCAGCTGGCGGCAGCGCCGGGACCGCCCAGCCGAGAAGGACGAGCGCCGTGAAGAGCGCCGTGACCACGAGGGACGTCACCACCATGCCCGCCGAGGGGACGCTCGCCCAGGCCCGCCCTCGCTCGCGGACCGAGAGGATGCGCACCTGCGAGTTCACCACGAGGGCATACATCACGAGCGTCTGCGTCGCCGCCGCGTCGAGCCCGAGGCCCCGGGCGCCGAGCGCGGCGAGCGCGAGGTCCTCGACGGCGAAGAGCGCGCCGAGGACGCCCGCCGCTCGCACGACCGCTGCGAGGTTCCAGGCGCACGCGGACTCCGGCGATCGCACGTTGTCCGAGGCGATGGACATCGTCGCAAAGTCGTTGGCAAGGACGAGCAGGCTCATCCCCAAAAGCGAGACGGGCATCTCGCCCGTGAGCACGTAGCCCACCGAGAAGAGCACGACGACCTCCATGACCTTGGTCACCTTGTTGATGACCCACGTGAGCATGCGCTGGTGGCTGCGACGGCTCTCGGTGAGCGCGTCGACGATGCCCGCGAGGCCGTCGCGCGTGAGCACGGCCGAGGCAGCCGCCCGTGCCACGTCGGTCGCGCCGGGAGCGGCGCACCCCAGCTCAGCCTGGGCGAGCGCGGGCGCGTCGTTCACGCCGTCCCCGGTCATGCCGACCGCGCGGCCCTCGTCCTGCAGGAGCCGCACGACGAGGTTCTTGTCCTCGGGGAGCACCTCTGCGAAGCCGTCCGCCGAGCGAACGAGGGAGAGCTGCTCGTCCACGGGGAGCCCCCGCAGGTCCGCGGCGCGCAGGACGTTGCCGCCCGTCCCCACCGCCGCGCCCACCTCGCGCGCGATGGCAACGTCGTCGCCGGTGAGCATGAGCGGGCGCACGCCGAGGGCGCGGACGCGCGCCACGAGCGCGGCGGCGTCGTGGCGCGGCGGGTCGGCGAGGCCGAGGAGCCCAATTGCCCTCCCGTCCATCGTGACCGCCACGCAGCGCAGGCCGCGCCTCGAGAGCTCGTCCACCGCGCCGAGCGCGGGCTCCTCGTCGCCCAGGAGCGTGCGCGGCGCTCCCTTGGCGAGAAGGACGCGCGCCCCGCCGTCGAGCTCGGCCACCGCCTCGGTGCGCTTGCGTGCAGGGTCGAAGGGGGTGTAGGAGAGCTGCCTGCCGCGGGGCGCGACCTGTGACGCGCGGCGCAGAATGGCGGCGTCGATGGGCTCGGCGGCCGTGGCGTCGCAGCTGAGGGCGGCGAGCGCGAGCACCTCCCCCTCGTCGCGCCCCACGAACGGCACGACCTCGACGACCTCGAGCTGGTTCTTGGTGAGGGTGCCCGTCTTGTCGAAGCAGAAGGTGTCGATGGAGGCGGCGTCCTCCACGGCGTCGAGGCGCGTGACGAGCACCCCCTCTCGCGCGAGCGCGCGGGCGCTCGCGGCCTGGACGATGGCGAGCACGGCGGGCAGCGCCACGGGCACCGCGCCCATGAGGAAGGTCACGACGATCGCCGCCACGGAGAGCAGCTCCTGGCCGCGCGCGAGCGCGTAGAGCGAGACGAGGGCGCTGGCCGCCACGCCCACGTACATCATCGAGCGCACGATCGAGAAGAGCAGGTCCTGCTGGCGCGAACGCGGCGAGGCGTCACGGACGAGCGCCGCCGCGCGGCCGAGGGCGCTGTCCTCTCCCGTGGCGGTCACGACCGCGCGGACGGATCCGCGCGTCACGACGGCGCCGGCGGGGAGCTCGTCGGCGGGGCCCACGGCGCGCGGGACCGACTCGCCAGTGACCGAGGAGAGGTCGACGTCCGCGTCTCCCGACGTCACGCGCGCGTCGGCGGCGACGACCGTTCCGAGCGGCAGCGAGACCACGTCCCCCGGGACGAGCTCGCGCGCGGGCACGCTCGACCAGGAGCCGTCGCGCAGCGTCGTCACGCGCACCGCGAGCCCCTGGCGCAGGAGCTCAACGGCGCGCCGGGCGCTCGTGGACTGGACCTGGCCCACCACGGCGTTGACGGTGAGCAGGACGACGATGACGACGACCTCGGTGGGGTGCCCCACGACAAGCGACAGGACCGCCGCGAGCTCGAGCAGCCATGGCATGGGTCCCCAGTAGCGGCCGAGAAAGGCGAGCACGGGATTCTCGCGGCGCTCCCTGACCTCGTTGGGGCCGTGCTCCGCGAGCCTGCGCGCCGCCTCTTCCCCCGTCAGGCCGTCGGCGGCGGGAGCCCCCTCCATGTCGTCCATGCGTCCTCCAGATCGCTCTGCGCTGTTGCCCCTCTACCTTACGAGCGCCGGGCGCTCGGGTCACGCGCTGTTGTGTAAAGAATCGGACAGCATCCGCCATAGCCCCTCGCCGCGCGCCCTGCTCCCAGGCGCGGGACCACCGGACCGAACGCTTGCCGAACCCTCGGGGCTGCTCGCCCGGAGGCGGGGCCCGCCCGTTGCCGCGCTCCATACAATCGTGCCAACGCGAACGCGAGACAGGGGGCACCGATGACACGAGACGAGCTTTCCGAGCGGCTCTTGCACGCCTGCACGGAGGTGATTGCCGCCGAGGACGAGCTGACCCGGATCGACTCGGCGTTCGGCGACGCGGACCACGGCATCACGATGGTGAAGATCGCCTCTGCCGTGAGCGCCGCCGTGGGGGCCTCCTCCGGCGGCATCAAGGAGATGCTCGACGACGCGGCGATGGCGGTGATGGCGCTCAACGGAGGCAGCGCGGTGCCCCTCTGGAACACCTGGCTCGACGGCCTCCAGGAGGCCGCGCCCGAGGGCTCCGAGGCCTCGGTAGACGACCTCAAGGCGATGTTCGCCAACGCGCTCGACGAGCTCTCCGACATGAGCGGCGCCAAGGTGGGCGACAAGACCATGATGGACGCGCTGATTCCCGCGAGCGAGGCCGTGGCGGCCTGCTCGGGCGACGAGCTCGACCTCTTTGACGAGGCAGCGGCGGCCGCCGAGCGCGGCGCCGAGGCGACCAAGGACTTCGTCTCCAAGTTCGGGCGCGCCAAGAGCTACGGCGACAAGACCATCGGGACGCCCGACGCGGGCGCCGTCTCGATGGCGAGGTTCTTCAAGGGACTTGCGGAGGCGTGAGCGCGCCCGCGCAGGACAAGCGGCTGAGAGGAGACCGCCCATGATGAAGAAGTTCATCAACGCTCAGGACACGATCACCGACGAGGAGCTCGAGGGCTTTGCGCTCGCCTACGGCGACATCGTCACGGTGGACGGCCACACGGTCGTGAGCCGCGCGCTCGAGGGCGCCGACCGCGTGGGCATCGTCACCTACGGCGGCTCGGGCCACGAGCCCGCGCAGAAGGGCTTCGTCGGGCGCGGCATGGTCGACGTGCAGGTGGACGGCGACATCTTCGCGGCGCCCAACGGCATGGCGGTGTTCGAGGCCATGAAGCTCGCCGACCACGGTCACGGCGTCCTGCTGCTCACCCTCAACTACGCCGGCGACCAGCTCGCTGGCAAGCAGGCCATGAAGCTCGCCAAGAAGGCCGGCATGAACGTGCGCCAGGTCGTGACCGGCGAGGAGATTCGCTATGACCCGGAGGGCGAGGACAACAAGCGCGGCCTCGCCGGCTGCGTGCCGCTCTACCACATCGTTGCCGCCGCGGCCGCCGAGGGCAAGAGCCTCGACGAGGTGGCGGACATCGCCGAGCGCTACGCCGCGAGCATGGCCTCGATCACCGTCAAGAGCACCGACGCCACCCACCCGCAGAACGGCATGTCCTTCGGGGACCTCGGCGAGACCGACCAGATGGAGATCGGCGCAGGCCAGCACGGCGAGGGCGGCGGCGTGCGCGTGCCGATGGCCTCCTCCGCCGAGACGATCGGGCTTATCGCGCCCAAGCTCGCCGAGGCGGTGGGGCTCGGCGCCGGCGACAGGGCGTTCGTGATGATCAACGGCTGCGGCGCCACCACGATGATGGAGATGCTGGTGCTCTTCAAGGACGCCGTCGAGTTCTTCAAGGGAATGGGCGTGGAGGTCGTGGCCAGCATGGTCGGTGAGATCCTCACGGTCCAGGAGTCCGGCGGCTTCCAGATGAACGTCGCCAAGTGGGACGACGAGTTCGAGAGGCTCTGGAACACGCCCGCCCACACCCCGTCCTTCTTCAAGGAGTGATGCCCCATGTCCGCCGAGTACATGCACATCGGAATCCCGGTCCTCAACAAGAAGCCCAACATGGTCTACAACGAGTGGGGCGGCTTCTGGGTCAACGAGTCCGTTGACGAGTACGACTACAAGATCGAGTACCTCAAGTTCGAGGAGGGCACTCGCTTCCCCGAGGTCCTCTCCAAGCAGCCGCACGTGGCCTACCTCGTTGACGACATCGAGCACTACATGTTCGACGCCGACCGCGTGATCTTTGGCCCCGAGACGCTCGACGGCGGGAATCGCCTGTGCTTCGTCATCAAGGACGACGCGATCATCGAGCTCTACGAGGCCCACTAGGGCAGCGTCCCCGATGAGCTGCTCGGCCCGGTCGCGGCGACGCGGCCGGGCCGACTGCTGCGCCGGCCCTGTCGCCCCGTCGCCGTTCTCGTCGTTCTTGTCGCCCCGTCGCTGTCCTTGTTGCCCCCGTCCCCTCACGGGTTGTGGGCAACACTTCTTATATAAATAATAGTTTGAGATTCATGTGAGGATAAGAAACGTTCCATCGACCGTTTGTTGCAGGTTTTTACGGTCGATGGAACGTATATCATTTATCGTCATAAAAAATGTTGCACACTCACCAAGGCGAGCCGTGGGGGCAAGGCGAGCCGTGGGGCAGGGAGAGAGGGCGGCGCCCCAAGGCGCCTCGGCGTCGCGCTAGCAGAGCCACCAGACAAAGTCCCAGGCGTCGAGCGAGAAGGTCGCGCCCTCGCCGGGTTTGCCGGTGAGGAGGTCGGTGCGCGGCGCGTCGTTTGGCATCCAGGCCTCGCGCGGCTCGTCGGAGAAGTTGAAGACCGCGTGGAGCGTCCTGCCCGCGCGCCGGCGCGTGACCCAGAGGATGGCCGGGTCTCCGTACCCCACGATCTCGACCTCGGCGTCCGCGTCAAAGACGTCCTGCTCGCGACGGATGCCCTCGAGCCTCTGGATGGCGTCGTAGACGACCTGCTGAACGCTTCCCGGCTCCTTGATCTTCTCGACAAGGTCCCAGTCAAAGCGCCCGCGGTGGATGTAGCGGGAGTCGTCCGCCCTCTGGGGGTCCTCTTTGTAGGTGTAATCATTTACCTGGGCGACCTCGTCGCCGCTGTAGACGATCGGCAGGCCGGACTGCGTGAGCAGGTAGGCGTGGAGCATGACGTCCTTGCGCAGCGCCACCTCCATCGCCGCGGCGTCGCGCTCGAAGCCCGCGGCCTCGACGCCGCACATCGACGCCGTGGTGGCGCAGAAGCGCGCGTCGCCGGTCACGGGGTCGGCGTTGTAGAGCTCGCCGCGAGAGACCGAGCCCTCGGTCAGCCCTTGGAAGTAGTCGTTCAGGTAATGCTTGTGCGGAACCTCCTCCATGCCCCAGTCGGAGAGCGTGGCGTAGTCGAGCCCCCAGCCGATGTCGTCGTGGCAGCGCAGGTAGTTGAGGAAGGTGTACTCGCGCGGCAGCGACGAGACCGCCTCGAGCTGCCGGCGCAGCAGGCGCGTGTCGCGGCACGCCACGCTGTTCCAGGTGGTGGCCATCGTGGTCACGTTGTAGAGCATGTGGCACTCGGGCTTCTCGACGGTGCCGAAGTAGGGCACCACCTCCACGGGAGCCATCACGACCTCGCCGAGAAGCACGATGCCGGGGCAGACTATCTCGGAGATCATGCGCATCATGCGCACGATTGTGTGGACCTGCGGGAGGTTGCGGCAGTTGGTGCCGAGCTGCTTCCAGATGTAGGGCACGGCGTCGATGCGGATGACGTCCATGCCCCGGTTGGCCAGGTAGAGGAAGTTGTACATCATCTCGTTGAACACGCGCGGATTCTTGTAGTTGAGGTCCCACTGGTAGGGATAGAACTGCGTCATCACGCTCTGGCCGAGCTCGGGAAGGTAGGTGAAGTGGCCAGGGGCCGTGGTGGGGAAGACCTGCGGCACGTCGCGCGTGTACTGGTCGATCACGGCCTGGTCGGACGTGAAGAAGTAGCGGCTCATGTACTCGCCCTCACCGGCGCGGGCGCGCCGCGCCCACTCGTGCTCGTCGGAGGTGTGGTTCATGACGAAGTCCATGCAGAGGCTGATACCGCTCTCATGGCACTTCTCGGCGAGGCGGGCAAGGTCGTCCATCGTGCCGAGCTCGGGCTTCACGCGACGGAAGTCGGACACGGCGTAGCCCCCGTCCGAGCGGCTCCTGTCCGCGGGCGTGTCGAGGAACGGCATCAGGTGGACGTAGCTCACGCCCGTCCGCTCGAGGTAGTCGAGACGGCCCTCCACGCCCGAGAGCGTGCCCGCGAAGTTGTCGACGTACATCTGCATGCCGAGAAGGTCGCGCTCTCGGTACCACGCGCGTCCCTCGCGACGCTCGTCGAGCTCTCGCAGGGCGGCGGGCCGCTCGTCGTAGAAGCGCCTCATCTCGTCGACGAGCTCGGCGAACATCGACCCGTTGTCATAGAGCTCCATGTAGAGCCAGCGCAGCTCGTCATGGTGCCGGCGCAGGCGGCTCAGGAACACCGCGTCTGCGCGCGCCTTGGCGGCGGAGCGGGCGAGGGGCTGGCGCTTGACGGTGTTTCTCTGGGGCATGGGTGGTCCTCTCGGGCATGGGAAAGGGAATCGTTCTCACATCCACTTTAGGACGCCTTGCCCCGTCGTGCGCGCGACTCCGCCGAGCGGGCGAGAGGGCGCGGCGGGGGGTGGGTTCTGTGTCGAAGCGCCACGTCAACCGCGCGTTTAGGGGCTCCCGCGCTCGTTCCGGGCCATCGTCCCTGTGCAAATATTGAAAATGCTGCGCTTGGGGAGGGGGGAGCAGGACGGTGAACATCAAGCAGCTCAAGTACGTGTGCTCGATCGTCGACCTTGGCAGCTTCTCGGCCGCCGCCGCCCATGAGGGGGTCTCCGTGCAGGCGGTCTCGAAGGCGATGGGCGAGCTCGAGGGCAAGCTTGGCGCCCCGCTCTTCGAGCGCGGGAGCGCCGGCGTGAGGCCGACTGCGTTCGGGCGCGCCTTCTGCGACCGGGCGCGGCGCGTGCTCGCCGAGTGGGGAGGGCTCGAGCGCTTCGTCAGCGACGGCCCGAGCGGGCCTGACGGCGCGCGCCCCTTCGTTATGGGGTTCTGCGCCCCGGAGTTCAGGGGCGTCGGGAGGTTCTGTGCGCTCATCGCCGCAGTGAGCGAGCGCGTGCTCGGCCGCGAGGTGCGCGTGGAGGTCGTCCCCTGCGAGGAGGGGCTTCCCCTGCTGCGGGCGGGGGCGCTCGACGCTGCCATAACCGTCGGCCCCGTCGAGGGCGAGGGAATCGTGTGCGGCCGGCTCGGCACGATGTCGTCGGCCGTGCTGCTCGGTGTTGGCCACCCGCTCGCCGGGTGCGAGGTCGTCACGCTCGAGGAGCTGAGCGCCTACCCCGTGTTTCGACCGACCGACTATGCGCACTACAGCGAGTTCGTGGTGGACGCCTATCGCGAGCACGGCCTGCAATCCGAGGTCTACGAGGCGCCGACCGGGGAGGCCGACCCCGAGTTCTTCTCCGTTCGCAACGGCTTCACGTTCATCGTCGCCGGGGGCCTGGGGTGGTCGTCGGCGGAGAGCGTCATGCGACCGCTCGCCAAGGGCGACGCCCTTGCGATCCCCATCTGCCTTTCCACCCCCAGGGGCGCGGGCGTTGACTACGTTGCCTTCCGTCGCGCGCTCGCGTCGATGAGCCTCTTCTCGTAGGTGGCGCGACATGTCGTGGGTGTCCGCGCGCGGTCTGCCTGCTCGCGGTCGGACCCCCGCGCCGGGTCGCTCGCACGCTCGGATGGGGTATAACGACCTCAGCAAATCGTGAGCGAGGAGGCACCATGAACGAGGTCCTGAGGGCGATGCGCGAGCGCCGCAGCGTGCGCGCGTACACGGACGAGGTCCCGTCGGATGACGTGATCAGCGAGGTCGTGGAGGCGGGCCTCTGGGCGGCGAGCGGCATGGGTCGGCAGGGCCCCGTCATCGTTGCCGTGACCAACCGCGAGCTGCGCGACCGCCTCTCTCGAATGAACGCCGAGATCATGGGCCGTCCCGGTGCCGACCCCTTCTACGGCGCGCCTGTCGTGCTCGTGGTGCTCGCCCCGCGCGACGTCCCCACGCACGTCTACGACGGCAGCCTCGTCATGGGGAACCTCATGCTCGCCGCTCATGCGCTCGGGCTGGGGAGCTGCTGGATCCACCGGGCCCACGAGGAGTTCGACTCGGCCGAGGGGAGGGCCATCCTCTCAGAGCTCGGCCTCGAGGGAGACTACGAGGGCATCGGCCACTGCGTGCTGGGCTACGCCGCGGAGGTCCCCGAGGCGAGGCCGCGCCGGGAGGGCCGCGTCATTCTCGCCAGGTAGCGCGTCCGGCGCCCTTCCCCGCGCCCGCCGTCGCCGCGACGTGCTAGCCTAGGGGGTCGTTGGGGCGCAGTCGCCCCTCTTGCGTGAAGGGAGCGAGCCCCGTGGACCTGAGCCAAGCCATAGAGTGCGCGAACGCCCTCGTGTTTCCGGGCTTCCTCGTCGATGACGCGTCGCTCGCTGCCGAGCGGGGGCGCAACGAGGACGTGCTCACCACGCTGATGTCGGCGTGGGCCGCGGCGCCCGCGGGCAAGGAGGCGTTCTCGTTCGAGCTCGTTCGCACGCTCGCGGACCGCAACCGTGACGTGTGCGACCGCTATGGCACCGAGCGGCTGAGAAACGTCTCCCCGGCATGCCTGGCGCGCAGCCTCTCGACCTCCGACCTCATTCATGCCGTCGCGGTCCTTCAGCATCGAAAGGATGCGAAGGTCGCCGCCCTCGCCGGACCAGATGCCCGCGACCTGGGCGTCGCCTGGGTGGACGCTCCAGTCTCCGGGATGGTCGTCGGCATCGATATCGAGACCACGGACCGAGACCCTGCTCGTGGCTACATCATCAACGTCGGCCTCGAGTTCATGACGATCGGCCCCGGCGCGCGGCCGCACGATCCCTTCGCCGGGTACTTTGGCCTGCCCGAGATGTACGCCGAGAAGGGTGTCCCGCTCGCTGACATCCACAAGATCAGCTGGTCTGACCTTGAGGGGAAGCGCTCCTTCCGCGAGGACGCCCAGGTGCAGGAGGCGCTTCTCGCCGCCATGTGCGCCTACCCCTTCATGGCGCACAACGCCGCCTTCGAGGACTCGTGGTTCATGCTGCACATAGACGGCTACGCTGAGGCCCGCAAGGCGGGGCGCGTGGTCCCGATCGACACGCGTGACATCTGCCGCCGCGTCGACCCCGAGGTGCGCACGCTCCCGCGCGAGTCACGGCCTGCCGCTCTCGAGAGCTGGGCGCGCCGTCGGGGCACGCTCAAGCCCCATGAGTCCGAGCGTCACCTCGGCCTAGACGACGTGGAGCTCATGCTCGCCACGGTCCAAGCGGAGTTCGCGGCGCGCAACATGCTGTAGGGGAGGCTCAGCGGGCGACTTCTGGCCTAGATTGTGCGAAGTGCACGACAGACGACGGTGACCTAGCCGTTTATGGCTTCTTGGCTACTCGTCATCTGCGGAAACGCACTGTCGATGTGTGGGTTTCGTTGAGCGACGTAATTTGTTCGCGCACATCGCTTTGTCTCAGCCAATTGCGGTCGTTTCTGGCGCCCCTGCTTGAGATGGTTAACCTGGGTCCCGTGGAAGGCTGATGCGCTCATGCGGAAGAGTCGTGATACGTACCTGCAAGGCAAGAACGCGAAGCTTCAGATAGCATGCGACCACCTGAACGATGCGGGAGGTCGCAATGAAGGTGTGCCTGTCCCACATGACCGCGCTCCATTGGCTGTTGCGGCACTTCAATCCTCGGCAGCGGGGCGATCGCGCGAGCCGTGCGACCACGGTGCCGTCGTGCGCGCCTGGTATAGCGGAGGCGCAGGAGATTCGCCAGGTTATCGGGGCGAGCCTGCCTGCGGGCAAGGACGGTGGTGAGCCTCCGATTGACGTGGTGGTCTCCCGTCGGGAGGGAAGGCGCTCCTCTGCTGAGGTAACGTCGCACCTCTGCTCGTCCCGTCTGCCCGCAGGCTCGTTCGTACCGCTCCACATACGGGGCTTTGACCTATGGGTGACGTCGCCGGAACTCACGTTTGTCCATCTGGCGGGTGAGCTGGACGTTGCTGGGGCGGCCTATGTGGGCATGGCGCTCTGCTCTGGCTTCAGGCTGGAGGAACTGGACGTGTCGGGCACGGTCAGGCGCCGTCCTCCGGACGAGCCGCTCACGACGGTCTCGCGCATTGGGGCGTTCCTTCGCAGGGCGGGCAACCTGCGTGGCGTGGCAAAGGCCAGACGAGCTCTGAAATACGTGAGGGACGGCGCGCTTTCGCCTCCCGAGGCGGGCATAGCCCTTGTTGCCGAGATGCGGCCCGCGCTGGGAGGCTACTCCTTAGGAGAGGTCTCTCTGAACGAGGGCTTCCGCGTGTACGCTGGCCTGAGCCCCGCAGGAAAGCCCGTCTTTTCGACGAGGTATCCCGACGTGGTAATCAGGCATCGCGATGACCAAGGGAACCTACGCCTTTTGGGCATCGATCATGACCCTACGCTTACGCACGGCGGGGAGCTCCGTCGCTCGCTTGATCTGGAGCGAGGCAACCAGCTCGAGTCGTGCCGAAGGCTCGTGCACTTTACGTTCACCAACCTTCAGACCAGCGACTACAACGCGTTTGCTTCGTCCATGGACCAGGTTCGTCGTGCCCTCGGCAAGAGGAGGGAGCCGCGCGAGGAGCAAGGGGAGCTCGCCAGAAGAATCGATTGTGAGCGGCGTGACCTATGGGAGCGTTTCGTTCACGGGTGGATCAACATGCTCTAGGGGAGGTCCAAAAGCGAGAACTTGGCTCAAAGAGAGGGAAGTGAACGGCTTCGCTGAGTGCCAGCCGTTTTGTGCACGGGGAACAAGTTGTCACCTGGTGTTTTGCTCGGCTCAGAACCTCGGTTTGACCCCGACTGTCGTTAGGCTCATTCACTTCTGCCACTTTGAGCCAGGGCGGTCCGTTTTGACCGCCTCGGGCCTGGCTCGTAGTCGACTCGGACATGAAAAGGGCGGGACCCGAGGCCCCGCCCAATACATACGAAGTGGATTGTGTCCGTTGGGGCTTAGCGCTACTCGTCGCCGAAGCTGATGCCAAGGGCGCGCGCCTCGCGAACGAGGTCGCTCTTGGGGTCGACGAGCTTGAGCTTGCCGGCGACCTCCTTGAGCGGCACGCGGCACATCTTGCCCTTCCTCTGCGCGACCATGAAGCCGAACTCGCCCTCGAGGCAGCCGAGCGCCGCCTCGACGCCGCACTGCGTGGCAAAGATGCGATCCTGGGCATCCGGGTCGCCGCCGCGTTGGGTGTGGCCGGGGATAGCCACGCGAATCTCGCGGCCGGTGCGGCGGTCAATCTCCGCCGCGATGTCGTAGGCGATCGAGGGGGAGGTGCGGGCCGCCACGAGCTTCTTGTACTCCTTCTTGGAGAGCGCCGCCTCCTCCTTGGAGATCGCGCCCTCGGCCACGACCACGATCGTGAAGCGCGAGCCGGCCTTGTCGCGCTCCTCGATGACGCGGCAGACGTTGTCCATGTCGTAGGGGATCTCTGGGATGAGGATGACGTCGGCTCCACCAGCGACGCCCGCGTACAGCGGGATCCAGCCGACCTTGTGACCCATGATCTCAATGACGAAGACGCGGCCGTGCGAGTTGGCGGTGGTGTGAATCTCGTCGATGCAGCGCGTGGCGACCTCGACGGAGCTCGCGAAGCCAAAGGTCAGGTCCGTGCCCCAGGTGTCGTTGTCGATCGTCTTGGGCAGGGCAATGACGTTCAGGCCCTCCTCGGACAGGCGGTTGGCGGTCTTGGTGGAGCCGTTGCCGCCGAGCATGAACAGGCAGTCGAGCTTGAGCTTGGCGTAGGTGTGCTTCATGGCCTCGACCTTGTTGATGCCGTCGGACTCGGGCGTGTCAAGGAGCTTGAAGGGGGTGCGGCTCGTGCCGAGGATGGTGCCGCCCACCGTGAGCAGGCCGGAGAAGTCGCGGTTGTCCATCAGGCGGAAGCGCTCGTAGATGAGGCCCTGGTATCCGTCCTCAAAGCCGTAGACCTCCACGGGCTCCTTGGCGTTGCGGTAGATGGTCTTGACGATGCCGCGCATGGTGGCGTTGAGCGCCTGGCAGTCGCCGCCGCTCGTGAGAAGTCCGATTCTCAGCATGGGGATCCCTTTCCTCAAAGACCGCAGTTGGCAAAAGTATGCGCCTCGTTCGGCAGGATGTGGGGCATTCTCCGCGAGCGGTATCGTTCTCAGGGCCCTGCGAGGGCCCTGGGCGCACCCTCTCGCCCGACCCTGCTACCATGACGTGAGGGATGCGGAGGAGGAGGGTCGCATGACGCCTGACGAGCAACGTGAGGTCACCGAGGCGATCTCGGCGGGCAGACGGGCCATCGCGAGCCTCGAGGAGGCAGCCGACGCGCTCGACAGCGCGAGCAGATGGGGCCTCTTCGACCTTGTGATGGGCGGCTTCATTGCGAGCCTCGTCAAGCGCTCGCGCCTGGATGACGCCGAGGGGGCGCTCGAGCGGGCCCGTGCCGACCTCCGCGCCTTCACGCGTGAGGTCAGAGACGTGCGGGCCATCGAGGAGCTGCGCGTGGGCGTGGGCCCCGTCGCGTCGACCCTCGACGTTCTGTTGGACAACCCCTTCGTTGACCTCTACGTGCAGAAGCGGATCGACGACGCGCAGGACAGCGTCGAGGCGGCGATTGGCGCCACGAAAACCGTCCTCGCGCGCCTCGAGGCGCTGCGCTGAGCGCGCGTCCGTTTCCGTTTGCAAACGGCGCGCACGCGCGCCGCCCCGCTCGCCGTACCATGGGCTCACCGGTTGTTTGGCTTCCTAGAAAGGGCACCCATGGCAAGGACGCAGGAGATTCTCCACGCGCCCCACGAGCGGATCGAGGAGATCCAGCTCGAGGGCATCAAGAAGACCGTGATCGCGTGTTACGAGAACGTGCCGTTCTACAAGCAGAGCTTCGACGAGGCCGGCTTTGACCCGTACGCGGTCAAGAGCCTCGACGACCTGCAGAAGGCGCCGTTCGTCACCAAGCAGGACCTGCGCGACAACTACCCCTATGGCATGTTCGCCACGCCGCTTTCAGAGGTGAAGGAGATCCACATGTCCTCCGGCACCACGGGCGTGGCGACGGTGGGCGGCTACACCCAGCACGACCTCGAGATCTGGGGCGAGTGCTTCGCCCGCGGCATCGAGTACGCAAACGGCGGCGCCGACGACGTCGTTCACGTCTGCTACGGCTACGGACTGTTCACCGGCGGCCTTGGCGCGCACTACGGCGGCCTCTACTCTGGCGCCACGACCATCCCCATGTCCGCTGGCAACACCGAGCGCCAGATCCGCGTGCTCAAGGAGATGGGCTCCACGATCATCTGCTGCACGCCGAGCTATGCCATGCACATTGCCGACACCGCCCTTGAGATGGGCATTGACCCAGCGCGCGACTTCCACCTGCGCGCGGGCATCCACGGCGCCGAGCCCTTCTCAGACAACTTCCGCCGCGACCTCGAGCGCAAGCTCAACTACCACGTGCTCGACGTCTACGGCCTCACCGAGACCATGGGCCCGGGCGTGGCCATCGAGTGCTGGGAGCAGAACGGCCTGCACCTCGCCGAGGACCACTTCTACGCCGAGATCATCGACCCCAACACCGGCGAGGTCCTGCCTGACGGCGAGTGGGGCGAGCTCGTGCTCACCACGATCGACCGCGAGGCGTCGCCGGTCGTGCGCTACCGCACGCGCGACATCACGCGCATCCTTCCGGGCGAGTGCTCCTGCGGCTGCACGCACCGTCGCATCGACCGCATCCACGGCCGCACCGACGACATGCTCATCATCCGTGGAGTTAACGTCTTCCCGAGCCAGATCGAGGACGTCATGAAGACCTTCGACCAGGTCTCCTCCTGGTACCAGATCGAGGTCGACACCGACCACCGCTCGCTCGACATGGTCACGCTCAAGGCCGAGGTCAACCCCGACTTTGCCTTTGACTCCGTCGCTGCCGTCGAGCGCCTGCAGAAGGAGATCTCCGCGCGCCTCAAGACGGCGCTCTCCGTGGGCGTCAAGGTCAAGCTCGTGGAGCCCAAGACCATCGCGCGCAGTGAGGGCAAGGCCAAGCGCATCGTGGACCTGAGAAAGGGGATCAAGTAATGATTGACCAGATCACCGTCTTCCTCGAGAACAAGCGCGGCCGCATAGCGTCTCTGTGCCGCACCCTGGGCGACGCCAACATCAACATGGCGGCGCTCTCCGTGGCCGACACCACCGAGTACGGCATCGTGCGCATCATCTGCAGCGACACCGAGGCAGCGCTCGCCGCCCTCGACGCCGAAGGGTACCGCGCGATCAAGACCAAGGTCATGGCCATCGCCGTCCCGCACCACCCCGGTGGCGCCGCGGACCTTCTCGAGAAGCTCGACGACCTCGACGTGGACATTGAGTACTTCTATTGCTTCTCCACGACCGATGACCTGGCGGTCCTTGCGCTCAAGATCGCCGACCCCGCGAGCGCCGCGGAGGCGAGCTGGGCCATCGAGAAGGCCGGCTTCCACGTCTTCGACCAGAACGAGGTGGAGTAGGGCGCGTCACGGCTCGGCAAGGAGCGGGGCAGCCATACATCTGTTGTATGGCTGCCCCGCTCACTATGTATTTTACCGGGGGAGCAACGAGGCATACCATGGGTTCCGAGATACCGCGTCACGGGAGGTCGCACATGATCTTTGGAATGGGGCCCATGGAGCTCGCTGTCATCGCTCTGGTTGTGCTCGTCATCTTCGGGCCCAAGAACCTGCCCAAGCTGGGCTCTGCCCTTGGGCGGACGGTCAAGAACGTCCGCGAGGGTATGGAGGACGACCTCGACGACACCCCTGCCGACAAGGACGACGACGCGCCCGTGGAGTAGGCGCTTTCCGCACGCTTCCTCCTCCCTGCCCCCGGACCCTTTCCCGCCGGGGGCTTTTCCTTGTCGCTGGGGCGTCGCCGTTCTTCTCGCCCGATCCTCGCCTCTCTCCCTCCGTGCGACTGCGCGAAAGTCAGGGCTAACTTTTGCGATTGACGCTCGTTTCCCTGATGCGCAACTGGGAAAACATTCGTGTCAGGCGAGAAGAACGAGAAAGTTAGCCCAGACTTTCGCGCACTAGGGAGGGCGGCGGCAGCGCAGCTAGCGGAGCTCGCCGAGAAGGGCCACGGCGTGCTCGGCGAGCGGGGAGAGCGCGCGGTCGGCCTTCCAGACGACGGCCGCGCGGGACTCGAGGGCCTTCTCGGTGACGACCTTGATGTAGCAGGGGCCGGTGTCGCAGACGGTGAGCAGCGACTGGGGGACGAGCCCGACCCCCAGGCCGGCGGCGGCGCAGGAGCAGGTCGTCCGCTCGTCCTCGGTGAGGCAGAACGGCGCGTCCTCGAGCGCCCGGGCGCAGCGCTGGTCGCAGATGAGCGGCACGTCGGCGAGCTGGGCGAGCGAGACCTCGAGCTCCTCGCCGCGCTCGAGCGCGGGCGGCATGACGGCGACGAGGGGCTCGGACGGCGCGTAGCGGGTGCGGAGCCCCTGGGTGGCAAACGGGGTCCGCACGACGCCGACCTCGACGATTCCGCTGGACACGAGCTCGATCACCTCGGAGACCGTGCCCTCCCGAAGCTCTATCGCCACGTCGGGCGCGCGCAGCGCGAGCTCGGCGAGCCGTGCCCCGGGTGCGAGCCCCGCTGTGGCATGGGCGACGGCGATGGCGAGCGTCCCCGTGAGGCCCTTGCCCACGCTCGAGACCTCGCGCGCGGTGGCCGTTGCCATGGCGAGGATGCGCCGGGCGCGCTCGTAGAGGAGCCGGCCCGCCTCGGTGAGGGTGACGCCGCGCGGCCCGCGGCGCACGAGCTGGGCGTCGAGCTCGCGCTCGAGCTGGGCAAGCTCATAGGAGAGCGGTGGCTGCGAGATGTGCAGGCGTCGTGCCGCGGCGGTGATCTGGCCCTCCTCGGCAATGGCAACGAAGTACTCGAGTTGCTTGAGATTCAAGAGTTCCCCTTCGAACGGCGCCGCCATACGGAGATTGTATCGCTGTGCGGCGAGGGGGCTGACAGAGGGGACGGGGGGATCTGTCAAGTCTGCCAGACTTGACAGATCCCCCCGTCCCCTCTGTCACGTTAAGCGAACCTTAGGAATCCCGCGCCGTCCGTCGCGTATGCTCGTGTGGACGGAAGGGGACGCATGGACGCACGGATACTGGTGGTTGACGACGAGCCGGAGATCCTTGAGCTCGTGCGCGTCTACCTCGAGGCAGAGGGCCTCGTCGTGGAGGCGCTCGCGGACGGGGAGGAGGCGCTCGAGCGCGTGAGGGACGAGTCGGCCCCCGCCATCGACCTCGCTGTTCTCGACGTCATGCTCCCGCACGCAAGCGGGCTCGAGGTGTGCCGTGCCATCCGAGAGCGGCACACCTACCCGATCATCATGCTCACGGCGCGCGGCGAGCCGGCCGACAAGATCTCGGGGCTCTCGCTCGGCGCCGACGACTACGTGACCAAGCCCTTCCTGCCGCTCGAGCTCGTCGCGCGCGTGAAGGCCCAGCTCAGACGCTACACCACGTACAACGCGGCAGGGGAGCGCGCGAGCTCAGAGGTCCTCTCGTGCCGGGGCCTCGTCCTCGACGTCCCCGCGCACGAGGCCACCCTGAACGAGCGCCCGCTCCAGCTCACGCCCACGGAGTTCTCGCTGCTGCGGATCCTTCTCGAGGCGGGCGGCGCGGTCGTCTCGGCGCGCGAGCTCTACCAGCGCATCTTTGGCGACGCTTACTACGAGAAGGGCTCAGGCTCCATCACGGTGCACGTGCGGCACCTGCGCGAGAAGATGGGGGACTCCTTCGAGGATCCGCGCTACATCAAGACCGTCTGGGGATTGGGGTACAAGATTGAGCGGTAGCGAGAGGGCTCGGCGCGCGGGCGGCCTGCGCGCCGTGGCTATTGCGGGGGCTGCGATCCTGCTCGCCATGGTCGCCTACAACGTGTTGGTGCAGTTCGTTGACGTGGCGCTCAACGGTGCCTTCATAGACTGGGTGTCAGGCCAGTTCCTCAACATGAACAACCTCAACGAGTTCGGGCTGGACGCGGGCGTTGCGCTCGACATCGTGGGGACGCGCTACTTCTTCTTCCAGCTCGGGCTCTTCGGCGCGGCGCTGCTTGCCGCGGTGGGGCTGGCGGCGGCGCACGTCGCGCGGGGTCGCGCGGAGCGAGAGGCCCGCGCCCGCGCCGCGGAGCTCCTGCGCACCTACCTCGCGCACGACCTCGAGGCGAGCGAGGCGTTCCCGGAGGGCTGGGAGGAGCTCGCGCTCGTGGCCGCCGAGGCAAAGCGCCAGTCTGCCGAGAAGGAGCGCCAGCTCGCCGACGAGTCCGCCCGCAGGAGCGATCTCGTGACGTACCTCGCGCACGACCTCAAGACGCCGCTCACCTCGGTGATCGGCTACCTCTCGCTGCTCGACGAGGTGCCGGACATGCCCGACGCCCAGAGGCGTCGCTACGTGGGCGTTGCCCTCGACAAGGCGTGTCGCCTCGAGCGCCTCGTGAACGAGTTCTTTGACATCACGCGCTACAGCCTGACGCACATCGAGCTCGAGCTCGCGCCGGTGGACCTCGCGGGGCTTCTCGTCCAGATTGCGGACGAGTTCTACCCGGCGCTCGCGGCCCACGGAAACGAGGCGTGCGTCGTGGTCTGCGGCGAGCGCCGCACGGTCGAGGCCCCGGGGGAGCCGCTCATGGTCACGGTGGACGCCGCCCGTCTCGCGCGCGTCTTCGGAAACCTCATCAAGAACGCGATTGCCTACAGCGACGAGGGCACCGAGATAGCGATTCGTGTCGAGAGGGACGAGGGGCTCGTCCGCGTCTCCGTCACCGACACGGGCGCAACGATCCCGAGCCACAAGCTCCGCTCCATCTTTGACAAGTTCTTCCGTCTCGACGAGGCGCGCGGCTCCGCCACGGGAGGGGCCGGCCTCGGACTTGCCATTGCGCGCGAGATCGTCGAGCTGCATGGCGGCACGATTGCCGCCGCGAGCGAGGAGGGCGTGACCACCTTCACCGTCGAGCTGCCGAACCCGACAGAGGGGACGGAGGCCTGACAGAGGGGACGGGGGGATCTGTCAAGGCCTGACAGATCCCCCCGTCCCCTCTGTCATGTCAGGTGGCTACGCCCGCTCGGAGACGTACGAGCCGTAGCTGACGTAGAGCGGCGTGTCAGGGTTGGGAAGCGACTCCTCGTTCATCGACGGGGAGACGATGAGCATCGACTCGGTCTCAGTTCCCTTGAAGGAGTCCGGGTAGAGGAAGTTGCCGATCACGCGGCCCGTCCCAAAGGGATCGCCCACGTAGTCCTCGGTGAGCTCCGGCAGGCCGACCGCCTCGGCCACGCCTGCCGCAACGGCTCCGTACTCGGAGGTGTCCGCCTCGGGCAGGAAGAACCCCACGTTGAAGCCCGTGAGCGTCGTCTGCGGGTCAATGGTCTCCGTCGTGTACTCGCTCTCGCCCTCCAGAAGCTCTGGGTTCTCGATGGTGAAGCTGATCTCGACCGTCTCGTCCGAACCCTCGACGGGGTTGTCCTCGGGCGTGCCCTGGTAGTTGAGGAAGTAATACACCACATCGCCGAGCGCGTCAGTGTCCGAGTAGGACTCCTCGCCTGTCATCTCAAAGCCGAGAAGCTCGAGGTCGCTCGTGATCTCAGAGAGCGGGCGCTCGTAGAAGGCGTTCTCCGTCCAGTTGCTCATCGCGGGCTCGGGCTCCGGTTCGGGCTCCGGCTCGACCTCCTCCTGTGCCGCCGCGTCTGCCTGCGCATCCGGGGAGTCCGTCGCAGCGCCCTGGGCGCCGCAGCCCACGAGCAGGGCCGTCGAGAGGACGAGGGCGGCTGCCCCGGCCAGCACCTTGGTTGCGACTCTTCTCATGACTGTTCCTCCTGCCCACGACGTGTCCTGGTGTCAGGGCAAACGTAGCAGAGGAGGGGAGGGGCCGCTCGAAAGCATTAAGCGAGCTGAAACAGGGCGCTCGGCGGGCGGTGGCATTTCTCGGGCAAGCGCGCCGCCGCGCCGTCACGCCGAGAGCGCCCAGAGGTTGGCGCACTGCCCGAGCACGCGGTCGAGGTCCCATGCCCGCGCGCTGCGCTCCGCGCTGTTGGGGTCTCGCACCTCCACCCTGCCGTCGTCCGTGAGCCCGGCGAGCACGATGAAGTGGCCGACGGTCGTGAAGTCTCCCGGCCGAACGCTGCAGATGACGACCTTTCCCGCAGCGAGTGCCGCGCGCACGTCGTCGGCGTCGGGGGAGAGCTCCTCCGAGGAGAGCCCGAGCTGCTCGGCCCCCTCGCTCATGAGCGTCCAGGCTGTCATGCAGTCGGCCACGTGGCCCTCGCGCTCCGAGAAGTCCGCCATGGAGGCCGGGTCGAGGTCCGTGCGCCCGGTGAGGGCGACGTAGGCCATCGAGAGGCAGGTGGGGCCGCAGCCGTTCTCGCGCACCGTCCCGCCCGCGTAGGGGTGGTCGGCCCACTGAGGGTCGGTCTGGTAGAGGTAGGGAACGCTGCCCCGCGCCCACTCGTCGCGCGGGGTGGAAGGGCCCTCCGTCGATCCCGTTCCCGCGCCGGCGGATGCCGGGACGTTGGCGTCCTGCCCTGCCAAGAGCAGAGCGCCTGCGGCGAGGGCGAGCAGCCCCACGAGCGCGACGGCGCAGAGCAGCGCGAAGGGGGCCCTTCGAGCCCTCCTCCTGCGAACGTAGCGGTCTGGTGCGATTCTCGGCGTGCCCATGGGATCCTCCTCTGGTCGGGGACCCCATCGTCCGTCGCGCGCCCTTAACGGGTCATAAACCGCTTCCTAACGTTCGGTTAAGAAGCTCGACACGTTTGTGGAGCGTCTGCGTAGGAGAAATCATAGTATTGTCAAGGGCCTATCGACGAACGGTCAAAAAGGGTATAACGAACGTGTCAAACGGTTTTGGAAGGAGGGAAGAACAATGACCAAGGTCAAGAACATGGGACCCCGTCAGCGCAAGGTCCGCGATGCCTGCCACAACGGCTGGTTCATGAGCGGCGAGTACCGCGCGCTCTTCGACGGCCACGAGCGGCGCTTCTGGGCCGACAGCCCGAGCATTCTGTTCAACGACGTTGACCAGTGGTTCTCCGCTCACGAGCAGAACCACGCAGACTCGCACCTGCTCGTGAAGTGCGTCCGCGCCGCGTAGGGCGCGCGACAGAGCAGCCGTGCGGGAGCCTGCGGGCTCCCTTTTTTGTGCGCCGAAACGCCGACCGCGCAGGCCGTGGCCTCGTCCCTTTTGGAGGCGAGCCGCACGGCTTGCGCGGTCGGTCTCTCTAGAGCTCGGTGGCGTGCTCCAGCATGAGGGCGAGGATGACCGCGAGGCCCCGCTTGAGGCTCGCCTTCTCGATCCACTCCTCGCGCGTGTGGAGCAGGTCCCCCACGACGGTGCCCACGGTGTGGGCGGGGATGCCGAGCGAGAAGGGGACGTTGGCGTCAGTCGACGACTCGTGGTGCTCGGGCTCGACGCCCCCAAGGGCCCGCAGAACCTCGTCGGTGCGGGAGACGAGCTCCGCCTGCCCGTCGGGGATCCGGTCCCCGCTCGCGGGGCGGCGCCCGATGAGCTTCGCGTCAATGCGGGTCCCGCGCCGCAGGTGCTCCTCGACGAGCACCACGAACATGCCGTACATCTCCTCGAGGCAGCGCTGTGAGCTCGAGCGGTACTCCACGAGCACGCTCGCCTCCTCGGCTATGGAGTTCACGGTGGTGCCGCCCACGAAGCGCCCCACGTTGACGGTGGTCTTGGCGGTCTTGGGGAGCGGGAGCGCGTAGAGGTCCTCGATGAACGAGCAGAGCTCCTCGATGGCGTTGTCGCGCCCGAAGTTCTCCCAGGAGTGGCCGCCCTGCGTGCGACAGCGGACGCGCCAGCGGTGCGAGCCCACCGCGGAGGTGACGTGCGTGCCGAGGTAGAGGTCGAACGAGGTGAACTCGCGCACGCGCCCCTCGTAGTGCGAGAAGAGCTCGCGGGTGCCGGCCAGGTTGCCGAGGCCCTCCTCGCAGGAGTTGGCCACCACGAGCACGCGACGGTCGAGCGCGACCCGCTCGTGCAGGAGGTAGCGCGCGGCGAGGAGAAGCCCCACGAGGTTGGCCGTGTCGTCGCCAACCCCGGGGCACAGCAGGCGCTCGGCGCTCTCCGCGAGCGGAAGCGTCTCGGTGTCGGGGAAGACGACGTCCGTGTGCGCGGCGAACACGGTGATGCCGTCGTCGCCGTCGGCGGGGCCGGGAAGGCTGAGGATTACGTTCTTTGCCTCGTCAATGCGCACCGAGCTGACCGGCGCGCCCTGGGCGAGCAGCCAGTCGCGGATGAAGGCCGCGCGCCGCTCCTCGTGGCCGGACGGGGCGGGAATCTGCGCGAGCTCGCGCAGGAGCGCCAGCTCCTCATCGTGGCAGGAGTTGGCATAGTCCTGCGCGATCTGCTTGATCTTCTCGTTCACGGCTCCTCCTGACCTCTGGGTCTTAGGGTATCGCAGGACGTGGATGAGACGGACGGCGTTTCTTGTGGTTGTGGGCAACACCTTTGATGCAAGCGGCGGCGTTGCATCAAAGGTATTGCCCACAACCGGCGTATGAGGGACAAAATGCTCATAAAGGCGTGGCGATAAGAACGTTCTTCTCGCTGTGCATCAAAGGTGTTGCCCACAATCGAGAAGAACGGTGCGATTGGGGCCTGCTCGGCCGCGCGCTCCCGCTCTCGGTGCAAATGCGCCTCATCTTGCCCTGGGCTACGCGCCGCGGGCGGGCCTTCGATGTTTCGGGTTCGTTATTCGCCTTGTGGCGCCCGAGCGCCGGTGCTAGGCTTGCCCCAGATAGAGGAGCGGACACGAAGATCTCCAGGGGAGCCGGCGGGCGTCGATTCTGGGGGGAGGCGAGGCCCGCCGAACTGCCGAGCCGGGCGCGGCGAGGTGGTGGGCCCGCGGGAAAGACCCGCGGGACTGTCTGCGAGAAGAGCTCGCAGGGGCGCTATCCTTTGCCGCGGACGCACGCTCCGCTCGGGGTCGCGAACCTGCCCGAGAAGCGAGAAGCGAGAGGCGCCATGGTTAAGCGGCCGTTTGTCACCAAGGACCAGCTCGAGGCCATAGCGGACGTGTACCCCACGCCCTTCTACCTCTACGACGAGGCGCAGATCCGCCGTCGCGCGGCGGAGCTCTCCGCCGCCTTCTCGTGGAACCCCGGCTTCAAGGAGTACTTTGCCGTCAAGGCCACGCCCAACCCCGCCATCCTGCGGATCCTCGCGGAGTGCGGCTGCGGCTGCGACTGTGCCACGGGCGTCGAGCTCCTGCTCGCTGACCGCGCGGGCGTCACTGGTCGCGACATCATCCTCTCCTCGAGCGACACGCCCGACGAGGACTTCCGCGCGGCGGACGCGCGCGGGGCGATCATCAACCTGGACTCCCTCGACATGGTGGCGTGCCTCCAGCGCGCGCTCGGCGGCCGCGTGCCGCGCACGGCGTGCTGCCGCGTGAACCCGGGCGGCACCTTCGAGAGCGAGAACGGCATCATCGGCTCGCCGGCCGACTCAAAGTTCGGCATGACGCCGGCCCAGCTCGAGCAGGCGTTCCGAGAGCTTGCCGCCCTCGGCGTGGAGGAGTTTGGCATCCACGCGTTTCTCGCCAGCAACACGCAGGTGAACGACTACTACCCGCGGCTCGCGCGCCAGCTCTTTGAGATGGCGGCGGACCTCTCGGCGCGGCTGGGCGTCCACGTGGGCTTCGTTGACCTCTCGGGTGGCATCGGCGTGGCATATCGTCCGGACGATACCCCCTGTGAACTGGCCGTCATTGGAGAGGGAGTGCGTCAGGCGTACGAGGACGCGCTCGTCCCCTCTGGCATGGGAGACGTCGCGATCTTCTCGGAGCTGGGGCGCTGGATGCTCGCGCCCGCGGGCGCGCTCGTCACCCGCGTCATCCACGAGAAGGTCACCTACCGCGACTACCTGGGCGTCGATGCCTGCGCGGCCAACCTCATGCGCCCGGCGATCTACGACGCGTACCACCACGTCTCCGTGATGGGCTCCGAGGACGCGCCGCGCACGCGCCGCTACAACGTGGTCGGCCGGCTCTGCGAGAACAGCGACCAGTTCGCCCGTGACCGTCTCATGCCCGAGTGCCACGTCGGCGACCTGCTCTTCATTCACGACGCGGGCGCCCACGGCCACTCCATGGGCTACAACTACAACGGCACGCTGCGCTCCGCTGAGCTGCTTTTGCGCTGTGACGGCACGGTCGAACTCATTCGCCGCGCCGAGACCCCCGCCGACTACCTGGCAACGCTGGACGTGTAGGTCAAAAGGGGACTGTCCCCCTTTGGCCTATAGAGAGGAGAGAGGCAACCATGGACATGACCAACCTGACCGGATCGGTCGTCGCGCTTGTGACGCCCTTCGCGGAGGACGGCTCGGTGGACTTCGCCGCGCTCGAGCGCCTCGTTGACTTCCAGCTGGAGGGCGGCACCGACGGCATCCTCGTGCTCGGCACCACCGGAGAGTCCTCCACGATGACCGACGACGAGGACTATGAGGTCGCGCGCTGCGTGGTGGAGCGCGTCGCCGGGCGCGTCCCGGTGATCGGCGGCGCGGGCTCCAATGCCACCTTCGAGTCGGAGCGCAAGGCCGCCGGCCTCGTGCGCATCGGCGTCGACGGCCTGCTGCTCATCACGCCGTACTACAACAAGTCCAACGAGGAGGGCATCTACCGGCACTTCACCGCGGTCATGGACAAGGTCGACGTGCCGTGCATCCTCTACAACATCCCCGGCCGCACGGGCTGCTCCATCAGCGAGAAGAACCTCGCTCGCCTGGCCAGCCACCCCAACGCGTGGGGCATAAAGGAGGCCTCGGGCTCCATCGGCTACGCGACCATGGCAGCCCGCTACCTCTCTGACGACTTCCGCATGTTCTCGGGCAACGACGACATCGTGGTGCCGCTCATGAGCCTCGGGGCAAAGGGCGTCATCTCCGTGTGGGCCGACGTCGCGCCCGCCACGGTGCACCAGATGTGCGCCGATTTTCTCGCCGGCAACATCGAGGCTGCCCGCCGCGCGCAGCTCGAGAACCTCGACCTCATCCACGCGCTCTTCTGCGAGGTCAATCCGATCCCGGTCAAGTGCGCCCTGGCCGAGATGGGCATGATCGGCGAGCACTACCGCCAGCCGCTCTGGCAGATCTCCGACGCCGGGCGCGAGCAGCTCCTGGCGGCCATGAGGGGGGTTGGTCTGATTGGCTAGCGCGATCGTCGTCGGCGGCAGCGGCCGCATGGGGCGCCTCGTGCGCGAGGAGCTTCTCGCCAGGGGCTTTGAGGTGCTGGGCTCCTATGACGTTGACAACGTCTCCGAGCTGGACGACGTCGCGCCCGCGGCGGACGTTGCCGTTGACTTCTCGGCGCCCGCCTCCCTGTCGCACACGCTCGCCTACGCCCGGCGCACGGGAGCGGCGCTGGTCTGCGGCACGACCGGCCTCTCCGCGGGGCAGCTGGACGACCTTCGCGCGCTGGGCGAGACGAACCGCGTGGTCTGGGCGTCAAACTACTCCCTCGGGGTGGCGGTCCTGCGTCGCGCCACGGCGATGGTTGCCGAGGCGCTCGCGGACTGGGACGTCGAGATAGTGGAGACCCACCACAACCAGAAGGTCGACGCCCCGAGCGGCACGGCAAAGGCGCTCCTCGCCGCCGTTGACCCGACGGGGGAGCGGCCCGTTGCGAGCAGTCGCGAGGGTCTCGTGGGGGCTCGCGTTCCCGGCGAGATCGGCGTGCACGCCGTTCGCGGCGGCACCGTGGCGGGAACGCACGAGGTGCACTTCTTTGGCACCGACGAGGAGCTCTGCCTCACGCATCGCGCCGCGAGCCGCCAGATCTTCGTCGTTGGCGCCGTGACGGCGGCGCGGCGCCTGCTCGAGCGCCCGGCGGGCCTCTATGACTTTGATACGCTGATGTTCGGGTAGACCCCGCGACAGGAGGGAACAAGCTGTGGACGCTCAGGAGATCATCGACTTCATAGCGAGCGCGCCGAAGAGGACGCCGGTCAAGCTTTACGTTCGCGAGCGGTGCGGCATGCGCGTGGACTGGGGGACGGCCCATGTCTACGGGGGCCGAGAGGGGAAGGTCGTCATCGGGGAGTGGGCCGACGTCGAGCCGGTGCTGCGCGCCCACGCAGACTCGATCGAGTACGCCGACGTCGAGTGCGACCGTCGAAACTCTGCCGTGCCGCTGCTCGACCTCAGGGGCGTGAACGCGCGCATCGAGCCGGGCGCGATCATTCGCGACCAGGTTGAGATAGGCGACAACGCCGTGGTCATGATGGGTGCCGTCATCAACATCGGCGCCGTCGTGGGGGCGGGCACGATGATCGACATGGGAGCCGTCCTCGGCGGTCGCGCGATCGTGGGCGCACGCTGCCACGTGGGCGCCGGCGCCGTGCTCGCGGGCGTGGTGGAGCCGGCGAGCGCCACTCCCGTCGTCGTTGAGGACGACGTCATGATCGGCGCGAACGCCGTGGTGATCGAGGGCTGCCGCGTGGGCGAGGGAGCCGTGGTGGCGGCCGGCGCCGTCGTCGTGGAGGACGTTCCTGCCGGCGCTGTCGTCGCGGGCTGCCCTGCGCGCGTCATCAAGATGAAGGACGAGCGCACCGCGGACAAGACCGCACTCGTGGACGCCCTTCGCGCGCTGTGACCTGACAGAGGGGACGGGGGGATCTGTCAGGTCTCCGTCCCCTCTGTCAACCCTTGACGGAAGTCCCGGAGACCTGACAGATCCCCCCGTCCCCTCCGTCAGGTTCGTCACCGATGCCGCGCGCCGCTCGCGGAGAAGTTGGCGGGGCGGGTCTCGGCGCGGGGAATACTACCCAGCGGACCGCCGGGCATCCGGCACGCATAAGACCCAGAAGGGAACCAGCATGGCAGCCAATCGCTTCGTCCTGAACAACATCTCCTACCACGGCTCGGGGGCGATCAAGGAGATTCCCGGCGAGCTCGAGCGTCGCGGCCACAAGAAGGCGTTCGTCTGCTCCGACCCCGACCTCGTGAAGTTCGGCGTCACCGCCAAGGTGACCGACCTTCTCGACGAGGCCGGCATCCCCTGGGAGCTCTACTCCGAGATCAAGCCCAACCCCACCATCAAGAACGTTCAGGACGGCGTGGCCGCCTACCAGGCCTCCGGCGCCGACTGCATCGTCACCATCGGCGGCGGCTCCTCGATGGACACCGCCAAGGCCATCGGCATCATCGTCGAGAACCCCGAGTTCGCCGACGTCGTCTCCCTCGAGGGCGTCGCCCCCACCAAGAGGCACGCCGTCTTCACCGTCGCCGTGCCCACCACCGCCGGCACCGCGGCCGAGGTCACGATCAACTACGTGATCACCGACCCCGAGAAGGTCCGCAAGTTCGTCTGCGTTGACGTCAACGACATCCCCGACGTTGCCGTCGTCGACCCTGACATGATGGCCTCCATGCCCGCCGGCCTCACCGCCGCCACCGGCATGGACGCGCTTACCCACGCGATCGAGGGCTACACCACCAAGGGCGCCTGGGAGCTCTCCGACATGTTCCACCTCAAGGCCATCGAGGTCATCGCGCGCAGCCTGCGCGACGCCGTCGCCGAGGCCAAGAGCGGCGAGCCTGGCTCCGGCCGCGAGGGCATGGCGCTCGGCCAGTACATCGCTGGCATGGGCTTCTCCAACGTGGGCCTCGGAATCGACCACGCCATGGCGCACACGCTCTCCGCGCACTACGACACCCCGCACGGCGTTGCCTGCGCGATGCTGCTTCCCGTTGCCATGGAATACAACAAGCCCGTCGTCGCGGAGCGCCTTGCCGACGTGGCACGTGCCATGGGCGTTGACACCTCGGGCATGAGCACGGACGAGGCCGCTGACGCTGCTATCGCCGCGGTGCGCCAGCTCTCTGCCGACGTCGACATCAAGCCGACCTGCGACGGGCTCGTCGAGGAGGACCTCGACCAGCTCGCTGACGACGCGCTCGCCGACGCCTGCTTCCCGGGCAACCCGCGCGACGCCGACCACGCCGCCGTGGTGGAGCTCTTCCGCAAGGTGATGGCGTAGCATCCTTCTGACACCGCAGGGGGCCTCGTCCCCTCGCGCGCAAGCTGCTTCGCGCACGGCGCTGGGCGGCTTGCTCCGCGAGGGGGCGAGGCCCTTTCGTGTCGGGGCTCCTGGCCGCCTGGTCGCCCGGCCGCGGCCGTGCGCGCGCTTCTCGGCTGCCGTTGCCTTGCGGCTTCCTTGGTTGTGAGCAACATCTTTGATGATGGGGGAGAAAAACGTTCGTATAGAGGTGTTGTTACGAACGATACCGCCTCGTTTGCTGATTGTGAGCAACAACTTTGATGTGACTCATCAAACGTGTTGCACACAATCGCCGGGAAAGGCGCCTGTGGGGCGACTGCGTCGACGAGAGGCCCTTCTCGGTGCAAAACCGGCAAAATGGTGCCATGCAACATGCAAGGGACGGCATGCGGCGGGGTCGCCGCATGGTTCGGCGCTGGCGAGAAGGACGGTGGGCATGGCCGACGTTCGGGACTACCTGGAGCTGCGCGGGGACATCACGCTCGCGGAGCGCCCCTTCAACGACGTGGACAACCTTGTGCTGGCCACGGCGTCCTACCTTGACCTCACCGGCATCGCCCCCGCGCCCGGCGAGCAGGGCGGCGTGTGCCTGACGGACGCCTGCGCCGAGCTTCTCGCACGCTCCGGCGGGGACGTCTCGACCCGCGTGCGCTCGCTCGCGACCATCGACGAGCGCTTCGTGGTCGCGCTCGGGGGCTCGGCACGTTTTGGGGACGTCCGCGTTCGCGACTACGTTGACGTGCGCAGCGACGAGCTCGTCATGCAGTTCTCGGCCATGACCTTCGACCTTGCCCCGGGCCTGACCTACGTGGCGTTTCGCGGTACCGACACCACGCTCGTGGGCTGGCGCGAGAACTTCCACCTGAGCTTTGCCGTGACCGAGGCGCAGCGCGCGGCGGCGGCCTACCTCGCGCGCGAGCTCGAGCGCGCGACGGGGGAGGGGCGGCGTGTCCTCGTGGGCGGGCACTCCAAGGGAGGCAACCTCGCTGCCTACGCCGTGGCCTCGTGCCCCGTGGCGCTCGCGGGCGCGATCGCGTGCGCCTGGAGCAACGACGGGCCGGGGATGGATCGCTCCGTCATGCCCGTGAGCTGCTACGACGTGGTGGGCGAGCGCTATCGCCGCATCCTTCCCGCCTACAGCGTCGTGGGCCGCCTCTTCTCCGACAACGCGCCGTTCCAGGTGGTGAGGAGCTCAGCGACAAGGACCCTGCAGCACGACCCGCTCACCTGGCAGGTGGGGCCGGCGGGCTTCCTCGAGGCTGACGGCCCCGACCCCGAGTGCCTCGTGGCGTCCGGGGCGTTCTCGACGTGGCTCGCACGGCTCGCGCCCGAGGACCGGCGCCTGCTCACCGACGAGCTCTTCGACGCGCTCGCGGCGGGCGGCGCCGAGCGCTTCGAGGACGTGCTCTCTAGCCCAGCCGCGGCGCAGAAGGTGCTCTCCGCGCTCGGCGGAATCGACCGGCGCACCTACGACATGATGTGGCGGCTCGTGGGCGAGCTCGCGAGCGGCACGGCCCTGGCCGCGCGCGACGCTGTGGCCCGGAGGCTCGGCGCGCGGGGCTAGGCCCGCTTCGCCTCGAGGATGCGGTCGATCACCACGGCCACGCCGCGGTCGTTGCAGGAGGGCGCGCGGAAGCGGGCGTGAGGCTCCATGCGCTGCTCGGCGTTGGCCATAAGGTAGCTGTGGCCGGCCCACTCGAGCATCTCGACGTCGTTGTCCGTGTCGCCGAAGGCGGCGGCGTCAGCCTGCGCGATGCCGAGGTGCGCGCAGAGCCGCGCGAGGCCCGTGCCCTTGTCGACGCCCTTGTTCATGATGTCGATCCAGACCGAGCCGCCGCAGGTGACCGAGAGGCGCTCGCCGAAGGCGGGGATGAACACCTCGTCGCGCATTGCCACGGCGTTGCCCTCGGGGAAGTAGACCGTGTACTTGTTTGCCTCGCGCCCGAGGCCCTCGAGCGACTCGACGTAGACGATCTCGTGGTAGAACTCGCGGAAGACCTCGTCGTAGCAGCGGGCGTACTCGGGCACGTAGCCGGCGTCGAGCCCGCAGACGATCGGCACGCCGTCCGTGCGCTCGCGCGTGAAGGCGAGCAGGGCCTCGAGGTCGGCCGGGTCGATCAGGCTCTTGAACACGACCTCGCCGCGGCACACGACCGCCGCGCCGTTGTCGGAGACGAGCGCCATGCGCTCGTGCGAGACGGGGAAGAGGTCGCGCAGCGTGTAGAGGGGACGCCCGCTCGCGGCGGCGAACGTGACGCCGACACGCTCGAGCTCAGCGATGCGCTCGTCCATCCCCTCGGGCATGGACTTGTCGTCGGCGAGCAGCGTGAAGTCCATGTCGCTTGCCACGAGCCGGATGTCGGCGAGGTTGGTGTCCATCTCGTATCCGAGCATGCTTCCCCCTTCGTCTTGGTGTGCGGGACAATTCTAGCGTGAGTTGTCGCGCGCGACCCAGGCGGACGACGCTCTAGTACGCTAAAGTGGTTGCGGAGGATCACCGCGGAGGGAGGGCACATGGGAGCACGCGAGCGCGCGACCGATCGGGCGAGCGACCTGCTGGAGCGCGCCATCGCCGCTGCGGCAACGCCCGAGGACGCCCGCGCCCTTCTCGCCGACCTCTGCACCCCTCGCGAGCTCGAGGACCTCTCGCAGCGCCTTGACGTGGCGCTGATGCTCTCGCAGGGGGCGTCCTACATGGACGTCATCCACGCGACCGGAGCCTCCTCGACCACGGTGAGCCGCGTCTCTAAGTGCCTGAACGGACCCGCCGGCGGCTATCGCACGGTGCTCGGGCGCCTGGGGCTGCGCTAGGGGCGTGGGGCCGCTTGCGCCCCCACGAAGCGCGTCGAGTGCGCGCTCGCGGCGCCCGGTTTGCGCGCATTCGGCGCGCCTCGTGTCCAAAGGGACAAAAAACCAGCCCAATGCGCCCTTCGCACCGCGCAGTGGGCGGGATTCGTGGTTTCGAGACGCGTCCGGATTCGTGGCGGCCGCGTCCCGACTCCCATTTGTGTCCGGTCCCTGCGGTAGGATTTCTGTCGAGAAGAGCAAGGGCGCGGGAACGCTGCCGAGAAGGACGAGCGCCGGGAGGGAGACGCCATGCCGCTGAGCGTTCAGGCCACAACAGCCGAGGGGCTTGCCACGGACGAGCTGGTCTCGCGCGTGCGGGGCGCCCTCTCGTCGCGCGGGCGGGCGGTCGTGCTCGTGCCGAGCTTTGCCCAGGCGCTTGACGTGCAGCGCGCGCTCGCCGCCCGCGGCCTTACGCTCGGCGTCACCGTGAGCACGCCGCTCGCGTGGGCGTCGGAGCGCTGGGAGGTCTGGGGGGACGGCCGCCGCGTCGCGGACGGCGCCTCGCGCGACCTGCTGGCAGCCCGCGTGCTGCGGCGCGCCTGCTGGAGCCCGGGCTTTCCGGTCGCGGACACCGTTGGAACCGCGTCTCTGCTCGCCGACCTCTCTCGCGTGGGCCTCCCGTGGCTGACGGACGGCGCTGCGGCGCCGGATGGCTCGAGCGAGGCGGAGCGCGCCCTCGTGGGGCTGCTCCCGGCGCTCGACGCGGAGCTTCGCGCGCAGGGGCTCGTGGAGGGCTGCGAGGTCATGGCAGAGCTCCCCGGCGCGCTCGCCAGGGCCGGCGTGGACGTGCCCCCGGTCATCCTTGCGGGATTTGGCTGGCTGCGACGCGCGGAGCGAGCCCTTGTCGAGGGGCTGGGCGAGCGCTTTGACATCTGCGTCCTCGAGCGCGGCAGCGCTGGGGCGGGCGGCGCGCGAGCGGACGAGCTCGCGGAGCTTCTCGCCACGATCTTTGGGCCCGTCTCCGAGCCCGTGAGGGCAACGGGCGCCGTGCGCATGCTGCTTCCGGCAGGCCCCTCCGCCGAGAACGAGCTCGTCTGCCGCGCCGTGGACGAGCTCGTGGGGGAGGGCTGCTCTGACATCGTCGTGGTTGCCCCAGACGCCGCGCGCGCCTGGCGGGAGCTCTCGCCGCGCTTTGCCGCGCGCGGCATCTCCTCGCGCGCGCAGCTCTCCTGCTCCATGACGGAGCTTGAGTGCGGGCGCGCCTTCATGGGGTACGCCCGCAGCGTGGCCCGCCTCGCGGAGCTCGCCCAGGGGTGGCCGGAGACGGTGCCGGTGCCCGATGCGCCGCGCAAGGGCACCGTGCGCGTGACGCTCGAGGACATGTCGTGGTGGCCGCCGCGCGACCTCTCCGACTTCCTCCTCTCCGAGGCGTCTCACATGGACCTGGGCCGCGCGCGCCGCCTTGACGCGGAGTGGCGCGCGAACCGCCTGCTCACGCCGCGTGTCCTTCTCGACCAGCTGACCTCTTCGAAGGTGGTCTGCCCGGAGGTGGCCTCCGCCACGCGCGAGCTTCTGCGCGGAAGGCTGGGCTCGGCCGCCTCCAAGCTGCTCGCCCCCTTCGTTCAGAGGGAGGGTGCCAGCCCGGCCCCCCTGGACGTCCCCGCCGCGCTCGGCGCGGTTCTGGACGTCGCCCGCACGCTCAAGGAGCTGGGCGTCACGGCAGACCCCTCGCAGGGGGCCATGGTCTCGCTCTCCGAGCTCGTCTCGCTCGCGGAGGCCGCGCTCTCGCGCGGCGGCATCGTGCTGCGCCCTGAGCGCGTCGCGCAGGAGGCGCGCGCGTCGGTGCTCCTGCTCGACGCCGCCGCGGCGAGCCGCCTTGCCCCCGCCTCGGCCGACGCCCTCGTCATGCTCGGCCAGACCTCCACCGAGTCCGCCGTGTCCGAGGCCGACGACGCGCGCGCCTACGTCCTGCGTGCCTGGGGCGTCGAGGAGCCCCCGAGCGCGATGGAGCTCGCGCGCGAGCGCTTCAGCCAGATCGCCCAGGTGCCGCGCCGGGTGCTCGTCCTCGAGCGGACGCTCTTCGGCGCCGATGGCAAGGAGTGCTACCCCTCGGTCATGCTCTCCGAGGTCATGGCCTGCTATGGCCTCGGCGCCGAGGCCAAGCCTTCGGAGATCTCCCAGTCACTCGGCGAGAAGAACGTGCTCTCGCGCTCGGAGGCCAGCGTCTCCGAGAACGTGTCGCTGGCGGGCGCTGCCGCCGCGTTGACCGGCAGCGAGACGCCGGCGCCCGCGGGCCGCATCAACGAGTCCGAGCGCGAGCTCGTCTCGCCGCCGCCCGAGGGAATGGTGGCCGAGGACCCACGGCCGGTCCTGTCCGCATCGCAGATCGAGAGCTACCTCGAGTGTCCCTACAAGTGGTTCAGCCTGAGGCGGCTGCGCCTCCAGGGCGTCGATGCCGGCTTTACGGGCGCGGAGATGGGCACCTTTGCCCACCGCGTGCTCGAGGTGAGCCGTCGCGAGCTCACGGCGCGCGCCCAGGAGCGACTCGAGGGCACGCCCGTCCTCGCCGACCTGCGCTCCGAGTGCGCCGACGCCATGCAGCAGAGCGACTATCGCGCAGAGGTGACCCGTCTCCTGGAGAGCGCGCAGAAGAGCCCCGCCACGCGCCTGCCGGGCTCTGCGCTGGAGGAGGGCGACGAGGAGGCGCTCGAGGAGGCAAGGCGCGTCCTGAACGAGGAGTTCGACGCCCACCTCAGCCACCAGTACCAGCTCGTTGGCGGCAGGAGGCCCGTGCCGCAGGCGCTCGTGCCGCACCTCGCGCGCGAGCACGGCCAGCTTGCCGGGCTCAGGCGCGACCTGGGCACCCTGCTCGAGTTCGAGCGGGGGCTGCTCCGGGGCTTCGAGCCGCGCTTCTTTGAGTGGGGCTTCGGTCGCGGGAGCTCGCCCAAGGTCGCCTATGCCGGCGTCCTGCTCACGGGCACGGTCGACCGCATCGACGTGGACGCCCATGGCCAGGCCGTCGTCATCGACTACAAGCACAAGCAGGACAGAGGCTTTGCCAAGGAATACGACGTCTTTGGCACGGACATGGAGCCAGGGTCCTTCTCGCTGCCGCGCCGCGTGCAGTCGCTCATCTACGCCCAGGTCGCCCGCCGTGCCTTCCCGGACCTCACGGTTCGCGCGGCGCTCTACCTCTGCACCAAGGGCGCCCACGCCCTCTCGGGCGCCGTTGACGAGAACCTCGTTGACGTGGTCTTTGGTCCCTCGTTCAAGCGCGCGGCCTCCGTGGCCGTGCCCCGCCACGAGACGTTCGGCCGCGAGGGCTCCTCGGGCATGGAGGCCCTGCTCGACGCGAGCGAGGAGGCAATTGCCCGGAAGATGGAGAGGCTGCTCGCCGGAGACATCGAGGCGCGCCCGCTGGACGCGTGGGCGTGCGAGCACTGCCCGGTCCTGAACTGTGAGAGGAGGCTGCGCCCATGAGCCAGAGGCTCGACCTCTCGCAGCTGAACGACAGCCAGCGCACGATTGCCACCACCCTCGACGCGCCCCTGTTCGTGGAGGCGGGCGCGGGGTCCGGCAAGACCTTCACGCTCACGCAGCGCATTGCCTGGGCGCTCTCGCCGGGGTCCGCCCCCGACGGCGGGGCCTTCCTCTCTGGGCTGGGGGAGGTGCTCGTCATCACCTTCACCGAGCCGGCCGCCCGCGAGATCAAGGAGCGGGTGAGAAGGACACTGCGCTCGGTCGGCCTTGTCGAGCAGGCGCTCGCCGTTGACGACGCCTGGATCTCCACGATCCATGGCATGTGCTCGCGCATCCTGCACCGTCACGCGCTCGACCTTGGCCTTGACCCGCAGTTCTCGATCGTGGCCGACTCGGCACAGGAGGTCCTCTTTGACCGCGCGCTCGACGACGTCATGCGCGCGGCGCGCGAGGACGAGGGCTTCTCCGCGCTCTTTGCCGCATACGACCTGGGCGTCAAGACCAAGCACGGCTACTCGGGCGTCCTGGGCATCGTCCAGGCCCTCGTTGACGCCGGCGCCTCCTGTGCCGATGGCGTGGAGTCGCTTGTGGGCGCCCGCGCCGACGATGACCTCGTGGGGGAGGCGCTTGCCGCCTTCACGGCGCGCATGGAGGAGCTTGGCGCGCGCCCGCTCACGCCCAAGGCGCGTGAGAAGGTGGTTCCCGCCCTCGAGGCGCTGCGCGACTTCGAGTGCCGGGCGCGCCGGGATCGCACGCCGGAGGCGGTTGCCGCCCTTGTGGACGGCATTACGCTCCCCAAGGCGTCCGAGAAGACCAAGGACGAGGTCGGGGCCGCAAGGTCTGCCCGGGCCCTCGCGCTCGCCGAGGCTCGCCTCTGCTCGGCGGCCTCGCACGTGGACGCCGTTCTCGAGCTGGCGCGCCGCGTGGAGCGCCGCTACCGCGAGCTCAAGGACGCCGATCGCTGCCTGGACAACAACGACCTCGTGCGCGAGGCGCTTCTCGCCGTGCGGGACAACCCCGAGGTGCGGCGCGACTACGCGGGCCGCTTCCGCCTCGTGATGGTGGACGAGTTCCAGGACACTGACGAGATGCAGCTCGAGCTCATTGGGCTTCTCGCCGGGGGAGACGGGGCGTGCCTGGCCACCGTCGGTGACTCCCAGCAGTCGATCTACCGCTTCCGCGGCGCCGACGTCAGCGTGTTTCGCCGTCACGGCGAGCGGGTCGCGGAGGCGGGGCGCGTTCGCCTTGACACCAACTACCGCAGCCACGCCGACGTGCTCGCGCTCGTGGAGCGCGTGTGCACGGGCGGAGAGGCGGGCGGCGCCGGCGTGCTCGAGGACTTCATGCACCTCGACGCCTGCCCCACGCGCAAGGACGGCTACCACGCCCGTTCCCTGCCGCGCATCGACATCGAGGTCTGCTCGGGGCAGGGCTCGTCGGGCCGCCCCTCCAAGCACCAGGTGGCTACGGCGGCGGCCCAGGTGGCTGACGCCCTCGCGAGCTACCGGGCCGCGGGAGAGCGCGCCGGAAGCATGGCCCTTCTGCTCGGCGTGACCACCAACGCCGAGCTCTACATCGACGCCATCCGCTCGCGCGGGATGGAGTGCGTGGTCACGGGTGGCTCCACCTTCACCTCGACCGACGAGGTGAAGGTCGTGTGCGCCCTCCTGCACACGCTCGCCAACCCCGCCGACACCCAGTCCGGCCTCTTCCGCCTTCTGGCGAGCGAGGTGTTCGGCCTCGACGCCAACGACTTCTGCGAGCTGGGGTCGCGGCCGCAGGAGAAGCTCGACGCCCCCGCCAAGCGCACGATCGAGCGCGGCCTCGAGACCATGGAGTTCTATGGCGGGCACGAGCCCTCCGGCCGTCTCGCTCGCGCTCACGAGGTGCTCGCCCGCGCGCTCGAGCAGGTGCGCTGGCGCGGCGTGGCAGACGTGTGCGCCGACGTCGTGCGGGACTCCGGCTGGCTCGCGCGCCTCGAGGCGGCCGGCGCCGAGGGCAGGGCGCGCGCGGCAAACGTGCTCGCTGCCGTGCGCTACGTGCGCGACCTCACGGAGAGCCTGGGGCTCGGGGCGGCTCGCGCCGCCAAGGAGTTCGAGGCGTGGCTCGACGTGGCCAAGGTTCCGCCGGCCTCCCTTGCCGGCGGCGACGGCTCGACGGGCGACGGCACGGTGCGCGTGATGACGATCCATGCCTCCAAGGGCCTTGAGTTTGGGGTCTGCGCCGTTGCGGAGTGCTGGGGCCGCCCGCAGACCGGCGCGCCGATCACGTTTGGTCCCCTCAAGGAGGGGAGGCGCGCCTTCGTGCTGCGCCCGCGCGAGGACGGCGCGCGCAACAAGCTCTCCACGGTCCTTGGCGGGATCGACCCCGAGGAGCTTGAGGTGAGCCTCGGGGGCTGGGAGCGCACGCCGCTTGCAGTTCGCTACTCCGTGCTGCGCGCCGAGGACGAGGCGGCGGACGCACGCGAGCGCGCGCGGCTGCTCTACGTTGCCATGACGCGCGCCCGCGAGGCGCTCGTCCTGGCAATTCCCGCCGCGGGAAACAAGGACGGCGTGATCTCGTCGGCGCTCGCCGCAGGGACGCTCGAGGCCCTTCTCGGCGAGCCGTGCGCGCCCGCGCCGGGGGAGGCGCGGGTGGACTACGGCGGAAGCGAGCCTGCGCGCCTGCGCTGCGTTGAGGTGGCAGTCGAGGGCAGGGGCGCCGACAAGGTCGTTGTCGCGGCGTCCGGCGGCACGCTCGCCGGCTTTGACGGGGCGCTCCCCGCTCGCCCGGCGGACGCGGTTCGCCTTGGGACCCCGAGCGCCGGGGCATCTGCCGAGAAGGACGTGGCCCCGGAGCCCTTTGCGCTCTTCGAGATGGAGGAGAGCGCCGTCCCGAGCGCGAGCGCGTGGCGCGCCCGTGAGGGCGTCTTCAGCTACTCGAGCGTCCATGCCGCGCTCGCGGCGGAGGCTCCCGCGCCCTCGCGCACCGAGCGCGCCGCCGAGGCCGAGGGCGCGCCCTCGTCCGAGGACGCCGACCGCGCCACGAACCTCGGATCTGCCTTCCACGAGCTCGCGCAGGCGATGGTCGAGGGCGGGGGAGCCGTCGGCGAGGAGCGCATCGCGGCGCAGGTGCGCCAGTGGCACCTCTCCGAGCGTGCCGCGCTCCGCCTGCGCTCCGCACTTGCGCGCTGGGAGCGCTCGTCGTTGCGTGCCGAGGCGCTCTCCTGGCCGCTCGTCCGTCCCGAGGCTCCGTTCTTCCAGCTCCAGGAGGGATCGCCCCACGGAGATTACCTCGAGGGCGCGATCGACCTGCTCTGCACGGACATTGAGAGCGGGCGCGCGCTCGTGGTCGACTACAAGACCGGTGACGCCGGTCTCACGCTCGAGGAGGTGCGCGAACGCCATGCCATGCAGGCCGAGTTCTACGCCGGCGTCCTTCTCGCCGAGGGGTTCGAGCGGGTGGAGTGCGCCTTCGTCTGCGTGGAGCGCGACGACCCAGACGCGCCGGGGGAGCCGCTGGTGGCGCGCTACGAGTTTGGGGGTCGTTGACGGGCGACGTCGCGGGCGCATGTCCTTCTCGCCCAGCTCAAAACATGGGCGCGAACCGACAGTTTGGACCCTCGAAGTGTCGTTTTCTGCCTACGTTCCCCAAGCTGTAGGCGTCAACCGACACTTTTGCCGACAAAAGCGTCGTATCGCGCCTACGTGCTGCGGCGCAGGGCATCCCAGTCCGGCAGTGCGCGAACCCCGTCCGGCTGTGCCAGTGCCGAGCCGCGCCTCGGCACCCCGTACTCGCTCAGCAGGGCCGAGAAGCGTGCGGGGTCGTCCGTGAGCTCAAAGCGAAACCGCAGGATGGACACATCGTAGAGCGTGATGCGAGAACCCCGTTCGCGCTCGTCGGAGAGCACCTCCTCGATCGTGCGCCCGTGCGTCATCTCCGTGCGCAGGTACTTGTCCGTGCCGTCGAGCTCGCCCAGGATCACGAGGCCGTCGGTGCGCACCCAGGCAAAGTCAGCCCGGTACGGCGTGCCCCCGTCTGCTGGGCGTGGAACCTCGACCTGCAGCTCGGGGCGGGCATAGCCGAGCGCCAGCATCCGCCCCCGCGCGATCGACTCGCCGCCGTTCTCGCTGCGAGGGTCCGCCCACGCGAGGGTTCCGAGCGCCTGCTCCCTGCCGCGCGGGTCACGGGGCACGGACTCGACGAAGGCGCTGAGTCCCTCTTCCGTCACCACGCCCTGCCTGAGCGCGGAGTCCGCGACGCCGAGCCCCAGCGGGAAGTCCGTGCGGCGCAGGCAGTCGTAGACTGTGCGCTCCGGGGGCGTCACGCGCAGGCCGCCCTCCAATCTGACGTCCGCGAGGCCTCCGCCCTCGGGCAGGATCGCGTGGCGCCTCACGATGCCCGCCCCGCCACGAAACCCCGAGCGCGTGGTGGCAACGTGTATCGATGACTGCAGCGACCACGAGACGTCGATCCCGTAGGCAACGGCTGCCGTGGGCCCGCAGAAGACCCAGCCGGGGTGGAGCGCCTGCAGCCCGCGCGCGGTGAAGAGCGTCCGCTGGTCACGCCCGAGGTCGCGCCACAGGTCGGTCCGCACAAAGAGGCCGCGCGCCGGCGAGGTCACCTCCCCTGACTTGGCGCGCCGCTCCAGCGCCCGGCACAGCCTTCCTGGGATCTCTTCCGAGACGGCGAGGCAGCTCCCCCTGTCCTCTGCCGCATCGAGCAGCCCGGCGATCTCATGGTCCACGCTCCGGCTCATGTGCCTCCCTTCGCTGGACGCAGATTGTTCCCCCAAATCGGGCAAAGCTCCGCCCGCGAAAACCCGTGCACGTAGACTATTGATGCGAAAATGAAAGCGGGAGGGGGATTGTTGCTGGTACTGGGCGCGCAGTCATGCGCGAACCTGGCACGAAAGACTCGTGGAAGATTCACCTGCGGCAGGTTTTTCTCGGTGAGCGGCACCCGAGGCCAACAGGGGAGCGCAGGAGGCTGCCGACACTTTTTCGGCCGAAAGTGACGGCTGATTCCCACATGCTCCTCCCGTGGGCAGCTGCCGACACTCTGGAGGAAGATTCTGTCGTTTGCTGCCTACGCTCAGGGTGGGAGGGCCGACAAGGGCCGGCGCCTCGCCGCTCGCGCGCATGCCGTGGATTTTCTCGCCCTCCTGAGCTGCGCGTCCGCGTGAAAGCCCTGCTCGGGCCCATGTTTCGCCCCACAAATTCGTCCGCCCCATCGGCTATTCTAGGTTGCAGCGAAATGACGCGGACCTCTCACCACGCTGACAGGGAGCCCCATGGCCTTCGTACACCTGCACAACCACTCGGACTTCTCGATCCTCGACGCCGCCACGCGCGTCTCGGACATGGTCAAGCGCGCCGTCGACCTCGGGATGCCGGCGCTTGCCCTCACCGACCACGGCTACATGTTCGGCATCCCTGACTTCGACCTTGAGTGCCGCAAGTACAACGACGCCCAGAAGGACATGGGGCAGTGGCGCCACGACATCGAGTGCTTCCAGAAGGGCTGGGAGCTCGAGGAGCCCGAGCCGGACGCCCCGGACGCCGCCCCCCACGACCGCGTCCACGCCCAGTGGGCCTCCGACGTGCGCGTCTGGAACGAGACACACGACCTCGAGGCCGTGCGCGCCAACCGCCCGAGCCTGCTCATCAAGCCGATCTTTGGCTGCGAGGCCTACTTCATCACGGACGACTGCATCGAGAAGGGCACCCGCCAGCACCGCTACCACCTGATCCTGCTCGCCAAGGACGAGCGCGGCTACGAGAACCTCATGAAGATGATGAGCGAGGCCGCCTCGGGCGAGATGTTCTACTACTACCCGCGCACCACCCTTGACATGCTGCGCCGCTATCACGAGGGCATCATCTGCACCTCCGCGTGCGTCTCGGGCATCATCCCGCGCATGTTCTTCGACGGGCGACCCGAGGAGGCGCGCCGCTGGGCGCTCACCTTCAAGGAGATCTTTGGCGACGACTTCTACCTCGAGGTGCAGGACCACGGCCTCTCCGACCCCAACTGGGGAGGCTTCACCGACCGCACCCTCTCCGAGCAGATCGTGCGCATGGGCGCCGAGCTCGGCATCAAGGTCGTCGCCACCAACGACAACCACTATCTCACGCGTGAGGACGCGCCCACCCAGGACGTCCTCTCCTGCATCGGCACTGCCTCCAAGCTCGACGACGTCAACCGCAAGCGCATGACGGGCTCCGAGTTCTACATCAAGAGCGAGGAGGAGATGCGCGAGCTGTTCTCCTGGGCGCCCGAGGTCATCGACAACACGCTCGAGGTGGCCGAGAAGTGCTCCTACGAGCTCGACTGGACGCACATGTACCTGCCCAAGTTCCCCGACCTCGACGAGGGGGAGACCTCCGAGGAGCGCTTCCGCAAGGAGTGCGAGGAGGGCCTCGCGCGGCGCTACGGGCCCGACTGGCGCACGCTCACCATCGGCGGGGAGAACGTCTCAGAGCGCTTTGAGTACGAGTACAAGGTCATCTGCGAGAAGGGCTTCGCGGACTACTTCCTGATCGTCCAGGAGTACGTGCGCTGGGCCAAGAGGAACGGCATCGGCGTGGGCCCGGGCCGCGGCAGCGCGGCCGGCGCCATCGTGGCCTACGCCATGGACATCACGACCTTCGACCCGCTCGACAACGGCCTCATGTTCGAGCGCTTCCTCTCGCCGCAGCGCTCGGAGATGCCCGATATCGACATGGACTTCGACGACGAGCGGCGCCTCGAGGTCGTCGAGCACGTCCGCCAGCTCTATGGCCCCGAGCGCGTCTGCCACGTCATCACCTACTCCACGATCAAGGCGAAGCAGGCCATCAACGACGCCGCGCGCGTGCTCGACTTCCCCGTCTGGCAGGCGCAGAAGCTCTCGAAGATGCTCAACAACGACCCCAAGCTCACGCTTGAGAACGCCCTGCACAAGAGCGAGAAGCACCCCGACCAGTACTCTCCCGACTTTGAGAGCGCCTACCAGAACGAGGAGGACTCCCGCCGCATCATCGACGCGGCCCTCTCGATCGAGGGGCTGCACCGCGGCGAGGGCGTCCATGCCTGCGCCGTGCTCATCACGCCCACGCCGGTCAACGACCACGTCCCCACCAAGATCGACACCAAGGGCGGTGTCGAGATCACCCAGTACGAGGGCCACTCCGTCGCCGACATGGGCCTGCTCAAGATGGACTTCCTGGGGCTTCGCACCCTCACGGTCATCTCCAAGGCGCTCGCCAACATCAAGGCCAACCACGGGATCGACATCAACGTGGACGAGATCCCCTTCGACGACCCAGAGATCTACAAGCTCATGCGCGAGGGCCGCACCGCGGGCGTCTTCCAGATCGAGTCCGCCGGCATGACCTCCACGATCAAGAACATGCGACCTACCGAGTACAAGCAGGTGGTCGCCCTTATCGCCCTGTACCGACCGGGCCCGCTGGGCGCCGGCATGGTCACGAGCTACATCAACCGCATGAACGGCCGCGAGGAGGCCGTCTCCTACGACCCGCGCCTCGACGACATTCTGGGTGAGACCTACGGAACGATGGTCTACCAGGAGCAGGTCATGAAGATCTCGATGAAGATGTCGGGCTTCTCGGCCGGCGAGTCGGACAGCCGCATCAGAAAGCCCGTGGCCAAGAAGAAGATCAAGCTCCTCACGTCCACGGTCTTCCACTGGGACGACGGCAAGGACGAGACCACCTACGACCACTGGATGAACGGCGCCGTCACCAACGGCTACACGCGCGAGATCGCCCAGCGCATCTGGGACGACGTCCTTGAGTTCGCCTCCTACGCCTTCAACAAGTCCCACTCGGCGGGCTACGCCATCCTCGTCATGCAGACGGCGTGGCTGAAGGCCCACTACCCGCGCGAGTACATGGCCTCGGTCCTCACGTCCTACATGGGCAAGACTGACAAGATCGTGCACTACGTCACGGCCTACCGCCACGAGGGCGTGGCCATCCTGCCCCCCGACATCAACGAGTCGGGCCGTGACTTCACGGCCACGAGCGAGGGCGTGCGCTTCGGCTTCGCCGGCATCCGCGGCGTGGGCGAGGGCGTGGGCGAGGCGATCATGGAGGAGCGCGAGAAGAACGGCCCCTTCAAGAACCTCCACGACTTCGTCGACCGCATGGACACGAGCCAGGCCAACCGACGCGTGGTCGAGGCACTGATCTGCTCGGGCGCCTTTGACTCGACGGGCTACACCCGCATGCAGCTCATGCGCTTCGTGGACAAGAACAACCCCGAGAACATCATCGACGCCGCGGCGCGCCAGCAGAAGGTTCGCGCCGCCGGCCAGTTCTCGATGTTCGACCTTTTTGGCGACGTGGAGGGCTCGGGCTTTGAGAACTCGGTCCCCGAGCCGGACGGCGTGGAGTGGGACCGCTCGGTCAAGCTCGCCCGCGAGCACGAGGTCCTTGGCCTGTACGTTTCCGACCACCCGCTGCGCCCCTACGAGTACGCGCTCGCCAAGAACCGCGACTACACCATTGCCGACATCGAGGTCTCCGAGGAGTACGTTGACCCCACGGGCGCGGTGCGCGAGCGCTTCAAGGTGCCCGAGGGCAAGCCCATCCGCCTCGCCGGCATGGTCACGGCCGTGCAGAAGAAGACCACCAAGAACGGCGACTCCATGGCCATCGTCACGCTCGAGGACATGGAGGGCGAGGTCACGCTCGTCGTCTTCCCCAAGCTCTACAAGAAGTGCGCGGCAACGCTGGCCGGGCAGGTCGACGAGACTGGCGAGAGCCAGGGGGACGTCTTTGTGCGCGTGGAGGGCAAGCTCGAGCGCTCAGATCGCGGCAGCCAGATCATCTGCCTCTCGGTGGAGCCGCTCGTGCTCGACGAGCGGAGCAACCGCCCCAAGGTGCTCGAGGTGAACGTCCCCGCGAGCCTGCTCACGCCTCCCTACATGGACACGCTCGGGCAGATCCTTGGCCGCTACCCCGGGCTCGATCACGTGGAGCTGCGCGTGGAGGCCACTTCCGGGGACGTCATGCGCATGGAGCTGCCCTGTCGGATCGACGCACGCAACATGGTCCTTCTCGCCGAGATGACCGACCTTGTGGGGCGCCAGGGCAAGGTGCTCGTGGCGTAGGGGCGCATCCGGACCGCGGGCCGCGGGGCTGCGGCCTCAGGTCCCGCGGCCAAGAATCCCGCCGAGTGCGCGCCCGCTGGCGTACATTCGGCGGGATTTCTGTCCGTTTGGACGAGAAGTGCGTCGAGTGCGCGCCCGGCGACTCGTTCCAGCGCGCACTTGTCGGGATTTGTGGTGGACACGCCTTTCTCGGCGTAGGCTATCGCGGGAACGGGTATGAGAAGGGCAGTGGGCGCAGAGGGCGCCCGCACTCTCCGAGAGAGGACCAGCCATGGCCGAGGTCAAGTTCTACCGCTGCAACCACTGTGGCAACATCGTGGCCGTCGTGAAGGACGCGGGCGTCACCCCGAGCTGCTGCGGCGAGCCGATGGAGCTGCTCGTCGCCGGCTCCACCGATGCCGCCACCGAGAAGCACGTGCCCGTCGTCACCAAGGATGGCAACCACATCGTCGTCACCGTGGGCGAGGTCGCCCACCCCATGCTCCCCGAGCACTACATCGAGTGGATCGCGCTCGTGACCGACGGCAAGCTTTGCCTGAAGCACCTGAAGCCCGGCGACGAGCCGAGCACCAAGTTCGGCGCGTGCTGCTCGGAGGGCGGCACGGTCTACGCGTACTGCAACCTCCACGGCCTCTGGAAGGCCGACGTCTAGGCGCGGCACGCAACGGCGACTCGAGGGCCCCGGACATCCGGGGCCCTTTTGGCACGAAGGGGGGCGCCATGGCTGCAGCACTTTCGAGAAGGAGCTTTCTGGGGCTTTGCGGCGGCGCGCTCGCGGCGTGCGCCGTCGGCTGTGACGGGGCAGAAACAGTGTCTGCGACCGTTGAGACGGAGTGGGGAGACATGCCCAATGTGGTGGGCATGCAGGCTCAGGAGGCGTGGACCACACTGGTGGAGGTCGGATTCCTCCCGCGCTTCGAGCGCTCCGATGACGAGGGCGAGCCAGGAACGGTCGTTTCGCTCGAGGCGCGAGAGGTCCCAGACGCAGTTTCGTCAATCCTCGATGCCAACGGAGAGATTCACGAGGAGTACGACGACGCCTCTTGGATGGCAAGCGCGGTCTGCGGTCTGTGCAGTATGAACCAAATTCCCTTACAGCTTACGCTGGGCTACTCCGAGGCTGAGGCTCGCGCCCAGCTGGAGGAGGCGGGAATTGCGGAGGTTGAGGTCTCGTACGTCGGCGACGTGGACGAGACGGCGAACGTGGTGACGGAGGTCGCGCCGCTCTGCGGCGCGTGGGTTATGGACGGGGAGTCGGTCACCATCACGGTGACGAGCGACGTCACGATGCCGAACGTCCAGGGCGCCGATCTTTTTACGGCACAGATGCGCCTGATGGAGCTGGGGCTCGAACCCGAGCCCTTCACCACAGGCATCTCGGGGGCTAACGGCCTCACCCCAACGGTCGAGAGCGCATCCGTGGAGGCGGGCATGCCGCTTCGCGTGGGCGATGTGGTGGAACTCACGTACACGACAGTGCCGTAAGGGGCGGACTTTCGGCCCCACGTTCTTCTCGCCAGATGGGTGCGCGTCAAATAACATGCAGAATCCGGGTGGTATTAGATTGGTTTCCTGCGCATATATGAATTGAAACCTGATTCTGCGTGTTAATGGGGGACGTTGGCTCGGCGCGGCCACCGCAAGAGCCAAGCGCCGTCCGGCTCGTGTGGCACAATGGGGCGAGACGCAACGAGGGGAGAGCACATGAGAATCGGGGTCGCGCAGATAGCGACGCGCGCCGGTGAGCTGGGGCGGACCTGCGAGCGCATGGTCGAGCAGTCGCGCCTCGCTGCCGAGAAGAACGTTGACCTGCTCGTCTTTCCGCTGGCGGCGCTCTGCGGCGCGAGCCCGGTCTCGGCGGTGGACCGCGAGGGGTTCCTGCTCGACGTGGCGGGGTGCGTGATGCGCCTCGCGGAGGAGCTCGCGTGCCCGTGCCTCGTTCCCGTGCTGACTGAGTTCGACGACAGGGCAACGGCCGAGGCGCTGCTCATCGACGGGGGCGACATCACCCCGGTCCGCCTTGCGGCACGCCTCGAGGCGATGGCTGCGTCGGGGGGCGACGAGCCGTCGGACGGCCTTCCCGAGCTCGCCTTCCGAGGCGCGCGGCTCGGGGTCGCCTTCACCTACGAGGAGCTCGACGCCTATGACGAGTACGACTATGACGTCGACGTCGTGATATTCCTGTCCGGCTACGGCTTTGCCGTCGACGACCCCTCGAGCGCGCTCGGCTGCGCCCTCGCCGAGAGTCGCTTTCCCGCCGACGCGGAGGCCACGGGGGCGTGGCTCGTGGCAGCGGGCTCGCTCGGCTGCTACGACGCGCAGGTGTTCTGCGGGTCGAGCTTCGTGCTCGCGCCCTGGGGGGAGCTCGCCGCCCAGGCGCCCACGCTCGAGGAGGCCCTGCTCGTCTGCGACGTGGACCCGTCCGACGAGGGCCCGCTCGAGGGGCCGCTCACGCCCGAGGTCTACGATGCCCCGCTCATGACCTGGGGAGCGCTCACGCTCGGGCTCGCGGAGGCCTGCGGCGGCGAGGGCCGGGGCGCCTGCGCGCTCGCCGTCGGCGAGCTTCCCGCCCTGCTCGCGCTCACCCTTGCCGCCGACGCGCTCGGCCCCATGGGCGTGCGCGTCCTCGCGCCCGTGACCTCCCGCCCCGAGTCCGACTCCGTGGCGCTCTCCCTCGTGCGCGCCCTGCGCATCCCCGAGGACAACGTCGAGCGCGTCGACGTGAGCGGCGCGGGCAGCCCGGGGCTCGAGCGCGACCTCGCACAGGCCCACCTCGCCGACCTGGCGCGCAGGACGGGCGCCGTTGCGCTGGGCTTTGCCGACAAGACCGGGCTTGCTCTCGAGCCCCAGGACGGGGCGCGCGCCTCCCAGCTCGAGCCGCTCGCCGACCTCTACCGCTCGGACGTGGTGGCCCTTGCCCGGATGCGCAACACGATGTCCCCCGTCGTGGGCCAGGAGGCCTTCGCGGGCGTGCGCGTTCCGGAGGTCGAGGGGCTGGACGCGGAGTTTCCCGCCGCGGAGACGCGCCTGGCCTTCATGGACCTCGTGCTCTCGAGCTACGTCGAGTGGGAGCTGCCCGTCTCCGACATCGCGGCGGAGCGCGGGCACGCCGCAGCCGTTGAGGCCGTCGTCTCGCGCCTTCGCGAGCTCGAGGGCGCCCGGCCCGCCTGCCCGCCCTCGTTCACCCTCTCCACCAAGACCCTCGACGAGGCTCGCGGTCCGGTCGGGCTCAGCTGGCGCGATCGCCCGCGCGAGAAGGACGAGCGCCTCGAGGGGCGCCTCGCACAGTTCGCGAGCGGGGCGGTCACGGCGTCGCAGGGGGGAGCCCCGAGCGACGAGCGAGGTGCCGACCGAGACCGCGACGTCGCGGACCTTCTCGGCTACCTGCGGGACTTCTCGGCGGGAGGGGGGTTCTCGACGCTCGACGGGGGGCCGCGCGACACATCGGGCCCCGCGCCCGGTGCCGGTGCGCCCGGCACGGGCCTTTGGGACGGCCCCTTCTCCGAGAACTGACGACGCTGCTTCCCGCCCCGTGTGCTACCATAGAACGAACGTTCGCATCGAAGGGGGGCGCATGGTCATACTCGGCATAGACCCGGGCCTCGCCCACACGGGCTGGGGCGTCATAGAGACGCGGGGCTCCGTGTGCCGCGCCCGCGCCTACGGCTGCGTGACCACGCACGCCTCGGAGCCGATCGACGCGCGGCTGGGCAGGATCTGCCGGACCCTCGCCGAGGCGATCGAGAAGTACGGGCCCACCGAGCTCTCCATTGAGAGCATTTACTTCGGCGAGAACACCAAGTCGGCCATCGCCACGGCCCAGGCCCGCGGGGCGGCCATCGTCGCCTGCTCGTCGGCCGGCCTCAAGGTGGGGGAGTACACGCCCATGCAGATCAAGCAGGCCGTCGTGGGGACGGGCGCGGCGGACAAGCGGCAGGTCGCGTACATGGTCAGGAGCATCCTCGGGCTCGACCACGAGCCGCGCCCCGACCACGCGGCCGACGCGCTGGCGGCGGCGGTGTGCCACGCCAACATGACCAGGACAGAGCGCCTGAGAAGGCAGAGGGAGGTCCTCACGTGATAGTTCAGCTCACCGGCACGCTCCTCGAGGCGCTGCCGTCGCGCGTGGTGCTCGACGTGGGGGGCGTTGGCTTCGAGCTCGGCGTCTCCTCCACCACCGCGGCTCAGCTGCCGCCCGTGGGCGAGTCGGGCGTCACGCTCAACGTACGCATGGTCGTGCGCGAGGACGCGATGGAGCTCTACGGCTTCGCCTCGCGCGACGAGCGGGCCCTGTTCGACCAGCTGCGCGCCATCTCGGGCGTTGGCCCCAAGCTCGCGCTCTCGGTGCTCTCCACATTCTCCCCGGCCGCGCTTGCGCAGGTCGTGACCACGCAGGACGCCGGGAGGATGGCGCAGGTTCCGGGCGTCGGGCGCAAGAAGGCGAGCCGGCTCATCGTGGAGCTCTCCGACGTCTTCTCCAAGAGCGCCGAGCTGCGAGGCCTCGTGGGGCTCACGGAGCCGTCGTCCGTCCCCGGCGTCGCCGCGGGGCCGGTCGGCGTTGAGGCGGAGGCGACCGAGGCGCTGCTCTCGATGGGCTTCACCTCGCAGGAGGCCTCGCTCGCGCTCGAGGGCCACGCCGAGTCCGGCGCCGCCACGATCGAGCAGGTGCTCGCCTACGCGCTGCGCCGCCTGGGGAGTGGTCGATGATGTGGGAGGCCAGCGAGTCGGACCTGTTCGCCGCCACCCCGTCGAGCGCCGGCCGCGAGCGCCCGCGCGACGTCTCGGGAGAGCTCACCGCCGACGACCTCGACCAGGACCGCACGCTCAGGCCGCGCACCCTTGACGAGTACATCGGCCAGGAGCGCGTCCGCGAGAACCTGCGCGTGCTCATACAGGCCGCGCGCGACCGCGGCGAGGCCCTCGATCACGTGATCTTCTCGGGCCCCCCGGGGCTCGGCAAGACCACGCTCGCGGGCATCGTGGCAAACGAGATGGGCGCGAAGATGCACACCACCTCCGGCCCGGCCATCGAGCGCGCCGGGGACCTCGCCGCCATCCTCACCAACCTCGAGGAGGGCGACGTTCTCTTCGTGGACGAGATTCACCGGCTGAACCACCAGATCGAGGAGGTCCTCTACCCGGCCATGGAGGACTTCTTCCTGGACATCGTCATTGGCAAGGGACCTGCCGCCCGCTCGATTCGCATCGACGTGCCCCGCTTCACGCTCGTGGGGGCAACCACGCGCACCGGGCTTCTTACCGGGCCCCTGCGCGACCGCTTTGGCATCTCCTACCGGCTCGACTACTACACGCCCGCGGAGCTCGCCGTGATCGTTGTGCGCTCGGCCCGGATCCTGGGCGCGGGCATCGACGCGGACGGCGCCGCCGAGATCGCCTCGCGCTCGCGCGGCACGCCGCGCCTAGCCAACCGCCTTCTCAAGCGCGTGCGCGACTATGCGCAGGTCAAGCGCGAAGGAACGATCACTGCCGAGGTGGCTGCCGAGGCGCTCGAGTTCTTTGAGATAGACGCCATGGGGCTCGACACCATGGACGTGCGGATACTCACGGCGCTCTGTCAGACGTTCCGCGGGCGTCCTGTCGGCCTGTCGACGGTCGCGAGCGCCGTCTCCGAGGACCCCTCGACGCTCGAGGACGTCTACGAGCCGTACCTCCTGCAGCGCGGGCTCATCGTCCGCACGCCCCAGGGCCGCCAGGCCACGCTCGCTGCTTTTGACCACCTCGGCATCGAGCCGCCCGCGCGCTAGCGTCCTCCTCGGCATTCGATGCCCCAGCGGTTATCATGGGGGCGACAGTGTGTGCACGTGAGAGAGGGGGCAGCGTGAGCGGGTTTGCCAGCGAGCGCGGCGTCATGGTCGGACAGGTCGCGACAACGCGGGAGGAGATGCTTCGCCTCATCGCGCAGCGCGCGGTGGAGGTGGGGGTCGCCGCGGACGCGGAGGCCGTGCTCTCCGCCCTTCTCGCGCGCGAGGAGCTTGGCGAGACGGGCATGACCGACGGCTTTGCCGTGCCTCACGCCAAGTCGGCGGCCATCGCCGAGGCGGCCGTGCTCGTGGTGAAGAACGACCGCCCGGTCGAGTGGCCAAGCTTTGACGACAAGCCCGTTGACATCGCCGTTGCCCTGCTCGTGCCCGAGGCAGACGCGAGCGATGTCCACATGCGGCTCCTCTCCCGCACGGCGGTGCTGCTCATGCGGGACGAGTTCAAGCGGCTGGTTCGCGACACGGACGACCCGCGCGCCATCGCCGACGCCATCAACGAGGGACTTGACGAGGGTCTCGACCTCGCCACGGAATAGGGAGGCAGGATGTTCAGACAGGCGTGCGACGCCCGCGTCGCGGTTCTCGTTGCCCCGGGGCTCGAGGAGATAGAGGGGCTGACCGTTGTTGACCTGCTCTTCCGCGCGGGGATTCCCTGCGACACGGTCTCGGTTGCTCAGGGGCGCCAGGTGACGTCCTCGCACGAGGTCACGATCGTGTGCGACCGCACCATCGGCGACGAGGGCTTCTCGTTTGACGACTACGACATGCTCGTGCTGCCGGGCGGCATTCCCGGGACTCCCAACCTTCTCGCGTGCGAGCCGCTCTGCGACGCCCTCGTGCGCTTTGCCGAGGCGGGCCGTCCGCTCGCGGCCATCTGCGCCGCCCCCTCGATCCTGGCCGAGCTCGGGCTGCTCGCTGGGCGCCGCGCGACGTCCAACCCCGGCTTCCAGCACGTCCTCGCCGAGAGCGGCGCAGAGCTTCTCGCTGAGGAGCCCGTCGTCGTGGACGGCAGCCTCATCACGAGCCAGGGTGCGGGCACGGCAATGCTCTTCGCGCTCGAGATCGTCCGCCACTTCCTGGGCGACGAGGCCGTGGAGCGCGTTCGCGAGGGAGTCGTCCTGCGCTGATTCGAGCTCCCGTGCCAGGCCGTTGCCCCTGCGCAACAGGGCCCCGCGCACAACGTGATACCGTCTTCGCCGGGGCGCCCCGCCGGGTGCCCCGGCAGTTTTGTGTCGATGCGCTCGCGTCCCCGCTCCGCCCCGCCTCGCCCGTCTGCCCCGCCCCGCTTCGCCCTCCCTTTGCGAGTGCGCGAAAGTCCGGGCTAACTTTTTCGAGTCTGACGGTTCTTTCAGATTCGCAACTGGGGAAACGTCCGAGCGAGGCGAGAAAAGCGAAAGAGTTAGCCAAGGCTTTCGCGCACTCGCAAAGGGGGGCGGGGCGGGGACGCGAGAACGAGGCGCGGTCGCGGGCGGCGATGGGACGTCAGGGGGCGAGCATGGAGGCTGACAAGAACGAGAAGAGCACGATCGTATCGGGCTCATCGGCGCTCGCGGTCTGGCGCACACCGCCGATCGTGCGCGCGCTTCTCAGCCCCTCGATTGCTGATGAGGAGCTTCCCCTGAGCAGTCGCGAACTGAACAACGTGCGCTCTGCCGCCCATCGCGAGCTCGCGGTCTGGCGCAACAACGCCTTCCTGGGCAGACGGGGGCGCCCGGTGATCGCCGAGAGCGCCCTCGACGTGCTCGACTCCATCGTGTGCCTGGCGCCGAGCGTGACGCTGCCCGTCGAGGTACTCGTCCCAGCACCCGCCGACCGAAGGAGGTCAGGCCTCCTGGTGTCCCGCGTGTTGGATCCTGTGCTGGCGCGCGCTCACTCTCAGCGGCTGACACGGGCCCTTCTCGTTGCGTCGCCAGAGCTCACGCTGCTCACGCTCGCGCCGCGCCTCTCGCTTGAGCGCCTCGTGATGGTCGCCGCCGAGCTGTGCGGCAGCTTCACGGTCTTTCGCATGCCCGAAGCTCTGCGTGACGCCATCGAGCGGATGGAGCGCGAGCGCGTGCTGCCGCGCATGGGCTCGTGGGTCCCCTCGCTCGACCGAAACGGCAGGCTCACGGACCTGTGGGCGAGACCGCCGCTCACGACGCCCGGGCGCATTGCGTCCCTCGCGCGCGAGGCGAAGGGCAAGCGTGGCCGCGACAAGCTCCATCGCGCTGCCGAGCTCGTCCGGTCGGGGGCGGCGTCTCCCTTCGAGGTGCGCGCGGGAATGCTCCTCGGCCTTCCGCCTGAGCTGGGAGGGGAGGGCTACGGTGGCTTCGAGCACAACGTGGAGGTGCGGCTCAGCCCAACGGCGATGCGCCTCGCGCGGAGAAGGACGTGCCGCTGCGACCTCTTCTGGGGTGCCAGTGACGGATGGCGCGCGCTCGACCTCGAGTGCCAGAGCTTTGAGTGGCACGCTGGCGGGGAGAGGGGGCTCTCCGACTCCGACCGGACGACGGCGCTTCAGAGCATGGACATCGAGGTTCTTCTCGCCACATGGGGGCAGTTTGCCACGGTGTCGCGCTTTGACGCGCTCTCCCAGACGGTCGCTGAGAAGATCGGGCACGAGCCGCCCGCGCGCACGCCCGAGTTTCTCGCCGCCCGCGCGCACCTCAGGCACGAGGTCCTCACGAGCTGGGACGCCCTGCTGTCCTGAGACGCGTGTCGCCTCGCCCCGCCCCGCTCCGCCCTCCCCCCTTTGCGAGTGCGCGAAAGTCCGGGCTAACTTTTTCGAGTCTGACGGTTCTTTCAGGTTCGCAACTGGGGAAACGTCCGAGCAAGGCGAGAAAAACGAAAAAGTTAGCCAAAACTTTCGCGCACTCGCAGGGGGAGCGGCGGCGCCGCGGTCGGGACGGCGCCGCGGTCGGGACGGCGCTGCGGTCGGGGCGGCGAGAAGGACGAGAAGTGTGACAAGCGCGTGACCGAACCAAGGCGAGCGCGTGTGCGCGTGCTATCGTCTACGCATCGCAGGCTGCGCCCGCGCGCGGGCGCTCGCACAAGGAGGTCGCGGGATGGGGAGCATTCGGGCTTGCGTCGTTGGGGCCACGGGCTACGCGGGCGTGGAGGTATGCCGCCTCGTGCTCGCTCACCCCGACCTCGAGCTCGTGATGGCAACGGACCGCAAGGAGGCGGGCACGCGCCTTGACGCCGTGTACCCGTCGCTGGCAGGCTGCTGCGACATCGTGCTCTCTTTGCCCGAGCCGGACGCAATTGCCGCTGCCGCGGACGTGGCATTTCTCGCCGTGCCGCACACCGCGAGCCTGGCGCTCACGCCGGAGCTGCTCGCGCGCGGCGTGCACGTGATCGACCTCTCCGCCGACTATCGCCTGCACGACCCAGCCACCTACGAGGCCTGGTACGCCACGCCGCACACGACCCCCGAGCTGCTGTCGCAGACCGTCTACGGCCTGCCCGAGCTCTTCCGCGACGGCGTGTCCGCGCTCGCCGAGCGCGCTTCCGCCGGCGAGGCCGTGCTCGTGGCCGTTCCAGGCTGCTACCCCACGGCGACGGCTCTTGCTGCCGCACCGGCGCTGGCCTCTGGCGTCGCGACCGGCGAGCTGGTGATCGCCGACGCCATCTCGGGCGTCTCCGGCGCCGGGCGCGGCTGCAACGCGCGCACGCACTTCTGCCATGCCAACGAGTCCGTCGAGGCCTACGGCGTGGCCAAGCACCGCCACACCCCCGAGATCGAGCAGACGCTCTCCGAGGTGGCGGGTCGCGAGATGTCCGTCATCTTCACGCCGCACCTCGCACCGCTCACGCGCGGCCTTCTCTCTACGGTCTACCTGGAGGCCGCTCCCGATGTCACCGCTGAGGACGTCCAGGATGCCTACGAGCGCGCCTATGCGAACGAACCGCTGGTCACGACGCTGCCGGCGGGTCAGATGCCCTCGACGGCCTCCGTCGCCGCCACCGCCCGCGCCCAGGTGGGCGTCGCCCTCGACGCGCGCCGACGACGCACGATCATCGCGTCCTGCGCGATCGACAACCTCGGGAAGGGCGCGGCCGCCCAGGCCGTCCAGTGCGCCAACATCGTGCTCGGCCTTCCCGAGACCACGGGGCTTCTCGCCCCGGCGCCCTTGATCTAGCCTCTGAACTCAGGAGAAGTGCATATGGAACGCTTTGAGCCCTTGGCCGTGCCGTCCGCCCAGGACGAGTCCGCGGCGTTTGGCTTTGCCCCCTGCGAGGGCGGCGTCTGCTGCGCCGCCGGTGTGCGTGCCGCTGGCGTGAGCGCGGGCTTTCGCAGGAATCCCAACCGTCTTGACCTTGCGCTCGTTGCTGCTGAGAAGCCCTGCGTGGCGGCGGCGACCTTTACGACCAACCGCTTCTGCGCGGCGCCCGTGAGCGTCTCCCGCGCGCACGTTGCCTCCGGCACCGCCCGCGCGGTCGTGCTCAACTCGGGCAACGCGAACGCCGCAACGGGGGAGCCGGGCCTGGAGGTCGCCGAGCGCTCGGCGCAGCTCGTTGCTCGTGAGCTGGGCTGCGACGCGGACGACGTCCTCGTGGCCTCGACCGGCGTCATCGGCGTTCAGCTGCCGTTCGAGCCGTTCGAGACGGGCGTGCCCGCAGCGGTAAGGGCGCTCGCCCGCACGCCCGAGGCCGCCCATGACGCGGCGTGCGCCGTCATGACCACCGACACCGTGGCCAAGGAGGTCTCGATCGAGGGCGTGGCCCCTCAGCTTGCCGGCGAGGGCGTGCGCGTCCACGTGGGCGGCTTCGTCAAGGGATCGGGCATGATCCAGCCCAACATGGCGACCATGCTCGCGGTTCTCGCCACCGACGCCCCGCTCACGCACGAGGCGGCCCAGGCCGCGCTGCGCGAGGCGGTCTCTTGCTCCTTCAACAAGGTGACCGTCGACTCCGACACCTCAACCAACGACTCGTGCTTCCTGCTTGCCACAGGCGCGGCGGGCGGCGAGAAGATCGACTGCTCGCACCCCGCCTATCCCGTTATCGCCGGAGCCCTGCGCGCTGCGTGCGTGGAGCTGGCGCGCAAGATCGCCGCTGACGGCGAGGGCTCGACCAAGCTCGTGACCGTCACGGTCATGGGCGCCGAGAGCGAGGGCGACGCCGACACGGTGGCACGCGCGATTGCCAACTCGCCGCTCGTCAAGACGGCGATCTTTGGGCACGACGCCAACTGGGGGCGCGTTGCCGCCGCGGCCGGCAAGTGCGGCGTGGCGTTCGACCAGCGCGAGGTGGACATCGACTTTCTCGGCGTGCCCGTGTGCCGCGCGGGCCTTGCCGTGCCGATGGACGAGGAGGACATGCTGCGCCGCTTTGAGGCGCCCGAGGTGAGCGTCACCGTGAGCCTTGGGTCGGGAGGGTCCTGCGCGCGCGTCTGGACCTGCGACCTCACCCACGACTACGTGACCATCAACGGAGACTACCGGACGTAGCGGGACGTCCCGTCCCCGCTTCCGTCCCAGATGGGAGGCACAGATGAAGCAGCGCGACAGGCAGGAGCGCGAGCGCGCCGCATCGAAGGTCGACGTCCTGAACGAGGCCCTGCCGTGGATCCACCGCATGTCCGGAAAGACCTTCGTCATCAAGTACGGCGGCTCCGCCATGGAGAACCCCGAGCTCTGCCGACAGGTCGTTGCGGACATCGAGATGCTCAAACTGCTGGGCATCCGCATCGTGCTCGTGCACGGCGGCGGCAAGGCCATCAGCGCGCACGTGAAGGCGCTCGGCCTGCCCGTGAGGTTCAGCGGCGGCCTGCGCGTGACCGACGACGCCACGATGGAGGCGGTGCGCGAGGTGCTCGTGGGCAAGGTCAACCAGGACCTCGTCTGGGCCCTCAACGAGTACGGCCACAACGCGGTGGGAATCTCGGGCGCTGACGGCAAGACGCTCAAGGCCGAGCCCATCGACCCCGCGCTCGGGCGCGTCGGACGCATCCGCGAGGTGGACCCGAGCCTCATCGAGACCATACTCGAGGACGGCTACATCCCCGTGGTGGCCACGGTGGGCTGCGCGCCCGACGGCTTCTTCAACATCAACGCTGACGTCGCCGCCGGCAAGATCGCCGAGGCCATGGGCGCCGACAAGCTCATCTATCTCACCGACGTCGACGGCCTGTACGGGGACGTGGGCGACGAGGACACCCTCATCCAGAGCCTCACCCGCTCCGAGACCCACGAGCTCCTCGAGTCCGGGCGCCTCGACGGCGGCATGCTGCCCAAGATCCGCTCGATCTCCGAGGCGCTTGAGGCTGGGGTCTCCGAGGTCGTCATCCTGAACGGAACCTTCCCACATTCGCTTCTGCTTGAGATCTTTACGGACGCTGGCTGCGGTACCATGTTTACGCAGGACTAGCCCAGACGAAGGAGGCCTCGATGTCCGCCGACGAGAAGAGAGCGACCGCATCCACCGTCCCCGAGAGGGTCGCGCGCCTCGACGATGCCTTTGTCATGCCCACCTACTCCCGCCTGCCGGTCGAGTTCGTCTCCGGCCACGACGCGACGCTCGTTGACTCCACGGGCAAGGAGTACATCGACCTGCTCGCCGGCATCGGCTGCGTGAGCATGGGGCACGCCAACGAGGACGTCGCGCGCGCCCTGCACGAGCAGGTGGACAAGCTCTGGCAGGTGGGCAACTACTTCTACGTCGAGAACCGCGGCGAGCTCGCGGCGGCGCTCTCCTCGATGCTCTCCACCACCACGGACGAGGGCGGCCACCAGATGGGCTCCACCGGGACGCACTGGAAGACGTTCTTTGCCAACTCGGGCGCCGAGGCCAACGAGGGCGCCGTGAAGGTCGCCCGTCGCTGGGGGGAGCGCCGGCTGGGCGGCGCGAGCACCATCATCACCGCGCGCCGCAGCTTCCACGGCCGCACGCTGGCCATGCTCGCCGCCACGGGGCAGGACAGCTTCCACGAGAGCTTCCTTCCCATGCCGGCCGGATTTGTCTCCGTGCCGCTGAACGACATCTACGCACTGCGCGAGGCGCTCGAGCGCGGCGGGGCATGCGCCGTCATGCTCGAGTGCGTGCAGGGCGAGGGCGGCGTTTGGAACGCCAACTACGACTACCTCCAGGACGTGCGCGAGCTCTGTGACGAGAAGGGCGTCCTGCTGATCTGCGACGAGGTGCAGACGGGCTTCTTCCGCTGCGGCTCGCCCTTCTGCTTCCAGCGCTCGGGCATCGAGCCGGACGTCGTCTCCATGGCCAAGGGCATCGCGGACGGCTTCCCCATGGGCGCTGTCGCCGCGCGTGCCGAGGTCGCCGACCTCATGGCCCCGGGCGACCACGGCTCGACCTTCGGCGGCAACCCGCTCGCCTGCGCGGCCGCCCTGGCGACCCTCCGCGCCTTTGACGACGCCGAGATCGGCGAGCACGTCCTGTCCGTCGGGCGCCACCTGCGCCACCGGCTCACCGCCATGGCGCACGTCACCGAGGTGCGCGGGCACGGCCTCATGCGCGGCGCCCAGCTCGACGCCCCGATCGCGGCGCGCGTCGTGGAGGAGGCGCTGGCCGAGGGCCTCGTCCTCAACCACGTGGGCAACTTCATCCTGCGGATGCTGCCGCCGCTGGTCATTACGTGCGAGGAGGTCGACGAGGCCTGCGACCGTCTCGAGGCCGTCATCAAGCGGCTCTCGTAGGGGGGAGCGACCGGACGCACTTCTCGTTGCGTCATACTTCGCGGACGGTTTTTCATCCAGGACCGTCCTGATTCTTCCCCTACCAAAGTAAGTCATAGCTCCCGGACGTTCTTATCGACAAGAACGTCCGGGAGCTGCCCTTTATATATGGAACCGGTTGGGCCGAGCTTGGCGGTGCGCGCTCGACCACTCGCCGACAAAACCGACCGTCTGTGAATCTATCACGTAGCTGACTGTGTTTGACGTGGCGCGTCGTGCACGGGCGCGACCTCGCTGTCCATGTGCGTCGTATCGACATCACAGATAGGAAGTAGAACCACCTACCAAATCATCGGCTGCCCGCGCATCGCCCTGGGGCAACAATGTGCCATCAACACGTTGCGGATGGGCGAGAGGGGTCTATGAGCAGGGCGGTTGACGCGGGGATTGCTGAGCGCCTGGCTGAGGCGGCGGCGCGGGGCAGCTGCTACGTTCCGGAGGGGCAGGGCGATGACGTACGACGCGCCCTTGTGCGCAGGGTCGCGCGCGGCGACGTCGTCTCGCCCGCGCGAGGCATGTTCGCGGAGACGGACACCTGGCTGGCCTCCAAGCCGCCCGCTCGCGCGCTCATGATTGCTCGCGGGCTCCAGGCGCTGCACCCTGACTGGGTGTTCTGCGGGCCAACGGCGGCGCTTGCCCATGGGATTGACGTGTCGGATGCCTTGACTGGTCGCACGCACCTTGCCGTTGGGGCTCGCGGGTGCGCCTCGGGGACGCCGAGCCTGGCCCGTCACCGCTTGTCTTCCAGTGACGGAGAGGATCCTGCGTTCGAGCAGGTCGCGGGATTGCGGGTCACTCCACCCGACCAGACGGTCTTTGACTGCCTGCGCTGGTCTGACTTCGCGCACGGTCTCGGCGTCATAGACTCGGCGCTGCGTCTCGGACTCGTGGGTGCGGAGGGGATCGCAGAGTTCATCGAGGGGCAGCGCGGGCTTCGTCGCGGCGTGGACCGCGCTCTCGCAACGCTTGCGTGGGCCGACCCTCGCAGCGAGAACGGCGGTGAGTCCATCGCCCGCGGCAGGATGCTCCTTCTCGGCTACGCCCGTCCCGAGCTCCAGGTGGAGGTGCCGCGCGTTGTGGAGCGCGGGCAGCCGTACCGGGCGGACTACTGTTGGGTTCGCACGGACGGTGCCGTGATCTTGGGGGAGCTCGACGGTCGGGTGAAATACGTGGAGGAGGAGCTGATGGGCGGGCGCGACATTGACGACGTCATCTCGGACGAGAACATTCGTGGTTCTCGCTTCTCGCTCTATGACGTCTCGCTGGTGAGGTTTCGCTTTGGCGTGACGGAGCGCCCGGGTGACTTCGCGGCCCTGCTCGACGAGTACGGGGTGCCCAAGCGGGGGACGCCCCTCGCGCTGCCTGACGGAGTGTGCGTGACCCCTGACTGGGACAGGTTGCGACGTCGCACGGGACTCCGCTGACGACTCGATGGAAGGGCAAACTCCTGGGGGCAGATTCATGACAGTTTGGCCCCCAAGACCGTCCGGAACCTGCCCCTACCAAAGTAAGTCATAGCTCCCGGACGTTTTGGAGTGCCAGAGCGTCCGGGAGCTGCCCTTTTGTGGATGGAAGTCGGTTGGCGGCCGCGGGCCGACCCTTACGCCGTGCGCTCCGGGACGCGCAGCATCATCAGGAAGCCAACCACGAACAGCACCGCGATCGAGAGCACGCCGAGGCTCGAGTTGCCGGTGAGCGCCGTGAACGTGCCCACCAAGAACGTGCCGAGAATGGCGGCGTACTTGCCAAAGATGTCGAAGAAGCCAAAGTACTCGTTGGAGCGGTCCTTGGGGCAGAGCTTGCCGAACTCGCTGCGCGAGAGCGCCTGGATGCCGCCCTGGAACATGCCAACCAGGATGGCGAGGAACCAGAACTCCGTTGCCGAGCGCAGGAAGAACGCAGCAAAGAGCGTGATGCCAAAGTACGCCGCGATGGCGATGAGCAGCATGCGCCGCGTGCCGTACTTGGACGAGAGGCGCCCGTAGATGATCGCCGAGGGGAACGCCACGAACTGCGTGACGAGAAGGGCGAGCACGAGCTGCGTGGAGTCGATCCCCAGCTCGGTGCCGTAGCTCGTCGAGAGCTTGATGATGGTGTGGACGCCGTCGATGTAGAAGAAGTACGCGATCATGTAGTAGCGGATCGAGCGGTTGGCCCAGATCTCGCGGAGCGTCCCGGCGAGCCCGCGCACGGCGTTTGCCACGGCGTGCGGGGCGCGCGGCTTGTAGTGCCTCTGCTGCACGTTCCTGAGTAGCGGCACCGTGAAGACCGCCCACCACGCGCCCGTGATGCAGAACGCGATCTGCATGGCCGTCTGCAGCGTGATGCCGAGCGCCTCGTACCCGAGCACAACTCCGAGGCAGGCGATGAACGGCACGCAGCTCCCGATGTAGCCCCAGGCGTAGCCCGCAGAGGAGATCTCGTCCATGCGGTCGTCGGTGGTCGTGTCAACGAGCAGCGCGTCGTAGAAGACCATCGAGGAGTTGAGCGCCACGGAGGAGATCACGTAGATGACGAGGAACGCGAGGGCGGTCGTCACAAAGCCGAGCGCCACCGTCGCCACGACGCCCGTGCCCACGCACCCCACGATGAACTTCTTCTTCATGCCCTGCATGTCCGCGATGGAGCCGAGGACGGGCATGAGCAGCGCGATGATGAGCGACGCCACCGTCTCGGCGTAGCTCCACGCCACGACGACCCCGCCGTCGGGCGAGAGCGACGAGAAGTAGATGGGGATGACGCTCGTGGCGAGAAGGACGAGCGCGGAGTTGCCCACGTCATAGACGATCCAGCTCTTCTCGGCCTTGGTCATTTTCCGGTGGGCCATGTTTGTCCCCTCAACGATGCCGCATAACCCCTCAATTCTATTCGTCCTGAGACCTTTTTTGGGGGTTGCGGGGTAAGCGCTGGGTCAGGGAAGCCGCACGGATGTCCCCACTTGTACCAGGTACAAATGGGGCGACACAGTGTTGAGCCATTTGTACCTGGTACAAGTGGTGCATAATCTGGGGGAGCAACCACAGACGAAAGGCGCGCCATGCCAGCCATTCTCTCGCACGACCTCTTCGGACGGGGCGTCCTCGAGGACGTCACCAAGCTCCTGGGCCTGCGCTCGCACGACGAGCGCGACGCGTTCCTGCTCGGCAACCAGGGGCCGGACCCGCTCTTCTACCTCGTCGTCGACCCGCTCATGCACAAGTGGTCCCCGCTCGGCAGCGACATGCACGGCGGCAGCCCCGCCGAGCTCCTGCTCGCCATGCGCGAGGCGTACCTGCGCCTCGAGGGACACGAGCGTCAGGTCGCGCGCGCCTACGTGGCCGGGTTCGCCTGCCACTGGCTGCTCGACTCCACGATGCACCCCTTCGTCTACCACTGGCAGCACGGCATCTGCCGCGCCGGCGTCCCCGGGCTCAGCGAGCGGGACGGCTCCAAGGTGCACGCCGAGATAGAGCGCGACCTCGACGAGATGGCGCTCTTCACGCTCACGGGGCGCACGGTCGAGCGCTGGGTCCCGCACGAGCGCGCCCTCGGCGCGACGCGCACCACGCTGGCCGCGATAGACAAGCTGTACTTCTACGTTGCCCTGTGGGTCTACGACAGGCCCATCGACCCGAGGACCTTCTCGACGGCCGTGCACGAGTTCCGCCTCGCGCAGCGCGTCCTGGACTCGCCGCGCGGCCGCAAGCGCGCCCTCGTGGGGACGATCGAGCGCCTGGTGGGACGGACCCCGTACTCGCTGGTCTGCGCGATGTCCCACCGCGCCCGTCCCGAGGAGACCTCGGACTTTGACAACCGCGACCGTGCGACGTGGGAGAACCCCTTCACGCACGAGACCTCCGCGGCGAGCTTCTGGGACCTGTGGGACGGCGCCCGGGAGCGCGTCCTGCCCGTGGTTGACGCGCTCTTGCGCGCCGAGGACCTGGACGTCGCGGGGGCGAGCGCGATCACCGGGGACCTCAACTTCGAGGGCGCTCCCCGCAGCCCGCGGGAGACGCTCGCGTGGTAGCCGCCCGGCGCGCGCCCGAGGCGAGCTCGCTCGCGACGCGCCACGTGATGCAGGCGAACAAGAGCAAGAACACGGGTCCCGAGCTCAAGGTCCGTGCGGCGCTGCGCGAGGCGGGGCTCACGGGCTATCGGCTCCACTGGAAGAAGGCGCCGGGCCGCCCGGACGTGTGCTTCCCCGGTCGTCGCGTCGCGATCTTTGTTCACGGCTGCTTCTGGCATCGCTGCCCGCACTGCTCCCTCTCGCGCCCGCGCGCCCACGCCTCCTACTGGGAGGAGAAGTTCGCTCGCAACCGCGAGCGCGACGCGCGCGACGAGGCGCTGCTCGTGGAGGGCGGCTGGACGGTCCTGGTGGTCTGGGAGTGCGAGCTCGGGCGCGGGAGGATCGAGAGGACCACGGCGAGGCTCGTGCGCCTCGTGCGGCTCGCGGGGGAGGGCGGCCTTCCGGCGGGCGTGGTCGACGTGGGGGCGAGCCCGGCATGGCGTCTGCGCGCCGAGCGGGCCCGTCGGGCGCGCAGGCGGCGCTCCTAGAGCGCTGGCGACCGCTCGCCAGAGCCAGGGCGGCCGAGTGCGCCGCAGGTGCTAGGCTGGGCCTGGGGCGCAGGGGAGACCGAGGGAAGACGGCAAGGAGGCGAGCGTGGCCACATACGTTTTCTCGGACGTGCACGGTCACCGTGCCGCCCTCGAGCGCGCCCTTGACCGCGTCTCGCCGTCCGCGGACGACCGCATCTTCTGCCTGGGGGACATGATCGACCGCGGCCCGGACCCGGTGGGGGTCATGCGCACGGTCCGCTCCCTCCCGGGCGCGTGCGCCCTGATGGGCAACCACGAGGACCTCATGCTCTCGTGCCTCGACGAGGCCGATGACTTTGTGGCCGCGATGAACTGGGCGATAAACGGCGGCACCACGACCTCGGAGGGGCTCGCGGCGCTCCCCGAGGACGAGCTCGAGGAGCTCGTCGAGTGGGTGGGCGGCCTGCCCCGCTGGGCGTGCGCCGAGGTGGGGGAGAGGCTCTACCTGCTCGTGCACGCCGGCGTGAACCTCTCCGCCGCGGTGCCCCCCGCGTGGGATGAGGCCGCCGCCAGGGCCTACCTCGCGGCCCAGGACGGCGAGGACCTCACATGGATTCGCGACGAGTTCTGGGGAGCCTCGCGCGGGCTCTCCGGCGCGGGGAGCGGACCCGTCGTGATCGCGGGGCACACGCCGACCCCGTACCTCGAGCGGATGACCTCCCGGCTCGACCGAAGCCCCGTCGGGCCCGACGGCCTCGCGCGCATGGTGCGCGTGGGCGGCGACCGCTGGGACGTCGACTGCGGCGCGGCGGGAGGCGCCGGGTTCGGGCAGGTCCTCGTGCTCAGGCTCGATGACGGCGAGGAGTTCTACGAGCCGGTGCTGGAGGGCGAGTAGCCCATGGCAGACCCCTCGCCCTGGACGGTCTCGGCGCGCGCCGAGGACCTCCTGCGCGGCTCCCTCGCAGTTGTCGCCGAGAAGGACGGCTGGGTTCGCCCGCAGCGCGTGAGCGCGGCGCAGATGCGCGCGCTCGGCAGCGTGCGAGCCTGGCACCCGGGCCTCTTCAAGCAGATGGCCGCCTGCGCGAGCGGCATCCGTCTCGAGTTTGAGACCGACTCGTCCCGCGTGCGCGTGGAGCTGCGCGCCGGCGAGGTTCCGCGCGGCTCGCTGGCGGTCCTGCGCGACGTCTCCTCCCACACGGGCGAGGAGCCCCCGCGCGCCGACGTTGCCTCTGTCGACGTGGACGGGCGCCATCTCGGCCCGTTTGCCCTCGACGGGGAGGCGCTCGAGCTCGAGCTCGAGGAGAGCGGCGCGCAGGCGACGCTGCCTCTGCCGGGCATGGGGCCGCGGCGCCGCGTGCGCGTGTGGCTCCCGTGCCTCGCGCCCTGCTCGGTCCGCGAGGTGGCGGGCGACGGCACCTGCCTCGGGCCCGTCCCCGCGCGCCCCGAGCTGCTCGTGCTCGGCGACTCCATCGCCCAAGGGTTTGTCGCCAGCGACCCGGCCCGCACCTGGCCGGCGCTCGTGGCGGACCACCTCGGCCTCGACCTCGTGAATCAGGGGATCGGGGCTCAGGTGTTCCAGCCCGGCTCGCTCGCCGACGCCCCGAGCGCGCTCGACCCCGCGGCCATCGTCGTTGAGCTCGCCGACAACTATCGCTTCGAGCCCTGCTCGTCCGCTGCCGTCGCGCGCGACGCGCGCGCCTACCTGGGGGAGGTCTCGGCGTCGTGGCCCGACGTCCCCACCTGGGTCCTCACGACGCCCCCGCACACCGAGGCCCTCTACCCCACGGACCCGCGCAGCTGCGCGGCGGAGGTTGACGGCATCATCGAGGCCGAGGTCCGCCGGCACCCCCAGATGCGCCTCGTGCGCGCCTCGGCCCTTCTCGACGAGCGCCTCCTGCCGCGCCTGCTCGCCGACGGGTCCGATCACCCTGGCGACGCCGGCCAGCTCATGCTCGCCGAGCGCCTGTCCTTTGTCATGGACTCCACGCGCGCCCCCGCCCGCGAGCGCCGAGCCGCCGCCCGCTCCGTCCTGGCCGAGCTCGGGGACGAGGCGCTGCCCGTTCTCGACGCCCTGGGCCGCGAGGGGTTCGAGCCCCGCCTTGCAGACCCGGGCGCCGTAATCGTGGACGGGCCGCACGGCGTCCGCGTCATGTGGGCGCGCGACCGCAAGCTCGTGCGCCGCGCTCTCGCCTGCCTGGGCCCGGCGGGCGTGACCTGCGTCTGCGGCAGCCGCTCCATAGCCCGGGAGGTCGCGCGCTCCGCACGTGGCCGCGCGCGCTCGTGCCACCTCGCGGTGTGGCGCTCTCCGGAGGCCCCCGCCCCGGCCCCTGGGTTCGACGTCCGCCCGCTCGGGGCTGCGTACGCCGGCACCGTGCGTGAGCGCTACTCCCACCCGGAGTACCTTGCCCCCGGCGAGCTCGAGGGGCTTCTCGCCGAGGGGGTCGTCCTGGGCGGATTCGAGCGGGGGAGGCTCGTGGGCTTCGTGGGAGAGCACCCGGAGGGGTCGATGGGCATGCTCGAGGTCTTTGAGGAGGCGCGCCGCCGGGGCTGGGGCCGGGCCCTTGCGGGCGCCAAGATTCGGCAGGTGCTCGCCGCGGGCAGGACTCCCTGGGCCGAGGTCTGGCCCGACAACGACGCCTCGCTCGCGCTCCTTCGCTCGATGGGCCTCGAGGTGCTCCCTGCCGAGGGGATGTGGTTCGTGAGCTAGGCGCGCCGTGGCTCCCCGCGCGGCGCGGCGGGGTGGGGAGGGCGCTTGGGGCATCGCGGCGCCCGGATGCTCGCGCGCTCCACACCTAGTTCACATTCTGTACTGTTTTGGGGCTTGCGTTTGCGCGCTGAGCTGGGAACACCTACAATTCGCTCCGCATGTAGCTGTAGCTTAGGGCGCGCGCTCGGGGCGCCTGACTGACTTGAACTGGAGAAACCATGGCAAACCTTCGCGGTCGCTCCCTCGAGGACGAGTTCAACGGAATCGTCTCCGACCTCGCGGGCGACGTCAACGGAAGGGCGCAGGCCGCCTCCTACCTCGCTTCCTCTCACCCCATCTCCGATGCCGAGAAGACCCGCTCCTGGGTCCTCACCCCCAAGGTGTTCGGCTCCGCCGAGCTTGAGATTCTCTCCTCCGCGGCAGAGACGATGGGCAGGATCGTGGAGAAGGTCACGGCGCGCTACCTGACCGACGCCGACTTCCGGGCGCTGTTCGGCCTCCCCGAGGGCATCGAGGAGCTCGCGCTCATCCCGACCGGCTACGAGCAGCTTGTCCCCTTCGCCCGCGTGGACGTGATCTTTGACGAGGAGTCGGGCGACTTCAAGGTCGTGGGCGTGGTCACGGACAGCTCCACCGGCATGACCACCTCCGTCGACGTCACCCGCGCCGTCCAGCTCACCGAGAGCTACCGCCGCTTCGCCGAGCGCCACCCCAGGATCGAGACGTTCGACGTCACGGGCGGCGTGATTGACGCGCTGCGCGAGACCTACACCTCCTGGGCCAACGCCGACACCGGCACGCGCAACCCCGAGCGTCCCGTCGTCGGCATCGTTGACTACCCCGAGAGCGCGACGCCCGGGGAGTTCTCAGACATTGTGGAGCGCCTCGCCGACGAGGGCGTGTTCGCGCGCTTCGTTGACATTCGCGACCTGCGCATCGAGGAGGGCGCCGGCATCCGCCGCCTCGTTGACTCCGAGGGCCCGATCGCGTGCGTGTACCGTCGCGCGCTCCTCTCCGAGATGCTCGACAAGCCCTGCGAGGGCGTCGACGCGCTCGTCGAGGCTTCCCGTCGCGGCATCGCCTGCGTCATCGGCGGCTTCCGCACCTGGCCGGCCTCGACGCTCGAGCTCTTCTCGGTGCTCTCCTCCGATGCCATCGAGGACGTCCTCGACCCGTTCGAGCTCGCCTTTGTGCGCGCTCACGTTCCCGAGACCCACCGCCTGACCCGCGACAGCGACCTCGCGCCCTACCTTGCCGAGCGCGAGCGCTGGCTGGCCCGCCCCGCCGGCCCGTACAGCGCCGGCGAGGTCGTCTCCGGCGCCGACTGCCAGGACCGCGACGACTGGTGGCGCGTCCTTCTCGCCTGCGCCGAGGAGGGCGGCACGGTGGAGGCCTACGAGCCCGCGTACCGCACCCCCGCCTACCTGGGCGGTCCTGCGGACGGCGGCGAGGTTGGCGCCGAGGCGGAGCTCGTCGAGGCGAGCAACGTCCTTGGCCTCTTCCTCTTCCGCGGCAAGTTCGGCGGCATCTACGCTCGCGGCGGCTACGACGGCATCGCCGGCCCCTGGAGCCACCGCGTAACCATGGGCAGCCTCGTCGTCTCTGACTAGCCGCATGTCCGCGCCCGCGAACAGGCTCGCGCCCGGGCTCACCGGGCGCCTCTCCGAGCGCGCCGAGCGCCTCGTGGCTGAGAACCTCTCCTCGGGGCGGCTCTCCCCGCACGCGTGCCGCGACGCCTCCGCCATCCGCCGCGACCCCTGCGAGCGCGACCGTGACAGCGCGCTGCGCCCCGCCTTCGTGCGCGACGCCGAGAAGGTCGTGCACCTCCCGGCCTACAACCGGCTGGCGGGCAAGACGCAGGTCTTCTCGTTCCGCGCGAACGACGACCTTGCGCGGCGCGGCCTGCACGTGCAGCTCGTGGCGCGCGTGGCGCGCGACATCGGGCGCGCCCTTGGGCTCAACCTCGACCTCATCGAGGCGATCGCGCTCGGGCACGACCTCGGCCACACGCCCTTCGGCCACGCTGGGGAGCGCTTCCTCTCCGACGTCTACCACGAGCGCACCGGGCGCTGGTTCTTCCACAACGTCCAGAGCGTTCGCGTGATGGACGAGCTCGCGGGCCGAAACGTGAGCCTGCAGACGCTCGACGGCGCCCTCTGCCATAACGGCGAGTTCGAGCTCCAGCGCTTCGAGACGAGCGGGCTCGCCGAGTTCGACACCTTCGAGCGCGTGGTGGCGTCGTGCTGGGAGCGCGGGGACGAGGCGATCTCGCACCTGAGGCCGATGACGCTCGAGGGGTGCGTGGTGCGCGTCTCCGACATCATCGCCTACGTGGGCAAGGACCGTCAGGACGCCCTTCGCGCCGGCATCTGCGACGAGGGCTCCTTCGACGACGGGCTGGGCGGCGCCTACAACGCGTGGGCGCTCTCCGCCTTTGTCGCCGACGTGGTGGAGTCGAGCGTCGGGCGCGATCACGTTGCCATGAGCGAGGAGGCGTTCGCCGAGATGCGGCGCGCCAAGCGCGAGAACTACGAGAAGATCTACGGGGCCGGCGAGGTGAACGGGGACTTCTCGCGCGACGTCGCCGAGCTCTTTGGGAAGCTCTACGCCCATGAGCTCGACGCGCTGGCAGCGGGCGACGAGTCCTCGGCGATCTTTGCGCACCACGTGCTCCCCACGCAGAGGCGCCTGGCCTTCTACGGGCGGACCTACGACTGGGAGGCCGACCCCGACCGCACCGTGGTCGACTTCATCTCCTCGATGACCGACGACTACTTCGTGGCGACGTGCCAGGAGCTCTTCCCGGGAGCCGCCTCGCTCTTCCCGCACCGCGGCTACTTCCCCGCGTCCGTTCGCCCCTAGCCGCGCGCGGGTTTCTCGCAGGCTGCGCCCCCCTCGTCCCCCCCTCTCCCGCGAGTGCGCCCCGCTTCTCCCGCGAGTGCGCGATATTCCGAGTTTCGTGATGCTGACTTCTTCCGCGAGCGGTCGGTTCTTGTCGCCGGGCGGTGGTTTTTCTCGCCAACGCAAAAAAGTTAGCCCGTACTTTCGCGCACTCACCGCAGAACGGGGCGAGGGAGGCGGGGCGCCGGGGGCGACGGATGGCCCGGGCGCGCACTCGACGCGATTCCAGTCGCCGAGAAGAGCGTCTTGCTCGCGAATCGCCGCGCGTCCCAGTTTCCCGCGCGCCGGCGCTCCAAAAGTGCGCCATGTCCCAGCCTAGGGGGAGGTTTCAGCTGGGACGTGCGGAGATTTTGGAGCAAAACGTCCTTCTCGGCTGGAACATGCCCCGTTTTGCGAGCGACAAGGGCGGTGGGGGCGCTCGGGCGACAGGGGCGGCAAGGCGTCCCGGGCGCTCTGCGCGCCCGCTGGCGTACAATCGCTCCCATGGATACGCTGTTCACGCGCGTCGAGACCGCGCGCAAAAACGAGAACGCGCCGCTCGCGGCGCGCATGAGGCCCACGTCGCTCGAGGGGTTCGTCGGCCAGGAGAGGGCCGTGGGCCCCGGCAGCTGGCTGCGTCGCGCCATCGAGCACGACACGCTCTCGTCGGTCATCCTCTACGGGCCGGCGGGGACGGGCAAGACCACGCTCGCCCGCATTATCGCGCACTCCACGCACGCGGAGTTCGTCGAGGTCTCGGCCGTCACGGGGACGGTGAAGGACCTTCGCCGTGAGATCGAGTCCGCGGAGAGCCGCCTGCTCTCGCTCGGCCGGCGCACGATCCTGTTCGTGGACGAGATACACCGCTTCAACCGCAGCCAGCAGGACGCCCTGCTGCACGCCGTCGAGGACCGCACGGTGGTCCTGGTGGGCGCCACGACCGAGAACCCCTACTTCGAGGTCAACTCAGCCCTCATCAGCCGCAGCCGCGTCGTGGAGCTCACCGCGCTCGACGACGCCTCGGTGCGCGAGCTCCTTCGCCGCGCCGTGGAGGCCCCCGAGGGGCTCGGCGGGCGCTTCGAGCTCACGGACGGGGCGGCGGAGGAGATCGTGCGCCTCGCCGGCGGGGACGGGCGCGCCGCCCTCACCTCGCTCGAGCTTGCGAGCCAGATGGTGGACTCGGACCCGGACGCGGCGCCCGGGGCGCCCGCGCGCATCCTGCCCGAGCACGTCCTCGAGGCCAACCCCCGTCGCGGCCTGCCCTACGACAAGTCCGGGGACATGCACTATGACGTGATCTCCGCCTTCATCAAGTCCATGCGCGGCTCGGACCCCGACGCCGTGCTCTACTGGCTGGCGCGCATGCTCGACGCCGGGGAGGACCCGAAGTTCATAGCCCGCCGCATCATGATCTGTGCCTCCGAGGACGTGGGCAACGCCGACCCCCAGGCGCTTCTGGTGGCGCACGCAGCCTTCCGGGCGACCGAGGTCATCGGCATGCCCGAGTGCCGCATCAACCTCGCGCAGGCCGCGACCTACGTGGCGCTCGCCCCCAAGTCCAACGCCGCCGAGGCGGGCATAGACGCCGCCCTCGCCGAGGTGCGCTCCGGCCCCCGTCGCGAGGTGCCGAGCTACCTGCGCGACCGCCACCGACCCGGCTCGGACGAGTACGGCCCCTACCTCTACCCGCACAACTACCCTGGCGGCTGGGTGGCGCAGCGCTACCTGCCCGAGGGCCTCGAGCGGGGGTGCTTCTGGAAGCCGAGCGGGCGCGGCTGGGAGGCGTGGCGCGAGGAGGCCATCGGGCGAGACCTCGCTGACGCCGGCGGCGAGGGGACGGCCGGCGGCGGGCAGGGCGCCCCGGTTGGGTAGAATAGGGGACTAGGGGCAGGGTGCCCCGCTCTACGCTCTAAGGAGGGCGCAATGGATTACCTGCAGATTGCTCTCATCGTCCTGGTGGTGGCCGGCGTGTGGGCCGTCGTGGAGCTCGCGCTCACGATGCGCGCGACCCGTCGCGACGTCGGCCGCGTCTGCGACTCGGCCCGCGAGGTCGTGGAGCAGGCCCAGCCGGTCGTGGCCAAGCTCGACGGCATCGCCGACGAGCTCGAGCCCGCTGCCAAGCAGGTGGCGCCCCTGCTCCGGCAGGCCGGGGTCGCCGTCGAGTCGGCCAACGCCTCGCTCGGGCGCCTGAACGGCATCCTCGATGACGTCAGCTCCGTCTCCGGGGCCGCCTCGAGCGTGACCGGCGCCGTGAACCGCGTCGCCGAGAGCGCCGCCTCGGGCGTTGCCGGCATGGTCTCCCGCCTCAAGGGCGGCCGTCCCGCCGACGCTCCCGCGCGCCTCGACGGGGCTCTCTCCGAAGAGCCCGTCCGCGAGCAGGAGCCGTCCGCCCCGACCCGCTACGTCGACTACGCCGACATCGCCGCCTCGAGCGAGAAGGGCGACGCCCGCCCCTCGCAGGGCGCGGACGAGGACAAGGACAAGAGCACGGACACGAGCGGCGCGGACGCGCCCGAGGAGGCCTGATGGACGAGAAGTGCGTGCGGCTGAGCGTCCCTGCCGAGGCGACCTTCGCCCGGCCGGTGCGCATGATGGCGGCGAGCCTTGCCGCGGGGTGCGAGATGAGCCTCGAGGACGTCGAGGACGTCCGCATGATCGCCGAGGAGGGGTTCGTCTACGCCTGCGCCACGGGCGCGGACCTCGTCGAGGCGAGCTTCTCGCTGGCCCCGGGCGTCGTGTCCATGGAGTTCTCGCTCGGCTCCGAGGACCCCGACGACGAGTCCATCGAGCTGGTCCGCGTCCTTCTCGCCGCCGTGTGCGACGAGTTCAGCGTCTCTGACGACGGCTTCGCGCTGCGTCTCGCAAAGCGCTCGGGTTCCGCTCATGGCGAGTAGGGTGCGCGCCGCGCACGCGAGCCCCCGCAGCCTGAGGCGCGTCCCCGAGGGCAAGGCCGCCTGGGACAAGGACCGCACGCGCGAGCTCTTCAGACAGTACAAGGAGGAGGGCAGCTCCGAGGCGCGCGACCAGCTGATCGTGAGCCACCTGAACCTCGTTCGCTTCCTTGCCTCCAAGTTCAAGAACCGCGGCGAGTCGCTCGAGGACCTCGTGCAGGTGGGCACTATCGGCCTGATCAAGGCCATCGACCGCTTTGACCCGGAGCGCGGCCTGGAGTTCACCACCTACGCCACGCCCACGATCATGGGCGAGATCAAGCGCCACTTCCGCGACAAGGGCTGGTCGGTTCGCGTCCCGCGGCGCCTGCAGGAGCTCTCGGCGAAGGTCAACCAGGCCACCGACGAGCTCACCAACCAGCTTCAGCGCAGCCCCTCCGTCGACGAGGTCGCCGAGCGCGTGGGCGCCTCGGTGGACGAGGTCCTCGAGGCGATGGAGTCCTCGAGCGCTTACAGCTCCGTCCCGCTCGAGGGCGGCTCGTCCTCGGAGGACGAGGAGAGCGCCTCCGTCATCGACCACTACGTGACCGAGGACGCCGACCTCGCCGCCTCCGACGACCGCATCGTGCTCGAGGAGGCCATCGCGGACTTCTCGCCGCGCGAGCAGGAGGTCATTCACATGCGCTTCGTCGAGGGGCTCACGCAGGTCGAGATCGCCGAGCGCCTGGGCGTGTCCCAGGTGCAGGTCTCGCGCCTGCTGAGGCGCACCCTGCGGCGCATCCAGGAGAAGATCGACCCAGAGAGCCTGGTCCGCGCCTAGCGCGGGCGGGAGAGGAGCCCCCGTGGCAGCACGCTCGCGCACCAAGACCTACGAGAAGTGGCGCCTGCGCGGCGTCGTGACGTGGACGATCGTGGGCGCCGCCCTCGTGTTCATGCTCGCGGTCCGCGGCCTCTCGGTCGTGGGGCAGGCCGTGGAGCTCCTGCTCGTGGGGACCATCGTGGGCTTCGCGTGCAGCCCGCTCACCAACTGGCTGGAGGACCGGCGCGTGCCGCGGGGCGCCGCGGCCCTCCTCTCGCTCGTGGTGGTGCTCGCCGCGATCGTTGCCCTTGTCGCCCTGTTCGTGGGGCCGTTCCTGCGCGAGCTCACGGTGCTCCTGCGCAACGTCCCCTCCTACTTCACGCAGCTCCAGGACGCCCTCGAGACCTTCTGGGCAACCTTTGGCTCCTCGAGCGGCACCAACGTCCAGAACGCGGTGAACGCGGTCGTGAACGTGCTCGTCGACGCGGGCACCCAGGTGGCCTCCGACCTCGCTCGGCAGCTCTCGACGGGCCTCATGGCGAGCCTCACGGACTTCGCGGGCCACCTCGTGACGATCTTCCTCGCCATGATCCTCGCGTACTGGTTTGCCCTCGACTACCCCCGCATCATGCGAGAGCTCGCGGTGATCGCGGGCCCCGAGTACGACGACGAGCTCGTGCTGAGCCTCGCGGTGCTGTCCCGCTCCGTCGGCGGGTACATGCGCGGCACGCTCATCACCTCGGCGGCCAACGGCGTCATGGTGGCGGCGGGCCTCGCGCTCGTGGGGCATCCCTACGCCGGGCTTCTCGGCATAGCCACGTTCGTCCTGCACTTCATCCCCGTGGTGGGCCCGATGCTCTCGTCCGTCTCGGCGGTCCTGCTGGGCCTGTTCGTGAGCCCCGTGACCGCCTTCTGGACGCTCGTGATCACGGTCGTGGCGCAAAACGTCACCGACAACGTCCTCTCGCCGCTCGTGATGCGCTCCGCCGTCAAGATCCACCCGGCGCTCTCGCTCGTGGGCATCGTCGCGGGCGGCGCCGTGGGCGGCGCGGTGGGCATGGTCCTCGCCGTCCCGCTCACCGCCGCGATCAAGGGGCTCTTCGTCTACTTCTTCGAGAGCCGCACCGGCCGCCAGCTCGTCTCGGAGAGGGGCGCCTTCTTCGGCGGCACGCCCTTCCGCGACGCCGCGGGCCGCCCGCGCCCGACCTTCGACGCGCTCGACGACGACACCTTCATCGCGCGCTCGCGCCTGCTCGCCGGGCTCGCGCGCCTGCACGGGCACGAGGGCCCGGATGAGGGCGCCCCCGCGGACGCCGAGAAGCCCTCGGACGCCGAGAAGCCCTCGGACGCCGAGAAGCCCGCCGACGCCGGCGCCCCCAAGGGCCCCGCGGCAGGGGAGTAGCCTCGCGCGGCTCGCGCCCAGCTCGCGCTCGCGCCCTCTGCGCGCTATACTTCAACAGTTGCAGAGATTTCACCTGACCGCAGGGGAGACACATGAGCGCCGCCGACTACAAGACCATGACCACCGCCGAGATCCGCGAGGACTTCCTTCGCTTCTTCGAGGGCAAGGGCTGCAAGCTGTACCCGTCCTCGTCGCTCGTCCCGGACGATCCCTCGCTTCTGCTCACCAACGCGGGCATGAACCAGTTCAAGGAGTACTACCAGGGCAAGCGCACCATGCCCGAGATCGGCGCGTGCTCCTGCCAGAAGTGCCTGCGCACCAACGACATCGACAACATCGGCGACGCCACGCACCTCTCCTTCTTTGAGATGCTCGGCAACTTCTCCTTCGGCGGCTACTCCAAGGCCGACGCCATCGCCTGGGCCTATGACTTCATCTCGGCGCCCGAGCACCTGGGCCTGCCCCCCGAGCGCCTCTACATGACCGTCTTCGAGGACGACGACGAGGCCATCGAGCTCTGGCACGAGCAGGGCGTCCCCTACGACCACATCAGCCGCCTCGGCGCCGATGACAACTTCTGGGCCGCCGGCCCCACCGGCCCCTGCGGCCCGTGCTCCGAGATCTACTTCGACCAGGGCGAGGAGTTCGGCTGCGGCGGCGAGCACTGCGGCCCCGGCTGTGACGACTGCGACCGCTTCCTCGAGTTCTGGAACCTCGTCTTCACGCAGTACGACCGCCAGGAGGACGGCTCCATGCCGGAGCTGCCGCACCGAAACATCGACACCGGCATGGGCCTCGAGCGCATCGCGGCCATCATGCAGCACAAGTCCACCAACTATGACGGCGACCTCCTGCAGGGCCTGATCGGCGTGGGCGAGCGCCTCTCCGGCAGGTCCTACGGCGACGACGCCGCGCGCGACCGCTCCCTGCGCATCGTGGCCGACCACGCCCGCGCCGTCACCTTCATGATCGGCGACGGCATCCTGCCGGGCAACGAGGGCCGCGGCTACGTGCTGCGCCGGCTGCTCCGCCGCGCGGTCTACCACGGGCGCCTCCTCGGCGTCGAGGGGGAGTTCCTCACCGCCTACGTCGAGGAGATCTGCCGCCTCATGGGCGACAACTACCCGGCCATCGTGGAGAGCCGCGCGCTCATCGACGGCATCGTCGCCGCTGAGGAGGAGCGCTTCGGCGCGACGCTCGACGCCGGCGAGCAGAGCCTCGCCGCCGAGCTCGAGCAGCTGTCCGAGGGCGCCCCGCTGCCCGGCGAGGTGGCCTTCAAGCTCCACGACACGTACGGCTTCCCGATCGACCTCACCCGCGAGATCTGCGAGGCGGCCGGGCGCACGGTGGACATGGCCGCCTTCGACGCGTGCATGACCGAGCAGCGCGAGCGCGCCCGCGCCTCCGCGAACCGCGACGCCTGGGGCACCTTCAACGACGTCTGGACCGAGCTGGAAGATCGCCTTCCCGCCACGGAGTTCGTCGGCTACGACCAGGACGAGGCCTCCGCGACCGTGCTCGCCGTCGTGGCTGACGGCGCCGAGCTCGAGCGTGCCGAGGCGGGCGCCGAGGTAGAGGTCGTTCTCGACCGCACGCCGTTCTACGCCGAGATGGGCGGCCAGGTGGGCGACACCGGCGTCATCTCCTGCGAGGCCGCGCGCCTGCGCGTCTCCGACACCAAGGTCAAGGGCGGCCTCTACGTGCACGTGGCCACCGTCGAGGAGGGCGCGCTCGCCGTGGGCGACGAGGTGAGCGCGGCGATCGACGCCGGCCGCCGCGAGCTCATCCGTCGCAACCACACCGCCACCCACCTGCTCGACGCCGCGCTCAAGCGCGTGCTCGGCGAGCACGTCTCCCAGGCCGGCTCGCTCGTGGCGCCCGACCGCCTGCGCTTTGACTTCACCCACTTCGAGGCCGTGACCGCCGACGAGCTCGCCCGCATCGAGGGCATGGTCAACGCCGAGATCTTTGCCGCCGAGCCCGTCGTCACCCGCGTCATGGGCATCGAGGAGGCCAAGGCCTCCGGCGCCGTGGCGCTCTTCGGCGAGAAGTACGGCGACGTCGTGCGCGTGGTATCCACCGGCGAGTCCGAGGAGCCCTTCTCGCGCGAGCTCTGCGGCGGCACGCACGCCAGGAACACGGCCGACCTCGGGCTGTTCAAGATCGTCTCGGAGGGCTCCGTTGGCTCCAACGCCCGCCGCATCGAGGCCGTGACCTCGATGGGCGCCATCGAGTACGTTGACGAGCGCCTGCTCGCCCTCGACGACGTGGCCCGCGAGCTCAAGTGCCGCCCGGACGACGTCGCGGAGCGCGTGGCCGCGCTCCAGCAGGAGCTGCGCGAGACGCGCAAGGCGCTCGAGGCCGCCACGACCGGCGCCGGGGCCGGCAAGGTCGCCGACGCCTTCAAGGGCGCCGTGCAGCTCGACGGCTACAAGGCGGTCGTCGCGCGCCTCGACGGGCTTTCCGGCAAGGAGATGCGCTCCGCGTGGGACGGCATCCGCGACGCGGCCGGCGGCGAGCCGGTGGCCTGCGTGATCGCCTCCGCCACGCCCGACGGAAAGGTGGCGCTGCTCGCCGGCGGCACCGACGGCGCCGTGGCCAAGGGCTTCTCGGCGGGCTCCATCATCAGGGACATCGCGGGCCTCGTGGGCGGCCGCGGCGGCGGCAAGCCCGCCATGGCGCAGGCCGGCGGCTCCGACGCCTCCGGCATCGACGCCGCCCTCGACGCGGCCCGCTCGGCGCTCGGCATCTAGGTGCGCGCGCTTGCGCTCGACATAGGCGAGGTGCGCGTCGGCGTCGCCGTGAGCGACCCGGCGGGCCGCGTCGCCTCGCCCGTCTGCGTGCTCCCCGCGGCAGAGGTGCTCGCGCACGCCGCCACCTTCCGGCGCGTGCTCGAGGACTGGGAGCCCGACCTGCTCGTCTGCGGCCTGCCCAGGACGCTGGCGGGGGAGGAGGGGCCGCAGGCCGACCGTATAAGGGAGCAGGCGCAAAGAATCGCCTCCACCTGCGGAATTCCGCTGGAATTTGTCGACGAGCGCCTCTCGTCCGCAGAGGCGAGGCGTATCCTGAGGGAACAGGGCCTCTCGGAGCGTGCCATGCGCGGCAAGGTCGACATGGTCGCGGCCTCACTGTTCCTCCAGTCCTGGCTGGACGCCAGGCAGACCTGAAAGGGCAAGATGGCCACTTCCAGCAGCATGCCCCCTCGCCGCGGGGGATCCCACTTCTCGTCGGGCCCGTCCTCGGCGTCCCACGCGCCGCGCCAGCCCAGGGCCCAGCGCTCGGGCGCGAGCGCGCCGCAGTCCGCGCTCTCGACGGGCCGCGTCTCGAGCCGAACGGCCGCGGCGACGCAGCGCGCCGGCGCCACCAAGCATGCCCGCGCTCGCCAGGGGGGAGGCGGCGGCGGAAAGAGCCGCCTGCCGCTCGTGATCGTTGCCGTTGTGGGCGCGCTCGCCCTTGCCGCCCTCTTCGCGTTCGTTGTTGTCCCCATGCTCTTCCCGGCCGGCGAGCAGCAGGCCGAGCACGAGATGGCCGAGGCCGGCACCCAGGTCTCGTTCACCATCCCCGAGGGCTCCGGGGCAGCTGCCGTGGCGCAGGTCCTCTACGACAGCGGCCTCATCGAGGACACTGCCGACTTCCTCACGCAGGTCCGGCGTGCCGACGCCGAGCAGGACATCAAGAGCGGCTCGTACCAGATCATCGCCGGCTCGGACGCCTCGGCGATCATCGAGCAGCTCATCTCTGGTCCTAACGTCACCAACGCGCAGTTCGTGATTCCCGAGGGCTACACCGTCGAGCAGATCGCGGCCACGGCGGAGGAGTCGCTCGGCATTCCCGCCGACGAGTTCATCGCGCAGGCGAAGGCCTCCAACTACGCCGCCGACTACGCCTTCCTCGCCACCGCCCAGAACGACTCGCTCGAGGGCTACCTCTTCCCCAAGACCTATGACTTCTCGAGCCTCTCCGAGGTGACCGCCGACGCCGTCATCCGCGCGATGCTCGACCAGTTCGAGCTCGAGCTCTCCTCGGCCGGCATCGACCTCGACGCCACGGCCGCCTCGCTCTCCGAGCGCTTTGGATACGAGATCGACGCCAACGACGTCGTGACCATGGCCTCCATCGTGGAGCGCGAGGCCGTGACCGACGACCAGCGCGGCAACGTCGCCTCGGTCTTCTACAACCGCCTCGGCGCGGGCATGCGCATCCAGTCCGACGCCACGCTGACCTACTCGCTCGGGCACGCGCCCTCTGCCGAGGAGCTGCAGACGGTCGAGGACCCCTACAACACCTACTTCATTGACGGCCTCACGCCCACGCCGATCTGCTCGCCGTCGCTGGCGTCGCTCCAGGCTGCCGCGGAGCCGCCCAACACCAACTACTACTACTTCTTCATCACGCAGGACTCTGCGCAGTTCTCCGAGACCTACGACGAGCACCAGCAGACGTACTCGTAGGGGCGCAGCAGATGGGGATCTTTCGCGCCACGCGCTACGTGGCATCGCTGCCGCTCGTTGACGCCGAGGCTCTCGCGGCCGAGGGTGTGCGGCTCGTCCTGCTTGACCGCGACAACACCTGCGTCCCGCGCGACGCGAGCGAGCCGCCCGCCGAGGTCATGGCGTGGCTCGCGCGCGCACGCGCGGCAGGGCTCACGGTCTGCCTCGTCTCGAACAACTTCCACTCCTCGCAGGTGGGCGCGACGGCGCGCCTCATGGGCTGCGAGGTCGTGGACCACGCGATGAAGCCCGCCCCCTTCGCGCTGCGCCGCGCGATGCGGATGCACGCCGTGATGCCCGGCGAGGCCGTCATGATCGGCGACCAGGTGTTCACCGACGTTGTGGCCGGCAACCTCGCGCGCGTCCGCACCGTGCTCGTGCGGCCGCAGTCGCGCAGCGACCTCTGGTACACGCACGTCTTTCGCGTGTTCGAGCGCCTCGCCCTGCGCGGCGTCACCTTCGAGGGCGAATAAACCTCCCCACCTGCCCCCTGCCCCACTTGTACCAGGTTCAAGTGGGTCAACACCGTGTCGCCCCATTTGTACCTGGTACAAGTGGGGCAGCGTTGCGAACGGCGCGGGCGACCGTCTTTCTCCCTATGCCGCAGACCCTCTCGATCTGCCGGTTGCTGAGCCCCGCCGCGCTCAGGGCACGCAGGGCCCTGTCTCGCTCGCTGGGGTCGCTCCCCTTGAGCCCCCTCGGGTCACACCCCGGAAGGACGCGCCGCGCCAGCCCGAGTGCCCCGTCGTCCGACATGCGCGTGGATGGGCTGGTGAGGAGGCTCTCGTCGTCGAAGTGAGCCGTGAACTCCTCGAACTGCCGCACGCCGCCGAGCAGGTCGAGAACCAGGCCAGTGCTCGCTATGCCGTGGTCCGAGCGGCCGACGTACTCCTGGTAGCTGCTCCAGGGCCACTCGCTTGCGGTGCAGATGCCCTCGTGGGCGGGGTTGTTGTGCACGTAGCGCACAGCCTCGAGGAGGTAGCTCTCATCGTTGATGGGGGAGCTCCTGAACGGGGTCTGGAACACGTGGCCGAGATGGCCGGTCCTCGTGTTGTGCTCGCGCGCGTAGATGCTCGCGAGGTCGTGAAAGCAGGAGCTGAGAAGGTCGCCCTCGTCGAGCGCGACGATGTGGACATGGTTGCTCATCAGGCACCAGGCCAGCACGGTGACACCCTGGCTAACGAGGCGCTCTCGCATCAGCCGAAGGAAATCGAGCCGCTCGGCGTCGGAGTCGAAGAGAATCTGGCGGTCGTTTCCTCGGAGCCTAACGTGATAGAGCCCGAATTCCGACTTCTCTCGTGGCGTCCTGCCCATGTGCTCCCCCTGCCCTCGTGCCAACTGGTCTCCGTGGCTGGAGCATAACGTCTGACCTCGGGTTTGTCTCTTCCCGGAACATTACGCGGAGCTGCGCTGCAGGGCGCGCACGCATGCCCCGCATGCCCCACTTGTACCAGGTACAGATGGGGCAACGCGGTGTCGCCCCACTTGTACCTGGTACAAGTGGGGCATGTGGGCGAGTGGGGCGGGCGGTGCGGGCCCTCTGCTAGAATCGTTCAAGTCGGTTTTGGAGGGAGGCTCGGCTTTGTCAGCAGCGGCGGGATACGTGGTCCACGAGGGGTGCGATCACCTCTTCTTCGTGGGGTTTCTCGGCGCTGGCAAGTCCACCCTCGCGCGCAACCTCGGCTCGCTCTTCCATCGCCCGCACGTCGACACCGACCGTCTCGTTGAGCGCGCGCTCGGCAGGAGCGTGGCGGAGGCGTTTGAGGAGCTCGGCGAGGAGCGCTTCCGCGAGGAGGAGACCGCCCAGCTGAGGCGCCTCGCCTCGCGCAAGTCGCTGCTCGTGAGCTGTGGCGGCGGGATCGTGGAGCGACCGGAGAACAGCGAGCTCATGCACGAGATGGGCGTGGTCGTCTTTCTCGACGGGGACCTCGAGGACTCGCTGCGCCAGATCCGCCGCCCCGAGCTGCGCCCCGACCTCGGGTCCGCCGAGCACGCGGCGCTCGTCTACCGCCGGCGCCGCCCGCTCTACGAGCGTGCTGCGGACATCACGATCGACATCAGGAGCAAGACGTTCGAGCAGGTGGCCCTCGAGTCGGGGCGCCTCTTGTGGGAGAAGGGCCTTCTATGAGTGAGGAGACGGTCGCGCCCCAGCCGGCGCGTCAGTGGGTCGTCATGAGGAACGCCTCCATGGACCTGCGCGTGGGCGCCGGCATCGTGGGGGACTTCCCGCGCGCGCTTCGGTCGGCGGCGGGCCGTCCGCACGCCTGTGCGCTCGTGAGCGGTCGGGAGGCGCCGGAGGAGGTCGTCGAGACGCTGCGCCTCAACCTCTGCGACCAGGGCTTTGACGTGCGCCTGGTGCCGCTCGAGCGAGGCGGCCGCGACCTTGCCGCGCTCGAGGCGCTGCTCTCCCAGCTCGCCGAGGCGCGCGTCACGTCCGACGACCTCGTCTGCGCCGTGGGTGGCATGGAGACGCTCTCCGTTGCCTCATTCGCCTGCTCCGCCTGGTACGGGGGCGTCTCGCTCGCGGAGGTGCCCTGCGACCTGCCGAGCGCCGTTGCCGCCGCGGTGACGCCGCTCGCCCTCGGCGCTGCGGGGAGGCGTGACGTCCTGTGCCAGGACGGCAGCGCGCGCTACTCCTCGCTTGACGTTGACCTCTTTGACCTCGACCCCGCCGGCAGGGAGCTTCCCCTCGCGCTCGCGCTGATGGCCCAGACCGCCGTCTGCGACTCCGACCGCTCCTTTGGCAAGCTCTGGGACGCTGCCGACGACCTCGCCCGCGGCGACCGCGACGCCTGGGTCGAGCAGCTCCAGGCCTCGGTGAAGAGCCGCGGCAAGGTGGCCTCAGCCTCATCCGTCGCCGTGCGCGCCTCGCTTGAGTTTGGCACCACGTTCGCCGAGGCGCTTCTCGCCCTCTCGCCCGGGGGAGCGTCCCGCGCCGTCGCCCTCGCAGATGGCATGCGCTTCGCCTCGCGCCTGGCCGTGGGACAGGGCAACCTCTCGGTGGACGACATGTTCACGATTGACGAGCTGCTCGAGCGCCTGGGGCTGGGCACCGCGCCGGCGGCCTGCGCGCCGAGCGCCGCCGACCTTGTCGAGAAGATCCGCGAGGTGCGCCTCGCGAGGACCAACCGCTTCATGCTCGCGGTGCCGAGGGCGCTCGGAAGGGTGCGCCTCACCGCGATCGACGACGACCTCATTGCCGAGCACGCTGCCGCCTGGTGCGCGTCGCGCCCGGCTGAGCAGTAGCACGCACGCAAGGAAAGGGAGAAGAACATGGCAGATGCTAAGGCCTGCGCGGGTCGCGTCGAGCGGCTCCGCGCCCTCATGGCAGAGCGCGGCTGGGACGCCGTGGTCCTGCGCAACAACCCCGACCTCCGCTGGCTCACGGGCTCGGAGCGGACCTTTGACTACGAGATCGCCCACACCGCTGTTGTGACGGCCAACGGGCTGTGGCTGCACACCGACTCCCGCTACTACAACACCTTCCTGGAGCGTCTCGGCGCCGACTGCGCCTGGGAGATCGACATGGAGGTCGTCCCGCCGGCAACGTGGGCGGCGAGGCGCGTCGCCGCGGCGCGCGCACGCACGGTCGCCCTCGAGGACACCTGCGAGCTGGGCTTCTTTGACGACTTCAACGCCGCGTGCATGACCTGTGGCATCGCGTGCCTCGTTGCGCGCCTGCACGGTGACATCTGCGACCTTCGCATGGTGAAGGACGCCGAGGAGGTCGCCCTCATGCGCCGCGCCCAGGAGGTGACGGACGAGGCCTTCGCCCACATCTGCGAGTTCATCCAGGTCGGCCAGACCGAGCAGGAGATTCGCGTTGAGCTCGAGAACTACATGCTCAGCCATGGCGCTGACGAGCTCTCCTTCGGCACGATCATCGCCTCGGGTCCCAACGGCGCGAACCCGCACGCCCAGCCCGGCGAGCGCCGCGTGGCCGAGGGCGACCTCATCGTCATGGACTACGGCGCCGGCTACCACGACTACCACTCCGACATGACGCGCACGGTCTGCGTGGGCGAGCCCAGCTCCGAGCAGCGCGCCGTCTACGACGTGGTGCGCCGTGCCCACGAGGCGTGCGCCGAGGCAATTCACGCCGGGGTGATCGGCCGTGACGTCCACCAGGTTGCGGTCAAGGTCATCTCCGAGGCGGGCTACGGCGAGTTCTTCGGCCACGGGCTCGGCCACGGCGTGGGCCTCGAGATCCACGAGAACCCGAACTTCAACACGCGCTGGGACCGCCCGGTGCCCGAGGGCTCCGTCGTCACAGTGGAGCCTGGCATCTACCTGCCCGGCCGCTTTGGCATCCGCCTCGAGGACTTTGGCCTCGTGACCGCGGACGGCTTCGAGCCGTTCACGGCCTCCACCCACGACCTTGTGATCGTGGGCAAGTAGGCGAGAAGGGCGGCAGCGCGCTCCCAAATCGGCGCGCGTCCCAGACGAGAAGGGCCATCTGCTCGCAAATCACGGCGCGTCCCCGTTCCGAGGTGTCTCAGAACGGGGACGCGCCCGCTTTTTGGAGCGCGCCCTTAGGGACGCCCTCGCATCCCTTCCCTTCTGATTTCCGGATATCAGATGGCTTCTCGCCTGATATCTGGAAATCAGAAGAGGCGTCTTTGTTGCGTAGCTCTGTGACCTGCGGTTCTTCTCGCTGTGTTCACGTCGCTTTCGACGATTTCTTCTGATATCCGGAAATCAGAGGGAAGCGGCGGAAGAGGCTGGTGCGGGGGCGCTTGTACGGGAGCGGAGAAGGACCGTCTGTCCGAAATGTCTTCACAGGTTGTCCACAAGTTGCTAGAATGTGTTGCGAGCGTGGAGCGACGGGGGAGAAGTTGTGGAGGCTTCTCCGGCCCCGCGCACAAGGAGAGTCCGCGAATCTAAAGAAGGAGGTAAGCGGTGGTTAGCATTGTTCTAGCCAGTCATGGCACGTTCGCCGAGGGCATAAAGATGTCCGGCCAGATGATCTTTGGCCCGCAGGAGAACGTCGCTGCCGTGACGCTCATGCCCGAGATGGGGCCAGACGACCTCAGGGCAAAGATCCTCGAAGCTGTCTCCGGCTTCGAAGACCAGGATCAGGTCCTGTTCCTGGTCGACCTCCAGGGAGGCACCCCCTGGAACCAGGTCTCGCTGCTGCTCGGGGAGGAGGGGCACGAGAACTGGGTCGCGGTCGGCGGCATGAACCTGCCGATGCTCGTCTCCGCCTACGGGGAGCGCATGGGCGCCGAGACCGCGGCTGACGTCGCCAAGGCCATCTATGCCGAGGCCAAGGCTGGCGTCTGCGTGAAGCCCGAGGAGCTCGCCCCCGCCGAGGCCGCCCCTGCCGCCGCGGCGCCCGTCGCCGCTGCCGCCGGCGCGATCCCCGAGGGCACCGTGCTGGGCGACGGCCACATCAAGTTCGTGATGTGCCGCATCGACACGCGCCTGCTCCACGGCCAGGTTGCCACCACCTGGACCAAGCAGACCAACCCGGACCGCATCATCGTGGTCTCCGACGCCGTCGCGCACGACGACCTCCGCAAGACCATGATCCAGCAGGCCGCGCCTCCTGGAGTCAAGGCCCACGTCATCCCGATCAAGAAGATGATCGAGGTTGCCAAGGACCCGCGCTTCGGCGCCACCAAGGCGATGCTGCTCTTCGAGACCCCGCAGGACCTTCTCGCCTGCATCGAGGGCGGCGTTGACATCAAGAAGGTCAACCTCGGCTCCATGGCTCACTCCGTGGGCAAGGTCGTCGTGACCAACGCCATCGCCATGGACCAGGCCGACGTCGAGTGCCTCGAGGCGCTTGCCGCCAAGGGCGTCGAGTTCGACGTCCGCAAGGTCCCGGCTGACTCCCCGGAGAACTTCGACAACATGATGAAGAAGGCCAAGTCCGAGCTGGCCGCACAGGCATAAGAAGGAGGGAAACATGTCGGTATTCACAATCATTCTGATTGTCATCGTTGCCTTCCTCGCCGGCATGGAAGGCGTCCTTGACCAGTGGCAGTTCCACCAGCCGCTGGTTGCGTGCACGCTCATCGGTCTGGTGAGCGGCTACTTCGAGGCGGGCATCATCCTGGGCGGCACGCTCCAGATGATGGCCCTCGGCTGGGCAAACGTCGGCGCGGCCGTCGCCCCTGACGCGGCGCTCGCGTCGGTCGCCTCGGCAATCCTCATGGTCATCGCCATGATCGGCGGCTCCGACCAGGCCACGGCCATCACCACGGCCATCGCCGTCGCCGTGCCGCTCTCCGTGGCCGGCCTGTTCCTGACGATGATCGTCCGTACGATCGCCATCCCCATCGTCCACATCATGGACGGCGCGGCGGCCAAGGGCGACTTCATGGCCATCGACGTGTGGTCCATCATCGCCATCTGCCTGCAGGGCATCCGCATCGCCATTCCGGCCGCGGCGCTCTGCTTCATCCCGTCCGAGGCCGTCATGGGCGTCCTCGAGATGATGCCCGACTGGCTCAACGAGGGCATGACGATCGGCGGCGGCATGGTCGCGGCCGTCGGCTACGCCATGGTCATCAACATGATGGCGACCAAGGAGGTCTGGCCGTTCTTCGCGCTGGGCTTCTGCCTCGCCGCCATCTCCCAGCTCACGCTGATCGCCCTCGGCGTCATCGGCATCTGCCTCGCCCTCATCTACCTTGGCCTCAAGGAGATCGGCCAGTCCGGCGCCGGCGCTGCTGGCTCGGGCGACCCGCTCGGCGACATCCTGGACGACTACGAGTAGGAAGGGGGGAGAGTAAACATGGCAGAGAACAAGGTCACGCTTTCCAAGAACGACCGCCTCGCGGTTTGGTTCCGTCACCAGTACCTGCAGGGCTCCTGGAACTACGAGCGCATGCAGAACGGCGGCTGGTGCTTCTCGATGATTCCCGCCATCAAGAAGCTCTATCCCAACAAGGATGACCAGATCGCGGCGCTCAAGCGTCACATGGAGTTCTACAACACGCACCCGTACGTCTCGTCCCCCGTCATCGGCGTCACGCTCGCCCTCGAGGAGGACCGCGCCAACGGCGCCCCCGTCGAGGACGCGGCCATCCAGGGCGTCAAGGTCGGCATGATGGGCCCGCTCGCCGGCGTCGGCGACCCGGTCTTCTGGTTCACCCTTCGCCCGCTGCTCGGTGCCCTGGGCGCCGGCCTTGCGATGAGCGGCAACATCATGGGCCCGATCCTGTTCTTCGTGCTCTGGAACGTCATCCGCCTCGCCTTCGAGTGGTACACGCAGGAGTTCGGCTACAAGCTGGGCACCTCCATCACCAAGGACCTCGGCGGCGGCCTGATGGGCAAGATCACCGAGGGCGCCTCGATCCTCGGCATGTTCGTCATCGGCGGCCTCGTCCAGCGCTGGGTCTCCATCTCCTTCGCGCCGGTCGTCTCCCGCGTCGAGCAGTCCGACGGCGCCTTCATTGACTGGACCGCCATCGCCGACACCGCCGGCCAGGGCGGCCAGGGCGTCGCGGACGCGATTCACAGCGCGCTCTCGCAGTACGCCTCCCTCGGCGCCACCGGCCTCGAGCAGATCAAGGTCACCACGCTCCAGGCCAACCTCGACCAGCTGATCCCCGGCCTCGCCGCCGTGTGCGTGACGCTGCTGTGCTGCTGGCTGCTCAAGAAGAAGGTCTCCCCGATCGTGATCATCATCGGCATGTTCGCCGTTGGTATCCTCGGTCACCTCGCCGGCCTGCTCTAGGCTCGGACGGCCCAGGCCTTCTCGGGGCCGCGTCTCGTCAAACGTGTCACAATGACAGGTGCGACGGGGCGCGGCCCCTCGCTTTTGTCGCCACACAAGAAAGGGAGGGCCACAGTGGCCCAGTCTCAGAACGCTTCCGTTGAGCTCGCCATCCCGGCGACCTTCTTCGTGGGCCTCGGCACCTACGGGAAGATGATGCTCGGGGACAAGGCCCTCGAGTTCTACAACGACCGCAACCCCGAGGACTACATCCAGATCCCGTGGGACCAGATCGACTACGTCTCTGCGTCCGTGATCTTCAAGCGCCACATCTCCCGGTTTGCCGTCTTCACCAAGGAGAACGGCCACTTTGCCTTCTCCACGCGCGACAACAGGGCCACGCTGCGCGTCGTGCGCGACCACATCGGCAACGAGAAGGTCGTGCGCTCCGCGGACTTTCTCGGCGTGGTGCGCGCCGGGATCGTGGGGATCTGGCACCGCATCACGCGCCGGCAGTAGGGGCGGGCCGGGGCGAAGGTCGCAAGGGGGCGCGCTCCCGTGCCCGCGGGCTTCTCGACCCTCCGCGTTCTTTTCTGGCGCCGCTTCTCACTTCTGCCAAGTTGAGGTTTCTGCGGGTGTTGGCCCCTGCCTCTGTGGCACGAGCCTCCTCACTTCTTTCAGGTTGGCGTTTCTGCAAAGAGGGTTGCGCCCCCCATACGTCTGAGGCCTTCTCACTTCCGTCAGGTTGACGTTTCTGCGGGAGAGGCCGAGCGCTCGCTGTCCCAAAAGCTTCTCACTTCCGTCAAGCAGACGTTTCTGCGCAAGGGGGCAGGCGCCCCACGTGACCGGAGGCTCCTCACTTCCGTCAGGTTGACGTTTATGAGAAAGAGGGGGAGGGGAGGGCCCGGAACAAGGCTCATGGTCGATAAGGACGGCGTAGGGTTGGAGGCCGCGTCGCCTCGCCTCGTGGAATCTGCGCGCAGCGCACGAGCCGGTGCTAAAATAAAAACGTATGTGAGCGCAAGCAGAAAGGCGTCAAATGGCAACCATCAGCACCGCAGACTTCAAGAACGGCATGGGCCTCAAGATCAACGGCAAGTACTACACGATCGTTGAGTTCCAGCACGTCAAGCCCGGCAAGGGCGGTGCCTTCGTCCGCTACAAGATTCGCGACCTCAAGACCGGCCGCGTGATCGACCAGACCTGCAACGCGGGCACCAAGTTCGAGAACGTGCAGCTCATCACCAAGGAGATGCAGTACCTCTACAACGACGGCGGCACCTTCTACTTCATGGACAACGAGACCTACGAGCAGGTCGAGCTCCCCGCCGACTTCATCGGCGA
>DXBM01000030.1 GCA_019116525.1 Candidatus Olsenella pullistercoris | reverse complement strand
TACTGGGAGAAGGCCGCCTACGAGGAGGCCGAGCACGCCTCCAAGTTCGCCGAGCTGCTGGGCACCGAGCTCGAGCCCAACATGAAGGCCACCACGAAGGACAACCTCGCCTGGCGCGTCGACTGCGAGTTTGGCGCCACCGCTGGCAAGGTTGAGCTTGCCACCTGCGCCAAGAAGAACAACCTCGACGCCATCCACGACACCGTCCACGAGATGGCTCGCGACGAGGCCCGTCACGGCAAGGCCCTCAAGGGCCTGCTCGAGCGCTACTTCGGCTAAGAGCGATGGCTGGCAGGTCTAAGAAAAAGGCCGCCGGATCGAAGAAGGTCAAGCCCTCGGGGCCCGTGCCATGCGCGGTGCTCTGGGGGCTTGACCCCTCTGTCGAGAGGGGCGCGGCGGTCCGAGCGGTGCTGAAGGAGATGGGCGTGGTCGCACGCACGGTGCTTCCGGAGCGGCTGGGCGACCCGGCGGGCGCCTTTGCGCGCCTCGTGGGGTTCAGGCCGTCGCCCCTGCCGTACTCGGGGCCGGCGCCCGCATGCGAGGAGTTCGTGCTGCTCTGTGGTCTCACTGATGCGCAGGTGAACGAGTTTCTCGCCCGATCGCGCGAGGCCGGATGCTCGGTGGGGCACAAGGCGCTGCTCACCAAGGTCAACCGCGCGTGGCCGCTCGTGCGTCTCATGGATGCCGTTGCGGCGGAGCACGCGGCAAACTCGTAGAGTTTGCCGCGGGGCGGCGCCGAGGGGCGCCTGCGAGGGGGCTCTCTGGCGCAATTGGCCTGATGTGCACGACCAAAAGGCGCGGGGACTCAAAGGGAGCCTCTCTTGAGGAGAGAAATCGCTGTTCGGATGCCTCCGAGCAGCTGGGCGGAGCGCTCTGCAAGCGTCACGCCGTTCACTTCGCCCGCTATGAGCCAGAGTCGGGCGTTTTGACAGCCTCGATGCTCTCGAGGCGGCGCGCTACACTGGTGAGGTTGAAACTCCGAGCGAGAAGAGCCCCGAATGAGCAACCCTGCCGAGAAGACCGTCCTTGCCGTTGACACGTCCACGGACATGTTGGCCTGCGCCGTTGGGCGCGTTGGCACGGACGGTGCCGTTACGCTGCTCGCCGCGCGCGACCATCTGTGCCGGCGCCGAGCCAACGTGGAGCTCGTGAGCACGGCACAGGCGGCGCTTGCTGACGCCGGGCTCACGATGGCAGACGTTGACGCCGTTCTCACCGGCCGCGGCCCGGGCTCGTTCACGGGCGTGCGCATTGGGGTCGCTACTGCGAAGGGCCTTGCCTGCGGCGCCGGCCTGCCGCTCTTTGGAGCCTCGGCCCTTGACGCGATGGCGTGGGCCGCGCATGCTGCCGGAGTCCGCGGCGCGCTCGCCGTGGCCGGTGACGCCATGAGGGGCGAGGTCTATCCGGGCATCTACGAGCTGGACGAGGCGGGCGCGCACCGTTGCTTCGCCGCTGAGACCGTCCTCAAGGCCGATGCCTGCGTGGCTGCCTGGGCGGAGCGTGCGGACGCCGCCGAGCTCACGCTCACGGGCAATGGCCTCGCCAAGTACCGCGCGCGCTTCGAGGCGGCGGGGTTCTCGCGCTTTGTCCCGGAGGAGGCGTGGTGGCCCACAGGGGAGGGCCTTCTGCGAGCCGCCGTGGAGGCCGGGGCCTTTGGCGGCCCGGCTGCGCAGCCCGGGGACCCGGCGCTCGTCCTTCCCATCTACACCCGTCTCTCCGACGCCGAGGAGGCCGAGCGCACGAGACTCGGCCTCAGGGAGCCCGCCACGGTGGAGCTCACCGGCGTGGACGACGCGCTCGCCGGCATTCATCTCCAGCTGCGACCGATGACGCTCAACGACACTGCGGCCGTTGCCGCGCTCGAGGTCGCCGCCTACGAGGGCTCGGCCCACACGCCGTGGAGCGAGAGGCTCTTCTACGAGGAGCTCTCCCAGCCCGGCCGCAGCTGGTGGGTCGCGCACGACCAGGGCCGGATCATCGGCTTCGCGGGGGGCTACCTCGCCGGGGCCGACTTTGAGGTCGAGGAGGTCGTCGTGGACGCGGCGCGCCGGCGCGAGGGCATCGCGCGGCGCCTCGTCGCGCGCGTTGCCTATGACGCGCAGATGCTCGGTGCGCACACGGTCTCGCTCGAGGTGGACGCCCAGAACGCGCCCGCTCGCGCGCTCTACGCCGCGCTCGGCCTGACGGAGGAGGGTCGTCGCCCCGGCTACTACGCCGCGGCCGCCGGCGAGCCCGCGCACGACGCGCTGATCCTGCGCGCGCCGCTGCCGCTTGCTGCCGATGCCGTGGGTGGCTCCGACGAGCATCCCGAGCCCGCGCCGTCCATCCGTCCGTGGCCGATTGAGCCCGCGCCGCGCGATGCCGCCGCCCAGGCTGCGCTCGCCGCGGCTGGCCCGCTCATCCTCACGATCGAGTCCTCCTGCGACGAGACGGCCATGGCGGTGACGGACGCTCACGGCGTGGTCTGCGCGAGCGTCGTGGCCACGCAGATCGACTTCCACGCGCGCTTTGGTGGCGTTGTGCCCGAGATTGCCTCGCGCAAGCACACCGAGGCCATCGTCGGTGTCTTCGAGGAGACGCTCGCCCGCGCCGGAGCGCACTTCGGCGTGGACACGCTCGCGCCGAGCGACCTCGCCGCCGTGGGCGTGACGGCGGGCCCGGGCCTGGTGGGTGCGCTCGTGGTGGGCGTGGCCTTTGCCAAGGGGCTTTGTGCGGCCGCCGACCTGCCGCTCATTGCCGTGCACCACCTCGAGGGTCACCTCATGGCCAACCTCTTCGAGACCCCGGACCTCGAGCCGCCCTTCGTGGCGAGCATCGTCTCCGGCGGGAACACCATGCTCGTCCACGTGCGCGCCTGGGGCGACTACGTCCTGCTTGGCGCCACGATCGACGACGCGGTGGGCGAGGCCTTCGACAAGGTGGCAAAGGCCCTTGGCCTGGGCTATCCCGGCGGCCCCGTGATCTCCAAGCTCTCCGCGCAGGGCAACCCCAAGGCCATCCACTTCCCGCGCGCGATGATGCACAGCGGCGACTACAGCTTCAGCCTCTCCGGCCTCAAGACCGCCGTCATCACCTACATCGAGGGCGAGAACCGCGCCGGCCGCGCGATCAACCTGCCCGACCTGGCGGCGAGCTTCGAGGCGGCGGTCATTGACGTGCAGGTCGCCAAGGCGGTGACGGCGGTCGAGGAGACCGGCGTGTCGGACTTCTGCGTCGGCGGCGGCGTTGCCGCCAACCCGGGTCTGCGCGCCGCATACAAGAAGGCGCTCGAGAAGCGCGGCGTGCGCGTGACCGTGCCGCCCATGCGCGCCTGCGGTGACAACGCCGCCATGATTGGCATCGCGGCTCTCAGGAGCTACAACGCGGGGTCCTTCTCGCCGCTCACGCTGGACGCGGATCCCAACGCCGCCCTGGGCACCTGGTCGACGCCTGATGTCCCAGTGCCGCCCGTCTGGACCGCGCAGAAGTAACGGCCGCTCTCGCTGTCTGCGTCTGACTAAGCGCTTAAGGATTGGCGCCAATTGCGCGTTTGATCCATGCTGGTGCTTTGAAAGGGCGACCAATTGCGGCCTTTCAGTGCCCGCGCGAGGTTCTTCTCGCCGGGGGTCGTACAAGTCCCCAGCTCAGAAGCTCGCTCATGGCGAGAAGAACCTTGGGGTCATACCTTAACGCTGCAACTGGTCCCGTTCTTTAAGCACCCACGGACCTCAAACCTACATTTGGCGGCAATTGTTAAGCCCCCTGTTCCCAAGGGCAACAACGCGCGAGGAAACTGTCAGAGCGCCGGAGATGCCTAGCAGGCACCGCTCCCGCACATGAGCTCGATGATCGTGCGGTCCGTCTCGCGCATGCCCTGCGCCGCGAGCACGCCCACGTTGCGGATCGTGTTCTCCACGCCCTTGACCACGATGCCGTCACCACCGTAGAACTGGCTGCCCTGGCGTTGCATCTGCATGCCGAGCAGGCCGGCCTCAACGGCGCTCGCGATCTTTGCCGCGCAGCTGGCCTTGGCGCCGTCGCAGACCATGCCCGAGTCGATGGCGATGGCGTTGACGACGGTGTGGGAGACCTCGTCGGCGCGCCCGCCGTAGAGGTAGGTGATGCCCGCTGCCGCCCCAGCGCCCGCGCTCGTGGCGCCGCAGTAGGCCGAGAGACGGCCGATGCCGGTCTTGAGGTGCGTGGTCACGAGGTTGGAGACCACGAGCGCGCGCAGCAGCTCCTCGTGCGAGACGCCCAGCTCCTGGGCGTACACGATCACGGGCACGCTCGCCGTGAGGCCCTGGTTGCCGCTGCCGGAGTTGATGACCACGGGCAGCTCGCAGCCGCCCATGCGCGCGTCCGAGCCGGCGGCGGCCCACGCCTTGGCCCGGTTGGCGACGGAGTCGCCGTAGGCCTCGAGCAGCACCTTGCCCACGCCCGCGCCCCACGTCCCCTCGAGGCCCTCGCGTGCGATGGTCATGTTGCACGCGATCTGGCGCCCGAGCACCTGCTTGACGTCATCGAGGCGGACCTCGTCGGCAAACTGCACGATCCTCTCTATGGAGAGGCACGAGCGGTCCGTGCCCTCGGCGTCCGCGGCCTCCTCGTAGAGCTTGTCGAGAAGGACCTCGTCGTCGTGCTCGAGGCGGATGACGTTGGTGTGGGCGCCGGCGATCTCGCAGAGCGCCGTGTGCCCCGCCGCCTCAAGCCGCACCTGGATGTCAAAGATCCACGGGCGCTCGCTCGGCGCCACCGTGACCTCGCGCTCGGCGAGAAACTCGCGCATGGCCCGGACGTCATCGGGCGTGACGCCCGCGAGGACCTCGAGCTCCGCCGCGGGGTCGCCGGCGACGATGCCCGCCGCCGCCGCTGCCTCGATGCCGCGCGCGCCGCCCGTGTTGGGCACGACGACGCTCTTCACGTTCTTGATGATGTTGGCGGATGCGGTCACGACCGCGCTCTCGGGCAGCGCGCCGAGCGCCTTCCGCGCGAGCGCGGCGCAGTACGCCACGGCGATGGGCTCGGTGCAGCCCATGGCGCAGACGAGCTCCTCCTCGAGAATGGCGACGTAGGCGTCGTAGGTCTCCTGGTCCATGCGACCTCCAGATGATACGAAGGGACAGTCCCTTTGTCTCATTTTCGTTTTGATGATACGAAGGGACTGTCCCTTCGTATCATCCGTTACGGCGATGTTTCTCAGCATAGTATCAGCTCGCGGTTCTTCTCGCCGCGCGGTATCCTGCCGACGTGCGCGTAACTTTCTCGCATTAAGTTGCAAGGGGGAGGGGAATGGGTCCCCTCCGGTTGCGTCGCGCGGAAGGGGATTTCACACAAGGGAAAGGAACCACCATGAAGGCCACCCCGCACGTGTACGTATCGGACAGAGTTTCTCGCCGCGACTTCCTCAAGATCTCGAGCCTCGTGGCGGGCATGGGAGGCGTGATGGTCCTTTCCGGCTGCGGTCCCGCCGCGCAGGAGCCCACCACTGATGACGCCGACGAGGCCGGCGACGCCGCTGACGCTGCCGAGGCCACGCTCGGCGACGGCGTCACGCTGCGCGTGGGCATGGAGGCTGCCTACGCCCCGTACAACTGGCAGGTGAGCGAGGAGTCTGAGTACACCATCCCCATCGACAACGTTGACGGCGCCTATGCCGACGGCTATGACGTGCAGGTCGCCAAGAGGATCGCCGAGGCCCTGGGCATGGAGCCCGTGGCTGTGAAGCTGGACTTCTCGGCGCTCATCGACTCGCTCAACAACGGCCAGATCGACATCGTCTGCGCGGGCATGTCCGTTGACCCGGACCGCGCGCAGTCCGCGGATTTCTCCGACTCCTACATCGACGACGACATCGTCATGATCACCACGTCCGACTCGCCCTACGCCGGCGCCACCACCTTCGCCGACCTCGCGGGCGCCTCGGTCATGGGCCAGGCCGCAACGATGTACGACACCGTGATCGACCAGATTCCCGACATCAACCACATGACGCCCGGCGAGACCGTGCCCGCGGTCGTGGAGAGCCTCGCCTCCGGCACGAGCGACGTCATCACGTACTCGATGCTCTCGGTCCCCAAGCTGCTGGAGACCTATCCCAACTTCGTTGAGCTTGAGATGGACGACAAGTTCGAGGGCTCCGTCATGCCCGACAACGCGGCCATCGCCAAGGGCCAGGACGCCGTGCTCGAGCAGATCAACGAGGTCATCAACGCCATCCCGGAGGACGAGCGCCAGCAGATGTGGAACGACTGCATGGACCGTCAGCCGGCCTAGGGCAGAGCCGATCGTTTTAGCTAGTCGCCGAGCGGGGCGAGGGCGCGACCCTCGTCCCGTTTGCGGCGAAAGGTACAAGGAGTCCCTGAATGACAAGATTGCGTGAGTTCGTGACAGGCGACCATCGCTACGTCCTTCTCGGCACGAGCGCCGCGGCACTCGTTGGCATGCTGCTCTCCAGCTCGCCGCGCCCGGAGATGAGCTTCCTGGCGCAGGTGTTCACCGTCGAGCTCGTGATGTACTACGTGCTCGTTGCCTGGCTCGTCCTGAGCGCCGTTGCGCTCGTGTTCAAGCTCGCGAGGTGGCGCGACTACGCGTCCCTCTCGCCGTTTGCCAAGCCCGCCGCGCGGCGTGCCCTGCGCTACGCGTCGTACGTGGTGTGGGCCATCGCGATCGTGCTCTTCGTTGACCGCGTGGTCATGGGCATCGCCTCGGCGTGGAGCGTCGCGGTGGCGGCGGCGAACATGGCCGACCCGCGCCGTCCCGAGCCCATGCTCGAGAGCATGTGCTACATCCTCTACCAGGGGCGCGACACGTTCTTCACGGGCCTCGTCACAACCGTCGAGCTGGCGGTGTTCGGCACGGCGATCGCGTTCATCCTCGCGCTGCTGCTCGTCTTTGCCCGCATCCAGACCGTTGACCGGCCGGACAACGACTTCGTGCGGTTCTGGAAGGTCGTGGGCGCGGGCTTTGCCAAGGTCTACTCGACCGTGGTGCGCGGCACGCCGATGATGGTGCAGGCCATGATCATCTACTTCGGCGTCTTTGGCCTCTTCCGCATGACGAGCCTCACCACCACCCAGATCAACGGCATCTGGACGACGTTCGCCGCGGGCCTCGTGACTATCACGCTCAACTCGACCGCCTACATGATGGAGGTCCTGCGCGGCGGCATCGAGTCGGTCGACAAGGGCCAGGCCGAGGCCGCGCGCTCGCTCGGCCTCTCGCAGTGGCAGGCGATGCGCAAGGTGGTCTTCCCGCAGGGCATCAAGTACGCGATCCCGGGCCTCTCCAACGAGCTCGTCATCAACATCAAGGACTCGTCGGTGCTCTCCGTGATCGGCACGTTCGACCTCATGTTTGCCACCACTACCGTGGCCGGCATCTACTACCAGCAGTTCCAGACGGCCCTGATCTCCACGGTCGCCTACCTCATCCTCACGATGGTGGCGACGTGGCTGCTCGGCCGGTTCGCGCGCCGCTTTGACGTCAAGGTCGAGTCCGTGGGCAGCACCTCGGACGCGCCCGTGAAGGTGGAGGGGTAAGCATGGCAGAGAATAACGCTCGTCCCGCCGGCTCGCCCGAGCCGATGGTGCGCATCGAGGGGCTGCGCAAGTCCTTCGGCGACCTTGAGGTCCTGCGCGACGTCAATCTCGACGTCATGCCAGGCCAGGTGGTCACGATCATCGGCGCCTCCGGCTCCGGCAAGTCCACGCTCCTTCGCTGCATCAACCTGCTCGAGACGCCCGACGCCGGCCACGTGTGGTTCCATGGGGCCGACCTCGCCGCCGAGCACGTGGACGTGAACCGGCTGCGCGAGAAGATCGGCATGGTGTTCCAGGGCTTCAACCTGTTCAACAACATGAACGTGCTCGACAACTGCACGCTCGCTCCCGTGACGCTGGGGAAGATGGGCAAGGCCGAGGCGGAGGAGGTCGCGATGCGGCACCTCAGCTCGGTGGGCCTCGCCCAGTTCGCCCGCGCTGACGTCAACAACCTCTCGGGCGGCCAGAAGCAGCGCGTGGCCATCGCCCGCGCGCTGTGCATGAGCCCCGACCTCATGCTCTTCGACGAGCCCACCTCCGCGCTCGACCCTGAGATCGTGGGTGAGGTCCTCGAGGTCATGCGTCGCCTTGCCGCCGAGGGAATGACGATGGTCGTCGTCACGCACGAGATGGCCTTCGCGCGCAACGTCTCCGATGAGGTCGTGTTCATGGACAAGGGGGTCATCGCCGAGCGGGGCGAGCCCGCCAAGATCTTCTCGGCGCCCGAGCACCCGCGAACCCGCGAGTTTCTCGCCCGCTACCTCGAGGGATGATACGAAGGGACAGTCCCTTCGTATCATTTTCCCATCAACCTGATCTGGGTATAAACCCCCTCACCTATGTTTCGGGTGAGGGGGTCGCTTATGCCGAGATGCGCGCGCGTCAAGTCTGAGTCCGGGTTCTACCATGTGATCGCCAAGGGGAGCGGAGGGCAAAATCTTTTTGAGGGTCCATACGACTGCCAGGCCTTTCTCGGGCTCCTGTCCAAGGCGTGCGAGAAGGGCGGCGTTCGTGTCATCGCATATTGCCTTATGTCAAACCACGTCCACCTTTTGCTTGAGGACCCCGAGAGCCATCTCGGCGAAGTGATGAAATCCGCGCTCACCGGCTATGCTCAACGATTCAACAAGCGCGGGGATCGTGTTGGCCACGTCTTTCAACAGCGCTTCAAGAGTCAGCCCGTCGAGAACGAGGACTATCTGCTGAGGGCTGTCCGCTACATCCACAACAATCCGGAGAAGGCGGGGATCTGCCAAGCGAGCGCGTTTCCGTGGAGCAGCTACCACGAGTATGTTGGGACTCCAATCGTTGCCGACACTGCGCTTGTCCTGGAACTGTGCGGCGGGGTTGAGGGGTTTGTCGCCTTCAGTGCGCAGGAGGACGGGGACGACTACCGATTTCGCGAGCGGACCCGTATCTCTGACGGAGAGGCTCGTTGTCTTGCCGAGCGGGTTCTTGGCGAGGTGGCTCTCTCCGACCTCAAGGCTCTGGAGCGCAGCCGTCGCAATGCGTTACTCTTTGAACTAAAGAATGCCGGGCTTTCCATCTCTCAGATTCAGCGATTGACCGGCATTGGAAGAAACGTAATTGCGCGGGCAAAATGATACGAAGGGACTGTCCCCTCGTATCATAAGGAGGCGGAGATGAGGGACGGGTTCGTCAAGGTCGCGGCGGTGACGCCGGAGGTGCGCGTCGCGGACGTTGCCTTCAACGTGGACGCATGCGTGGCCGCCGCGGAGCGCGCCTGCACCGAGGACGGTGCGGTCGTCGTGGTGCTGCCCGAGCTTGCCGTCACGGGCTACACCTGCGAGGACCTCTTCTGGCAGGACGCCCTGCTCGACGCCGCCGAGCGCGGCCTCGCCGAGTTCGCGGAGCGGACCGCGGACCTCAACGCGCTCATGCTCCTTGGCGTTCCCGTTCGCGTGAACGGCAAGCTCTACAACTGCGCGGCCGTCGTCTCGTCCGGCTCGGTCCTGGGCGTGGTGCCCAAGCGTCACGTTCCCACCTACAACGAGTTCTACGAGGGGCGCCACTTTGCGGAGGGCACCCCTGACGTCGTTCCCATCGACGTGGCGCGCCAGCTTGACGTCCCCTTTGGCATGAGCCAGCTCTTCGCCTGCGAGGAGGTCCCGGAGCTCGTGGTTGCGGCGGAGGTCTGCGAGGACCTCTGGGTGCCGGAGCCGCCGTCCGTTCGTCACGCGCTCGCCGGAGCCACGCTCGTCTGCAACCTCTCCGCCTCCAACGCCGTCGTTGGCAAGGCGGACTACCGCAGGAGCCTCGTGACCGGCCAGAGCGCCCGCCTCGTCTGCGGCTACGCCTATGCGAGCGCCGGCACCGGCGAGTCCACGCAGGACCTCGTGTTCTCAGGTCACGACCTCGTGGCCGAGAACGGACGCCTGCTCGCCGAGGGCGCGCCGTTCGGCGACGGTCGCGCGGTCTCCGAGATTGACGTGCGCCAGATCGTCGCCGAGCGCCGTCGCATGTCCACGTTCCGAACTGCCGCGAGCGCCGTCCAGCTCGACTATCGCGTGAGCCGCTTCACGCTCGACGTGCGAGAGACCCGGCTCACGCGCTTCGTTGACCCGAGGCCCTTCGTGCCGGAGGACCCTGCGCAGCGGGCGGAGCGGTGCGAGGACGTCTTTGGCATCCAGGCCCACGGCCTCGCCAAGCGGCTCTCGCACACCCGCTCGCGCCATGCGGTGGTGGGCGTCTCGGGCGGTCTTGACTCCACGCTTGCCCTCCTCGTCGCCGTTCGCGCCTTTGACCTGCTCGGGCTCGACCGATCGGGCATCATCGCGGTCACGATGCCCGGCTTCGGCACCACCGACCGCACGCACGACAACGCGACGCGCCTTGCGGACGCGCTCGGCGTGGACCTGCGCGAGATCGTGATCGGGGACGCGGTGCGCCAGCACTTTGCCGACATCGGACACGACGAGTCCGTCCACGACGTCACCTACGAGAACGCCCAGGCGCGCGAGCGCACGCAGATTCTCATGGACGTGGCAAACCAGGAGGGAGGCCTCGTCATCGGGACGGGCGACCTCTCCGAGCTGGCGCTTGGCTGGGCCACCTACAACGGCGACCACATGTCCATGTACGCGGTGAACGCCGGCGTGCCCAAGACGCTCGTGCGTCACCTCGTGCGCTACGTGGCTGACACCTGCGACAGTCCCGAGGAGTCTGAGGTGCTTCTCGACGTTCTCGACACGCCGGTCTCCCCGGAGCTGCTGCCCGCGAGCGGCGATGGCACGATCTCGCAGCGGACCGAGGACCTCGTTGGTCCCTACGAGCTGCACGACTTCTTCCTTTACGAGGTGCTGCGCCACGGCTCCGCGCCCGCCAAGACCTACCGCCTCGCGCGCCACGCCCTGGGCGATAGGTACGATGACGAGACGATCCTCGCGTGGCTCAAGGTCTTCTACCGGCGCTTCTTTGCCCAGCAGTTCAAGCGCAGCTGCCTTCCTGACGGTCCGAAGGTGGGGTCCGTTGCCGTGAGCCCGCGCGGCGACCTGCGCATGCCGTCGGACGCCTGCGCGGGGCTCTGGCTCTCCGAGCTCGAGGACCTGTAATTTGGGACTGCAATTTGGGGACGTGTTTGTTCTCTCTGAGAAAAGGGGACAGGCTCGCGCCGGCGGAGTGCCGAGCTGCGAGCCTGTCCCTTTTGCTCTGAGAGTTTGAACACGTCCCCAAATTGCAGAAGGGGATTCCGCGAGGGCTACACCGAGGGAACGGTGAAGACGTAGAGCGCCTCGCCCGCGTCAAACGTGGCGTTCACGGAGTAGCGGAAGCCCGGCTGCACGTTGAACGACGCGGAGCCGTCGTCCGCGAGCTCAGACTCGACTGCCTCGCCGTTGAGGGGCGCCGCGGAGCCAAGGATGTCCATCTCGCTCCAGCGCCTGACGGTCACGCCCGTTGCCGGAACATCAAAGCTCACGTCAACCTTGGTCTGCTCGCTAACGCTCACGGCGGGCATGCCGTCGGCGGAGTACTCGACGGGGTGGGGCGCCTCGGTATTGACGGTCAGCGTCTCGCCGTCCTGCTCAAAGCTCCACGTGGAGCTGCAGCTCAGGGGCTGCGTGGTCTGAGCCGAGCCGTTCTGCTCGTAGCTTACCGTCGCGACGGGCGGCTCGGCTGGGTCGCGCTGGTCGTTGGCGCCGGGATCGGCCACCTCGTTGGTGTCCGTCTCGCCCTGCTGTCCCTGCGGGTCTTCCACGACCTGCTCCTCCTGTTGCGGCTCGTCGGGCGAGGTGGTCGTGGACTCCGGCACCCCGCAGTCCGCTGTGGCGAGCACGGCGATAAGGGCAAGGGCAACGTACGAGACGCGCCTGGCTCGGGCTCTCATGGGAACCTCCTCACGTTGGCTTGGCCTAATCCTAGCACGCGCCACGCTCGGTGCGACGAGCCTTTCGCCGTTGGTTGTGGCGTGTCCCGCGCGCGGTTTTCCGCCCCGCCCTCCTCGTCTGCGCCTGCGCACCGCAGAAAATCTAAGCGCGCCGACTTAAGATTTTTTCATCTGAGGTGGTATAAGTCCGCGATGGTGGGTATGATTCTGAGCGTTGGACAGGGCGGCGCGCACATGGCGCCGCAGGAAGCGCCCACGGGCGCACAAGGGAGGTACCTGAACATGACTCTGAAGCCGCTTGGTGACCGCGTTCTCGTGAAGCCCGCCCCCAAGGAGGAGAAGACCTCCACGGGCCTCTACATCTCCAGTGGCGCGCAGGAGAAGCCGCAGCGCGGCCAGGTCGTCGCCGTGGGCGCCGGCAAGGTGAACGACAAGGGCGAGCGCGTCGCCCTCGACGTCAAGCCCGGCGACGAGGTGTTCTATGGCAAGTTCGGCGGCAACGAGGTGAAGATCGACGGCGAGGACTACCTGCTTCTTCGCGCCGATGACATCTACGCCATCATCGAGGACTAGCTAATGATACGAAGGGACAGTCCCTTCGTATCATCAAACGGGAAATGATATGAAGGGACTGTCCCTTCGTATCATCGGAAAGGAATGAGAAATGGCTAAGGACATCCTTTTTGGCACCGACGCTCGTGCCAAGCTTGCCAAGGGCGTCAACACGCTTGCTGACGCCGTGACCACCACGATGGGCCCCAAGGGCCGCTACGTGGCGCTCCAGCGCTCCTACGGCGCCCCCACCATCACCAACGACGGCGTCTCCGTGGCCAAGGAGATCGAGCTCAAGGACCCCATCGAGAACATGGGCGCCCAGCTCGTGAAGGAGGTCGCCACCAAGACCAACGACGCCGTGGGTGACGGCACCACCACCGCCACGCTGCTCGCCCAGGTCATCGTCAACGAGGGCCTGCGCAACGTCGCTGCTGGCGCCAGCCCGATCGCCATCCGCCGTGGCGTCGACAAGGCCGTGAACGCCGTTGTCGAGGAGATGAAGTCCACTGCCCAGGACGTCTCCACCAAGCAGCAGATCGCCTCCGTCGGCACCATCTCCGCCTCCGACCCCGAGATCGGCGCCAAGATCTCCGACGCCATGGAGGTCGTGGGCAAGGACGGCGTCATCACCGTCGAGGAGTCCCAGACCTTCGGCATCGACATCGACACGGTCGAGGGCATGCAGTTCGACAAGGGCTACATCTCCCCGTACTTCTCGACTAACAACGAGACGATGACGGCCGAGCTCGACTCCCCGTACATCCTCATGACCGACCAGAAGATCTCCAACATCCAGGACGTCCTGCCCATCCTCGAGGCCGTTCAGAAGCAGGGCGCGCCGCTGCTCATCATCGCCGAGGACGTTGACGGCGAGGCCCTGGCCACGCTGATCCTCAACAAGCTCCGCGGCGTCCTCAACGTCTGCGCCGTCAAGGCCCCCGGCTACGG
>DXBM01000001.1 GCA_019116525.1 Candidatus Olsenella pullistercoris | reverse complement strand
GCACGCCTGGTTCACAGGCACCTCCCTCTACAAGAAGAACCTCGAGAGCTACGTGGCGGGGCAGGGCATGGACTGGGCGACCAAGATTCGCGTGATGGTGACGGTCACCGTCCTCATGTCCATTGGCTTCGCCATGATGCACGCGGTGCGCGTGGGGCAGGTCGTCCTGTTCTGCGTATGGGTTTTCCACATCCTCTACTTCTGCTTTGGGGTGAAGACCCGCAGGGCAGCGGCATGAGGCTCGCGGGGCCGGCGAGGTTGTGCCGCGCCGCGACAGGGCCCTTGAGAAAAGGCCGCGAGTGACATCCTCAGGACCTTGCGTTTGCAAAAGGACCGCGAGTGACACTTTGACGTCCCTTTATTTGCAATAGTCCCGCGAGTGACACGCAATTAAGGGGCTCAGTGAGGTCTCCGGGAGCAAAAGGCCAGGTAACTTATTCAACAGTTGATGCGAATTGGGGATGGGGGACCAAAAGACGTGTCACTCGCGAGACTTTTGCGAATTATGGGATCGCGCAGTGTCACTCGCACGGTTTTTGCGAAGAGTCCTGTCACATGAAGCGGCCGGGCTTCCCGTGAGACAGCCTCGCGGGGTGTCCGCCCCTGCTCGTCCGTTGCTGCGCCGATGGCCTCGCGACGTCGGGCGGGCCTACCTTCGGCAATAATGTTAGTATAAGCTAACTTATGGGAAAGAGAGGAAGGACCGACATGGCCCCTGCAGCCCCGCTCCTTGCAATAGGCCTCATTGGATCGCTCGTCATGTTTGCGGGCGACATGCTGCTGTACTTCACGCCCGGTGCCTACGACATGGACGGCACTCTTCGTCCCTACGCTCGGATCATGCGCGACCTGCCCGAGGGACGAGTGCGGTTGGGCGGCCTGCTCGGGCCCGTTGCAGCGTTCCTCTACGTTATTGGGTTTGCGGGGCTGTCGATGCTTGGGATGGGGGAGCTCCCCTGGCTGATGTGGGCAGTGGCCGTGCTCCTCTCCTTCGCCCTCGTCTGCGGAGGTGCCTACCACGCGCAGTACCCGTACCTCGCGCTCGCCGCCCGCGCGGGCGACGAGGGGCTGGTCGGTCAGGTCGCCGACAACATCATGGCGCTCCAGCGCTTGGCCACCGTCCCCATGTACGTAGCGTTCGTGCTGCTCGGCGTGCTCGTCGCGCTCGGATGGACGACGCTCCCGCAATGGGCGGTCGTGCTCACGCCCGTCGTGACGTCGTTTCTCGGCTTTGCGTGGCTGCGCGTGCCCCAGCCGTTTCGCTGCGTGCTCTTCGGCGGCTGGAGCAACCTCGTGCTCACCATCATGTTCGCCGCGATGCTGGCCTTTGTGCTGGCGTAGTCGGACGAGCCAGCGCGCGAACGGCTCGTCTCACGCGTTTTGAGATTCACCGGTGCCGCGCTTGTGAAGCTTCCTTGCCTCACACCTTGAGCGATTGTAGGTAGGCCTTCTGCTCCGCCGTCACGCGCCTGCTCTCGCGCGCCTTCTGGAGCGCCTTGTTGTGCGTCCAGGCGTCGAGGGCGGGCGGCCGGCGCTCGAAGTAGGGGAGCGTTGCCTCGGGCTGCCTGATGAGGGCAAACGAGAAGTACCAGGCACGCGCCATGTTGACGTAGTGCTCGGGGCGGTCGATCGCGGCGACGAGCTCGAGCTGGGAGGGGTCGAAGGCGTCGCCCAGGAAGAGAGCCGTGAGCTGGACCACGCCAAAGCGCACCGCGTACTCCGGCTCAGAGTCCACCCAGGCTTGGATGCGCCCGAGCGTGGCTGGCAGGTCGAGCTGGAAGGCGGGCACGCGTATGAGGTCGCAGGTCGCCCAGTTGTCAACGTGCGGGAGAAACGCGTCGAGCAGGTCGAACGCCTCCTCGGGCGTTCCGGCCACGCGACCGATGAGCTCCCCGTGGAGGTTCATCTCGTCGTAGGTGCCATGGGGCAGCTCGCTGAGAAACGCACGAACGTCGTCCGGGCGCTCGCGAACGAGCCTCTTGGCGAGGGCCCGCAGCGCCGGCGTGCGCACGCCGAGGATGCGCCCCGCATCGACGGTGGGCACGAGTCGTGCTTGGAAGTCCCGGTAGGCGGGGTCGGCGAGCGCCTCGAGCTCGCGGCGAATCCTCTCTGTTGCCCTGTTCATGCGCACCCCCTGAGCTCGGTCTCTGGTCCATGGTAGTGCGTGATTGCCTCTCTCCGGACGAGCACTGCGTGTTTTTCCGGCGTGACCGCTCATCCCCACGCGGCGGAGCGTTAATAGGGATAGGGAGGTGAAGCGCATGGACGGGTCTCGAGGGGGTGCCGACGAGGCGGAGCGCCTGGTGGGGGAGCACTACGCCGACGTGCTGCGCTACTGCCGCAGGCACGCCCCGGACGGTCTCGCCGAGGACGCCGCCCAGGAGACGTTCCTTCGCTTCGTTCGCGCGCGGGCGCGCTATCGGGAGCGTGGCAGCGCGCGTGCCTACCTCGTTACCATCGCGCGCAACGTCTGCGCCGACATGGCGCGTCGTCGCGCCGTGACGTGGGAGGAGCTGCCAGAGTCGCTCGCGGACGAAAGCGAGCCAGGGGACGCCGACGATGCCCGTGACCTTGCGCACGCGCTCGCGCTCCTGCCCCGGGCCCAGCGAGAGGCCCTGGAGCTCAGGTACGGGCAGGGGCTCAAGGTGGGCGAGGTCGCGTCGGCGCTCGGGATGAGCAGGTTCGCCGCCGCGCGAGCCATTTCCTCGGCACTCGGGGCGCTGAGGGAGAGCATGGATCCTTCCTGCGAGAGAGGGGAGAGCTGAGATGAGGGCACGGGAGAGGCACGTCCTGGAGGGGGCGCTGCGGGACCACTACCGAGCGGGGGAGGCGGTCGGCGCCGCGCCGCGCGCGCTCGTCGAGGCGGTGAGGGCAGAGCTGGCACGTCCCGTGCGGCCAGGTCCGCTCGCGATCGTCACGGCTCAGGTGCGCCGCATCGGGGCTGCTGCCTGGGTGCTCCACGGGGCGCTTGTCCTTGTCGTTGCCGCCCTCGCGCTCTCCGGCGTCGACGTTGCCCCGGTTGCGGGCGCGATTGGGTCGGCGCTTGCGCTCGCCTCCCTCACGGAGGTGACGCGCTCGCGCTCCTGCGGGATGGCCGAGCTTGAGGCCGCCTGCGCCGTGAACGCCCAGTCCGTTGCGTGTGCCCGTGCGCTCGTGCTGGGTTGCGCCGACGCGGCGGCGCTGCTCGCGCTCGTCCTGCTCGCCGCCGAGGGGCCGGGTGCCTGGGCGATGCTTGCCCAGGGCTGCGCCCCCTACCTCGTTGCCGCTGGCGCCGGGCTTCTCGCCGCGCGGAGGGCCGCATCCGCCGACGCCACGGCGGCGGCAGTTGCGTCGGCGACAGGGGTGTGTGCCGCCTGCGTCGCCCTGCGGGGGCTCTGGCCGGCCGCCTTTGCGCCTGCGACGGCGATTGGCTGGTGGGTTGCCGCGGCGCTCGCGTTTGCCTTCGCCGCGCTCGAGGTCCGTGCCTGGCTCCGCTCTGCCGCCTCGGCCTTCTCTGATGACCCCGTCCGTGCCGCCGCTGCCCTCTGACCCGTCTCAACTCGAAGGGAGAAGAACCATGGAGCTGACGCTCGACCGTCTGACTCGCGAGTTTGGCCCCAAGATCGCCGTGGATCGCGTGAGCGCGACGCTCGCGCCCGGAGTCTACGGCCTGCTTGGCGCCAACGGTGCGGGAAAGACCACGCTCATGAGAATGGTGTGCGGCGTGCTGCGCCCCACCTCCGGAGAGGTGCGCTACGACGGGGCTCCCGTCGAGCGCATGGGCGACGCCTACCGCGCGCTTCTTGGCTACCTGCCGCAGGACTTTGGCTACTACCCCGAGTTCACGGCACTCGACTTCATGGAGTACATGGCGGCTCTCAAGGGCATTGGCGGTCGCGACGCGCGCGACCGGTCGCTCGCGCTGCTCGACCGCGTGGGCCTTGCCGGCGAGGAGCGACGGCGCGTTCGCACCTTCTCCGGCGGCATGCGTCAGCGCCTGGGCATCGCGCAGGCCGTCCTCAACGATCCCGAGGTGCTCGTGCTTGACGAGCCCACCGCCGGGCTCGACCCCAAGGAGCGCGTGCGCTTCAGAAACCTCATCGCCGGCTTCGCGCAGGACAAGATCGTCCTGCTCTCCACGCACATCGTCTCGGACGTGGAGTACATCGCCGACGAGATCCTCATGATGCGCGCTGGGTCTGTGGTCCTCTCGGGCGCTCCCGCCGAGCTCGTTGCCGAGGCGAGGGGAAGGGTGTGGGAGGCAACGGTTCCCGCCGCACGGGCCGAGGAGCTTGAGGCGAGGCTCTGTGCGAGCAACATGCGCTACCTGGACGGCGACCGTGCGCTCGTGCGCTACGTTTCCGACGAGCCGCAGGTCGTGGGCTCTGTGCCTGCCGAGCCCACCCTCGAGGACCTCTATCTGTACGTGTTTCGCGACGCCGGCCCCGCCGCTCGGCCGTGCGAGCGTCGCGGCGCCCACCTGAAGGAGGAACGTCATGGCTAGGCTCATCCTGTTCGAGCTCAAGAAGATGCTCACGCGCCGCGTGGCGCTCGTGGCCAACCTTGGGGTGGCAGTGTTTCTGGTTGGCATCATGACGCTCAACGTGGTGCAGGCGAGGACCACTGACGCCTCGGGCAAGATCGTCTCGGGCACAGACGCCATCGCGCAGACCCGCCTAGAGGCCGGCGCGCACGCCGGCGCCATCACCTCCGAGCGCGCCGCAGCCGACATTGCCGCCTACCAGGAGCGGCTCTTCTCGCGGATTGACCGCGAGGCAGTCCTTGAGATGACGGGCTCGGCCGTCTACGACCTCATGTTCCAGAGCTTCAGCGACGAGGAGGTCTACGAGCTCTACAACCCGTACTGGAGCATGCTGCTCAGGCCGTGGCGCGTCTCTGGCGAGGAGCCGGCGCAGACGGCGGCGCGCGTGACGCCCGATATGGCGGCGGACTGGTACGGTGCCGTTGCCGGGCTGACCCAGGACGCCCTCGACGACGGACAGGCCGGCATGTGGGAGTACAGCCACGCCGAGCGCGCCTACTGGACGGACAAGCAGGCCGGCGTCGCCGAGCCGATCGAGTATGGCTACGTGGGCGGCTGGGAGAACATCATCAGCTGTGCGGCGTTTCTTGTCTTCGCGATCCTGGCGGTGTGCGTGACCCTTGCCCCGACCTTCTCCTTTGAGTACCAGTCCGGCGCTGACGCGGTGGTGCTCGCCACGAGGCGGGGGCGCTCCGCGCTCGTTGCGGCAAAGGTCGTTGCCGCGCTTGCCTATGCCACCGCCTACTTTGCGCTCTGCGCGGCGGTCATCGTGGGGTTCTCCCTCGCGTTCTACGGCGCGGACGGCTTTGGGCTCTCCGTTCAGAGCATCGAGCTCTCCTCTCCCTACCCGCTCACGGCGGGACAGGCGGCGCTCATCTCTGTGGGGCTCATGTACGTCGCATGCCTGGGCTTTGCGTGTCTCACGCTCGCCGTCTCGTCGCGCGCCCGCTCAACGCTCGCGGTCTTCCTGACGGACGTGGTGCTCGTCCTGCTCACGGGGCTCGTCCCGTCGGGCGGCATCGGTGTCCTCGAGCGTGCGCTCGCGCTCTTTCCGCTCAACTTTGCCAACTTCAGCATGCTCTTCTCGGCGCTCGACTCCTATCCGCTGGGGCCGGTGGTGCTCGACCTGATCGGCATGGTGGCCGTTGCCTACGTCCTGCTCTCGCTCGTGTCGATGCCGGTAGCGGCGCTCTCCTTCAGGCGGCACCAGGTGGTATAGGCGGACGGACGAGGACGTTCGGACGTTCGCGCCCCGGCCCCGCGCCCGCGGCTACTCGCCGTATACTGCGTGGGGTCGGGGCATGTCGAGAAGAACGTCGAGGAGGTCGCCGCCGCATGCGCACGCTCTACCTGGATGCCGACGCCTGCCCAGTCACGCGCGAGGCGCTCGCCTGCGCCCGTCGGGCTCGGGTTCCCGTCGTCATCGTGGGCAACACCACGCAGAACCTGGAGCGCCACGTCCGGCGTGACGACCCTCGCGACGCCGCTCACGCCCGCGGCGCAGACGCGACCCACGCCGGGTTCTGGGTGGACGTGCTCGACGTCTCCGTTGGCGCCGACAGCGCGGACTTTGCCATCGTGGAGCGCCTGCAGCCAGACGACGTGGTGGTCACGCAGGACATAGGCCTCGCCAGCATGGTGCTGGGCCGCGGCGCGGCGGCCATCGGCGTGCGCGGCCGCGTGTACTCGAGGGCGACGATCGACATGGACCTCTTCATCCGTCACGAGGAGAAGAAGGTTCGTCGTGCCGGCGGGCGCACGCGCGGTCCGGCGGCCTTCACGGATGAGGACCGCGAGCGGTTCTCGCACAACCTCGCGGGGCTCTTGCGGTAGGGGCAGAGGATTCGTCCCGCGCCACCGCTGCCCCTCTTGCTGTTTGCGCGCTCCTCTCGGCTTCGAGGCCCGGGCAGAACATGGGGAACCGTATCGCATATAGAGTTAACATTTCGTGCTCTCGGGCATTTTTCTGACGTACAAAAGAGCCACGATGCTTGCGCGCAAGGTCTGCGCATCCCTTATCGAGCGGAAACGAGTCTCAAATGAGGGAACGGCAACACACATCGAGGGGGCACGTCGCGTGGGCAAGGGCATGGTTATCGAAGTGTTTGCTCTGGCGGAGTACGAGGACCACCTGCTTCTTGGCTTCTCCTGGGAGGTGGGATCAGAAGAATACTCCGCGAGAAAACCGGAGACATCGTTCGCTAGTGGACGCCATGCGGTCCGGCCTCGATGAACGCGATCAGTCCCTCGAGGTCGCCGAAGTCGTCGTAGTCGCCGACGATGCCCTCACGGTGGTAGACGGTTCCGGCCGCCTCGTTGCGCTCGAGGCAGTCCAAGAGGTGCTCCTCGCCGAACCTCCTGGCGAACTCAGTGAACGCATAGGGCTTGAGCTTGGCGAGAATCCCCCTGCGGCAGGGTTCGGCGCACTCGAAGCAGTGGGAGAGCCCCCTTGCGGCGGAGCACGCCCGCACCTCGCAGGTGGCGGCGTCCGGGCACAGCCCGGAGTCGCAGCCGCCGCACCTTTCGCTCTCTGAGCACAGGCAGCAGGCGAGTCCGCAGCGCGCGATTCCCAGCCCTCGTCTCATGGCACATCTCTCCTTGAACACGAACAAATGTTCTTCTATACTGATACTATCACACCACATGGGAATGGAGGTATGGATTTCGAAGCTCAGGTCGGTAATCAGGCACCTGGTGCGGGAGTGATAGCGTGGTATTATTGAGCCACATTTTACACACGAGAAGAGAGGGGAGTTCGCCATGGCGGTCTGCGTTCCCGTTCGCGACATGAAGGACACTGCGGCGTTTGCCAGGCTCGTCAAGGAGTCTCCCGAACCCGTCACCGTTACTAAGAATGGATACAGCGAGTTTGTGGTCATGCGAGCTAAGGACTACGACCTTATGCGCGAGGAGGTCGCCAAGGCGCGCCTGGTTCGCGTTCTTGCAGATGCGGACGGGTCGTACGAGCAGGGAGACTATGTTGACGGAGCCGCGTTCGTCACGAGCGTGAAGGAGAAGTATGGCCTGTGACTTCGTTCTTCTCCCGCGCGCTCAGGCGGACTTCGAGGAAATCGTGCGCTATCTCTCGGTTGAGCTTGATAGCAAGAAGGCCGCCCGGCGTTTTGTGGAAGAGTTCGAGTCAAAGGTCGCGCTCGTTTGCGAACACCCAGAAATGTATCAGCTGAGCCGGATGCCGGAAGTCGCCTCGCGCGGCTACCGTACGATGTCCGTTATGCGCTACGTAGTCCTGTACGCGTATCGTGATGGTCGAGTCGTGATAGCGCACATCTTCCACTCGCTCCAGGATTACGCACGCTACGTCTGATTTCTCAAGGAAGACGTGAATCTCTCGGTGGCGGACGCTGCCCGTTCGCGCGCTCCGCGTTACCCGGTCAGGCCGCGCAGTGCGGCCACGGTCTCCTCTGGCGCGGCGACGGTCTTCGAGGCTCTCATGAGCGAGTCCTTCCCCGGGGTTCTTCTCGCCATACTATCTTTTGTGCGGCTGCGCGGGCGCAAGGAGGATGCATGATCATCAATACGGGAGCGCGCACCGACACCGTCCAGTACTACACCCCGTAGTGGTAATTGGGGACGGGTTTCTTCTCTCAGAGAAAACGGGACAGGCTTGCCATGGTGGGGCGTCGGCCCTGGCTAAGGGCCTTCCGCTGGGCTGGGCATGCCCGTGATCAGCGGCGCCCTGGTCAAGGCGTGGGGGCCCGCGTGCTGGCGGCTGTCGTGGGAGCGGTCGTCCTTGTCGCCCTCTGCGCCATTGATCGTGTGCGTCGGGTATGGTCGGCCGGGGGCGGGCTCTTTGCCGAGGGCAGAAGCCTGTCCCCTTTTCTCTGAGAAAAGAAACACGTCCCCAATTGCAGTCCCTCCCCAATTGCAGTCCCCAATTGCTGGGAATACATACTCATGGTATGTTATCGGTGCCGAGGGGACGGAGGCACACATGGCGCGCAACAAGTACCCGGAGGAGACGATCAGGCGCATCCTCGACGTTGCCGAGGAGCTCTTCATGACAAAGGGCTACGAGCAGACCACGATGGCCGACATCGTGGACGGCCTCGGCGGCCTCACCAAGGGGGCCGTCTACCACCACTTCAAGAGCAAGGAGGAGATCTTTGAGGCGGTGTTCGAGCGGGCCAACCGCTCGGTTGTCGCGCGCTCGGAGGAGATCCTGGCGGACCGCTCCCTGAGCGGCCTCGAGAAGATCTGTGCCCTCGACGAGGCGTCCGCGGCCGGGCCCTCGGCAGAGATGTGGGGCGCCATGCGTCCCTCCCCGGACCCCATGCGGAGCTCGCGTATCCTCGCTCGCGAGTACCTTGACCTTTTTGACGTGGCGCATGAGTTCATCGAGCCAGCGATTAGGGAGGGCATCGAGGACGGCTCCGTCACGGCAACGCACCCGCGCGAGACGGCCGAGGCGATGCTTTTACTCGCGAACCTCTGGATGGTGCCGCTGTTCCATCCGTTGGAGGACGAGGGCGCGTACGGGCGTCGCGTTGAGGTGTTCCTGCGGATCATGCACGCCCTCGGCGTGGACATCGTGGACTGGGAGGCGCTCTCGTCCGAACGGCTGGCCGCGCTGGGGGAGGACGCCGCCCCGTGGGCGAGCTGGAAGTGGGAGCAAACCACTGGTTGCGAGCAGGAAAAGCAACCGGGGGTTGGTTGAGGCAACCGGTCCGGCCTGCGAGGCTGGCAGCAGCGCGAGGGAACGGCCGCGTGACGCGGCCTTCTTTCGGGCTCATATACATACCAACCGAACGTATGAAAGAAGGGAGCTGCGCATGAATGCTGAGAAGAGGGGAGCCCCGGGCGGAGAGGGGCGGGAGGGGCGCCTGTTCACGCCAGGTTTTCGTGCAATCGTGGCGGCACAGACCTTCTCGCTTTTGGGCATGGAGATCCTGCAGTTCGTGCTGCCGCTGCATCTGCTCAACGTCACGGGGTCAGGAACGCTCTACGGCGGCGTGCTCGCGGCGGGGTTCGTTCCCTACGTGGCGCTCTCGCCCGTGGGCGGGGTTCTCGCCGACCGAACGCGCAAGCGAGGGGTGATGGTCGCCTGCGACGCCGCTCTCGCCCTCGCCATGGCGCTCTACCTGGCAGTGACGCTGGCGTCTCCGGCCCAGGCCGTCCCGGTGACCGTCCTCGTCCTCATGGCGGCCTTCGCCGCGCAGGCGCTCTACCATCCCTGCGTGCAGTCCGCGATGCCGCTCGTGGTCGCGCCCGAGCGCATCACGCAGGCAACAGCCGTTGCCAATCAGGTGAGCATGGTCACGGGCATAGCGGGTCCGGTTGTGGGCGGTCTCGTGTTCGGCTTCTTCGGCCTGGGGCCGATCGTGGCCGTCTCGGTGGCGGCGTTCGCCCTGTCGGCGGCGCTCGTGGCGCTCCTCGTGCGCGTGCCCTACGAGCCCCCGGCGCGCACCGCCGGCGCGCTCGCCACCGCGGCCGCTGACATCCGCGAGGCGCTCGCCTTCCTGCGCACGCGCCCGGTCCTGTGGCAGACCATCGCGGCGGCGATGCTCGTGAACCTGTTCGGCTCGTCCTTCATCAACGTGGGGACGCCCTATGTCGTGACGGAGTCGCTCGGCCTTCCCAACCAGCTCATGGGCGTCGCGCAGGGCGCGCTCGCGGTGGGCGGCCTGGCAGGCGGGCTCGTTGTGGCCCTGGCGCCCGCGCGCTTTGGCATTGGATCGGTGCCGCGCCTGCTCGCTGCCTCGGTGGCGGGGATCGCCCTCATGGCCCTCGCGCTCGCCCTCGGGGCAGGGGCGCGCCTCGCGTTCGCGGCGGTCGTGGCGGGCAACATGTGGGTCATGGCGTGCTGCATGGCGCTCTCCATCGCCGCGACGTCGCACCTCCAGCGGGAGACCCCCGCAACGCTCACGGGCAAGGTGATGGCGCTCACGATGACAGCGGCAAACCTTGCCACGCCCGCCGGGCAGATCGCGTACGGCGTGGCGCTCGACCACGTGCCCGCCTGGTCCGTCGCGGTGCTGGCGGGCGCTGCGATGCTCGTCGTTTCCGCGGCCCTTGCCCGCGCACGGCGCGGCAGCGCCGACTGATGTGCGCCGTATGCCCCACTTGTACCAGGTACAAGTGGGGCACGTGGGGCACGGTGCCGCCGGCCGTGCGGCCGGCGCGGGCCCTGGGCACGCTCAGAAGAGCAGCCCGATAACAACGACGAACGCCACCACGGCGGCCACGAAGAGCGCCGCGAGGCCCCATGCGCGCGGGTTGCCCCAGTTCATGGCCCATCCCACGCCAAAGCGCCGGGGCACCACGACGGAGGGGTCCTCGCGGTTGACATAGAAGAGGCCCAGGCGCCAGCTCGCGTCGTCGTCGAAGTCGAGCTCGCCGGCCGCGCCCATGCGCCGCAGGAGGCGCGAGCCTGCCTGCCCGTAGACGAGCGCAATGCCGAGCTGCGGCACGATGGCGCCCACGCAGACCACAAGCAGCGCGACGAGCGACTGCCCCGGCGTCACAACTCCGGCGAACGTCAGCGGCATGAGCACGATTGCCGCCACGATCACAAGGCCCGTCACCAGCAGCGCCACGCTCTGCGCGCGAGCGAACATGCCATAGGCGAGCGCCGAGGCCGTAGGGCTCTCCGGCGCGACCGGCCGGCAGCTGCGCAGCATCTGCCAGTGCGCCGCGGCAAAGGAGAGGGCGAGAAACGCCTGCACGGCCACGGGCATAGCGATGACCTGCCAGCCCTTGGCCAGGTAGTTGTCCGCCACGCCGGTGGCGTCATAGTGCACGGGCACGGGGTCTGGCATGGCGGGGTAGAGCGCCACGGTCACGGCGAGCGTGACGAGAATAACGGGCAGGTAGAGGAGGTTCCAGGTGAGGGGGAGCGGCTTGGGCGCGTTCTTCTCGGCTGAGCCCGCCACGGCGGCAGTGCGCTGGGCGTGAGCCCTCCAGCCCTCGGCGCGCTTGATCGCGCGCACGCGCGAGCGAAAGACGAGCATGAGGATTAATCCGGCGAGCACGGGCGCGCATGTCAGGGCGGAGAGGGCGAGCGGGCTGGCGGCGAGCGAGAGCGCGTAGGAGCCCGCGGCGCACGCGACCGAGATGACGAGAAGGGTCACGAGGTAGACGCGGCGCATCCGGGCGATGCGCGGGTCCGACTGCGCGGACTCGGGGACCGTGACGGCAAAGGCCTCGCGGCGCCGCGTGAGCCAGGGCACCGCGGCGAGCAGGCCCCCCGCGAGCAGGGTGAGGAGCGCCATGGCAACGCCCGTTGCCTGGGACACCAGCTCAGCTGACATGGTCCGCCTCCCCGGGCAGGCCCGCAGCGACTCGCTCGGAGGCGGCGAGGAACGCCTCGCGCGTGCCGCCGCTCGCCTTGAACTCGACGGCGAGCTTCTCGAGTGCGGCCCCGAGCTCCGCGGCACCCATGCCGGCGGCGGGGTCGGAGGGCGCGTCGGCAACGTAGGCCCCGCGCCGGCCGAGCATGATGACGTAGCCCTCGTCGCGCAGCGTGGCGTAGGCCTTGTTGACGGTGTGCAGGTTGATGCCGAGGTCCTCGGCGAGCGAGCGCACGGAGGGCAGGGCGTCGCCGGGGCGCAGCTCGCCCGAGGCGATGCCGGCTATGACGGAGTCGCGCAGCTGCAGGTAGAGCGGGGCCTCCGAGAGCTTGTCGACCGTGATGACCGTTCCCGCCGCCTCCCTCCGTGAAGAGATTGTGTTCTATCCGAACTATAGCAGACCGGCTCGGAAAGGGGTATAGTACGCGCCATCTGTTATAGAGCAGCTATAGCAGTTTGGACGGAGGAGAGGCAATGAACAACGTGCTCGAGGTTCGTCACTTCCGGAAGTCCTATCGGGACAAGGTCGCGGTGCGCGACCTCTCGCTCTCGGTGGCCCCCGGGGAGATCTGCGGCTTCATCGGACACAACGGCGCGGGAAAGACCACGCTCATCCGCTCGGTCGTCGGCGCGCAGCCGCCCACGTCGGGGACCGTCTCCGTCTGCGGAATCGACGTCTGGCGGGAGCCCGTTGCCGCAAAGCGCCGCATGGCCTACGTGCCGGACAACCCCGACGTCTACGACTTCCTCACCGGCGTTCAGTACCTGGACCTCATCGCCGACGTCTTCGGCGTGGGCACGGAGGAGCG
>DXBM01000029.1 GCA_019116525.1 Candidatus Olsenella pullistercoris | reverse complement strand
GCAGGTGAAGTTCGGCACGCTGGGCCTCTTCAGGGCGACGGACATCCCGGACATCCACGCGATCTACGTCGAGAAGGACGAGCTTTTGGACGTGGCGTACGGCGGCAAGGGCATCGGCGAGATCGCCACGATTCCGACGGCGCCCGCGGTGCAGAACGCCTACCGCGCGCTCACCGGCGAGCTGCAGTGCGAGCTGCCGCTCAAGCACTCCTACTACGCGCGCGGCTAGGGGCGCGCCGCCCGTGCGCCCCGCGGAGGGCGCCCGACCTGACATACCCCCGCGACAAGTTGCTCCGCTTCGTCGCACATCCCTTGCTTGGGGCCCGCCGGTTTGCCATGCCCGGCGGGCCCTCGCTTTGTGTGCAGGCACGAGTACGGGCTCTCCTGTGCCGTAGAAAGATGTGGTTAGTTATTCCGTCTGGCCCCTCAACGATGCACGCTGGCGGATTCTCTTCCTGTATCTCAACGTTAGCGCGATGGATGCTGGTGCCTATCTTAGTTTGGGCATTCTATGCGTGGCGGTATTGATTTGCGTCTCGAGTTTCCCTCGCAGAGTCCGTTCTTCGTGACCCACGTTGTTACGCGTGCAGTGCTGGTCTGTAGCTATCTTCTTGTTCATTGCTGCCCCGAGTAGTTCTCTGGTGAGGTTTGTGAGGCCCTTGCCACTTTCCTCGTGGAGCTCAGGCATCGCGAACGCGTTATGACAGAAAGTTCGTTCTGGCTATTGTTTTTCGAGTTTTCCTGATTGGACGATGCATCAGATCGAAGGCCGTTACCCTTTCAGGTCTTCTGTACATTGCAGTTCATGAAACAACATCCAGTTTAGTACAGTACAGCACCGAATGTGATAATATCACATTCGGTGCTGTACCAAGGAGGATGCAGATGCTGCTGAACTTCACTCTGAGCAATTGGATGTCCTATCGTGACGAAGCTTCCCTCAACATGATTTCCTCGCTCGAACGGCAGCATGGGGAGACTCGCTCAGAGCTTCCGGGCTTTCGGAGTAAGAAGGTTCTCCCAGTTGCCGCCGTATACGGTGGCAACTCTTCCGGAAAGACTGCTCTTTTCAAGGGGCTTGCTGCGCTTCGAGATATGGTTCTTACCGATCCCGGGGTGGACGGGTTGCTTCCCGTCCAGCCTTTCATGCTTGATTCCCAGTCAGCGACGAGCCCGACGATGTTCGACATCACCTTCCTCGCCGGAGAGACTACGTATCGGCTTGTGGTTGAAGCCACGCGCTTCTCCGTCTCCTACGAATGCCTCGAGATAATCAAAGAGGGCCAATCGATAGACGTGTATGAGCGCAATGCCTCTGACGATGAGCGCTTCCGGCTTAACAGAGAGCTATTCAGCGACTCTGATCACGTGCTGTACGCCGCAAAGAGCACTCGGAGTAACCAGGTTTTTCTCGGCGCAGGATTCTCTCAGAATGTTGACGAGCTGAGCGAACCGTTTGGGTGGTTCGCCGAGACTCTCGAGCTGGTGGGGGTGGAGTCGCAGGCATGGTCGTTTGCCACGGCGGCGACCAACCGTGAGGACTTCCTCCGATATGCGGGCGACGCGCTTTCGCGTATGGACACGGGAATATGCGGCTTGGTTGGCGAGCGCGTCGAGATCGATGCACTCCCCCCTGACGCCCGTCTGCTCAAGAAGGCCTCGGAGCTCAGGGAGGACGAGACCATCACCGTCGTTGCCGACAGGGCTCCTGGTGACTATGGGTTTGAGATGCTCTCTGTTCGAGGCGGCGGCTCTCGACCGGACGTCCAGAGGCTTAGAACGCTTCACTGTGGTCCCGATGGCGAGGAGCATTCGTTTGGGTTGAGTGCGGAGTCTTCCGGTACCCAGAGGCTCATGGGCCTCCTCCCCATGCTGTTCGATCTCTCCGGCGAGAGCGGGTCGAGCGGTTCGAAGGTTTTTGTGGTGGACGAGCTCGACCGATGCTTTCACACCATGCTTACCTCCCGCCTCATAGAGGATTTCCTTGTGACGTGCGGGCCCGACAAGCGGAAGCAGCTCCTCTTTACGACGCACGACCTTCTGCTCATGGACCAGTCGATTATGCGCAGGGATGAGATGTACATTGCCCAGCGAGGGTCCGATGGGCGCTCGCAACTCGTTGCCCTGAGTGATTTCGAGGGGATTCGCTTTGACAGGGACTTGATTAAGAGCTATCTCGAAGGGCGCTTTGGTGGCATCCCGATGCTGGGTGAGGTGTCCGACCATGGGTAAAAGAAAGAACAACACGCTGGTAAGGAGGACGGGACAGCGTGCCTACCGTCCTGTCTGCTGGGTCTCTGCCGAGGGTGCCACCGAGCGTGACTACTTTCGAATGGTGGTTTTCAAGGATGCTCGCGCCTCAGTGAAGTACCCGAAGAATGTCCACCCCTCAAGAAGGAATCCTGCGGCAGTTCTCAAGAGGCTCCAAAAGGAGATTGGGCCCGGGGGGCTTAGATATGGAGACGAGGCGTGGGTCGTTGTGGACGTAGATGATTACGAGAGCGAGCTTGCCGACCTTCTCGAGTGGTGTGACAGTCACTCGGGTTTTCACCTCGCCGTGAGTAACCCCAAATTCGAGCTATTCCTCGTCATGCATTTTGAAAAGGCCAACGGGTGTACCTCAGCGTCAAAAACTGACGCTGCTCTTAAGCGCTACATGCCCGGATATAACAAGCGCCTAACTCCGACACAGTTTTCGCTCGAGAACATAAGGGATGCGGTGGCAAACGCGAGGGGGAAGCGCGTCGCTTGTACGGAAAAGTTGCCCGGACCTGGCATGACAGACGTATTCAAGCTGGTGGAGAGTCTGCTGGAGGTTTAGATTGGTTGGAAGAAGCCTTCTGGATAGGTTTACTGAGAAGCTTGAATTCGAGACCGTGATGCCGCTTAGCCCTTATGACGGCGAGGTGTATCACTATTCCTCGCTTGGGAACGTCAATTCAATCCTTCTGGGCAAGAAAGGCCTGTGCCTCTGGGCGAGCAGGATTGATTGCTTGAACGACGCTTCCGAGGGAACGTTGCCAGAAATGCGGTTCGCTCAGGCTTGCGACGAGCTTAAAGCCGATGGAAGAATTGACGGTCGGTTCTACGAATTAATCCGGGATGTGCGCCCCAACCGCACCGGACTCGTTCTCTATACGGCAAGTGGAAAGACTCGTCCGGTGAGAGATGAGTTCAAGACGTATGTCACGTCGTTTTCCGAGGACTCCGATGCACTTGCGATGTGGAACTACTATTCCAAGGGCAGCCGATATGAGGGGATTAATATAGGAATCTCTTCCTGCAGGCTGCTGAGTTCCCTCAACTCACGCCAGAACCAACATGGAGCTGTGATGGCGCTTATGGTGAAGGTGATTTATGACGAAAGAGAGCAGCTTGAGTTAATCGAGAGGGTCCTTCTCGATTTGTATGAGAACTACGAGCAGGGATATGAGAATTCCGTTAGGTATCACATCGGAACGTTACTCAGCAATCTAAAACCTGTTTTTAAGTACGCCTGCTTCTCCCATGAGAAAGAGGTGCGCCTGTTCATCAACGTGTACAGGAAGTTTGAATCTGAGCTGCGGATTGAGTACAGAACCTGTGCCGGATACGTGATACCTTATATTCCTCTCAACTTTGATAGGTCTGTTGTTTCTCGGATAACGCTAGGACCGGGCCTTGAGAGCGACAATCAGAAGGCTGTGCAGAAGAAGGTTGTTGAGGAGATGCTGATGAATCACGGCTATCAGGCTGTAGTTGCGCAGTCGATTATTCCAGTGAGGTACTGAGTCCTTTTCGGATGACCTTTCATTGACCCTATGGGGGTAGGTTTTCTCATCGCGAAAAACTAGATAAAGACCGCGGGTGCCTATGAGTGGTAGTGCCGGTCTGTGGGATCGAGATACGATGGTTTGATGCGGTGCTGCTGTCTCACACGGTGCACTGAATCTCAATACGTCCGGTGGGCGGAGCCGTCAGACGCCGTTGGTGTCGAGCGCAACCTTACGCCGGCTCATGGTAGGGTTCCATCCTCTTGAGCTCGAGTGTGGCCCCGTCGAGGATGAGCGTCTTATAGGTACGCAGCGACCTTGGGCTTGTGGCGAGTCCGGCCAGGGCAGTGGTTGGTAGGTCGCTTCCGAGGACGTAGCCAACAACGACGCGCCAGCTGGTCCCGTCCTCGCTCAGCTCGATGCCCTCGAGGGCAGTGTACTTTGCCTCTGGGATGAGCTCGACAAGCAGTTCGACCGCCTTCTTCGCAGCGGCCTGAGCTGATGAGACGTCCATGATGAGCCCTTTCAACTCGCTTCCCTTCTCGTTGATTGTATCGATGCGGTTAGGGTGCTGACCTCTCGTTTAGCATCTTCTCGAACATCTGCGCTCGTATCTCCTCCTGATTCCAGCCGTTGAGGCCCCAGAGCGGCAGCTCCCGGTAGACCTTCTCCATGGAGAGAAGGACGTTAGGGTCGGGCTCGTCGCGGAAGGGGTCATAGTCCCGCGGGCCGGGCGGGTAGGTGTAGATCATGAGAAACTCGGCGTCCTCGTAGGCGCGGTTGCTGCTGACGTCGATCATGGTCGAGGCAATGAGCGCGGTCCGGTTGACCTCTTGGGCTATTCTGAATCGCTCCATGTCTTTCTTGGCGCGGTCCTTTCGTCCGAGGCGGATGGCGAGGAGCTCTTCGATGAGCCTCTGCGTGCAGGGAGCTTCCTTGATAAGTGCTGGGTGCCCTTTGACCAGCTCGTCGAAGGTCAGCTCCTTGATGGGATGAGCGAGATGGCGCTTAACAAGCTCCGCACGGAGCTCCCGTTCGTGCTCAAGCTCGGCAGGGAGCTCCTTTTCGTAACGGTCCATGTGCTCAAAGTCGTTGTGCTTGATGTGGTAGAAGAACCATTCGGCATGTCCGGCATCCGAGAAGGGGGAGGCAAGGGCGTACTCGACGCCATCGTGCGTCCAGGTCTTGCAAGTTCCGTTCCAGGAGGCTCGCCTTTGCGCTGCTGCCTCGCGCATGGTCTCGTAGTCCATTGGCCGCTCGGGGAATGCCTTGACGTACAGCTCTACTAGGGCATCAATGGGTATGATCCCGCAGAGCTCTGCGTAGGTGTCCGCAAATGCCTCTGGGTCGGATGCAACCTCAAGTGGGGCGTGCTGGGCGCGCTCGTACATGATGTGGTGCTGCATGGTGGGCTCCCTGTCTCTCGTGGTGGGGAGACCCTAGTACCTCGGCAGGGCTCCTTGTCTTGCAGGTGGCTTCCACTTGGCTGCATGCCCAGCTCGGGGCGCCGTTCTTCTCGACAGAAGTGGGTTCGCGTCGGCGGACGGCATAGCTTTGCCTTCTGGCGGAAGGGAGTCTCGCGGCCAGTTCCTCTCGGCCGACCATGTCCGTACGGGGCGTGACCTTTCGTCACGATTGGTCCTGTGTCACGCTCGCCGCCTCAATGCCCCGCCCCAAGTGACTCATGGTCGAACCCAGCGTGCGCACCACGGCGCGCACGGCCGGGCCCGCCACGAAGAGCTGCCAGAGCAGCGCCATGGGGAAGTTGAGCGCGACGGCCTGGAGCCACGTGGCCACGAGCTCGCCCGCAAGGAGCGCCTGGTTGTAGAGCTCCATGCCGTAGACCATGGCAAAGGCCATGAGGATCGAGAAGACGATGCGCTGGGTACGGGTTCTGGGCATGGTTTTCCCCTCTGCCCAGCCCTCTTGGGTGCGTCGTCGCGCCGCGGAAGGGCAACTGGACTTATGCCTTCCGCAGCGCGTTGCAGCGTCCCATGGTAGCGCGCCGGATGGAGCAGGGCGTCAAATCTTCACAGAGGGCAGCTTGGCGACAGAGATTATTCCAGGTTGAATAATTCCCTAGAGAATAATCCTCGATGAACGTGGGGCTCGTCGACGGCTCGGAGTAGGAGCCGTTGACATCCAGCACTGCCGTCACGGGGCGGAAACACGGGCCATGTACAGTAGGCACTTCAGCAGTCCGCGCCGCCCGCGCCCCAGACGAGAGGTGCCCCATGTTCGAAAGCTTCATGTCCGCCATTGCCGCGCTCAACACCAACGTGCTGTGGGGTGTCCCCATGGTCGTGCTGATGCTCGGTACCGGCGTGTTTTTGCTCGTTGTCATCAGGGGCGTCGTGTTCACGCGCTTCAACGTGGTCATGCGCTACACCACCAAGACGCTCTTCCAGCGCCGGGACCCGTCCGAGGCGGGGGAGGGCACTATCTCGCCCTTCCAGGCGGTGTGCACCGCGCTCGCGGCGACGCTCGGCACCGGCAACATCGTGGGCGTGGCGCTTGCGGTGGCCACTGGCGGCCCGGGGTCGATCTTCTGGCTGTGGCTCTCCGCGCTGGCCGGTATGGTCATCAAGTTCTGCGAGGTCACGCTGTCGGTGGCGTACCGCACGCGCAACGAGCGCGACGAGATCGTGGGCGGCCCCATGTACTACATCTCCCGCGGCCTCGGTATCAAGTGGCTCGCGGCGCTCTTCGCCACCTTCGGGTTTCTGGCGTCCTTCGGCATCGGGGCGAGTGTGCAGGCCAACTCCCTCGCCGTGAGCGTCAACGAGACGTTCGGCATTCCTCTCCCCGCCATCGGCGCCGTCGTGGCGTTGCTCGCCGGTCTCGTCTTGATCGGCGGTATCAAGCGCATCTCGCAGATCACCGAGCTGCTCGTGCCCTTTGCCGCCATCTTCTACCTTGTCTGCGCCGCCGTCGTGCTCGTCTTCAACGCGGCCGAGATTCCCGCTGCCATCGCCATGATTTTCCGCGACGCCTTCACCGGCACCGCCGCTACCGGGGGCTTTCTGGGTGCTACGGTGATGTATGCCTGCCGCGTCGGCATGTCGCGCGGCGTGTTCACGCACGAGGCGGGCATGGGTTCGGCGCCCATCGCGCACGCCTCCGCCGATACCGACCATCCCGCCCGCCAGGGGCTGTGGGGCACGTTCGAGGTGTTCTTCGACAGCATCGTCATGTGCACCATCACCGGGCTCGTCATCATCACCTCGGGGCTCTGGTGCGCCGACCCCATGATGTCCGAGGGCGCCATGAGCTCGGCGGCCTTTGG
>DXBM01000028.1 GCA_019116525.1 Candidatus Olsenella pullistercoris | reverse complement strand
ATCATGACGTCGGGGTGCTCCTTGCCCATGACCGTGTTGGTCTGGCGGATGAAGGCGGAGGCGTTGAGGTCCTCCTCGGTGCCCTTCTCGTTGAAGCGCTTCTGGCCGGGGTCGTCGATGCCGAAGTTCATGTAGAGCATCGACGAGACGCCGTCCATGCGGATGCCGTCGGCGTGGAACTTCTCGGCCCAGTAGAGGGCGTTGGAGACGAGGAAGCTGCGGACCTCGCCGCGACCGTAGTCAAACTGGTGCGTGCTCCAGTTGGGGTGGATCTTGTGCTCGTAGAGCATCTCGCCGTTGAAGTTGGCGAGGCCCTCGGCGTTGGCGCAGAACCCGCCGCAGACCCAGTCGAAGATCACGCCGATGCCGGCCTTGTGGCAGGCGTCAACGAAGTGCATGAACTGCTTGGGGTTGCCGTAGCGCGCGGTGGCGGCGTAGTAGCCGGTGGGCTGGTAGCCCCAGGAGCCGTCAAAGGGGTGCTCGTTGACGGGCATGATCTCGATGTGGGAGTAGCCCATGTCCTTGACGTAGGCAACGAGCTCGTCGGCGAGGTCGTCGTAGCTGTACATGACGCCGCGCTGGGCGGGGAACTGGTCGCCGGGGCCAGGGTAGGTGCCGTCCGGGCGCGGCTCGCCCTGCGGCTCGTCTCCGTGGCGACGCCAGCTGCCGAGGTGCACCTCGAAGATGTTGAGCGGCTCGGCGAACATGTCACGCCCCGCGCGGGCCTTGAGGTAGGAGTCGTCGCCCCACTCGTAGCCGGCCAGGTCAAAGGTGCGCGAGGCGGTGCCGGGCGCCACCTCGGCGTAGGTGCCGTACGGGTCGGCCTTGTAGAGCTTCTGGCCGGAAGTGGTCTCGATGAGGTACTTGTAGAGGACGCCCTCCTCGACGCCGGGAACAAAGCCCTGCCAGACGCCGCCCGTCTCAGTGGGGGCAAGCGGCGTGGCCCACTCATCCCAGCCGTTGAAGTCGCCGATGACGTGGACGCTCTTGACGTCGGGCGCCCAGACGGCAAAGTGATAGCCCTTGGTGCCGTCGTCCGTCACCGCGGGGTGCGCGCCGAGCTTCTCGTAGCTGCGGTACCACTCGCCGCGAGCAAACAGAAACAGGTCGTCGCTGCTCAGGTAGAGGGTGCTGTCGAGAGATTCCATGCCTCGCTCCTCCGGTTGGTTGCACGACGCCCTGCGCGCGGGCGCAGGACACAGACATTGTCCAACGCTCACCATCAGATGTCCACAAAATTGCCGTGAGTGCGCCGGGGAGCGCGGCGTGCGGGTCACGCGGGGGCCTCGGAGCGCAGGGTTCTTGCGGCGCAGAGTTCTCGGGGCTTAGAAACTGGGCGTGATTGCGCGACTGGCCTTCCTAGCGCTTAAAAACTACCCCCAAGTGCGTCGTTCTCAGTGACCTTCCCAACAAAACCCCAGTTCGCCCGTACTTCTCATGGCTCCTGAGGCCCAAAATGGTGCAATTCCCTTACCTTCCTAAGCGCCCCAACGATCAAATCCCGCACTTCCCGAGCTTCTCTAACCCACCCACAGCGCGCCGAGAAGGACCCGAAGGCAGGCGCCCTAGTCAATCCCGTACGCCTCCACAGGGACCACGTCCCACGCCGCCTCCCCGTCCGACGCCGCCAAACGGCGCCTGGCCCGCTCCCGACCGTTCCAGTGAACGCCGTCGATGAGCTCGAGCTCCTCGTAAAGCCGCTGGCGCAGCGCACGGCGGCGCGCGGCCTCCTCGCTCGTCAGGCCCGTTCGCGGGAGGGCGAGGTCGCGACGGATCCGCTCGACGAGGCCATCCATGTAGTCGAGGTCCTCGTACTGCTCGCGGCGCACGATGTACTCGCCGATGCCCATGGCCTTGAGCTCGTTGGTGCGCAAAGCGTCGGCCGCCAGGCGAGCGGGGTGGTCGTGGCGACGACCGTTGTACTCAACCGCGACCACCCGGCGCTGGCCCCCTGGCCCGCCCGCGCACAGGAGGATATCCGGCCTGCGAACGCCACGACTCAGTGCGTTGTGAATGCGCCGCACCTCAACGGGGGCATTCATTGAGAGGAGGTCGAGGTTCCAGCCCCCTAGGCCGGGCCGTAGCGTGAAGCGCAGGGAGAGCTTGCTCTCGCGCGGGGAGCCTGAGCCCACGCAGGCCTGCGAAATCGCCCTGCGAACGCGACGCACCCCACGGCGCGAGCCCAACCCGTCAAGGAAGGCGCGGAGCCGCTCGGGTGTCGTGACAGGGACGTCGCGCTGGAGCATGCCATCCTCAGCGTCCGGGTTCACGGCGTAGCGCCCCAGGAGCTCGCAGAGCAGCATCGCGAGCTCGAGATCAGTGAGCTGCGGCGCCATCTGCACAACCACGAGCTCCGGGGACGAGCAGACCACGCCGTCCGCCACGCGCACGGCCGCCCCCTCCGGCAGCGGCTCCCCCTCGCGGCGAACCCGCACGCCGCTGCGCCGACGCAGGCCGGGCCGACCGGAGCGCACGGCAAGCTCGAGCTCTCCCTCACCCACAGATGCAGGGAGCCTGCGGCGCAGCTCAGAGAGCTCGTCGGAACCTGGCAGCCCCTCGGGAACCGTTACGTTCTCCCGCTCGCCGCGCTCAAGGGCACGGCGCAGGCCCCAGGAGCGCAGGGCAGCAAGCGCGGTGGTATGTGAGAGAAAAACGTCCATGCTTCGACGCTATCCCCATTGGCGGCCTGTGGCTGCGAGAATCTCAAATACGTGGGCGCAAGGCTGACACCTGGCTCTCACCAAAGTGACGCGCCGAGAAGAACCTAGAGGCGGGCGCCCCTCCAAGGACCCTCGCCCGAGCGGAAGCGCTCTCTGTGTGCGTGCCGCTCGCACCCGCAGCAGAGGCCGCTCGCCGGTCGCGACGGGGTCGCGGCACCATACCCCCATGCGCAGCGGCACGCAGGCGCCCTTTACTGCTCAGTCCATGGTCGCGCCCGCCAGCCCCACCCGTCAGCACCCCTGCTCGCTTAAGGAACGCGCGTAAGTGCGCGATTTCGCCTTCCGTGCGCTTAGATAGAGCGACGAATTGCAGGGTTTCTCGCCCCTCCAAGGCCTACGGTCATAGGTGCTGTTGCATTTGAGCAGCTAGGAAGCTCGCCCTGTCACGAGCACGTCCTTCTCGCCCGCATTTACTCGACTTTTCTAAGCGCGCGGCAATCGTTATTCTGCACTTCCCTCGTTTTTCTAAGCCGGAGCGAGAAGGGCAGGAGATGGGCCCGGCGAGAAGGGCGGGGGGGGTGGACCCGGCGAGAAGGGCGGCGGGTGGACCCGGCGAGAAGGGCGGCGGGTGGACACGGCGAGAAGGACGGCGGCGGGAGCATTCGGTACGCGGGAGGCCCCGGCTTCCCGGGCGAGAGTTCCGCGCAGCGCGCTCTCGCATGGAAGCCGGGGCCTCTCCCAGCGCGTACTTGGTCAGGCGACTAGTAGTTGATCGCCTGCTCCTCGAAGTAGGCCTGCGGGTGGTTGCAGACCGGGCAGACCGCGGGAGCCTCGGCGCCCACGTGCAGGTGGCCGCAGTTGCGGCACTTCCACACCTTCACGCCCGGACGCGCGAACACCTCGCCCTTCTCGACGCGCTCGGCGAGCTTGTTGTAGCGCTCCTCGTGGTGCTTCTCGACCTCGCCGACCATGCGGAAACGGGCCGCGATCTCGGTGAAGCCCTCGGCGTCGGCCGTCTCGGCGAAGCCCTTGTACATGTCGGTCCACTCGTAGTTCTCGCCGGCCGCGGCGTCACGGATGTTGGTCAGGGTGTCGGGCACCTCGCCGCCGTGGAGGTACTTGAACCAGAGCTTGGCGTGCTCCTTCTCGTTGCCGGAGGTCTCGGTGAAGATCGCGGCGATCTGCTCGTAGCCCTCCTTCTTGGCCTTGCTCGCGTAGTAGGCGTACTTGTTGGTGGCCTGGGACTCGCCGGCAAAGGCTGCCTCGAGGTTCTTCTTGGTCTGGGAGTTCTCAAAGTCGACGGCCATCGTTGCTCCTCTCCGCCCCGCGGGGCGATTCTGGCGCGGGCGCACCCGAGCCCCGGCCGAGCCCTCCGCCCGACCTTATTGAGACATTATATCATTTAGACGACCCAGACGCCTCGCTCCTGTCGGCAGAAGCCCTCGGCAGAGAGCTCATCGAGCAGGGAGCGCACGTCCTTCTCGCCTAGTGGGCTTCTACCCGCCCCCGCCTCTTTCTTTCCGAGCTCCTCGCAAACGGTCGCGATGTCCGCGCCAGAACTCCCGTGGGCGAGAAGGACGCGGAGCAGCGCGGCACGCTTCTGCCGGTGCGACCCCTCGAAGCGGGACTGGCGCACGTGCGAGCTCGAGCGGCGAGAGGGGTTGGGGACGGTCCGCTTGAGGTAGGCGCCGTAGTCGAGCAGGGCGTAGTACCAGGTGCGCGGGTCGTCGTCCGGATCGCTCGCGTCCGCGGGACAGGTCAGGCCGACCAGGGGCGCGATCGTGCGGTCGGACACCCCCTCCTCACCCGGGAAGAGCTCGTGGAGAAAGACCGTGCGCACGTTGGTCTCAAGGTAAACGGAGTGCAGGTCAAAGGCAAAGGCGCGGATTCCGGCAGCCGTGGCGGGCCCGATTCCCGGCAGGGCCGTGAGCTCGCGCTCGCCCTCGGGCATGGCCCCGCCCGCCTCGGCGACCTCGCGCGCGGCTCGGAGGAGCGCGAGGGCGCGGCGGTTGTAGCCGAGGCCCTGCCACTCCTCGAGCACGTCCGCCGGGCTCGAGGCGGCAAGCGCCCCAATCGTGGGGAAGCGCTCGAGCCAGCGCTGCCACCTGCCGTCCACGCGGGTCGTCTGCGTCTGCTGGAGCATGACCTCCGAGATCCAGATCTCGTAGGGGTCGCGCGTGCGGCGCCAGGGGAGGTCGCGGTAGAGCTCGCCGCCGCGCTCGAGAACTGTTGCCCGGAAGGCAACAATCCGCTGGTCAGAAATGGCGCGCTGAGACGGCTCGGGAGAGGTCGTCATGCCGTTGCGCCACCCTCCCCGCCCGCCGAGTCGCAGCGGGCGCGAGCCTGCGGCTCGGGCACGAGCCTGAAGGATCCCTCCATGACCGGCGACAGGCGCTCGACCACGAGCTGGTGGAGGGTCACGCTCCCGAGCATGGCGCGCAGGGCGTTGGTGGCGTTGCACCACACGGCGGTGTAGCGGCACTCGGAGCGATTGGGGCAGGTCGCGCCGTCGCGGCCCGCGCCCAGGCACGGTGACAGCGCCACGGGACCCTGGACCGCCTCCACAACCTGCAGCAGGGTGACCTCGCGCGGATCCGCCGAGAGGCGCATGCCGCCGTTCGCCCCGCGCGTGTTCTCCACGATGCCCGCCACGGCGAGGTCGTGCTGGATCGAGCGGGCAAACGAGTAGGGTACGTCGGCGTTGCGTGCCACGGTGCGCACCGAGAGCACCCCGTCGGGGTTCTCCACGAGCGCGGAGAGCATCTTGAGGGCGTAGTCGGTCTTTCTCGAAAGGTCCATGGTGCCTCCAGCGGGCGCGCTCCTACGCGTCCCAGTCCAGAATCTGCCAGCCGCGGCGCCTTGCGCTCACCTCGAGCGTCGTGCCGGGGCAGACCGCGCAGGCGACGCCCGCGCGCGCGAGAAGGTCCGCGTCGGTATGGTGGTCGGCATAGGCGCGCGAGAGCTCCCAGCGGCCCGGCCCGAGGTTCGCGTCGCACCAGCGCTCGACGGCGCGGTACTTCTCGGCGCCTGCGATCACGGGGCCGTCGACCTTTCCGGTGTAGCCCCCGCTGCCGTCGCGCTCCATGCGCGTTGCCATGAAGCCGTCCGCGCCGAGGTCGCGCGCGGCCACCGCCGCGATGGGCTCGAAGGTCGCAGAGACGAGCAGGACGACGAGCCCACGCTCGTGGCAGCGCTGCACCTCCGCGACGGCCTGAGGCCGGTAGAGCGGGGCGAGGACCTCGTCGTGGAAGGAGGTCATGATGGCGTCGACCTCCTCCGAGGTGCGACCGCGCAGCGCGCCAAAGACGAGCTCGCGCGCCTCGCCCTGGCGATAGGGCAGGTGCAGCTTGTAGCGGATGCCCCACCACGCAAGGCGAGCGAGGCGAAGCGGGGACATGCGACCGCTCGTGAAGAGGTAGCGCGTGAACAGCGCGCCGGACTGGCCGTCGACGACGGTCCCGTCAAAGTCAAAGACCGCCACCGCCGTCTTGCTCGACCGCTCGCTCTCGGTGGGCTGCATGGGCGTCCTGTCCTCGCACCTGAACTGACTTGCATATGATACCGCGCGGTGCGCAATTGCGGGAGGCAGCCGGTGAGCGGCGGGGCGCAGGGCGGCGCATAAAAAAGGGCGGCCCCGGCAGGAGCCGCCCTTGTCGCTCGCATATCGGCGTATGTCCCAGCCGAGAAGGGCGATTTGCTCCAAAATCTCGGCATGTCCCAGCCGAAACCTCCCCCAAAACTGGGACATGGCGCGTTTTTGGAACGGCGGCGCGCAGGAGGCTGGGACGTGCGGCAATTTACGAGCGGCCGCAACGGGACGAGGCAACGGCAACAAAAAAGGGGCCCTCTCGGGCCCCTGAAACGTGCAATGGCGGGATGTAAGGGACTCGAACCCTCGACCTCCGACGTGACAGGCCGGCGCTCTAACCAGCTGAGCTAACACCCCGTTCGCCTTGCGCGGAGGTTATTCTGGCATACCCCCGCGCTTCTGGCAACCCCTAACCTAGAAAAACTTTGGAGGTCGCGTGAAGGACGGGCCTCACGGGGCCGAACGCTACTCGAAGGGCGTCTCCGAGGTGGCCCCCGAGGCGTCGGTCACGCGAATCGACGAGCCGCTGAGCTCGGCGGACGCAGCATCGCCCTCTCCGCCCCACTGCTGGCCGTCCGAGCCCACGAGATACGTCGCATCGGAGTGGCCGTCAATCATGTAGCAGACCACGTCCCACCCGCCGTCGCGGTTCTCAACGACAAGGAGCAGATCAGCGCTTCTCGCCAGGGTCACGGGCGTCCCCTCGAGCACAAAGAGCGTGCTCGAGCTGCCGTTCTCGGTGGCGATCATGGCCCAGCTGCCGTCCTCCTGCTGCTGCAGCGAGTACGTCACGCCGGCACGGCTCACGCTGCCGTCGGGGGCAACGACCTCCTGGCCCTTGTCGTGCGCCTCCTGCTCCTCGAGCATGGCAAGCTCGGACTCGGTGAGGTGCAGCGTCTGGTCAGTCGTGCCCTGCTCCTCCTGCGGCGGGAAGAGCATCGCGTTCACGCACGTCCCCAGCGCGAACACCAGGGCAAGGACGAGAATAGCCGCTATCACGAGCAGGACCGTCCTGCCCGCGGAGCGCTTCGGGCCGACCTGGCTCGCGCGGGCCTCGGGGTGCCGCGAGAGGTAGCGCTGCTCGGCGCTCTTGCGGGCGCGGCCCGCCGCCTCGGCGGCGTTCTTGCGCGTGGTGACGCGCGCCCCCTGGCCGGTCCGTATGGTCTCTATGCTCGTCGACTCGCTCGCAAGGCGACGCGGCGCGGAAGCGCGGCGAGCGCTCGGGGCCTTCTGCGCCCCGTGCGCGGGAGCCGCATGCGACGCGTGTCGGCGCCTGCCCTGGTCGTTGGTGGTCATCGTCCCTCCGCCCTTCTCGGCTAGACCTCTCGGCGCGCCTCGATCGCGCGTCCCAGGGTCACCTCGTCAGCGTACTCCAAGTCCCCGCCCACCGGCAGCCCGCTCGCCAGGCGCGACACGCGCACCCCAAGCGGCCGGATGACGCGAGCGAGGTACGTTGCGGTGGTCTCCCCCTCCACGTCGGGGTTGGTGGCGAGAATGACCTCGCCCACCTCCCCGTCCGCCAGGCGCGCGAGCAGCTCGCGCACGTGGAGCTGGTCGGGGCCGATCTTGTCCATCGGGGATATCACGCCGCCCAGAACGTGATAGAGGCCATGGTAGCTGCCCGTGCGCTCAATTGCCGTAACGTCGCGCGGCTCGGAGACAACGCAGATCTGCGAGCGCTCGCGCGAGCCGTCCGCGCAGACGTCGCAGGTATCGCGCGTGGCATAGCTGAAGCACACGGGGCAGAAGTGCACCTGCTGCTTGACCTCGAGTATGGCCGCGGCGAGCCGGCGCGCCTCCTCCGCGTCCGCCTCGAGCAGGTGGTACGCGATGCGCTGCGCGGACTTGGGACCAATGCCCGGAAGCCTGCCCAGCTCGTCGAGAAGGCGCTGGAGCGCGCGGCCGTCGTTCACGACTGGCTGCATCGAGGAGCCGCCTAGAACAGGCCCGGGATGTTAAGCCCGCCGGTCACGGCACCGAGCTGCTGGCTGGTCATCTGCTCGGCCGACTCGAGCACGTCGTTCACAGCCGCCAGGATCATGTCCTGGAGCATCTCGACGTCCTCGGGGTCAAGGGCCTGCGGGTCGATCGTGAGCGAGGTCAGGCGCAGCGCGCCCGTGGCGGTCACCTTGACCGCCCCGCCGCCGGCGCTGGCAGAGACCTCGGTCTCGGCTGCCTTCTGCTGCGCGGCGAGCAGCTGCTCCTGCATCTTGCGGGCCTGGGCCATCATCTGGTTGCGGTTCATGCCGCCCATGTTGAATCCCTTGGACATCCTTGCTTCCTTTCGTCGCATGGCGATAAGAACGGTGCTGGCGCGGGGCGCCGGGTCGCTAGTCGTCGTCCCCGTCCTCGACGGGCTCGTCGGTGTACCCCTCGTCGGCCGGGGCGGCCCCCTCGCGCGCGAGCTCGACGGCGGCATCCTCGTCCGAGGTGATGACCGCCGCCTCGACGCTCACGGAGAGCGGCGGCCCGAACGCGGCGGCGAGGCGGGAGGCGAGCTCGGCGAACTCGGGGGTGAGGGCGGGGTCGGCGGGGTCGGCGCCGCCGGCGGCTCCTCCGTCGCCCTCGTCTGCCCGGCGCTCCTCGCCTTGCTCGCCGCTCACCGCGCGAGGCGCGGGGGAGGCGTCGCTGGCGGGGGGCTCGGGCACGGGCTCGGGCGCGGGGGCCGGAGGCGCTGTCGGGACGTCGGGGGCCGCGGGGAAGGGATCGTCCTCGTAGGGGGCCGCGTCGGCGTCCGTGTAGGGAACGGGGTCAGGGTCGGGCGCGGGCTCGTCCCACGGGGTGGGATAGGCGGGAGCGGGCTCCGGGGCGGGAGCCGGCGACGGGGCCGGCTCGGGAGCGGGGGCCGCAGCGGGCGCTGGGGCCGGCTCTGGCGCGGGCGTCACAGCGGGCGCCGGGGCCGGAGCAGGCTCTGGCGCACGGAAGGGCTCCGGGGCGGGCGCCGGACGCGCCGCCGATCGGTCGGCGCGAGAAATCGCCTGGCTCGCAAGGCTCGACTCCACGTAGACGACCTGCCTGTGCCCAATGCATCGCGCCACGACCGCGTCAACGATCTCGCGCACGTCCTGGCGCTCGAGCATCCTCGCGGCAAAGTGCGATCCCTTTGGCAGCGAGACCATGAGCTTCTCGCCGTCGTCGGAGACGGCCGTGGACGACAGGAGAAGCGACCCCTTGGCCGCGTTCTCGGAGACGAGCTGGTCTACAACCTGCTTCCAGGTGCGCTGGAGGTTTCCGTTCGAGAGGCCGCCGGAGCCGGGGTTGCCCCCAGCCGCTTGGCGCTCGCCGCCATGCGGCTCGCTCACCTCGTGGCTCGCGCTGGCGGCCGCCCCGGCACCGGCATCACCCCGCCGAGCAGGCGTCGCGGCATCCCCGTGGTCAACCGGCAGGGGAGTCGGGGCTGCCACGGGCTCGACGGGCTTCTCGACGACGGGGGCTGGCACGGGCGTCGGAGCGGGCACGGGCGCTGGCGCAGAAGCGGGCGCCGGTGCCGCCGCGCGGGTCCCGGGCTCTGCGAGGATGGCGACCTGGCGCTCGAGGTCGGCCACGCGCTCGGCGAGGGCCTCGAGGGTGAGGTCCGTCTCCGGGCGCGCGAGGCGCGTGAGCGCGATCTCCAAAACGAGGCGCTGGTTGGCGGCGGTGCGCATCTCGCTCGAGGCGTCGCCGAGAACGGCAAGGGCGCGCGCGAGGCGATCCGCCGACCCAAACGCCCCTGCCTCTGCGCGCAGGGCCTCGAGCTCGTCGGCGCCCTGCGCGACCGAGCCGCTGGCGCCCGGGGCTACGCTGACCACGTAGGTGTCGCGCAGGTGGGCGGCCAGCTCGCGCGTGAACTGCAGCGGGTCCCGCCCCTCGTCCACGAGCCGAGCAACCTGAGAGAAGAGCTCGGCGGTGTCGCGACGGGCAATCGCCAGGGCAACCTCCCCGAGCACGGCATGCGAGACCTCCCCGAGCATCTCCTGCGCCGCCGCGAGGCTTATGTCGCCCGCGCCGAACACGGAGAGCTGCTCGAGGGCGGTGAGGGCGTCGCGCATGCCGCCGCGCGCGTGGCGCACGATGAGCTCGAGCGCGGCCTGCTCGTAGGTAAACCCCTCCTGGCCACAGACGTAGGCGAGGTGCGCCTGCATCTCGTCGTTGCCGATGGCGTGGAAGTCAAAGCGCTGCACGCGCGAGAGTATCGTCGCGAGGATCTTCTGCGGGTCGGTGGTGCACATGATGAAGACCACGTGCTCGGGGGGCTCCTCGAGGGTCTTGAGCAGCGCGTTGAACGCCGCCGGCGTGAGCATGTGGACCTCGTCGATGATGTAGACCTTGGCCCTGCCGCGCACCGGGGCGTAGCTCACGCGGGAGATGATCTCCTCGCGCACGTTGTCGACGCCGGTGCGCGAGGCCGCGTCGAGCTCGATGACGTCGGGGTGCTCGCTCGCGGCGATGAGGGAGCACTGCTCGCACGTGCCGTCGGGAAGCGCCCCGGGGCCCTTCTCGCACAGCAGCGCCTTCGCGAGGATGCGCGCCATGGTCGTCTTGCCCGTCCCGCGCGGGCCGCAGAAGAGGTAGGCGTGGCTCGTACGCCCCTCAAGCACGGCGCGCTTGAGGGTCTCGACCACGTGACCCTGGCCAACCACCTGCTCAAACGTCTGCGGGCGGTACTTTGTGTACAGCGATTCCATGCGTCCTCCGGGGCAAGTTGCTTCCAAGCCCCCAGTATACCCGGCGCCAGCAGCGAGCGCCGCGCGCCCACAGGTTCTTCTCGCCGCGGCCGCGGGGCGGGACAGGTCAGCCGCGCGGGCGGAACCAGGCGAGAAGCTCCTCGGCGGCAGCGTCCGGGACGTCACGGAGCCGCAGGCCCTCGGCGTTGATCGACGCGGTGCGCACGGACAGCGTGGCCACCTTCGCCCTCCGCTGGAAGGGGCTTCTCGAGAGCTCCATGCGCTGCAGGTGGGAACGGGGTGCTATTGCCGTTCGGCGCGTGAGGCCGCCGGAAACGAGCACCAGCTCACGCGGGGTGTGGCCGTACCGGGCGGCGGACCACCCGCGCAGCGCGTCGACCACGAGCACAACGAGCGCCAGTGCGCTTGCGAACGAGGCGGCAACGAGCATCGGGCGCAGCAGCCACTCCGCCTCCTCGAGGGGCCCGGCGGTGAGGAGCCAGGCCGTCGCGGCCACGAGCGCCAGAAGGAGCGGCAGCCACGCAATCGCGCGCACCACAGCGCGACGGCGGGCGACGCTCTCAAGGCGCCCCAGCTCAACGGCATCGAGGACCCCCGCATAGGAGGGAAGGACCTCAGAGAGGAACGCGCCCACCTCGCTCGTCCGCAGAAACGGGTGAAGCAGCACCGCGCCCGAGGGCTCGCCCTCGTTCTCCCCCGGCGAGGCAACCACCTGAGCGCGCACCTCGGCGTAGCCGAGGAGCTGGCGCAGGAGGCCCTGGGTGATCAGCACGAACTGAACCCGCTCGAGGGCGAGGGTGCGCGACGATCGGGAGATGAGCCCGTGCTCGATGGTCACGCGGTCAGCAAAGCGCTCCGCGCGATAGCCCCCGTAGCGCACCAGGTTGATGGCAAAGGAGGCAACTCCGCCGATGAGCAACGCGAGAACGATCGTTACCGTCACAACCGGCACGAGCGTCGTGAGGGGAACGCGCATGAGCTCGTCGCCCGTGTCCACGATGTCGAGCACGCCCCACTCGATCAGCTGGTTGGCCCCATTGGCGAGAAGAACGAGAAGCGCGGCAGCCTGCGTGACCGCGCTCGTCTGCGACGCGGCGGCGAGCAGGAGCTCCCTGCCTCTCAGCCTGTAGGTAGCGACCGGGCGCTCCTCCGGGCGCTCCTCGTGCTCGGCCCCGGGGCAGGCATCAGCATCGTTGGAGTCGGCAACGCCGGTCGCCCGAGCCACCGCCAGGCGCTTGCGACGAAAGATCTCCTCGCGCAGCGCCTGGGCCTCCCCGGCGCGCAGTCCCTCTATCGTCGTTGCCTCGCCCTCGGCTACGGCAGCGCCGGTGTCAAAGTCAAGCTTGATGAGGCCAAAGAGCCTCTCGAGCAGGCCAGACCCCATCTGGATCGTGTGAACGTGCTCGTAGGGCACCTGCAGGCGCTTCTTGTTGAGGACGCCGTGACAGAGCACGATTCCCTCGTCGGCGAGCTCCCACGTGCGGGTTCTCCAGGACACCCATGAAAGGACGGCGCACGCGACCAGAATGAGCACGGACGCCGCTGCCAGGATGCCAAGCGCGCGGAGGTCGCCGGCAAGGATGTCCCCCGCCAGGCCAAAGGCGACAAGGACGATGAGGCCCCAGGCGCCGCGAACGGCGCTCACGGCCACCGAGAGGGGGTTGGCACGCCTCACGCCGAGCAGGGCCTCGGGCGTTGCGCAGGACTGCGCCTCGAAGAAGGAGCGTCGCGGAACCGTGAGGCTCTCGACCTCGCGCTCAACCTGGTCGAGAGTGGGCGCCGGGGGCGCGGGCGGGCGCTCGGGCGGGAGCGGCGCAGACGGTGCAAAGGCCTCCGCACCCGTGGGAACGGGCGGGCGATCGCCCTTCTCTCCGGGTGCAGGACTCACACGTCCTCCTTTGCGAGCCTCGCGAGCTCGGCAACGCGGTCGCGCAGGCGCCCCGCCTCATCCTCGGCGAGGCCGGGGATCTCGAAGCTCTCCCCCGCCGTGGAGACGGTCACGCTCGCCAAGCCGTGAGCCCGCAGAATGGGACCCTGCTTGGTCTGCACGTGCTGGACGCGAACGAGCGGGACGAGCGTGCGCTTCTTGACGAAGACGCCGCGGTAGAGGTCAACGTCGGTGGGGGTTACGTCGTAGCGCCACGTGGCGTACTGGATGCGCGGCGAGACGGCGAGGTCCACGACGCAGATGACCTCCAGGACGCCGGCGGCGAGGTAGACCCAGAGGACGTCCCCGCCCGCGGCCCAAACGGCGAGCCAGGCGGCAACCGCAACGAGTGCCACGACAACGATGGCGATGACGCCGGACACGTACCACACGCGCAACATCCTCGGGTCAAGGCGATGGGAGGGAAAATCGCTCACGGCACTCCTTGGGTCGCTGGCTGGATGCCCCATTCTTACACAGAGAACGCGGCAGCCGGCCTCAGCTCGACGCAGATTTGAAAAACCCCTGAGAGTGACACTGGGAGCCCCTGAAATTTGAAAAAGGCTCGCAAGTGACACGAAAATCTGAGGCTCGTCCAGTATTCAACAGGGACTTTGCGGGCGACTACTGGGCGAAAACGCTCTCCGAGGCCGTTTTACCGTGTCACTCGCGTGGCTTTTTCAAATTTCAGGGGCTTCCGGTGTCACTCGTGAGCAATTCTCAGATCTTATGTAAACCGTGGGCCGAGGCCAAGCCGCCCTGCCTCCAACCGTCAGGTCACACGGACGGTCGGAACGGCGTACGCCGCGCCGCGGCATGAGAAAAGCGCGCTCGATGGGAACGGGTGCCCGCCAGAGGCCCCTTATGGCTGCTGCCTCCCGGCCCTGACCAGGTTCGAGGTGTTGCGTCACCCGAACCCATCGAACGCGCTCGCGGAACACTCTAGCAAAGTTGCGGCATCTTCGCCACGCGCGCGCTACCCTTGTCAAAACGCCACGAGCCTCGGAGGTATGCCATGAGGAACCGCTTTTGCAAGTCCCCGCTCTGGGAGTGCTCTGAGGAGCTCATCCAGGTTGCCCAGGGAGAAAGACCCGCTGAGCTCGTTATTCGCCACGCAAACCTCGTGAGCGTCACCACGCACGAAATCCTGCCGGACACCGACATTGCCGTCTCCTGCGGGCGCGTTGCCTACCTCGGGCTCGGAGAGCACACGGCAGAGCACTGCATCGGGCCGGACACGAAGGTCGTCGACGCGCGCGGGCTCTATGCGACGCCCGGCCTCATGGACAGCCACATCCACGTGGAGAGCGCCATGATCGGCGTGGCCGAGTACGCCCGTGCCGTCGTGCCCCACGGCACCACGGGCATCTTCTGCGACCCGCACGAGGTCGGCAACGTCACCGGCCTCCCGGGGGTGCGGGCGATGTTCGAGGACGCGCGGCGCGTGCCGCTCAAGGCCATGATGACGCCGCCCTCGTGCGTGCCGGCCGTTCACGGCGTCGAGGACACCGGCGCCTCCATCACCGCGGAGGACATCGCGGACACCATGGCCTGGGACAACGTTGTCGCCCTCGGGGAGATGATGAACTTCCCCGGCGTCCTCGCGCGCGAGGGGAACGCCCTCGGCGAGATACGCGAGACGCTCGCGGCAGACCGCGTGGTCACGGGGCACTTCCCCTCGCCCGACCGCGACCGTGCCCTCAACGCCTACGTCGCCGCCGGCGTCTCGTCGTGCCACGAGTCGGGCAGCTTCGACGAGGTCCTGGCTAAACTGCGCCTGGGAATGTACGTGCAGCTCAGGCAGGGCTCGGCGTGGCTCAACCTCCCCGGCTACCTCCCCCAGCTCGTGGCGAGCGGGGTGGACACGCGCCTGTGCCTGCTGTGCTCCGACGACAACCACCCGCACACCCTCGTTGACGAGGGTCACATGGACCGAATCCTGCGCACGGCCGTCGAGCTGGGGCTCGATCCCGTGACCGCCCTCCAGATGGCGACGATCAACTGCGCGCAGTACTTTGGCCTCGCGCACGACATGGGCTCCGTCACACCCGGCAAGTGCGCGGACATCGTGCTCTACGACGACCTCGAGAGCTTCCGCGCACGCATGACGTTCATCGACGGCGAGCTGGTGGCCGAGGACGGCCGCGCCCTCTTCGACGTGGCCCCCTACGAGTGGCCCGACTTCATGACGCACACGATGAACCTTGGCTTTGAGCCCACGCCCGAGACGTTCCGCGTCCCCGCGCCGGGACGCTCGGACGGGACCGCTCGCGTCCGCGCCATGGGCATCGAGCCGGGCGACACGATCACGCGCAACATCGTGGTCGAGGTGCCGGTCCGCGACGGCGCCCTCCTCGCAGACCGCGAGCACGACGTCCTCAAGGTGGCCGTCTTCGACCGCCACCACGGGTCGGCCGGGACGCACGCCTTTGGGTTCGTGACCGGCTTCGGCATCCACGGGGCGCTCGCGCAGACCGTGAGCCATGACGCGCACAACCTGCTCGTCATGGGAGACAACGACGAGGACATGGCCCTCGCGGCAAAGACGCTCGCAGAGTGCGGCGGCGGAGAGGTCGCTGTGGCGGACGGGCAGGTGCTCGCCCTCGTGGAGCTGCCCGTGTGTGGGCTCATGAGCACCGAGCGCGTGGAGGTCGTGGCCGAGAAGGTCGCGGCGGCGAGAAGGGCCTGGGAGCAGATGGGCTGCTCGATGCCCTCCCCGTTCATGACGATGGGCGTGATGTCGCTCGCCTGCGTGCCCGAGCTGCGCCTCACCAACCGCGGCTACGTGAACTGCCTCACCTTCGAGATGGAGGACCTGCTGCCCTAGCCACACCCCCCGGGGCCCGCTCGGCGCCCCGGGGCCCTAGCGGCCGCAGCGCCCGTCGAGGAAGCGCACGAGCTCGTGGAAACGGTTCTCACTCAGCGCGGAGCGCGGGACGTAGGCGTAGCGGCCGTGACCAAAGCCCGCAACCACAAACTCGCCCGTCGCGTGAACGACGCGCAGGTCAGAGAGGTTGTAGCTACCCAGCTCGCCCTCCTCGTTCTCAACGTGGACGGCGTCCTCGCACACCACCACGTGGCGGCGCTCGGCGGTCGCGGGCGCGGCGAGGGTGGTCGTGCGCGCGTAGCGCAGCTGAATGTCCCCCCAGCGTGAGGTCGTGAACACGAGTGCGAGCGAGATCACAAACAGCACGCCCACGAGCACCACGAGCGACTCGTCAATCAGGATGACGAGGATGAGCCCCACGAGCGAGGCAAACGACGCCGCGGTGAGCGCACTCCGCAGCCTGAGCCCAAGCTGCTCCGAGGCGCGCGCGAACGTGAGCTCGCTGTACTCGAACGTCGCCGAGAAGAGCGCGTGCCCGTACTTCTTGTCGTCAAAGGCGACGCGCGCGGCGTCCTTGCGGCGCGCGACCTGCTTCCCGGACTTCTTGGCCATGCCTGACTCCTTCGCTCGTGTACCCGACAAATCCTAGCGCATGTGGAGGAGTTGTCCACGAGTTATGCTTCGAAGGTGAAAAGCGCCGTTCGCCGGAGCGCGGGGTCGCGCGGGCGCGCAATGGGGAATGATGTCACTGCGCAGGGGGCGGGCACACGACGACCTATCGCGTGGGCCCGCACTGTAGAGCTTGAAAAGCTTGGCAGCTGCCAAAGTGGGGGCCCGCGAGGACATGCGCCACCGGGCCCTCGTCCATGTTCGGAGCTGCTCACGCCCAGCTACATAATCCAGGCAACCCCCTCGAACGGACGCAGCGCGCCCGCGGGCGGCTCGTCGTCGTAGGAGCCAATGAGAACCTCGGCTCCGCTCACCCCCAGGTCCGCGATCGAGCACGGCTCGGCGTCAAACGAGCACGCGACCACCACGCGCTTCTCGCCCAGCGTTCGCTCGTAGGCGATCACCTTGGGAGCAGCGGGCCCCGCGTCCAGGAAGCGCACGCTGCCCCGGGCGATCACGTCGAGCTCGTGGCGCAGGCGGATAAGGGCCCGATAGTGCTCGAACATCGATCCGACCACTCCCACCTCGGCCTCCGCGTTCACGAGCTTGTGGCTCGCCGGAATCTCGAGCCAGGGGGATCCCTCCGTGAAGCCCGCGCCGGGCCGGGCCGACCACTGCATCGGGGTGCGACCGTTGTCGCGCGAGCGCTCGTTCACGACGCGCAGCGCCTCCTCGGGCCCCTTGCCCATCTCCAGCATGATCTGATAGTAGTTCGTGGTCTCCACGTCACGGAACCGCTCTATGGAGTCGTAGCCAGGGTTCACCATGCCGAGCTCGTCGCCCTGGTAGACATAGGGGGTGCCCTTCATGAGGTGCACGCAGATGGCGAGCATCTTGCCCACGTGGTCCCATCTGCTCCCGCGCAGGCCCACGCCCTCGCGGCCCCCAAAGCGCGTCACCGCGCGGGGCTGGTCGTGATTGTCCCAGAACAGGGCGTTCCAGCCGCCGCCCGCCTGCATCCCCTCCTGCCACTCGAGGAAGATCTCGCGAAGGCGCGCGATGTCGGGCTCCATGAGCTCCCACTTGCTGCCGCCCGCATAGTCCACCTTGAGATGGTGGAAGCTGAACGACATCGAGAGCTCGCGGTCCTCCGGTCGCGTGTAGCGCACGCAGTTCGCGAGATCGGTCGAGGCCATCTCGCCCACCGTGAGCATGTCGCCGATCCCGGCGCGCGCAACGAGCTCGCGCAGGTACTCGTGAATGTGCGGTCCGTCGGCGAAGAGGCGCCGGCCCGCGCCGCACAGGTCGTCCTCAAAGACCTCCGGCTTGGAGATGAGGTTCACCACGTCGAAGCGGAAGCCGTCCACGCCATGGTCCTTCCAGAAGCGGACCACCTCCGCGCACTCGGCCCGCACCTCGGGGTTGGTCCAGTCCAGGTCGGGCTGGCTCACGTCGTGAAGGTGCAGGTACCACTTGCCGAGGCGGGGCTCCCACTTCCAGGCGCTCCCGCCAAAGGCGCAGTCCCAGTTGGTGGGCGGCTGGCCGGGGTCGCCAGGGCCAGAGGAGCCCCGCCCGTCGCGCAGGATGTAGTAGGCGCGATAGCGCTCCTCCCCGGCGAGGGCGCGCCGGAACCACTCGTGCTCCACGGAGGTGTGGCAGAGCACCATGTCGAGCATCACGCCGATGCCGCGCTCGTGCGCCCTGGCAACGAGCTCGTCAAAGTCGGCCATCGTGCCATAGGCGGGGTCCACCGCTCGGTAGTCGGAGACGTCGTATCCGCCGTCTCTCTGCGGGGAGGGGTAGAACGGGGTGAGCCAGAGGTAGTCAACGCCCAGCTCTGCCAGGTAGTCGAGCTTGCTCGTGACGCCCGGCAGGTCCCCCACGCCGTCGCCGTCGCTGTCGCAGAAGCTCTTGATGTAGACCTGGTAGACGACGCTCCCGTGAAAGTCCTTCTCGATTGCTGCCATCGAAACGCTGTCTCCTCTCTGAGGGTGGAAGGGGCCGCCCCTGCCTAGGCAAGGTAGCTGGCAACCACGGTCTGCCCAGCCTCGGCGCTCATCCCGGACGCGAACTCGAGCTCGCGCGCCGCGCCCTCGGCCGTCACGATGAACGCGACCGTGGTCGGGTGTCCGGCAGCCGCTATCTTCTCCGTCAAGAAGGTCATGAGGGGCTGCCCGGCGCTCACGCGCTGGCCCTGCTCCACGAGGCAGGAGAACCCGTCACCGCCCATCTCCACGGTGTCCACGCCCACGTGCACCAAGAGCTCCATGCCATCGTCGAGCACAAGACCGATCGCGTGGTTGGAGCCCGGCATCGTTGCGGCAACGGTGGCGTCGGCGGGTGCGACCACGGTGTCGGCGCCCGCAGCGGGCTCGATGGCCAGGCCGTCCCCCATCGCCTTGGACGAGAAGACCGGGTCGGGCATCTCGCTGATGGGCCTCACCGCGCCGGACAGCGGGGCGAGAAGGGCGCGCGGGGTCGCCTCGGCGGCAGGGGCAGGAGCGGACGGCTCGGGAGCGCTCGGGACGGCGGCGAGGCCGCGGTCCTTCTCGCCAAGCCTCCTGGACCCAACGAGCAGGGTGAGCACAAACGGAACGACAACGGCGATGAGCATGCAGGCGGCAAAGACGCCCCAGAAGCTGAACACGATCGAGAGGATGCCGGGCAGGCCGCCGACGCCGATGGAGAGGGCCTGGACGCCGAAGCCCGTGCAGACCATTGCCGCCAGGGCAGAGCCGATCATGCCGCAGACCAGCGGGAACTTGTACTTGAGGTTGACGCCGAAGAGCGCCGGCTCGGTGACGCCGAGGTAGCAGGAGATGCACGCGGGGATGTTGACCTGCTCCGCCCGCTCGTTCCTGCGCTGGAGCACGGCCATGGCGAGCACGGCGGAGCCCTGGGCGATGTTGGAGAGCGCGATCATGGGCCAGAGGGTCGTGTAGCCGAGCTGGTTGACGAGCTGGGTGTCGATGGCGTTGGTCATGTGGTGCAGGCCGGTCATGACGAGCGGCGCGTAGACGGCACCAAAGAGCGCGGCGAACAGCACGCGGACGTCGGAGGAGAGGCCCCAGTTCACCACGTCGGCGATCGCGTTGCCAATGGTCCAGCCGATGGGCCCCACGACCAGGTGCGCGATGAACACGGCAGGCACGAGCGACATGAACGGCACCACGCTCATGCGCACGACCTCGGGCGTCACCTTGGTGAAGAACTTCTCGAGCCACACGAGCACGAAGGCGGCCATGAGCGAGGCGATGACCTGGCCCTGGTAGCCGGTGCCGAGGAAGGAGTAGAAGCCGAAGTCATAGGTGTGCGCGGCGATGCTCTCGGCGGTTGCGGTCGCCACGGAGAAGCCGTTGAGCAGCTGCGGCGACACGAGCGTCAGGCCGAGGATGATGCCCAGGATCTGGGTGGTGCCCATCTTGCGCGTGACCGACCAGCAGATGCCCACGGGGAGCATGTGAAAGACGGCCTCGCCGATGACCCACAGGAAGTTGTACATGCCGTTCCAGAACGTCCACATGTCCGCGATGGAGCGGGTGCCGTGCTGGAGGTCGAAGGCGCCGGCATCGTTGAAGAAGTTGACCTCTCCGATGATGTTGCGGAAGCCGAGAATCAGGCCGCCGCAGATGAGGGCGGGAATGATCGGCGCAAAGATCTCCCCGAGGATGCCCATGGCGCGCTGGAGCGGGTTCTGGTTGGCGCCCGCGGCCTCCCAACGGCGAGGCGCTGATCCTCGACCTCAGCTACTTCCGCACCTCGTCCGTGCCGGGCATAACCGTGGAGGTGGCGCGCCGCTCCATATACGACCACATAGAGCACGACCTGGGCATCACCATCGCAATGAGCAAGCGCACGATCACCGTAGAGCGGGCCGCCGAGCTCGACCGCGAGCTGCTCGACCTCGGCGACATCGACTACCTTGCCGTCGTCACGAGCCAGACCTTTGACGCGCAGGGGCTTCTCATCGAGCGCACGCAGTCCCGACACCGCCCCGACCACTTCTGCTTCCGAGACACCGCCGTGCGCCACCGGGTCTAGTAAGGGCCCGCCGGGCGGCGACGGCGGCCCTGTCCCGGGCGCGCTATACTGTGCGCGTTCTTCTCGACAGCCCCAAGGAGGCCCCATGGCGCTCATCACCGTTGACTACTTCTCCTCGTGCCTCATGCGCACCACCACGCTCGAGGTCATCCTCCCCTTTGACGACCAGGGCGACGCCTATGCCACGGACTCCGTGATGCGGCGCGAGGGCGGCGATCTGGACCGTGACCTCAAGGCGTGGGCCTCGCGCCCCTACCCCGCGCGCAAGGCGCCCTACCGGACGCTCTTCCTCCTGCACGGCATCTCCGGCAACCACGCGGACTGGATCTCCGAGACGCGCATCCGCCACTGGGCGGAGACCCACGGGATCGCCGTGGTCATGCCCTCCGGCTACAACGCCTTCTACCTCGACCAGCCCGAGACGCACAACTACTACGGGCGCTTCGTGGGACAGGAGCTCGTTGAGGTGGCGCGTCGGATGTTCCCGCTCTCCGAGCGCCGCGAGGACACCTTCATCGGGGGCATCTCCATGGGCGCCTATGGCGCGCTGCGGGGCGGCCTCAAGTACTGCGAGACGTTCGGAGCCATCGTCGCGCTCTCCTCGGCGATGATCATCGACACCTTCGACCAGGTCATCTCCTCCGACGGCCTCTTCTTCCTCTCGCGCGACTTCCTCGAGCACACCTTTGGCGACCTCTCCCACGTGCGCGGCTCCGACAAGGACCCCGCGCGCCTTGCCGCCGACCTCGTCTACTGCGACCGCCCCCGCCCGCGCATTTTCATGACGTGCGGCAGCGAGGACCCGCTTGCCGAGCCCAACCGCGTGTTGGCCCAGCGTATGCGTGATACGGGACTCGACGTCACGTACCATGAGATGGGCGGCGGACACGACTGGGACTTCTGGAACACGGCGCTTCCCAGGGCGCTCGACTGGCTGGTGTAGGTCGCGCGAAGGCAGCCCAGCCGCCCGGGCGCAGCGACGCCCGCGCTTGCTCGCACGCGAGGGGGTACAGAGATGGCACTTCTCAGGGTGGACTTCTACTCGCACTACCTCGAGCGCAACGTGGTGCTCACCGCGGTGCTGCCCGTGGACAAGATGGAGGGCGACAAGCTCGCCAAGAAGCGGCGCGGACCGTACCGCACCGTCTACCTGCTGCACGGCCTCTTTGGCCAGGACTACGACTGGATCGACAAGACCCATGTGGTCGAGACCGCCGAGGCGCGCGACATCGCGCTCATCATGCCCTCGGGCGAGGACGGGCTCTACCTCAACAAGCCCGAGATCAACGAGTGGCACGGAAAGTTCATCAGCGAGGAGCTCGTTGACTTCACGCGCCGCCTCTTCCCGCTCTCGAGCAAGCGCGAGGACACGGCGCTCGCCGGCATCTCGATCGGCGCGTACACCGCGCTCATCAACGGGCTTCTCCGCCCCGACCGCTTTGGCGACATCATCATCCTCTCGGGCGCCTTCATGCGCGATCGCGTCCTTGAGGCCGTGGAGTCGCGCTCGCCCCGCAAGCGCAAGTACTACGAGCGCTTCTTTGGCGACATCGACACGGTCATCGGCTCCGACAAGGACTATGTTGCCCTCATCGACAAGTTCCGCGAGAACCCCGAGCTGCCCAAGCCGCGCTTCTACTCGGCATGCGGCCTGCACGACAGCCTCTGCGAGAATAACCGCGACCTCGTGAGGATGCTGCGCGGCGCCGACTTTGACGTCACGTACTGGGAGCCCGACATCGGCGCGCACGAGTGGCCGTTCTGGAACGCGTGGATTGACTGCGCGCTCGACTGGTACGCTCCCGGCCCAATGAAGCCGAGCTCCGCCGCCGTGGACTACACCGCCCTCACGAGCCTGCGCCCGCAGCCCCAGTAAACCTGACAGAGGGGACGGGGGGATCTGTCAAGCCCCTGTCCCCTCTGTCAACTTTTCCGGCATCGGGTGGCGGCGTTTGGCCGCGCCAGCCCCATCCGCTCGCGCCTGCGGAAGCGTGAGCCGGTTCCTCGTCTGTACTTGAGGTACCCTCCAAAAACCACCCAACAAATGACGCCGGGCTACTCCCTGCGGCCGAACGCGCCCATGAGGATGCTCACGATGGCGCAGAGCAGGCCGCCCACGACCCATGCCATCCAGAACCACATGGCGGAGGTGCCCTCGGGCCTGAAGTTCGAGGGGTCGCCGGACGAGAACACCGGCGCGAACAGAAGGACGAACGCCACGATCGTGGCAACGATCATGATGGCACCGCACACGGCGCCGACTCGCTCCCCGGAGCGCTTCTTCTCGAGGAGCGCCTCGCGAACCTGCTCGTCTACCTCGGCCTTGACGATGTCCTCCACCTCGAGGTCCTCCGCCGCGTTCTTGTTGTACTCGGCCACGTTGGTGCGACCGAGCAGCATGCCGTAGCGAACGATGAACCACACGCCCGCGGCGATGAAGCACATGAGCAGGCAGAGCCCCTCGCGCTCGGTGGCACGCTGCTCGCCGAGGACCATGATGCAGACGGCCCCGGCAAAGATCAGCGCGATGCCGGCCACCATGGCGCGAGAGAACGCCCTGCGCGCGACGGAGCGATCGTCCTCGGTGTAGAAGTCCTCGACGTAGGGGTGCGCCTTCACGAACGCAACGTGCTCCATGCCGGCCGGTATGAGAAACGCGAGGCCTGCGAGCACGCCGAGCAGAATCAGGACGATCATGAGGACGTCCTCGTCCGCGCCCAGGACCCCAAAGCGACCCTCAGCGAGGAAGCCCAGGCCGCAGCCCACGAGTATCGCCGCGACGCCGGTGGGCACCTGCCACGCCAGACGCCGCTGGTGCTCGTCGTAGCCGCAGACGTCGGCTGGCGGCCCGGCGGGGACGGCGGCCGCCGGCTCGGGGGCGCGCCCCGTAAGGTCGCCGCGAACGAGGTCGTCAAGGCTGCACTCAAAGATCTGGCAGAGCTTGAGCAGCTTGTCCATCTCCGGGCTGCTCTTCTCGGCCTCCCATTTTGCGACGCTCTGTCGCGAGACCCCGAGCAGCATGGCAAGCTGCTCCTGGGTCATGTTGCGCGTGGCGCGGAGGTGCTGGAGGTTATCGCGGAAGCTCATGGCTGGCCTTTCGTTGGGGGCGTTCGTCTGCCGGCACCGCTCACGATACGGTAGCAGACGGGCGCGCTCCACCAACCATCGGTAGGAAATTTGCCCCAACCGACGCGCACCCAGCGGTTGCATCCGCAGGTCAGAGGGGTTGTCGACAGCGGGCGAGAAGATTGTCGCGTCGCTGGGACGCGCGCGGCGTCATCGGCGCAAGAACGCTCTCGTCCAAAAGCTCGCGCGCGGCCGCGGCGTCACCCATCACCAGTGCGCGCTCCGCCAGCAGCAGCGCCCACGAGACGCTCTCTCGGTGGGACGGCGCGGCCTCGCATCGCTCACGAGCCCGCTCCTCGTCCGCCGCGCCCCACGCCTCACGTGGCTTAAAGGAAAGCTCGACATCCGCCAGCTGCCGCTCGGCCAGCGCGCGCCTCTTGGAGCCCGAGCGATAGCTCGCCGTCAGCTCGCGCAGCGCCGCAAGCGAGGCGTCGCGCAGGGCGTCGTCACCCAGCTCGTTGGCACAGACGGCGCGGTTCTGGAAAAGCATCACGTTCATTATGCTGCGTCGACCAAAGTTCAGGCCGTCCATGCGCGCGAGCGCGTCCGCGGGGCGCAGCTCCTCGAGGTCGGCCAGCGCCAGGTAGCACTCGCAAAGCTCCCGCGAGCGCCGTCGCCGCAGGTCGTGCTCTCGAATCCGCTCGATCACTCCGCGCCACTTCTCGACGTCGCAATCCACGTTGATGATGTCCACGAGCGTCTGGAACTCCCGCGACACGCGCCGGCGCACAAAGACGCCCATGCAAATCAAAACGAAAAGTCCCAGCAGGTAGAGAGTCCAGCTGTTCAGCACGAATATACCCGCCAGCGTGCCGGCCCCAAGCGCGACGGCAGCTACCACGCAGCCCACGCGCAGCCGCCTGTACCAGCTCAGGTACGCTCGAGCAACCTCCTCCGCGTCCTTCTCGGCAAACCTCGAGCGCGCGATTGTCTCTGCCATGAGTCCTCCGCTGTTCGTCCGTTTCCTTCATTAGACCCCTTCGCGCCCCGTGCGACCTCGACAACGCCAAGGTTTTTGTCGCCGCATCATAAAACCAGGACGCGGAAAAGAGCCGAGACAAGATCACGGCGGGTGTGTTAGGAAAGTGCGGGAAGTGCAGAGTTGACAGGCCTGCCCGCTTAGAAATCTACGGGAAGAGCAGGTTTGCGAAAGGCGCCCCGCGGCGAGAAGAACAACGACCTGCGGAAACTTCGCGCTCCGTCTGACCGGAGCGCGATCTACACCGCAAAAGAGCGCATTTCCCGCACGTCCTTAAGCACCGGCGTCACCCAATCGTGCACTTCCTTCACGCCCCTAAGCATCCCCGCCCGCTTCGCACAGAAACGGGCCGCCGGGCGAGAAGCCCGACGGCCCGAGCAAAATCGCCACGCGCGACGCCTACTCTCCGCGGCGGCGCCTCATGACCAGCACAGCAACCACGAGCACCGCCCCAGCGATGCCGAGAAGAACCGGCAGCACGGAGCTCGTCGCGTCCCCGGCCTGCGGGAGCGCGCTCGTTGTCGTAGCAACGGAGCCGGCGGGCCGCACGGTCTCGTCGGGCTTCTCGGTGTCGGATCCGTCCCCGGGCGCCTCGGGGCCAGTGGGCGCCTCGGGGTCGGTGGGCGTCTCGGGGTCGGTGGGCGTCTCGGGGCCAGTGGGCAGCTCGGGTTCGACGGGCTTCTCGGGCTCAGCCGGGCCCTCGACGGCCTTCCACTGCGCGTAGAGCGTGAGCGTCTGGCCGAGGTGGCCGGTAAGGTCGCTCTTGGTCAGCGTGTCGCCGCCCGAGAACGCGACGCCCGTGCCGTCTGTCGCCGTGTTCCAGCCCACGAACTCATAGCCGGGTCGCTCGAACGCGGCGGCCGCGAGCTTTGTGCTGCCCTCTGCGTTCGCGACCTGGACGGGCTGCGCGCCGGTGACGCCGTCCCCGTTGCCGCTGAAGCTGATGGTCACGAAGCGGTTCCAGACGTAGGTGCCCGGAAGGGCGCTCGAGGGATAGGCGGCGGCCAGTCCCTCGGGCGTGTAGCCCTTGTCGCCTGCAACGGGCAGCCCCGTGGCGCCGTCAAGGCGCACCCAGGTCAGGCCGTCCGCGGGTGCGGGCAGGTACGGGTTGGTGCTTCCGCTGACCCACGTGAACCCCGAACCGAGCGTGACGGAGGCGAGATCATCGCATTCGTAGAACATGTTGTGCATCGTTTCTACGGCAACCATGTCAAAGCTCGAGAGGTCAAGCGACTCGAGGTTGCCGCAGTTGTAGAACATCGCGGTCATGTTCGTCACGCTCGAGGTGTCAAAGTCGCTCCCGAACGTGACGGAGAGAAGGTTTGGGCACTCCCTGAGCAGGCCCCCCATGTCCGTGACGGACGAAGTGTCGAGTCCGGAGAAATCGATCGAGCGCAGGCCAAGGCACTGGGAGAACATGTTCCCCATGCTCGTGGCCGCCGAGGTGTCGAGCCCGTTCCACGCCACGCTCTCGAGCGACGTGCAACTGTCAAACATGTTGGAGAGGCAGTCCCCGGTCGTTGACCCGCTTTCGAACACGACCCGCTTGACCCGGCTCTTTTCCCAAAGGGCCTCCCAGCCTGGTCCGGTCGTCTCAATCCCCTGTCCGCCGATGGTGAGCGTCCCGTCGTCGCTCAGCGACCAGTGCCACGCATCGTTGTTCTCGCTGCGGCCCGCGACCTCGCTCGCCTGCGCCGCGGCCGGCCACGCGAGCACGAGCGCCACCAGCACGGCAACGAGCGCCGCGAGCGCACGTCCTTCTCCCCTGAGCATCCTCTTGCACGCGCCCATCGGGCGACCTCCTTGCCTCTCGCAATCAAACGCGCGGAAGCGGCACAGAGCGCGCCGGTCTCTCCCATAAAATCTTATATTGCCACAAACCACGAGGCAGAGCCACAAGAAAGCGCCCGCGCCACGCGAACCAGGCTCGAGCGGCAACGCAAAGGGCCGCCGGGCGAGAAGCCCGACGGCCCGAAATGATACGAAGGGACTGTCCCTTCGTATCACTTGCGGTGCGCGCGATAGTAAACGATGAGCGCCCGCGTGGACGCGTCCTGCTCGGCGAGCGCCGAGTTGTCGTGGAAGGCGGGCGTAATCTGCTTGGCGAGCTGCTTGCCCAGCTCAACGCCCCACTGGTCGTAGCTGTCGAGCCCCCAGACGGTGCCCTCGACGAAGGTGATGTGCTCGTAGAGCGCGATGAGCTCGCCGAGCGCGTGCGGCGTGAGCTCGATGCCAAAGATGGACGTGGTGGGACGGTTGCCCTCGAAGACGCGGGCCGGGACCATCCACTCGGCCGTGCCCTCGGCGCGCACCTCGTCAGCCGTCTTGCCAAAGGCAAGGGCCTTGGTCTGTGCGAGGAAGTTGCCAAGGAAGAGCTCGTGAACGTCCTGCTCGCCGTCCTTGGTGGGGTTGGGAGTGTTCACGAAGGCGATGAAGTCGGCGGGGATGACGTTGGTGCCCTGGTGGATGAGCTGGTAGAAGGCGTGCTGCCCGTTGGTGCCCGGCTCGCCCCAGAAGACCTCGCCGGTGCCGCACGTGACCGGCGAGCCGTCCCAGCGCACGCTCTTGCCGTTGGACTCCATCGTGAGCTGCTGGAGGTAGGCCGGGAAGCGGTGCAGGTACTGGTTGTACGGCAGGACCGCATGGCTGCCCATGCCCCAGAAGTTGACGTACCAGACGTTGAGCAGGCCCATGAGCGCCACGACGTTCTTCTCGAGCGGGGTCTCGGCGAAGTAGGTGTCGAGGTCGTGGAAGCCAGCGAGGAACTCCTCGAAGCGCTCGGGGCCAAAGGCGATGATGAGCGAGAGGCCCACGGCGGAGTCAACGGAGTAGCGGCCGCCGACCCAGTTCCAGAAGCCGAAGGCGTTCTCCGGGTCGATGCCAAAGTCGGCGACAAGGTCGAGCGCCGTGGAGACGGCCACGAAGTGCTTCTTGATGGCCTCGGCGTCCTGCTCGGCAGAGCCGTCGACGGCGCCCTGGGCGCGCAGCGTCTCGAGCAGCCACGTCTTGGCCTCGCGCGCGTTGGTGAGGGTCTCGAGCGTGGTGAACGTCTTGGAGACCACGATCACGAGCGTGGTCTCGGGGTCGAGGCCCTTGATCTTCTCGGCCATGTCGTTGGGGTCGATGTTGGAGACGTAGCGGCAGTCGATGCCTGCGTCGGCCAGGGGCTTGAGCGCCTCGTAGACCATGACGGGACCGAGGTCGGAGCCACCGATGCCGATGGACATGACGTGCTCGATGCGCTTGCCCGAGACGCCCGTCCACTCGCCGGAGCGCACGCGCTCGGCAAAGGCGTACATGCGGTCGAGGACCTCGCGGGCGTCGGCCACGCAGTCCTGGCCGTCAACGATCAGCGTGCCCTTCTCGGACGCCGGACGACGCAGGGCCGTGTGCAGGACGGCGCGGTCCTCGGTGGTGTTGAGGTGCGCGCCGGCGTACATGGCGTCGCGGCGCTCCTCAAGGCCCACGGCGCGGCCGAGGTCGCAGAGCAGCTCCACGGTCTTGTCGTCCATGAGGTTCTTGGAGAGGTCGAAGTGGAGGTCGTCCATGTCGAAGGAGAGCTTTGACACGCGGTCGGGGTCGGACGCGAACGCGTCCTTGAGGTGGAAGCCGCCGGCGAGCTCTTCTTGGTGGGCCTTGAGAGCGGCCCACGCGGGCGTGGAGGTGGCGTCAACGGGAGTTGGCATGGTGGGCATTGCGGTGCTCCTTCCCCGAGCAGCGATAGATGCTCTTAGGATAGCGCCACCAGCCGCCCGCGTGCCCACAAGGGCCGCGAGCGGATGGGCTGCCACCGTCGCCGCGCTGCGCGCGCCGCTCTCCTACTCCAGGCGAAGCGAGAAGAGCTGGCCGGGAGCCAGGCACTCGAGCAGGCAGAGCTCGGCGGGATCTACGTGCCCCACCACGTTGGTGCGCCCTGAGTTCTCCATCGGCATGAGCGCAATCTGCACCTCGCCGGAATAGTGGCCGTAGCCCACGTTGTCGACCAGCACGTCCCCACGCTTGATGTCCACACAACTGAATGGCGTCACCTCCCCGGGCACCATGCGGCTCTCCACGGTGCGGATCATGTGGTCGCAGACCTCTGGTCGTCTCGAGAGGCGCATGCGAAGCCGCTCGCGCTCAGACTCGGGCAGGCCCGGCTCCACATGCACCGTGAGCTCAGCAGGGTGCGCGACGGCACGCGCCACGGCAGCGAGCTCTTCCTCGCTCGCGAAGCAGTTGCCAAAGATGACGTCATCCACGCAGCCGAGTAGGGCAAGGTGGGCCGCCTGCACACGGGCGGGCAGGTCACGGTGCATCTCGAGCGTGGGCAGGCCGTCATCCACCTGCCATGGGCCACGCGCGCCTGGCTCCTGCGAGCTCACAAAGGCCTGAAGCCGAAGCCCGTGATCGTTCCAGATGCGCGAGCAGCGAAGGAAGTAGTCAAGCGAGAGGCCCGTGTAGCGGTGCGGGTAGTAGTTGTGGCAGCCCACCACGCGTGCAGGGTCGCCTCCGGAGGCGAGCATGGCCCCCACGTGGTCATGCGCGGTAGTGGCGGCGTTGAGGCACACCGAGACCCCCTCGGCGTTGCGGGTGAGAAACGCCTCTTCAAGCTCGGAGAGGCCCGTGTCGAGCCGCATCGCGTCCGCACCGATCTCGCGCAGAAACCTCAGGTCGAGCTTACCTCGCAGCACGCTGCAGTTCACGCCGAAGCGCGCGAGCACCCCAGGGTTGACGTCGCAGCACACTTCAAAGCCCAGTTCGTGGGCGAGCGTCGTGAGGCGCGCGTAGCGCGCGACCACCTCCTCGCGCGGGTCGCGCACGCCGATCAGCGCCACGAACAGCACGCGGTAGCCAAGCCCTGCCGCGAGCCTCAGGTACCCGTCGCATTGCTCTTCCGTTGCGCGCTCAGGATGGATTGAGATGCCTAGCCGCGTCTCGCGCATGTGGTCCTCCTAGAGCTCCTCGCCGTTGGTGGCTATCACGTGCTGGTACCAAGCGAAGCTGTCCTTTCGACGGCGCTCCAGCGTGCCCGAGCCATCGTCGTTGCGATCCACGTAGACAAAGCCGTAGCGCTTGGACATCTCACCCGTGGAGGCGCTCACCAGATCGATGGGACCCCAGGGCGTGTAGCCTATGAGCTCAACGCCGTCTGCCACCGCCTCGGCCATCTGCTCGATATGGCGTCGCAGGTACTCGATGCGGTACGGATCGTGTACCGAGCCATCCGGCTCGACCTCGTCACGCGCGCCGAGGCCGTTCTCCACGAGCATGATGGGCACCTGATAGCGGTCCCAGATCTCGTTGAGCGCCCAGCGCAGGCCAACCGGGTCAATCTGCCAGCCCCAGTCCGAAGTCTCGAGGTATGGGTTCCGTGCGCCAAAGGCGAAGTTTCCGCCGGTTGTCTCCAGCTTCTCTGGATGCGTGGAGAGGCACACGCTCATGTAGTAGGAGAAGGTGTAGAAGTCCACGGTGCCGCTCGCAAGCACCTCCTCGTCGCCAGGCTCCATGGCGATCTCGATGCCCCGCTCGGCAAGGTTGCGACGCGCATAGCTGGGGTAGCAACCGCGCACCTGCACGTCAGAGCAGAGCCAGTTAGTCACACGCATGCGCTGCTGAACAAAGACGGCGTCGACCGGGTCGCAGGTGTAGGGATACATGAGGGCAAAGGAGGACATGCAGCCGACCTTGTACTCTGGATAGCGCTCGTGGGCCAGCGACGCCACACGGGCGCTCGCTACCAGCATGTGGTGCAGGGCCTGGAAGCGCTCCGCAGGACGGTCGGGCACGCCGTTCATCGGACCCTCGTAGCCGCGCACCGTGCTGAGGTTAAGCAGCGCCCCGCCCCGCCCGATGCCGGTGTTGATCTCGTTCAGGGTGAGCCAGTAGCGCACCTTGCCGCGGTAGCGCTCAAAGACCGTTGCCGCAAAGCGCTCGAAGCATCCGATGAGCTCGCGTCCGGCCCAGCCGTTGTACTTCTCTGCCAGGGCATAGGGCATCTCGTAGTGACTGAGCGTCACGAGCGGCTCGATCCCGTGCTCCAGGCAGCAGTCAAAGACGCGGTCGTAGAAGGCAAGGCCCGCCTCGTTGGGCTCGGTGTCCTCGCCCGTGGGGAAGATGCGCGTCCACGCGATGGAAAGGCGCAGGCACCTGATGCCCATCTCGGCGAGAAGGGCGATGTCCTCGCGATAGCGATGATAGAAGTCGCACGCCTCGTGGCTGGGATAGAACGTGCCCTCCTCGATGACCCGCGTGACGCGGCGATCCCGCTCGAAGGAACCTGACGTGCACATGTCGGGAACCGACGGCCCCTTGCCGTCGACGTCCCATGCGCCCTCGAACTGGTTGGCGGAAAGGGCCCCTCCCCAGAGAAACCCCTCAGGGAAACGACTCATCTTGGTACCTCCTCATGCGTGCGGCGTGTGATGGCGAAGGGGGCGCACCTCAACGACGGTGCCGTCGGGAGCGTGCCCCGACGGCACCGAGGGGTTGCAGCTAGGCCTCGATGGCCGCGTCTGTCTCGACGGCCTTCTCGGCAGCCTCCTTCTCGCAGAGCTGGCGATCGTAAACCTTGACGAACGGCAGGTACACCAGGTAGGCGATCACGAACGCCAGCGGCGCCACGAAGAGGTTCTGCCACGCAAGGGACGGCATGAAGCTCTGCATGATCACGGGAAGCTGGGTCATGATCAGGATGTAGCCGGGCTGGAAGAAGTCAACGGCATAGAGGATGCAAGCGAAGAGCATGATGATCATGGGGTTCAGGATGAACGGGATGGCCATGATCGGGTTGTAGATGATCGGCGTGCCAAAGGCCATGGGCTCGGAGATGTTGAAGATCGCGGGCACGATGCCGGCCTTGCCGACGGCCTTAAGCTGCTCGGACTTGGCGCGCATGCAGTGGATGGCGAGCGGGAGCACGTTGCCGGAGCCGCCGCAGCAGCTCATGACGCCATAGAGGGCGATGGGCGCGAAGACGGCGGGCTGACCGGAGGCGACGAGCTCGGCGTTGGTGGAATAGAACTGAATCATCGGGGCCATGATGACGGGCGAGAGAACCATGGCGCCATGGATGCCAAAGCTCCACAGGAGCTGGCACACGAACGCGAGCACGAACATGCCGGGCAGCGACATGAGAGGCGTGAGCGGAATGGAGAGCAGGCCCGCGATGGCGCCGGGCAGGACCACGCCGATGGTCATCTGGGCGAGGGTGTTGAGCCCGTGCCACAGCAGGATGCAGATCACGAGCGGCACGAGGGTGGCAAAGGCGTCCGCGAGGAACTGCGGCACGGCGTCGGGCATGCGCAGGCTCACGTGATGCTTCTGGCAGAAGTCAATGATCTTCACCGAGACGAGCGGGATGATGAGGGCCGTGAACAGACCGGTACCACCGAGGTAGGTCGTGGCGAGAACGCTCATGGTGGAGCCGTCCTCGAGCGTCACGCTCTGGACGGGGGCGCACACGATGAGGAACAGGATCATCGTGACGATGCCGTTGGCGAGCGCGCCCTCCATCTCGAGGTTCTTGGAGTAGATGTAGCCCACCGCAAAGGCAACGACCACGCCGAGGATGCCCATGGTCATGTTGTAGGGGGTGGTGAGCCAGACATAGGCGGCGTCGGTCGTCTGCAGCACCCCAGCGAGGTTGAGCAGCGTGGCGACGATAGTGAAGATCGCGCCGGCGAGGATGACCGCCATGGCGGCCATCATCCCGCCGCTGATAGCGGCGAGCGCACGGTTGGACTGGAGCTTGCCGCCCCACTCCTGCAGCTTCACCATCACCGGCGACTGGTAGAGGTTGTCGAGCTTGGACATGGTTTTCTCCTAGCGAGGGGTCGAAGGCCCGGCGGGCGGGTCCCGCCGGGAAGGGCGATTAGCCCTCGACGATCGAGTTGATGAGCTTGAAGATGTTGGCGCAGTTACCCACGCCGTAATCGGCCGCAGGAATCACAGCAACGGGCATGCCGGACTCCTGGGCGATACGATCCTTCTGGTACGAGATCTGCGGGCCCATGAGGATGCAGTCGTACTCGTGGCAGACGGTCTTGTAACTGTTGGCGCTCTGCGCGGCGATCTGGAAGTCGATGCCCTGCTCGGCAGCGTACTTCTCGAGTTTCTTCATGAGGATGCTCGTTGACATCCCCATCGCACACACCAATAGGACCTTCATGTTTCCCTCCTCTTTGCCTGTCTCTCCGTCTGGTCGGGCGGTCGGGTCCGCCCTTCCGACGGCTAGTGCTGGACCTTTCGATGAAGCTCGATGAGCTCGCCGATGAGCTCCTGGGCGAGCATCGAGGTCATCAGGTGGTCCTGCGCGTGAACGAGCAGGACGTCCACGGTCGTGTGGTCGCCAGACGCCTCCTTGGTGAGCAGGTCGGTCTGAACGTGGTGCGCCTCGAGCGCAGCGGCTCGGCTCTGCGCCATGAGGTCGTCAGCGGCGTCGAAGTCACCCTCCTTGGCCCGGTTCAGCGCCTCGTAGGCAAGGCTCCTGGCCTGACCGGCGGCAGCGATGATCTGGAACGAAATCTCCTCGTTCTCCTCGTTGAACGTGCTCTCTGCCATGATTGCACCTCCCTTCACGTGCGGTTCGTACGGGGTCCTGGAGTCGTGCCGCAAAAGCGCGGCGCGTGGGGTCAGCGATTCGTGCCCGCCCGGAGCGAGTCGAGCAGCTCCATGAGGGTTCCCCAGTCGCGGTCTGCGAGGAGCCTGTCCACTGCCTCGGCCGAAAGCACGAGCTCCGCCAGGGCTTCCTGGAAGCCCTCCGGCGCGTCACCGGCATCCTCAGAGAGCGAGAGGAGGAGCAGCACCTCAACGTCCTGTCGCCCCCAACGAACTGGCTGGTCGAGCAGGGCAACGGCAACGAAACTGCGCTGGCTCGCGGGCTCGAGGGGGTGGGGCACGGCAACGCGGTTGCCGAAAGCCGTTGAGGCCGCCCTCTCACGGCGCGCAACGAGCTCGTAGAAGTCTGGGCCAACGTCCTCGACAGAGGCCACGCGCTCGCAGAGCCGCTCGAGCGCCTCCTCGCGCGTCGTGCATGCAAGGTGGTCGAAGTAGAGCTCTCGCCTGAAAAGCGAGCGCGCGTCAACGCGGGAGCGCGAGGTCAGCAGGGCTCGGACACTCTCGACCTCATCCGGCTCAAGGATGTACCCCACCTCGCGAACGGGAACGGGGAGCTTCTCTGCCAGCGGGACGGTGGTGAAAACGTAGTCGATGTTGGTGAAGTCAACATGGCGAACATGCGCAGCGTCGCAGGTCACGATCTTGTCAACGTAGGCACCAAACTCCTGGCGGTAGCGGTACTCGAGCAGTCGAGCACTGCCCGCGCCCGTCGCGCAGACAACGAGGATATTCTTCTTGGGCAGCTCCGTCTTCTGGCGCTCCAGCGCGAGTGCGAAGGCAAGTGCCAGATAGCCGACCTCATCCTCAGATGGAACCGCGCCGTACTTCTCGGCAAGGACCGAAGAGGCCTCCAGGGCCATCGAGAAGGCGAGCGAGAAGCGACTCTTGACCTCAGCGAGGATGGGGTTCTCCAGCTTGAGGTGATAGCGAAGGCGCACCGCAAGCGGGACCACATGGCGAGCAAGGTTCATGAGCAGCTCGAGGTCGCCGCGAAAGTCGAAGCGGAAGACCCGGCGAACGACCTCCACCATCTCTTGGACAACCTCCCATGCCTCGTCGCTGATCACGAGGCCCGACTCCTCGGCGGAGGTGTCAACGAGCGTCTGACGACCTGAGAGGTGGATGGCGATGTAGGCAACCTCCTCCTCGGGCAGGCTCATGCCCGTGGCGGCGCCTATCGCATGCGCTATCCGCTCTGCGATGGGAAATGCCGCCGAGCGCTTGATCGCGGCGAGCTGCTCGGTCTCCATGGGGACATAGCAACCCGCCCGCATGCGGAGGATGGCAATGGCAATGTGAGTGACGAGGTTGCGATAGGCCATCGAGTTCACCGAGAAGCGCTCCTCGGCGGTCACGCGCTCCACGCAAGAGGAGACCACGTCGAGAAGCTCGCGGCGCTCGTCAACATCCACGTCACTCGTGCCTGCGGCGAACGGGCCGTCTGCCACGTCCATGGCAAGGCTCGCCAGACACAGCCGACGCGCCATCTCGGAGCCAATGACGCGGATCCCGTGATGGGGCCGCTTCTCTAGCGTAAGGCCAAAGTGCAGCAGTCGCGCCTCGACCTGCTTGAGGTCGTTAGAGATGCTTGCGCGCGAGACAAAGAGGATGCCCGCAAGCGCGTCGAGCGTGATGTAGTCATTGCGCGAGAGAAGGTCGTTCAGGAGATAGCTCACGCGAGCCTCGGGCGTCTGGGGCAGGGCTTGGCGATCGCGGCCGCGCTGCTTCTCCACCCAGCGCCCAAAGGCTGCCTCGTCATCAACCACGAGTTGATAGCCTCCGCCGCGTGGCAGCTCTAGACGGGCAATGGATGCAAGCTCGCGGTTTGCGGCGTGCACGTGGTTGCGCACCGTTCGCGAGCTCACGCCGTAGCGCTCTGCCAGCTCGTCAGGGCGCGCGCCGGAGTGGTCTGCGATGTACATGACGAGCCGCGCTGTCTCAACGTCCATATCCCCTCCCCTCACGTTCTCACCCTACCAACGCAGAGAAGAGGGTTCCATGCCCGCTATTTCACCGGGATTTGGAAAACGGCTGAACGAACCCGCGGGTAGGGCGCTCGCGGGGAGGTGCCGCTCTCGGAGGGCGGCCCCGCCGGGACCGCTAGAAGGGCTCTCCGAGCGGCGGTATCTGCTTGAGGCGAGCCCACATGACCTGCTTGTCGTGGGAATCCGCGAGGGCCGCGGCAAAGCCGCCGAGGTTGAGCACGCGCATTCCGCAGACGCGCGCCACCACGCCCGGGGCGAGCAGTGCCTCCTCAAAGCGCTCGATGACGGCGAGGTCGTCAGCGTACGCCTCGCGGACGGCATCCGCGGCGGCCTCGTCGCAGCAGACGAGCGTGGCGGGGTCGAGCGCGCAGACGGCCTCGCGCACCAGCGCGGGCTCGAGCGGAGCGCCGTCGTCGCCCACGGTGAGCAGGGTCGCCCAGTCCTCGGGCGCGTAGCCCAGGCGCGCGAGCGACGCCCTGAGCGCCGTCCCGTCCTCGCCGCCAAATCCGGGCTCGCCGCCCTTCTCGGCGTCCGAGAGCTCCCCCTTGGCGAGAAGGACGGCGGAGAACGCGTTTCCCCCCATGCGCACGCCACGCGCGGCCAGCCCCTCGAGCTCCGTCGCCGCCTTGTCCACGTACGCGCGGCGGCGCGCGTCCCGCTCCGATGCCATGTGCGCCTCCCTCAGACTTGACAGAGGGGACGGGGGGTTCTGTCAAGCCTCCGTCCCCTCTGTCAGAATCACCCGTCCTTTCTGCCGCGTCAAGTGCTCGCGTTTGAAGTGGTGCAATCCGGGCATAAGCCCCAATAGACAGACAGCCCCGACCAGGGAGGTTCCCATGGCAAACGCGATTACCGGCGCCGAGTTCGACGCCGTCGTCAGCTCGTCCGACAAGCCCGTCCTCGTTGACTTCTGGGCGCCGTGGTGCGGCCCGTGCCGCGCGCTCGGCCCCGTCGTCGAGGAGATATCCCACGAGCTGTCCGACCGTCTCGCCGTCTACAAGTGCAACGTTGACGAGGAGGCCGACCTCGCCGCGCGCTTCCGCATCGTCTCCATCCCCACGCTGATCCTGTTCAAGGGCGGCGAGGTCGCGCACACCATCGTCGGCAACGTGCCCAAGGCCGCGCTCGTCTCCGAGCTCGAGGCCAACCTCTAGGCATGTCGAGAAGGTCTGACATCGCCCAGGGCGCCCGCGACGTCTCGCACGGCGCCCTGGGCCTCTTGAGGGAGAACCTGCGCGTGGTGACGGTCCTTGTCGCCGCGCTCGTCTTTGTTCTGCTGCTTGGCGAGGTCGCCGAGGGCGAGATCATGCGCCTCGACACCCTTGCCTACGAGCTCTTTGTCGAGCGCCTCCGCTCCGACGCCGTGACCCCGGTGATGGAGGCGTTCACCTCGCTCGCGTCCGTGGTCGTGCTGGCGGTGCTCGCCGCGGTGATCGCCGCGCTCGCGCCCGGAAAGGCGCCGGGCTGGTGCGTCACCTTCAACCTCGTTGGCGTGGTCGCGCTCAACCAGCTGCTCAAGGTCATCGTGCAACGCCCGCGCCCCGACGGCTTCCGCCTCATCTCAGAGACCGGCTACAGCTTCCCCTCGGGGCACTCGATGGTGGCGATGGCCTTCTTCGGCCTGCTCATCTGGATGGTCTGGCGCTACCACCGCCGCGACGTCATGCGCGTGGTGTGGTGCGTCGTGTTCGGCCTCGTCATCGTGATGGTGGGCGTGAGCCGCATCTACCTGGGCGTCCACTACGCCTCAGACGTGATCGCGGGCTTCTGCGTCTCGCTCGTGTGGCTCGTCTTCTACACGCGCGTGGTCGCGCCGGCGTTCGTGGCCGTTGACCGCGAGCACGAGTAGCGCCGCCGGGAGGGGCCGCGCCGCACGGCGAGAAGTGCCGCGCGTGGGTAGTTTTTCTCGCCAGATGTTGAGGAGTTGCCGCCCCTGGGCAGTTCTGCGCCCCAGAATTACCCAGGGGCGGCGTTTCTTACGCGCCGGGGGTGCAGAAGAAACCCCGTGCCCCACTTGTACCTGGTACAAGTGGGGCACTAGTACAAGTGGGGCAGCGGCGGCGCCTATGCCAGGGTGATGATCCTCGCCTCGACGACCTTGCCGTCCTCCACCAGAATCCGGCCCATGGAGGGCTGCGAGCGACGCGGGAACGTGGGGCTGCCCGGGTTCATCACGAGCGTGCCCGTCCACTCGTCGCGCTCCACGTAGGGCGTGTGCGTGTGCCCGCAGATCGCGATGTCGCTCATCGTGAGGTTGAGGCGCCGGCGATAGTGGGCGACCTGCCACTTGAGCCCGCTGCCAAGGAAGATCTTCCG
>DXBM01000027.1 GCA_019116525.1 Candidatus Olsenella pullistercoris | reverse complement strand
AACAACGCTGGCTTCGAGGGCTCCGTCGTTGCCGAGAAGATCAAGGCGCTCCCCGCCGGCCAGGGCCTCGACTCCGCCACCGGCGAGTACGGCGACATGATCGAGATGGGCGTGCTCGACCCGGTCAAGGTCTGCCGCGTCACGCTCCAGAACGCCGCCTCCGTGGCGTCGCTCATCCTCATCACCGAGGCCACCGTCTCCGACGAGCCCAAGAACACCACCATCGAGGAGGCCATCTCCGCGGCGGCGGCCCAGGGCGGCCAGGGCGGCATGTACTAAGGCTCAAGGCCTGATCAGCACCTAACGGGTCGCCCCGGGTGCTCCTATGAGAAGTGCGCTTCGCGGAACTTCTCTACGGAGCACCCGGGGCGACCCTTCTCTGTTTCAGGTCTTGAAGGCCCTCGACCGGGAGGGCAAAACCGGGCTGGTCTGCTCCGGAATTCGGGGGCGTCTTCGTTGCTGACGCCGGCTTGCGAGCAGAGCGTCATGTCTTCAGCACGGGGGTAGAGTCGCTCTCTACTGGTGTTATCTCGTTTTGCTATGCCATTTGAATCTTGGTTCTGTGCGCGACGGTGGGACGATAGTGCGTACTGGACGTTGTTTGCTCTAGCGTCAACTGGGAATACGTTATTGCCCTCTCGCCACATGCGCGCTGGGCTCCGCCGGATTGCGCGATTCTCCCATCTAGAGCGTGTGACATTTTGTTGTTGCGCTCAAATATCCGAACCTTACGGTAAGGTTTGCCCCTTCGTACCATCCAAGGTGACGAGAGGGGGTGAGTCATGAACGTGAACAGGAATACGGTCTCCATTCTGGAGGCTCTCGTGAGTGGGGACGGCAGCGCCTCCGTTGAGGAGCTCTGCCACGCTCTGGGACTCTCACGTCAACTGCTTCTCTACTACCTGGGCACGCTCAACGACAACCTCCAGATTGCCGGCTACCCAAGGATTAGCCTTGAGGGAGACTGGCTCTCGCTCGACGGAAGCTCCACCGCCGCACTCGCCGCCCTCGTTGACGCCTCAGACCGTGCGGATTACGCCTTCGTTAAGGAGGAGCGCCACGACCTTATGGTGCTCATGATGGCGCTGCGCCCCTCTCCGGTGACGATCAGCTCGCTCTGCTCGTTCTTCTTGGTAAGCCGAAGCACCATCACCTCGGACATTGCCTCGCTGCGCACGTCCCTTGAGCGAGAAGGGCTTCGCGTGGTCAGCTTTGGCCGAGATGGCTACCGGATTGAGGGGGAGGAACGGTCGCTGCGCTGGCGCACCATGGAGAGCTTCTATCGGCTCGACTCAGCCGTGGCTCGGCGCGTTGCTCGCGGTGTGCTCCTTCAGCCGGCGCGCGACGGCCTTGTTGGCGAGGGGGCGCCCGAGGGGCTTACAGAGCGCATCGAGGGCTGCCTGCGCTCCTCCATCAGGTCCGTTGAGGAACGGGCTGGCAGGGGACTGTCCTACAGCCTGCTCGGAGAGCTCGTCTACTACCTGCTGTGCGTGGTTCTGAGGGACCGTGTCTGCCCTTCGTGCTCGGGAGGGGGGTGTTCCGCGGACGCTCCTCTGGAGGGAACGTCGGAGTGGGACGTCGCCGGCCGCGTAATGGAGGGCATGGGGGCTCTTGGCCTTGTCATGAGGCCAGAGGAGCGCCCCTATGTGACCGCGCTTCTGCGAGGTTCGCGGGTCTTTTCGGTCGATGACCCAGAGAACGCCTCTGACCAGCGATCCGTTCGCCTTGTCAGGGCGTTGGTCGGGGAGTTCGAGCGCCAGGTGTGCGCGAGCATCGTGCAGCGAGAGGAGCTCGCACAGCGTCTGCTGCCGCACGTGCGTGCGATGATCTGCCGGATGGAGTACAAGATCAAACTCCCAAGCGCCATCTTGAGGCACGTCTTGGACAACTACCGCCAGCTCTACAATGCGACGAACCTCGTGTGTAAGAACCTCGAAAGCCGGCTGGGCATGAACTTTCCCGCGGACGAGGTCGCCGGGCTGTGCGTCTATTTCGGCAGCCAAGACTTTGGGGATCACGGTGCCGGGCAGGACTTGCGGGCTCCGGTCTCGACCCGTCGCATCCTGGTGGTGTGTGCGTCTGGAATAGGTACGTCGCTGCTCGTCTGCCAGCAGCTCCGGGATCTTCTCGGGCCGGGGTTCGAGTACCGCTCGTGCAGCCTGCGCGACTATCCGCCGCTCGACTCTGACACCTACGACCTTGTGGTCACGACCGTCGACTCTCCCGTGTTTGGTGACCGGGCGCTTCTCGTAAGCCCCTCGCTGACCAAGTCCCAGGAGCGGAGGCTGCTGGACTGGAGCGTGCGCAGCTCCACGGTCGGCTCCCTGCTCGTTGGTGACATCATGGGCATCATCGAGCGCTATGTGGACGACTCCAACGCCCTGAGACTGCTCGGGGAGCTGAGCGCCTGCCTCTGCGGCGGGGGCCAGATGCCCGCGCGGGACCTTCACCTGCTCGACATCCTCCCGGCGAGCCGCATCCAGATCGTGAATGAGGCCATGACTGCCGAGGCGGCAATTCGTCTGGGCTGCGCGCCGCTTGTGCGCGACGGCATCGCGACGGAGGGCTACGCCGACAAGATCATGGCCACAATTGAAGAGCTGGGCCTCTACTCGGAGTACCGCCACGAGATATACGTGGCCCATGCCGAGCCAGGCGTCGAGAGCCTCGGGGTGGGTATGTCTTTGACCCTCTTCTCTCGTCCGGTCCGCTTTGAGCGCTGGGACAGGTCCTACCGGGTCATCTTCACGCTGGTGGCGACCGACGCCTCCCGTCACGTTCCCGCCATGCGCGACCTCATGGCACTGCTCTCCTCGGACAAGGTCTGCGATGTCCTGCGGGGATGGTCGGAGGACACGCCGGAGGCCCTCTATCTCTACCTCGGCGCGCAGCTCTCCGAGCGCGTGACCTGAGTCGATCGTCGCGTTTTGGCTCGCGGCTGCGAGCAGTTGATATCCACTCGAGAAAGGAAGCCAGTCATGAGGAAGATCAGGGTTCTCGTTGCCTGCGGGGGCGGCATCGCCACCTCGACGTTTGCAGCCGAGGAGATCGCGAAGATCGCCAAGAGCATCGATGTCCCCGTTGACATCATCAAGCATCCGCTCGCCGATGTTCAGGCCATCGGCAAGGAGTTCGACGTCTGCTTCGTCACCTCAAAGTACTCGCGCGACATCGGGTGCGAAGTCGTCTCCGTGGGCGGGCTCATTACCGGCCTCGACGAGGAGGGAGCAACCAACAAGATTAAGGACGCGCTCGGCCGAGCAAATGAACGTGTCAACCAGCAGAGCTAGCACAAGGAGGTAGGGTTCATGGAAGTTATCGACTCCATCGTCCAGTTCGTAATGGACATCGGCGGCGGCGTGTTCCTGCCGATCATCATCACCGTGATGGGCGTCGTCTTCAAGCTCGGGTTCTTTGACTCGATGCGCAACGGCCTGCGCGTTGGCGCAGGGTTTCTCGGCATCAACATCGTTCTCAACATGCTCGTTGAGGGCATTCAGCCGGTTGTTGACTACTACTCGGGCCTCGGCGATGGCAGCGGCTTCACCGTCGTTGACATCGGCTGGGAGGGGATGAGCGCGGTCGCGTGGTCGACGTCGTTCGCTCTGCTCATTGTTCCCCTCGCCATGATTTTGAACTACATCCTACTCAAGGTTCGCTTTACAAAGACCATGGACATTGACGTCTGGAACTACTTCCACGTCATCATCGGCGGCTCGATGCTCTACTACATCCTCACGCTTGCGGGTGTGGAAACCAGCATCGCCTATGTCGCCGGTGTCATCTTTGCGCTCGGCACCTTTGTCGTGGTGCTCAAGTGGGCCGACTGGATTGCCCCGCGCTGGCAGAAGTACTACGACCTGCCTGGCACGACCTGCTGCAACAACGACACGGTCTACCTCTGGGGCATCAACCTCGTGGTGTGCAAGATCATCGACAAGATCCCCGGGCTCAACAAGGTGAGCATCAACGTGAGCTGGTTCTCCGACAAGCTCGGCTCGCTCGGTGAGTCCTCGGTGCTGACCTTCATCGTCGGCATCATCCTCTCGATCATCACGCAGCAGAGCCCCTCCAACGCGCTCTCCGTTAGCGTCACGCTCGCGGCAGCCGTCATCCTCATGCCCAAGGTGGTCTCCCTTCTCATGGAGGGCCTCTCGCCTGTCTCTCGTGCTGCCAGCAAGTACTTCAAGGGCAAGCTCGGCGACGACTACGACATCTACATCGGCATGGACGAGGCCCTGTGCCTCGGTGACGAGACGGGCATCGAGCTCGTTGGCATCATGATCCCAATCACTATGCTCATTGCCTTCCTGCCGGGCATCTCCATGTTCCCGATCTCTACGCTCGGCTCGCTCATCTACATCACGTGCGCCGCGTCGCTCTTCGCGAACGGGGACGTCTTCAGGAACCTCGTCTCCTCGATTGCGATCGTCATCTACAAGTCCTACATCAACAGCTGGATGGCGCCGGTCGCGACCATGCTTGCTTTCCAGGCGGGCTACATCAGCAGCGCCACCACGCTCGTGTCCGGCTCGACGACCGCCGAGTTCAACTGCGTGCTCGTTGGCCTTATCGGCAAGGCTCTCGGAGTCTGGTAGGAACCGCTTAGACGGAGAAGGACGGTGATGGCGATGGCCAGCAATGAAAGTGCGGTGAGGGCCATTGGGCACGACGAGGATGCCGCGATCTATCGCGTGCGGCCCGGCGTTGCGCGAGTGTATGTGGCATCCGGCCTGCTCATGTGCGTCGTTGCGGTGGTCGTGTTGATCGTGAGGCCAGCCAGCTTTGGCAAGGCGTACTTCAACGTGCTGTTTTACCTCGCGGCCGTTGCCATTGCCGCTCTCTCCCTCCTGCGGTTCAAGACGTGCCGCCTGACCTTGTCCGACGAAGAGCTCTTTTTCTACAACGGCATCATCGACACCCGGCGTATCCTCGTGAGCCAGATTGAGCGGGTCGAGTACAACCCCCAGATTCGCATCAGGATCTATGTGCGTCGACAGGGCAACAGAACCGCCTTGCATCGGCTCCCCAACGTCTTCTCTGCTGAGGACACGCAGGCGATTCTTGGGCGTCTTGAGGCTCAGGGGATTGAGGTCGACTACATCGAGAAGCCCGGCAAGGATGAGGGGCGGGTGTCAGGGCAGGCGGTGGCGGAGCAGGCAACTGAGGAGAATCTTAATGGCTGAGATGTACGTGCTCGAGGACGACGCCTCGAGCTGGGAGGAGGCCCTGCGCCTCACGGCAGGCACCCTGCTCGCAAAGGGGTGCGTGCGGTCCGACTTCTACGAGAGCTGCGTGGAGCGCGAGCGTCAGTACCCAACGGGGTTCAACGACGCCTGTCCCGTGGCCATTCCGCACACGACTGCGGAGCACGTGGTAAGGGAGGCCATCTGCGCCCTGAGGCTCAGGCGAGCGGTGCCGTTTCGCAGCATTGAGGACGCCAGCGTGATCGTTCCCGTGCGCTATGTCTTCAACCTGGCCCTTCTCGACAGCGAGGCTCATCTGGAGCTCATACGGCGCCTCATCATCAGCGCCCGCGACCCACAGTTCTTCGAGCGACTCGACCGTTTGGACGCAACGGAGCTCCAGGACTATCTCCTGGAGGTGTTCTTCGATCAGAAAGGTGCAGTCACATGTGGCTGAAGCAAGTCTTTGGAACTGACAAGCCCGTCATCGGGATGATCCACCTTCAGGCGATGCCCACCGATCCCAAGTTCAAGCCCGAGCGCGGGGTTGAGTTCATCGTCGAATCGGCTCGTGCCGACCTGGCTGCGCTGCGGGGTGCGGGTTTTGACGGGGTGCTCTTCTGCAACGAGTTCAGCATTCCGTACACGACCAAGGTTCCTGTGGTGACGGTGGCGACCATGTCCTACGTCATCGGGCGGCTTGCAGATGAGCTGACGGTCCCGTTTGGCATCACGGTGGCCAACGACGCGCGTATGGCCTTTGACGTAGCGGCTGCAACGGGGGCAAGCTTTGTGCGCGGGATTCTCCACGGGGCTCACGCGGGCGTCTATGGTCTCTCGAGCGTTGACCCCGGCGAGGTTGAGCGGCACCGCTACGAGGTGGGCTGCGGCGACGTCAAGACGATGACGGCCATCATCCCCGAGGGCACGCGCCAGGTGGCGGAGCGTCCCATCGAGGAGGTTGTGAAGACCCTGACCTTCAACCTCAATCCGGATACGCTGCTCATCTACAGCGACAAGCCCGGTTCGGCCGTGGATGAGGACCTCGTACGCAAGGTCAAGGCATGTACGGACACGCCGGTGCTCGCCAGCAACGGCGTCAAGGCGTCCACGGTGGCCGAGATCATCTCGATTGCCGACGGCTGCATCGTGGGCACGGGCATCAAGGTGGACGGCAACTTCTATAACCCGATTGACCCGGCGCGAGCCCGTGAGCTCATGGCAAACGCTCGGGCGGCTCGCGGCGAGGCGTGAGATGATCGTCTCGCCCTCGATCGCCTCGGGCGACCCGTTGCGGCTCGCTGATGAGATTGCCCTCTGCGACGAGTGCTTTGACGCGATGCACCTCGACGTCGCGGATGGGGTGGCGGTGCGGGGCATCTCATTCGGCCTCAGGGCGTGCGTGGCCGCCTGCGAGCTCTCGCGCTCCTCGAGCAGGTCGATCCATCTTGAGGTGAACGATCCGCTCGCCTATGTCGATGACCTCAGGCGCTGCGATGCGACCGAGCTCTTCGTTCAGACGGACAACTTGGCCAATCCCGTGGGTACGCTGCGCGAGCTACGCGCGGCGGGGCTGGGGATGGCCGTGGGTGCCAACGTGAGCAACCTTGACGTTGGGCGCGCCTACTTCGACGTGCTTCTCGAAGAGGGTGGGCTCGTGCTCGTGGGGACGACGGCCCACGATGATCCAGCGCAGGTCTGTCGTCGTGACATGCTTGAGCTTGCTGCGCAGCTCGCTGGGGATGGCCGTGAGGTCTGGGTGGATGGCGGCATCACGCCCGACCTTCTCGCCCCACTTGCGGAGCAGGGGATTCACGCAGCGGTGTTGGGCCGTGCCGTCTTTGGCGATCGTGCGCGCGCGAGGCAGCTCGCGCACCAGTGGCGGAACGGCTGAGGCCACGGAGAGCAACGCCCCGCGCCACTTGAACCTGGTTCAAGTGGCGCGGGGCGGCACGTCAGCGCGCACTCGACGAAGGCAGAATCGCGTTTTCCCAGTTGGGGCGAAAACAAATCGCGTCGAGTGCGCGCTGGCTCGCTGCTGGGGTGCGCAGTCGCCCGCGGCCGAGAAGGACCTCGTGACAGCAAAGGCCCCGCCGACTCGCTCGGAGCCGGCGGGGCCAGGCCTTACGGCAAGACGTTCTTCTCGACGCTTCTATCCGACGAGCGCCTTGGTGATGCTGGCTGCGGCCGTCTTGCCGGCACCCATGGCCAGAATGACCGTGGCCGCGCCGGTGACGATGTCGCCGCCGGCCCAGATGCGCGGGTCGGAGGTGCGGCCGTCCTCGTCGGCGATGATGTAGCCCCACTTGTTGAGCTTGATGTCGCCGATCATCTTGGCGAACGG
>DXBM01000026.1 GCA_019116525.1 Candidatus Olsenella pullistercoris | reverse complement strand
CGCGCGGCGTGAGCCTTGCGTTAGGATGTTGGGACATGGGATGGCCCCCTTCGCTGCAAGCCTGAACAACTCACAGCATGCGGGAGCCATCCCTATTTGTCACCCTCGGGGCGTAAACAACGTCTTGGCACACAACAGCTAGCGGTCCGGCGCCGGGGCGCCGTTCTCTTTCTGTCCCTTGCGTCCAGAATAACGCGCACGATTTGATTTCGTTTCATATAACCAATGCTTTAGTTTTGTGGAGACGCAAACCGTGCGCGTTAATCAGCGGGCAGCTCCGTTGCCAGCCGTGCGCCGGCCTGACGGTGCTACCCTAGAGCGCGCACGTGCCCGCCGACCAACGGAGCCCCCTCACATGCTCAAGCGCTTCCTCAGCTACTACCGCGGCCAGCGTCACCTGTTCGTGGCCGACATCGCCTGCTCGCTCGCCATCGCCGGCATCGATCTTGCCTTCCCGCAGATTCTGCGCAGCCTCGCCGGAGGCCTCTTCACGGAGGGGCCGGACGCCATTCTCGCCGTGCTCGCCTACGTGGCGGTGGGGCTCGTGGCCATGTACGCGCTTCGCCTGGGCTGTCGCTACTTTGTCATCTTCTGGGGCCATGTGATGGGTGCGCGCATGGAGAGCAGGATGCGCGAGGACCTCTTCGACGCCTACCAGCGCATGAGCCTCTCCTACTATGATCACCACAAGACGGGCGACCTCATGAGCCGTCTTGTCTCGGACCTCTTTGACATCTCCGAGGCGGCGCACCACGGGCCGGAGTTCCTGCTCATCGGCATCGTGGAGATTGCTGGCAGCTTTGTGATACTGTCCACGATCAACGCCCCGCTCACCGCGGCGCTCGCGCTCATTGCGTGCCTGCTCGTGGCCTACAACGCCTACGCCAACTGGAGGATGCGAGCCGTCTACACCGAGAACCGCGAGAAGATCTCCGGCGTGAACTCGCGCCTCGAGGACTCGCTCGGCGGGGTGCGCGTGGTGCGCAGCTTTGCCGCGGAGCCGCTGGAGGGCGAGAAGTTCCGCAGGAGCAACGACGCCTACCTCGCCTCAAAGACGCGGATGTACCGAGCCATGGGCCGCTACCAGGGCGCCGTCTCGGCGATGATGGGTGCGCTCAACACGGTGGTCGTGGTGCTCGGGGGCTGGCTGATCGCTCGCGGAGAGATGGCGCCTGCGGACCTAGCCACCTACGCGCTCTACATCTCGCTCTTCACGGCTCCGGTCACGAGCATCCTCGACTTCACCGAGACCTTCCAGAAGGCCGTCGCGGGCTTTCGTCGCTTCTGCGAGGTGCTCGACGAGCAGCCGGACGTCCGTGACGCGTCCGATGCCCGCGAGCTGCGCGTAAGCGAGGGGGCCATCAGCTACCGCGACGTGCGCTTCGCCTACCCCGAGGCGGACGGCACGCCTGGCGACGAGGTCATTCGCGGCCTCTCGCTCGACATCCGTCCCGGCGAGACCATCGCGCTCGTGGGGCCCTCGGGCGGCGGCAAGTCCACAACGTGCGCGCTGCTGCCGCGCTTCTATGACGTGACCTCCGGCTCTGTGACCATTGACGGGCAGGACGTTCGCAGCGTGACGCAGCGGAGCTTGCGCGAGGCGATCGGGCTGGTGCAGCAGGACGTCTACCTCTTCGACGGGACGATAGCCGAGAACATCGCGTACGGCTCGCCGCACGCCACGATGGACGAGATTCGCGCCGCCGCGCGCCGCGCGAACGTGGCGGAGTTCGTGGAGTCGCTGCCGGAGGGTTACGAGACGCAGGTGGGAGAGCGGGGAAGCCACCTCTCCGGCGGACAGAAGCAGCGCATCGCCATCGCTCGCGTCTTTCTCAAGAACCCGCCGATCCTCATCTTTGACGAGGCAACCTCTGCGCTCGACAACGAGTCCGAGCGTGTCGTGCAGGAGTCTCTCACGGAGCTGGCGCGAGGCCGCACCACGCTCGTGATCGCGCACCGGCTCTCCACCATCATGGGGGCGGACGAGATCGTGACGATCGAGGACGGTCGCGTGGCCGAGCGCGGAACCCACGAGGCGCTTCTCGCCAAGGGCGGAACGTACGCGCGGTACTACCACATGCAGTTCGCGTGACGGGAGGAACCGAGGGCCGCCCTGCCGCAGTTTCTGCGAGAAGTGCGCTTCGCGGAACTTCTCTGAGAAACAACGGCAGGGCGGCCCTCGGTTCCGTCGCCGCGATATACTTGCTGCGCTGACGTGGGGCGGTCTCAGGGCCTACGAACTGGAGACGGGATGTTCAAGAGGGGACAGGCTAAGGCGCGGGTGCAGAAGGGGTCGCTCACGGCCGCGGAGGCCGAGGAGCTCTTCTCTCGCGTTGACCACACGGGCCACACCGACGAGGAGCGCGCCCGCAGGCAGCGCGCACATCGCCGCGAGAAGGGCTTCTCGCTGGACTTTGACCCGCTCTCCGATGAGGACCCCTCCGGCTCCAACGTGAACAAGGCCATCACGCGGGCCGCCGTTACGTTCGTGCTCGTGTTTCTGATCGGTGTGGTTGCCGCCCAGGTCATCTTTGGCTTTGTGCGCCGCGCCGTGACGGCCACGCTTGCCGAGGAGGCCACCGTGCGCACCGTGGTCGCCGCGCTCAACGGCGGCGTGGAGTGGGGCGACGGCTTCACGCAGTTCCCCGCGGACTTCTCCGTGCAGGAGGCGGACGAGAACACCGGCAGGATTGAGGTCACGGTCATAGACACGACCTCGGGCAGCGCCCTCGAGTGCTTCTCCAGCTCGCAGGTCCAGTCCACCGCCTTCGCCGTGAACGCCCTGCTCAACCCCAATATCGACACGGTCGTCTATCACGTCAGCGTGCACGCGGACGAGGAGGGGAACATCCAGCAGTCGGGCCTCTTCGGCTTCCTTGAGCCCAAGGGCGACGTGACCTCGTTCATGACGTTCGTCTGGACCAAGACGCAGTCCGCGAGCGGCGTGAACTTCTCCTGCACGATCACGGGCATAGACGACGCCGTCCAGGCGGAGCTGCGCGACCAGGTGACCACCTCGCTGACCCCCGTGGAGATCCTCTCTGCCGAGTAGCGTGCGCGAGCCGAGCACGGAGGTGCCCCCGTCCCTCCCGCCAGCAGCCGTCAACCTAGCATTCAGGCACATTCTGGCATGCTAAAACAATCTGTCATGCTAACGTTGTAGCGCTTAGCCGATGCGGGGAGGGGCATCATGAAGTGCAAGGTGTGCGGCCAGGAGCTGCCCGAGCGCGCAAAGTTCTGCTACGCGTGCGGCGCGCCCATCGAGGACGTGCCCGCGCCCAAGAAGCTCGAGGAGCCCCTCGGCTCGCCGCTCACGGGCGGCGCCGTTCCCATGGTGCCCGTTGCGCCGCCTCCTCGCGCAACGCGCGTCGAGCCGCGCGCGGTCCGCGTCCGCGCCGCACGCGCCGTGCACCCGGGGGCAGCGCAGGGCGGCATGGAGCGCCGTTTCCGTGAGACGATGCTCGATACGGACTCCTTCCCGGAGCAGGACCTCCCGGGCGCCCGCGCCCACTGGGGGAGGCACGCGGCGGACGTGGAAGAGGGCCCCGTCGCCGACGAGACTGCCCCGGCAGACGTCGCCGAGCAGGTTGCCGCCAAGGGCGCTGGGGAAGAGACCGAGGTCATGGACGCGGTTCCCGAGCCCTCCGACCGAGAGGGCGCACAACCCGACGCCCCCGCTGTGGCGGAGCAGGCCCCCGAGCGGCGCCCCGTGGCATCCAGTCCCCTCGAGGAGGCCCGCAGCGGCTTCTCCGGTGCGATGCGCGACGCCTTCGGCGACCTTCCCGAAGTCGAGCGTGGCGTGCCCCGCGGGGCCCTTGTCGCCGCGCTCGCCGTTGCAGCCCTTGTGGTGGTCGCGCTCATAGGGTTCGTGTCCACGAGCTGGCTCGGCCCGCTCGCCTCTCCGGGCACGTCTGCGCCGGAGGTTCAGCCGCCCTCGGACGGCAGCATCGCGCCGCTCGGCGAGGACGAGGAGGACGAGGCGCCCGACGATGGTGGCACCACTCTTCCCGAGGACGCGCCCGAGCCTCGCGCCGCACTTGCCGATTACTCCTGGGCCGAGCTCTCCCAGATCGCTGATCTCATTGCCGCGGCAGGTACGGACGCCGATGCGGAGGACATCGCCGTTGAGTACAACCTGTGCGCCGCCGACGGCTCGCTGGACGGCAGCGACACCAAGGACCTTGAGCTTGCGGACGGCACAACGGTGGCCGTGCGCATAGCCGGCTTCAGGCACGACGAGCTCGCGGATGGCTCTGGCGTCGCGGGCATCACCTTCATCGCGGAGGCGCCCCTGGCCGAGATGGCCATGTGCCCCAACTCCGACAAGGGCTCCGGCTGGCGTGACACCACGCTGCGCGAGTGGATGAACGGCGAGCTCATGGACCTGCTCCCCGAGGAGCTCTCCGGCGCGGTCGTGACCGTGAGCAAGCTGACCAACCCCGTCGCAGGGACGGGCACCGAGCAGATCGTGACCGAGGACTCCCTCTGGCTGCCGTCGTACTCCGAGCTCACGGGCACCGCTCGCTCCGGGTCGGAGCCGGAGGGCGAGCAGTACCAGCTCTTTGCCGATCTTGGCGTTGACGGCGGCGGGCCGAACGAGGCGCTTGCGCTTGACGATGGCACCTACTGGTGGGAGCGCAGCCCCGACCCGAGCAACGAGGCGTGGTTCATGTGCGTCGGCCCGGACGGTGCCGCCGCAACGAGCCACCGCCCGGCCACGCCGAACGGGGTCGTTGCGGGCTTCTGCCTCTAGGCGAGCAGCGCCGTCACGTCGCCGAGGACGCTCTCAAAGCTCACGCCGCGCACCTCGTAGTCGGGCTGCTCGGGCGTGATGCGCATGGCGTCCCGCACGAGCCCACAGGCGAACTCGACGGAGTCGCGCAGGCTCCGGCCCGCGTAGACGGCGGCGGTGAGGCCCGACGCAAAGAGGTCCCCGGTGCCGTGCAGCATGAACGGGAGCAGCTCGCCGGACACCTCCTCGAACTCGCCCTCTCCGCCGGCGACCGCCACGTAGTTGCGAATGACCTGCTCGCCCTCGTGCACGATGCCCTTGAGCACCACGGACTTGGCGCCCATGCCGAGAAGGGCGTCCATCATGCGACGCACGTACGCCTCGTCAACATCCTGGCTCTCATAGGGGATGCCGGTGATGATGGAGGCCTCGGTGAGGTTGGGCGTAAGGATGTCGGCGCCGTCCACCAGGCCCTTCATCGCCTCGCACATCTCGTCGGTGTAGGTGGGGTACTTGGCGCCGCCGTCGCCCATCACCGGGTCGACGATGCGCAGCGCCCCGGGGTACTCGCGGTAGAGGCGCAGGATCGCGTCGACCTGCTCGGCGGAGCCAAGGAAGCCCGAGTAGATGCCGTCGAGCTCGATGCCCTCCTCTCGCCAGGCGTCGAGGTAGTCGCCGAGCATGGCCGTGGTGTCGTGCATGTAGAACTTGGGGAAGCGCGTGTGCGCCGAGAAGAGCGACGTGGGGACGGGGCAGACGTCGATGCCCGCCGCCGAGAGCACGGGGATGGCAACCCCGAGCGAGCACTTTCCGTAGCCGCACAGGTCGTGAACGGCCGCGACGCGCGGCAGGTAGCCGCCCTCGCGCTGGTAGAGGTACAGATTGCTGGCGTTGTTCATGGGATTCTCCTTTGTCCGCGGACTGATGGACCAGCGTACAGCTCAAGAGGATAGACCTTCTCGGCCCCTGCGGCCGCCCTGCCGCGAATCTGTCATGTGTGGGACACATGGAGCCTGCGAGTGACTTGCGTGCGGCCCGCGCGACGCACCGCCCGGGGCTGCCTGCGGCGCGTTCGTCTCTGTGTCAGCTCCCGGAGAGCTGGGTGGAAGTTTTGCGACAGCATGCCTTGCTAGGCTTTTCATATGCGAAATACGCCGAAACGATATTGAATCCATACCTTTGCTATAGTGGGGAGCAGAGATGCGGGCCGAGAAGTTCGAGTGGGACCCGGAGAAGAGCCAACGTAACCTTGAGAAGCACGGCATTTCCTTTGTTGAGGCCCGGGCGCTGTGGGAGGGTCCGGTTATCGAGCTCGACACGAACTCAGGAACCGACGATGCGCGCTGGAAGGTGATTGGAATGATTGCCGGGAAACACTGGGCCGCGATCATCACGTACCGAGAGGGGCGTCGCCGCATCATTTCGGTGCGCCGCGCGCGACGGAGGGAGGCCGAGAGCTATGATCGTTTCGCAGGACGGAACGAGGCGGATAACCGCTGAGGAGCTTGACGAGCGCTTTGACAACGGCGAGGAGCTCGATGAGTTCTTCGACACGGAGCACCCCCGCCGTATCGAGCCGGATTCAGACGCGATCTTTACCGTTACGCTCACCAAGAAGATCAACCTCGACCTGCCGCTGGACATGGTCGAGCAGATTGACGTGCAGGCGCGTCGCATCGGCCAGCCTCGGCAGAGCCTTCTGCGCACCTGGATATGGGAGCGCCTGAGACGGGAGCAGGAGCTCGATTTGCGCCTCGGTGTCAGTCCCATGACGTGTCGCCAGTCTGCCGCTGCGCCTGAGTCCGCCACCGCATCTGCGCCCGCGACCCCTGCGCAGGCGATGTAGGGCAACGCTTCGCAGGTCGCGTATACTGAGGGGGCAAAGTCTACCGAGAGGAGCATCATGGCAGATCAGCCGCTCGTGGGAATCATCATGGGATCCAAGTCCGACATGCCCGTCATGGAGGCGTGCACCGCGCAGCTCGACGAGCTCGGCGTGCCCTACGAGCTGGTCATCGCCAGCGCGCACCGCAACCCCGAGAAGGTCCACGAGTGGGCCGGCTCCGCGGCCGAGCGCGGCCTCAAGGTCATCATCGCCGCTGCCGGCAAGGCCGCCCACCTCGGCGGGGTCGTTGCCGCCTTCACTCCGCTGCCCATCATCGGCGTGCCGATGAAGACCTCCGACCTCGGCGGCATGGACTCCCTGCTCTCCATGGTGCAGATGCCCTCCGGTGTTCCCGTTGCCTGCGTTGCCATCAACGGCGCCAAGAACGCGGCCATCTACGCCACGCAGGTCCTCGGCGCGAGCATGCCCGAGTACCGCGAGAAGATCGTTGAGCTCAAGCGCCAGATGGCAGAGGCCTAGACCCTCCAGGGCGCCAAGGACGGAGGTCGCGCATGGCGTCGCACTTCAAGCAGCCTGATGACGCGGGCGCCTCGCCCAGGGGCGGCCGACACTCGGCTCGCTCCGGCGGCAACCCCCGCTCGCACCTTAAGACGCGACGCGGCGGCGACGAGTCCTACCACGCGCCCGAGGGCAATCCCTACGCTGCAGGCGCTCCGCGCGTGAGCTCGGGCTACGTCTCGGTGGTCTCCGAGCCTGAGGGAGGCTCTCGACACGGGGGTCGCCGGCGCCGCGACGCCGGCTTCCGCGAGACGGACCCCTACGACCTCTCCGGGAGGCGCAGCCGCGACCCGCGCAAGCGCGCCGGCCGGGTTGTCTCCGTCATCCTCTTTGTGGTGGGCTTTGCCCTTATCGCCACCGCCGCGGGCCTGTGGATCTACAACCAGTGGCAGTACCACGAGCAGGACCGCATCAACGAGGAGCTTGCCGCCTACGCAGACGTCTCGGACAACGGCACCACGCCCCCGCAGGTTGACTGGGCCGCGCTCAAGGCCGTCAACGACGAGGTCGTGGGCTGGGTGCAGATTCCGGGAACCGTGGTCAACTTCCCCGTCTACCAGGCGTCCGACAACGAGAAGTACCTGCACACGAGCGCCGAGGGCAACTACTCGCTCGGCGGTCAGGTCTTCATGGACTACGAGAACACCGCGCCCGGCATGATTGACGGCCAGACCATCATCTACGGCCACCACCTGCGCAACGGGGCCATGTTCAAGCCCATCTCCGACATGACCAACCAGGAGATGTTCGACGGCGTCACCACGATTTGGTACGTGACCGAGGAGGCCACCTACGAGCTCGAGCCGCTTCTGATCTACGAGACGTCCGCCGACGACACGGCGGCGCGTACCTTCTCGTTTGCCTCCGAGGACGAGCTGCACACCTATCTAACCGCGCTGCTCGACCGGTCCTCGGCGAGCAGTGCGAACGCCACGGAGCTCATCGCCGGGGCAACGAACGTGCTGACACTGTGCACCTGCAACTACGACAACGGCGACTCTGGGCGCACGCTGCTCGTCTGCGTGCCCAAGGCGGCCGCCGCAGACGATGCCGCCCAGGCGGAGTAGGGGGATTCGTGACGCGTGACGCTGGGGTGCAGCCTCGGGACGAGCTTGAGGGACTCGACGGGCTTCACGAGGAGTGCGGGGTCTTTGGCGTGTGGGCCCCGGGGCGCGACGTCGCCCGCATCACGTACTTCGCCCTGAGGGCGCTGCAGCATCGCGGGCAGGAGTCCGCGGGCATCGCGGTGGGGGACGGTCGCACGGTGCTCGTGCGCAAGGACCTCGGCCTGGTGACCCAGGTGTTCAGCGACGATGACCTCTCTGCCATGCCGGGCAAGGTGGCGTGCGGCCACGTTCGCTACGGCACCGCGGGCGCGCGCGGATGGGAGTCGGCGCAGCCCCACCTCTCCACGATCAACGACGTGATCATCGCGCTTGCGCACAACGGCACGCTCGTGAACTTCGACGCGCTGCGCCGCGAGCTGATCGAGATGGGCATCCCGTTCCGCTCCAACACCGACTCCGAGGTCGCCGCCAAGCTGATTGGCTACTTCACGCAGCGCGGCGGCCGTCTGCGCACGGGCATCGCCCACACGATGCGCATGCTCGAGGGCGGCTACGCGATGGCGCTCGTGCGCGAGAACGCCCTCTACGCCTTCCGCGACCCGCACGGGATTCGTCCGCTGGTGCTCGGGCGCCTCGGCGACGCCGGCTGGGTCGTTGCGAGCGAGACGTGCGCACTGGACATCGTGGGCGCCACGTTCGTGCGCGAGGTGGAGCCGGGTGAGATCGTGCGCGTCTCCGACGACGGGCTTCGCTCCGAGCGCGGCTGCGCGCCGTCGTCCCGCACGGACTGCATCTTCGAGCACGTGTACTTCTCGCGGCCTGACTCCGTGAAGGATGGGTCGAGCTTCTACCTTGTGCGCCACAACATGGGCCGTCGCCTTGCCCGCGAGACGCCCGTCGAGGCCGACCTCGTGATCTCGGTGCCGGACTCCGGCACGCCCGCCGCCGAGGGCTTTGCTGCCGAGCTGGGCATCCCCTTTGGCACGGGACTCATCAAGAACCGCTACGTGGCACGCACCTTCATCCAGCCCACCCAGGAGCTGCGGCAGATGGGCGTGCGCCTCAAGCTCAACGCCCTGCCCGACGTGGTGCGCGGGAAGCGCCTCGTCATGGTCGACGACTCCATCGTGCGCGGCACCACCTCGCGACAGATCGTGCGGATGCTCAAGGCGGCCGGCGCCACCGAGGTGCACGTGCGCTCGGCGTCGCCCATGGTGAAGTGGCCGTGCTTCTACGGCATCGACACGGCAAGCCAGGACCAGCTCATCGCTGCCAACATGTCGCTCGACGAGATTCGCGCCTACATCGAGGCCGACTCGGTGGGCTTCCTCTCCATCGAGGGGCTCCTCGAGTGCGTCCCCGAGGGCGGCTACTGCCAGGCGTGCTTCACGGGCGAGTATCCCGTTGAGATTCCGCGGGGCTTCTGGGAGGAGAAGTTCCTTCCGGGCTATGAGCCGCGAAACCTCTCGAGCGCCTCGGAGACTTCCCGGCTGCCGCTCGAGGAGGCCAGGCGGACCCTCTCTGGCGGCGAGCAAGAGGGCTAACGGCGCTCGCTCGGGCTCCGTGCCGAGCCCAACAAATGAGCGTTCCCGCCCCCTGTGCGCCAGGGCGCCCGTGAGGCCAGATATAATGGGCTCATTCCGGGCCGATGCGCTCGTCGTCACAGAAAGGACCAAGATGGCCGAGAACACCAAGCACGTGAGCTACGAGGACGCCGGCGTGGACACCGCCGAGGGCGCCCGTGCCGTCGACGCGATCAAGGCGGCCGTTGCTGCGACCAACCGTCCCGAGGTCATCGGTGGTCTGGGCGGGTTCGGCTCGTGCTTCTCGGCGGCTGCCCTCAAGGACATGGAGGAGCCCATCCTGGTGTCCGGCACCGACGGCGTGGGCACCAAGCTCGCCATCGCGCAGCTGCTCGACCGCCACGAGACCGTGGGCGAGGACCTCGTTGCCATGTGCGTGGACGACATCGTCCCGATGGGCGCCGAGCCGCTGTTCTTCCTCGACTACGTGGCCATCGGCAAGCTGCGCGCCGAGCACGTCTCCAAGATCGTGGGGGGCATCGCCGAGGGCTGCCGCAAGTCCGGCTGCGCGCTCGTGGGCGGCGAGATGGCCGAGCACCCCGGTGTCATGGCGGCCGATGACTATGACCTCGCCGGCTTTGTGGTGGGCGTGGTCGATCGTCCCAAGATGATCGGCCCGGACCTGGTCCGCGAGGGCGACGTCATCCTCGGCCTGCCGAGCTCGGGCATCCACTCCAACGGCTACTCCCTCGTGCGCAAGGTCGCCATCGAGGGCAGGACGGTCGAGGAGCTCGAGGCTCCGCTCGAGGAGCTGGGCGGCGAGTCCATCGCCGACGCCGTGATGCGCCCGACGACCATCTACGCTGGCGGTCTTCTCGCCGCCCTGCGCGCCGGCGCGCCCATTCACGCGCTGGCGCACATCACCGGCGGCGGCATCACCGAGAACCTCGACCGCGCCATGCCCAAGGGCCTTGACGCGCTGGTCCGTCGCGGCGGCGAGGCTGGGCCCGCCTGGGACGTCCCGCCCGTGATCACCTACATGGTCCGCGAGGCCGGCCTCACGCTCGAGGAGGCATACCGCACGTTCAACATGGGCGTGGGCATGGCGATCATCTGCGCCGCCGATGACGAGGACGCGGTCTGCGAGGCGCTTGTCGCCCAGGGCTTCTCGCCGTTCGAGGTCGGTTGCGTCGTGGCGGGCACGCCGGGCGAGAAGGGAAAGGTCGTGTACGACGATGAGCATTAGGCTGGGCGTTCTCATCTCCGGCAGCGGGACCAACCTGCAGGCCATCATCGACCGCATCGCCGACGGCTCGCTCGACGCCTCAATCGAGCTCGTGGTGAGCTCGCGTCCGAGCGCCTATGGGCTCAAGCGCGCCGAGGCCGCGGGCATCCAGACGCTCACGCTCTCCAAGGAGATCTACGCCGATCCGGTCGCCGCCGACGTGATCATTGCGGCTGCGCTCACCGAGCGTGACGTGGACTACGTCATCATGGCGGGCTACATGCGCAAGGTGCACGAGCCGATCCTCGAGGCGTTCCCCAACCGTGTGGTGAACCTGCACCCCGCCCTGCTGCCGAGCTTCCCTGGCGCGCACGCCATCGCCGACGCCTACGAGCGCGGCGTGAAGGTTACGGGCGTGACGGTGCACTTCGCCAACGCCGACTATGACGCTGGCCCGATCATCGCGCAGCGCGCGCTGCCGGTGGAGGAGAGCTGGTCGGTCGAGGAGCTCGAGGAGCACATCCACCAGATTGAGCACGAGCTCTATCCGGAGGTCGTGGGGCTTCTCGCCGCCGGTCGCGTGCGCGTGCGCGAGAACGGCACGGTGGCCGTGGCCCCGGCGTCGGCGTAGGCGCGGTCTCCTAGCGGCGCTCGAGCACGGCGACGCACTCAACATGCTTGGTGTGGGGGAACATGTCGACCGGGGCCACGTGCGCGAGGCGATACCCCTTGGCGCGCAGCACCTTGAGGTCTCGTGCCTGAGTGACAACGTTGCACGACACGTATACCACGCGCTCGGGCGCGAGGCGCGCCACCCCGGCGAGAAACTCGGGCGTGCTCCCGGCGCGCGGCGGGTCCATCACCACGGCGTCGAAGCGCTCGCCCGCGCCCTCGCGCGCCATCCACGCGGTGGCGTCCGCGGCCACGAAGCGGCACCGATCGCCCACGCCGTTGGCACGCGCGTTGCGCTCGGCGCAGGCAACGGCGCCGCGGACCTGCTCGATACCTGTGACCTGCATCTCGTTTGAGCTTGCTGCGGCGCACACGCCAATTGTGCCGGTTCCGCAGTAGGCGTCGAGCACGCGGTGAGCCCCCTGCGCACCGTCGAGCGCGAGCCGGTAGAGCACCTCGGTCTGGGCCGGGTTCGTCTGGTAGAAGCTTGTGGGCCCAATCTCAAAGGTGAGGCCGAGCAGGCGGTCGTGCATGACGCCGGGGCCAAAGAGCGTGCGGTTGCGCCTGCCGAGAATGGCGTTGGTGCGTCGGTCGTTGACGTTGAGGACGATGCTCGTGACCTCCGGGCACGCGGCGCGCAGCTCGGAGACGAGGTGACGCTCGTCGCGCAGCTCCTCTACGCGGGATACGAGCGTGAGCAGCACGTCGTCCGTCTGCCAGCCGCAGCGAACGACCGCGTGACGCAGCACGCCCACGCCGCGGTCCTCGTTGTAGGGAGGCACGTGAAGGCGCTCGGCGACGCGCGCGACCGCGTTGAGCACGCGCCTCGCTCGCTCATCCTCGGCGAGGCAGCTCTCGCACGGCACGATGCGATGCGTGCCGGCGGCGTAGAACCCGCAGGCCACGCGCCCGCCGCGCGCATGGGCGAACGGCGTCGCCGCCTTGTGGCGGTAGCGCGTGGGCTCGTCCATCCCGCGAATGGCCTCGACGACCGCGCCGTCCCTCTCGGCCGCCTCACCGAGCAGGGCCTCCACGTGCTCCTGCTTGCGACGAAGCTGGATGGGGTAGGGAACGGCGAGCCATTCGCAGCCGCCGCAGTCCCGGGCGATCGGGCAGGTGTAGGTCTTGTATCCCATGCGTCCTCCTTGCCTGCAAGGATACCCGACTGACAGAGGGGACGGGGGGATCTGTCAACCCTCTGTCCCCTCTGTCAAGTTTCCGAGAGCGCCAGGTTGACAGATCCCCCCGTCCCCTCTGTCAACTTCTGGCAGCGGCGCGACGCGTGGCCTTTGGGTGCGCTCGCGGTCGTTATTCTCGGAAAATCGGTGAAATAACTGCCAGAAACGCACCCAATACCAGGCAACCAGTCAGCTGGCTCCTCGCTTGCGAAAAAATCCTTCCGCGGCCCTTGCGCAGAAACCAATCTGATATCACAATGGCATCAGCGCAGCGCGACCCATCGGGGGTCGCATCGCCGTTGAAAGGAACCGCAATGACCGCAGAGAAGCAGGCTCGCGCAGCGTCTGGCTGGCCTATGCTCGTTGTCAACCTCGTCGCCTATGCAGCTTCCATCTGGGGCATGGTCCAAGGAATCATCATCCTGGCCGCTGCCGAGGAGGCGGGCGTCGCCGCGTCGGCCGCGGGCCCCGCGCTGCTTGCCGGCGGCATCGTGGTGCTCATTGCCGCCATCGTTCTCAGCTGCGGGTTCTTCTCGCTGCAGCCGGGCCAGGCGCGCGTGCTCGTGCTCTTTGGCAGCTACGTGGGAACGGTGCACGAGTCGGGGTTCTACTGGGCGAACCCCTTCTATGCGCGCAGCCTCGGAGCGCCGGAGGGCGGCATCTCCGTCGATGTCTCGCTGGAGGACTCGTCCCCGTCCGTGAAGGCTGCCGCGGCCAAGGCGCTCTCCACTAAGGTCTCCCTGCGCGCTCGCACGCTCAACGGCGAGCGGCTCAAGGTGAACGACAAGATGGGCAACCCCATCGAGATCGCGACCGTCGTGGTCTGGCACGTGGCCGACACCGCCAAGGCCCTCTTCGACGTGGACAACTACCCCAGCTACGTTGCCATGCAGACCGAGACGGCCCTTCGCCACGTGGCGAGCATCTACGCCTACGACCACATGGAGGACGACGACGCGAGCAACCAGTCCATCACGCTGCGCTCCAACATCGAGGAGGTCTCGGCGAGCCTGCGCGAGGAGCTGGACCGCCGTCTCGCGCCGGCCGGCGTCTCTGTGGACGACGCCCGTCTCACGCACCTCGCCTACGCGCCGGAGATCGCCCAGGCGATGCTGCGCCGCCAGCAGGCCGAGGCCATCATCGCCGCGCGCAAGAAGATCGTCGAGGGCGCCGTTTCCATGGTTGACATGGCGCTCAAGGAGCTCTCCGACGGCGGCGTCGTGGAGTTTGACGAGGACCGCAAGGCCGTGATGGCGTCCAACCTCATGGTCGTGCTCTGCGGCGAGTCCGAAGCGCAGCCCGTGCTCAACACCGGCAGCCTCTACCAGTAGACGGGGCGATCGGGCATGGCGGCGCGCAAGCAATACCCCCTGCGCATCGACCCTGAGGTCTGGGCCGCGGTGGAGCGCTGGGCCGCCGACGAGATGCGCAGCGCCAACGGCCAGGTCGAGTGGATCTTGCGCGACGCGCTGCGCCGCTCGGGGCGCCTGCCCAAGCGTGGCGAGAAGCGCGGGGACCACGGGGCCTGACAGAGGGGACGGGGGGATCTGTCAACCCTCCGTCCCCTCTGTCATGACAGATCCCCCCGTCCCCTCTGTCAGGCCCCGTGGTCCCAGTCCCGGCGGCCAATGAGGCAAACGAACCCACCCTCGTTGTCTCATGGGCAAGCGGAGAGGCAGTTGCCGCATCGGACGCAACTTGCGGCATTGACCGTGGGGTAAAGAAAGCCCTTCTCGTCGGCGCGCATCTCGATGGCTCCGTGCGCACAGGCGGTCGCGCATGCGGAGCAGCCACAGCACTCCTCCCGTGAGCGAAAAAGCGCCGGCACCTGCGCGACGCCCGCCCGCCTCGAGCGCGTCCCGGCCACGCCCCGGCCCTCGGCGAGCCTGCGAGCGGCGGCGACCTGGCAGGGAGTTCCCGTGAACAGGACGAACCTCCCCGCGTCAAGGTCGTCGAGCAGCGCTCTGAGCGCGTGCCCCAGGTCGCTCTGAACGTACTTGGAACCCACGCATCGCAGAACGTCCGTCATTGTCTCGCACCGAACATGGACGGCGCGCAGCTCGGCGTCGTATGCGCATCCGTACACTACTCCGCCGCGCCTCAGCGCCTCATCGGCCAGTGCCAGGAACACGCCGCCCGACGAGCTCATCCGCCGAACCTCCTCCGAGCGGTTGCGCGCCGCGAACGCCCTGGGCCACGTCACCTCGCCGCTTGGGCCGCTCGGCAGCGCCCCATCGGAGGGCCACGGCACACGCTCGAGTCCCTCCTCGCCCCCTCGTGCTGCGCCCCTGCTAACCAGGTCACGAAAGGCCCGCGCAGGACCGAGAAGCCCGAGCTTGCGACATGCCTCCTCGAACCCGACCGCCCGCTCGCGGCTCCAGAACGCCTCGCCTCGCCCCTGGTCGGGCGAGTGACTGAGCATGGGCTGGTCCGGGTTTGCCACCGCGCCCACCGTTGTCTCGAGCAGCTCGAGCGCGCCACGTGCCGAGTCGAGGAATGCGAGCCCGCGCTCGTCGTTTGCCAGCACGCACGAGACGCCCCATGCGTCGACAAGCTCTGGCGCGATCCGCCCTAGGCCCCAGAAGTCACCGATCGTGAGGCTGCCTGGCCGCGCCAGCGAGTGGTGAGGGCAGGCGAGGCAGCTCTCGCGCAGCAGGTTCTTGTACCAGAGCCGCGACCAGAGGCGCGTTCGCGAGGTGCCGCTCTCGGACGTCCCGTCCGCGTAGCGCGCGACCGCGTCGCCGCGGTCGCGGATGCCGCTGCCCCGATGCGCGTAGTCCACGACGGGAGAGCCGTGGTGTCGCCCGAGCATGTCAAGGTACTCGCGCCACGCCCGCGGGGACGCTACCCCGTAGCAGATCAGATCGCACGTAAGGAGCTCACCACGCCGGGTCATGGCGCACCCGCCCCCAGCGCCTCGCGCAGGAACGCGAGGGAGCGCCCGCGCGCCTCTCCGAGCCTCTCCCTCACGCGGTCCCAGTCGGTGCTCGCGAGCGACGCCCCCAGGGCGTCATGGTCCTCGACTCCCGCGACGCGCGCCAAGGTGGCAATGCGCGAGTTCTTGTTGTTGGCGTCGGAGCTCAGCACGAACCGGGCCTCCGTCCCTAGCGCAAGCGAGAGGGCAAGCCCGTGGAAGGAACTTGTCACAACGAGCTCGGCGTGACGAACGAGCGAGAGGAACTCCTCGATCGAGGCCCCGGAGGCGTCGAGGCAGCGCATCGTCGGCAGCGGCCGGTAGCACTCGACCCTGACGAGGCGCGCCCCCAGCCGCCGCGCGGCCTCGCGCGCAAGGGAGAGCGTGAGAGCCCTCTCCTGCACGACGTAGGTGAACACGTAGGGCTCCTCGTAGATGCGCGGGGCGGTGACCTTCTCCCAGTCGCGCGAGTCGAGCAGCAGCGTCGGGTCGAGAATGACCTCCGCTCGTCGCCCCGTCAGGGCGCGAACGATCTGCGCGCCCTCGTCCTCGCGGACGCCGATCGCTCGGAAGGACGGAAGCGCGCGCATGCAGCTGCGGGCCCACGTCGGCGGGACGGTCGAGTACCCAAAGCTCGCCGCGTAGGCAACCTTCGCGGTGCGGCGGGGGTCGACCTCGGGCAGGAGGTACGTCTCGTCAGCTCCCGTGATCGTTGGGTTCCAGACCTGGTCGCTCCCCACGACGAGCGCGTCGTAGCGCTCGGCTAGCTCGCGCTGGCTCGTGACGAGTGGCCCCGTCTTTTGGCGCGCCGCGCGAAAGCGCTCGAAGGCGCGATGGCGCTGGGAGAGCGGTGCGTGCTTGAGCGCGCGCGAGACCGCCCCTTTCGGCGCGCGCACGAGCTCAGCGGGCGTGGGCAGCCGAGGCGTCTCCCTGCTGCTCACCTGGGGGTTTCGATAGTCAACAAGCTCGGCGTCGTGGCCGAGCCTCTCGATGGTCTGTCGCAGGGCGTAGGCCTGGAGCTCCGCTCCGTAGTTGTTCGTGTTCGCGAACGTCAGGACCCCAACCCTCATCGTGCCCACCTCCGAACCGCGCGCCCGGCCCTCGCCCGGCAGCGTAGGAGGAGCTCCCGCGCGCCGTAGGCGGCTCGCCCCAGCCCGAGCTCGCTGGCGAGCGCGGCGAGCTCGAGCGAGACGGTCGTGCCGCGAGCGCGTCGCAGCGCCGCTTTGCTCTCGCGCACTAGCTCACGGTCCCCGGCGCCGAGCGCTAGCATGAAGCGGCGCGGCAGGAACTTCTCGTCAACGTAGCGCCCGTAGCGCTCCCGGTCCACGGGGTCCATCTCCATCGCGTCGAGGACGTGGTGCAGCAGCGCCTCGAAGTCGCGCGTGCGCTGCACCTGCTGCTGGTAGCTGGCAAAGCTGTGCGAGTGGCTGCCGGGGCGCGCCACGTAGGACGCGAGCGGCTCGTCGATGAAGCCACAGGGCCAGTGGTAGGCAAGCGGGAGGAGCAGCTGGAAGTTCTGCCCCGCGGGGCTCTCGTAGATGCGGCGCCCTCCGAGGGACGAGAAGAGTGCCGAGCTCCGCGCGAGGTAGGCGATGTCGAGGCAGTAGGCCCCCGAGTCGCGAATGAGGCGGTCGAAGAGCCAGGGGTCGGTCGTGTCGGCCACGCGCGTGACGGATGTGACCTCGTCCAGCGCCCCCTCGGCCACGTTGGCGACCGAGCAGCAGACGAATCCCGCCTCGGGGTGGCTCTCGAGGTAGTCGACCTTGCGGCTCAGGTTGTCCGGGCGCATGAGGTCGTCGCAGTCGGGCCAGCTCACGTACATCCCGGTCACGGCGGGAAGCCCCCGGTTGATTGCCGCAGCCTGCCCGCGGTGGTCCTGGGCGAGAAGGACGAGGCGGGCGCCCGACGCCTCCAGCCGGCTCCGCCACGACTCCGCCCTGTCGAGCGTGCCGTCACAGGACCCGTCGTCAACGAGGATGAGCTCGATGGGGCGGTAGGTCTGAGCGAGGACGTTTGCGAGGTGGCGGTCGATGAACGCCTCGGCGTTGTAGCACGGCGTGACGAGGCTCACGAGCGGCTTCATCGCGACCTCCCCCCAAGCGCGCCGCGGAGTCTCCCGGCAAGGGCGACAAGCTGCGCCGAGCGCCGGAAGGCACCAAGAAACACAGCGCAGGTCAGGACGAGGCACACGGCGAGCGCGGCGAAGAGGCCCAGGACGCTCGGCCGGGCGAGCAGCGGCCTGCAGACAAGGTGGCAGACGGCTGCCGCCGCGCAGACGGCGAGCAGGTAGCGGACGGCGTCGCGAAAGTAGACCCCGGCAGCGCGCTCGAACAGGAGGCGCGAGGTGACGCAGGGCCGCGAGACGAAGAGCACCAGCCGCGACGCGACCATGCCGACATAGACGCCGGGCAGCCCGATTGCGACTGCGCCTCCGACCGAGACGACGAGGCTGACGGTCGCCTGCGCGAGCGCCCAGCCGCTGTCCGTGCCGAACTGCCCCTTGGCTATGCGCGCGTTGTTGTAGGCGGAGCACTGGCCCTGCAGGTAGAAGTTCACGATCATGAGCAGGAAGCTGGCGTCGTCGATGAGGTAGTCGCGGCCGATCCAGACCACGATGAAGGGGGGCAGCAGCACGAAGAGACAGACGGAGCAGATACCGAACAGCCAGAAGCTCGCGAAGTGCATCTCGTCAAAGACCTCCGCAAAGCGCACGGGCGTCGCTGTTGCGGCAAGGTTGCCGAAGCCTGCCGTCACGCCGCCCACCAGCACGAGGGCCAGGGCGGAGACGTTGTTGACCACGGCGTTGTAGTTGCTCACCAGGCCCACGACGCCAATGCCGAGCGCGGGTGCGGCTGCGATGATGATGCTGCTGGTCGCATGGACGATGACGTTGGAGAGCTGGTGGACGAAGAGCGAGCGCACCTCCCGGAGGATGCCGCTCCGCTCCTGCCGGGGAAGGGCGCGATCGGGGTGCTCCGCAAGGATGGGGTAGCGCGCGTCAAGGTAGCGCACCGTGAGGACGCGGCAGAGGAGCAGGGCGAGCGTTCCGGAGAGCAGGTACGCGAGGAAGCTTTCCGTGGCAAGCAGGACGACCAGGCGGGCCACCTCGCACGCGAGCGACGTCACGAGCCCGATGAGCGTTTGCACGTAGTTTTGCTGCATCGCGCTGACCAGACCGTACTTGTAGCTCACGAAGTAGGCGGACGCGGTGTTGGCGAGAAACACCACGAAGTACAGCCTCAGCTCGAAGGCGGTGAAGCCATCTCCTCCCCGCACGATCGCGGGCAGGAAGGGGAGGAGGGCGAGCCCGGCCGCGGTCGTGGCGAGCGCGACCACGCGGTAGGCGCGGCGATAGAACGCGAGGAGCTCGCGGATCTTCTCGTCCTCGTGGAGGGCGACGGGCTTGTAGAGGGCGAACGTCATGGCCGCCCCGATGCCGAGCTCGCTGAGTGAGAGCACGGTCAGGATATCCGAGTAGAGCCCGTTGACGCCGAGGTAGCGCGTTCCAAGCAGCCTGATGAAAACCGTCCGGGAGACGAGGGAGAGGGCAAGCGTGGCAACGCGCCCGACCACGCCGACCACAGACGTGCGAGCGGCCAGCGAAGTCCGGGACGCGCCCTCGGCCGGCCGCGCCCTCACGGCTTGCCCCTGTCCAGGAGCGCGCGCGGGAGGCGTGCGACGGTCAGAAGCGCCCGCTTTCCGGACGACAGGCGCAGCTTGACCCAGGGGAGCACCAGGGCAAGCGATGTCAGGCCTCGGCGGGCGAGCGCAAGGTAGACCCGCGTGGGCAGGTTGAGCGTGCGCATCGGGTAGTCCGCGAGCGACTCCGTGAGGACGGGCTGCGCGCAGACGGCCGCAAGCGTTCTGGCCTTCTCGGGCCAGGAGAAGGACGGGTCCTCACATAGCTGCGTGCCGGCTGCCCTCGCGCAGTAGATGATGCTGTGCCGCGCCCGGAGCATGAGCTCGGGATCGTTGCCGGCGAGCTCGGCGAGCAGCTCGCACTTCGAGCGAGGGTCGTGGTAGCGGTGAACGGTCGAGCCGGGGCGATTCGAGTAGAAGTAGTACGCGGTCGGCGTGAACGCGAACGAGCGCGCCCGGCTGAGCGCGGCGTAGTCGAAGAAGAGGTCCTCCGAGTAGACCTGACGCTCCGAGAGGAAGCGCACCCCCCTCTCGCGTATGAGGCGCGCGCTGAAGAGGTAGGTGCAGGAGGAGCCGGGGAACGCTCGCGGCCATGGCGCCCTGTCGGGTGGCGCGCCCAGGAACTCGGGAAGCACCTCGCGCCTGATGGCCTCCTCGTCGTAGCTCTGAACGGAGGCAAGGCGCCGGATGCGCCCGAAGCCGCCGGGAACGGAGGGCGCAGGCGTGCATATGCTGCACCCAACGACGTCGACTTGCGCTTCTCCGGCCGGTCGCGCAAGGGCGAGAAGGTCCTCGTACATGAAGGGGGCGACATAGTCGTCGGCGTCAACGAAGGCGAGGTAGTCGCCGGTTGCAACCTCGATGCCAACGTTGCGGGAGAGCCCCTGGCCAACGTTCTTCTCGTTGTGGATGACGCGCACGTTGGGGGCGGTCCTCGCGTAGCGCTCGCACATGGCAAGGGTGGCGTCCGTCGAGCAGTCGTCGATGACGATGACCTCGATGTCGGCTGCCTGTGCGAGCAGCGAGTCCAGGCAGCGCTCGATGGTCTTCTCGGCGTTGAAGGCCGGGACGATGACGGAGACGTCAGGCACGGTTCAGCCACCCCACATAGTCGAAGGCGCGCTCGAAGTTGCGTCGGCCGTCGCGCGCGCGGTCGGTGAGGATGGGGCGGAGAATCCCGCGCTCGTCCGTGTGCCAGCCGTCCCCGGTGAGCGAGACGACCGAGGGGTTGTCGCTCGGGCGCGTCGAGAAGACCACCGTTGGGTAGCCGCACGCCAGGAGGCGCGCGACGAGCGGCTCGGGGCGCTCGCCGAGGTCCCAGTCGCAGGCGATGACGCGGACGTCGCCCAGGTTGACGCGCTTCCGGCGGCGGTTCCAGGCCGCGGCGGCCTCCTCGCCGGACGCGTAGTGCATAGCGTGGACGATGACGTCGTCGACGCGCAGCAGCGGGAAGCGCTTATCGTCCTCCGTGCGCCAGCCGGCGGGCACGGCTTCGACCGCGAGGTAGCGGGGAAGGTCCTCGACGAGCCTGACGAAACCCTCCCCGGGGATTACAAGGTTGATGGTCGGGGAGGAGAACGGCAGGCCGAGGTCGTGGTAGATGCATCCGCCGATGCAGTTCTGGCTGACGATGCTAAAGCCCGTGGCGGCGAGGCGTAGCCTGGCCGCGATGTCCCTGAGGCGTGCGAGAACCGCTCGAGCGTTCAAAATATACCCCCCCATCAAGAACGACATGCCTCATTGTAGTCATAAAAAGCCATGGATATTTATTTGGTCTGCCCACAAATACCCTGCGGGTGCAGCCAGATGATGTGGGGGCGGGTACATGGGGACGGCACAGGGTGAGGCAAGGGGGGACGGGCGCCTGACAGAGGGTGACAGAGGGGACGGGGGAATCTGTCAACCCGGCGCTCCGGGTTGACAGATTCCCCCGTCCCCTCTGTCACCCTGATTCCCCCGTCCCCTCTGTCAGGTCCGCGTGCGCCGCTCTTCTCGCCCGCTGCCCGATATGTTCGAAAGCGCGCGTCCCTTCGCGGGTAAGGTGACTTACATCGTGCACACACCCCGTCCGAGGGAGGCATCATGGCAGCAAAGGGAACGGAGAAGGTCAAGAACGTGGTCCTTGTGGGCCAAGGCGGCGTGGGCAAGACCATGCTGGCCGAGGCCATGCTTCACCTGACGGGCCGCACCACCCGTCTCGGCGGCCACGCCGGCACCAAGCCCACGCTGGACTATGACGGCGAGGAGGGCGAGCGCGGCTTCTCCATCTCCACCGCCATCGCCCCGATCGTCTGGGAGGGCACCCGCCTGAACGTCCTTGACGCCCCCTGCTACCCCGACTTTGTCGGCGACGCCTACGCCGCGATGAGCGCCTGCGAGACGGCCGTCTTTGTCGTTGACGCCGCAAGCGGCCCGGGCACCATCACCACGCGCCTGTGGTACGCGGCCGAGGACCTCTCCCTCGCGCGCGCCCTGTTCGTGAACCGCCTCGACCGCCCCGATGCCGACTTCGACGTTGCCATGGCCGCCCTCCAGGAGCGTTTTGGCACCAACCTCGGCGCCGTGACCATCCCGATGGGCTCTGGCGAGGCGTTCTCCGGCATCATCGACGTCGTCCACATGAAGGCGCGCCACCTCGAGAACGGCAAGCCCGTCGTCGAGGACGTCCCGGCTGAGTACGCTGACGCCGCCGAGGTCGCCCGTGCGCAGCTCACCGAGCTCGTCGTCGAGGCGGACGACGAGATCATGATGAAGTACCTCGAGGGCGAGGAGGTCACGCAGGAGGAGCTCGAGGGGCTTCTCGCCAAGGCCATCCGCGACCGTGTCTTTGTTCCGGTCTTCTCGGGCAGCTGCGTGCGCGAGGAGGGCGTCATCTCCTTCATGGACGCCGCCGTTGCGTGGTTCCCCACGATGGCCGACTTTGGCCGCATCCCGCTCGTCAACGGCGAGCAGCTCGACATCTCCGAGGACGACGAGCGCCCCGTGGTGTTTGCGTTCAAGTCGCTCAACGACCCGCAGAACGGGCGCCTCTCCTTCCTCAAGGTGCTCGCGGGCACCATCACCCCGGGCATCGAGCTCACCAACGCGCGCACGCGCAAGAACGAGCGCCTCGGGCACCTCTACCAGATGTGCGGCAAGGAGACCACCGACGTTCAGTCCGCCGCCGCGGGCGACATCGTGGTGGTGCCCAAGCTCGAGGCCATGACGGGCGACACGCTGTCCGTCACCGGCAAGGTCGAGGCCGCGGAGTTCCGCTTCCCCAACTCCCTCTACCGCATCGCCATCGAGCCCGACGCGCGCGGCACCGAGGGCAAGCTCTACGCCTTCCTCGAGAAGTCCGCGGACGCCGACCCCACCCTCAAGGTGGAGCGCGACGAGGACACCGGCCAGACCGTCATCTCCGCCATCGGCGAGGCGCAGGTCAGCGTCCTTCTCGACCGGCTCGAGGACCGCGCGGGCATCACGGCGCACACCGTGGCCCTCAAGATCCCGTACCGCGAGACCATCCGCCGCGTTGCCTCCGCCCAGGGCCGCCACAAGAAGCAGACCGGCGGCGCCGGCCAGTACGGCGACTGCTGGCTGCGCATCGAGCCCAACCCGGGCGCCGGCTACGAGTTCGTTGACGAGGTCGTCGGCGGCCACATCCCGCGCGGCTTCATCCCCGCCATCGACAAGGGCGTCCAGGAGACCATGCGCGACGGCGTTCTCGCCGGCTACCCGATGATTGACGTCAAGGTCGCCGTCTACGAGGGCTCCTACCACCCCGTCGACTCCAACGAGATGGCGTTCAAGACCGCCGCGCGCATCGGCTTCCAGAAGGCCGTCGAGCAGGCCGAGCCCGTGCTGCTCGAGCCCATGGCGCACCTGCGCATCAC
>DXBM01000025.1 GCA_019116525.1 Candidatus Olsenella pullistercoris | reverse complement strand
ATGTTCGGGATCATGAGGAGCAGGCCCTGGGACGCCGTGTAGGTCGTCGTGAGGGCGCCGGCGCCGAGCGAGCCGTGAACGGTGCCCGCGGCGCCAGCCTCGGACTCCATCTCAACGACCTTGACCGGCGTGCCAAAGACGTTCTTCATGCCCTGGGCTGCCCACTGGTCGACGTGGTCGGCCATGGGGCTGGACGGGGTGATCGGGTAGATGCCCGCCACCTCGGTGAACGCATACGAGACGTACGCCGCCGCCTCGTTGCCGTCCATGGACTTAAACTTACGCGCCATATCCTCTCCTTCTTGCCGTCTGTCGGGGCCCCCTTGGCCCCACGGACGCTCTGCCACGAAGCATGGCTGAGCGGGGCCGAGGCCCACACGCGTTTAGTCTACTACCCGGCCGGGCTCTCGCGGGCGCGATCTTGCCCGCATCCGCGCACCGCGTCGTTTTTTTCCGTAATCGGCACGCCCGGGCGGCAGACGCAGTACCAAACAACGCGCAGGTACTGTTGGCAGGACACGAAAGGGCGCCGCACGGCGGGCGCCAGGGCGGAGAGGCTCGCTAGCGCCTCGTGGCGAGCAGCTTCTCGTAGCCGGCTGCAAAGCGCTGCGAGCTCGGCCCCTGCGCGTTGGAGGCGAGCACCACGCCGTGCTCGTCTGAGGCGAGAAACACCTCGGCGGGCTTGTCCTCCCCGGCGAGGGCGCGCTCGACGAGGCCCTCGTCGCGCTCCACCACAAAGCCAAGGGTGCGCGCCAGGTCGCACACGAGCGACGCGGTCCCCGCCGCCGCCTCGTCGCGGCCGGCGCTCCACAGGAGCCTGCCGTCGGAAAGTGCCCAGAGCGTCTCCGGGGAGACGCCGGTCCTCTCGCCCTCCTGGGCTGAGCGGGCGGCGCGACGGGCGAGGGCGAGCGCGGTGGTGCGGGCGAGCGGCTCGTAGGGGCCGACGGCCATCGCGGCGCTGCCCGCCTCGTCGACCACCGTCATGAGGACGCCGTCAGGGTACAGCGCCGCCCCGTCCGAGAGCGTCCACTCGATGTGCTGCTTTGCCCACGCCACGAGCTGCACCGAGACGGCAGTGCCGTTCACCGTTCGCTGCCCGAGCGCCCTGAGGTGGCGGTTCTCGAGCGGCAGGGAGCGGCCGGCGAGCCTCCAGCGGCACACGAGCGCCGGTCGGCCCAGGCTGAAGCCGCTCATCGTGACCTGTGGTTGCCTTCCCCTGGGCATGTGGCCCCCTTTCGCCGTTGGAGCCACATTCTACCCCGCCGCCCGGCGCCACAGGACAAGGTCGGGCTCGGACGGCGGGCCAACCCGGAAAGAATAGGGCGAGCCACGTGACAGCTTGGCCGCCGAGCTGGCAAAACGCCCCCGGCTCATGCCGGGGGCGTCGCGTCACCTCACGGGAATGGCCGGACGAGGGCCCGCGCCCCGCCCTCCCCTAGTGGCGGAAGTGGCGGGCGCCGGTGAAGACCATCGCGATGCCGTGCTCGTTGCAGGCCTCGATGGACTCGTCGTCGCGCTTGGAGCCACCGGGCTGGATGATGCAGGTCACGCCGTGCTCCGCGAGCACGTCAACGTTGTCACGGAACGGGAAGAACGCGTCGGAGGCGCAGGCGTAGCCGCCCTTCTCGACGCCCATGCGCTCGCACGCCTCGTCGGCGCGCTGGCAGGCGAGAAGCGCCGAGTCAACGCGGTTGGGCTGGCCGGGGCCCATGCCGATGCCGGCCTTGCCCTTGGAGACGAGAATGGCGTTGGACTTCACGCCCTTGCAGACGCGCCACGCGAACATGAGCTCGTCCATCTCCTCCGGGGTGGGCTTGCGCTCGGTCGGGCAGGTGAAGGTCGCCGGGTCCTCGGAGACGGAGTCCACGCACTGCACGAGCACGCCGCCGTCAACGGAGCGCAGCTCGAGGCGAGCGTGGCCGGCGGCGCCGCCCGTCGCGAGCACGCGGAGGTTGGGGCGCTTGGCCATGCGCTCGAGCGCCTCGGGCGTGTAGCTCGGGGCGATGATGACCTCAACGAACTGGCCGTTCTCGTCGAAGGCGTGCTCCACCAGGTCGAAGGGGACCTCGCGGTTGCAGGCGATGATGCCGCCGAAGGCGCTCTTGGGGTCGCACGCGAAGGCACGGTCGTAGGCCGTGGTGATGTCCTCGGCAACGGCGGACCCGCAGGGGTTCTGGTGCTTCAGGATCACGCAGGCCGGGCCGTCGAACTCGCGCACGAGGTTCCAGGCCGCGTCGGCGTCCAGGTAGTTGTTGTAGGAGAGCGGCTTGCCCTGGACCTGCTCGGCGCCCACGAGGGGGCTTGCCGAGGAGCCCAGCTCGGCGAAGTCGTCCGCAAAGCGGTAGATTGCGGCGCTCTGCTGGGGGTTCTCGCCGTAGCGCAGGTCCTCGACCTTGGAGAGGTAGAGGCCAAACTCGTCGGGCGCAACGGAGCCGTCGGCCTCGGGCTCGTCGTCGGCGACCTGCTCGGGGAAGTCCTCGGCGTAGCGGTCGAACAGGTACTCGGCGATCGCCGCGTCATAGGCCGCGGTGGTGTCGTAGACCTTGAGCTGGAGGTAGCGGCGCAGCTCGAGGGTGGTGCAGCCGTCGTTTTGGCGCATGGTCGCGAGGACCTCGTCGTAGTCCGCGGGGTCGGAGACCACGGTCACGGAGACGGCATTCTTGGCGGCGGAGCGCAGCATGGAGGGGCCGCCGATGTCAATGTGCTCGATCGCGTCGTCGAAGGTGACGTCGGGCTTGGCCACGGTCTTCTCGAACTCGTAGAGGTTCACGCAGACGAGGTCAATCATGCCGATGCCGTGCGCCTCAGCCTCCGCCATGTGCTCGGGGCTGTCACGACGGGCGAGAAGCCCTCCGTGGACCTTGGGGTGAAGCGTCTTGACGCGGCCGTCCATCATCTCGGGGAAGCCGGTGTACTGCTCGATGGGCACGACGCGGACGCCGGCCTCCTCGAGCACGCGCGCCGTTCCGCCCGTCGAGATGACCTCGACGCCGAACTCGTCCTCGAGCGCCTTCACGAACTCGACCACGCCCGTCTTGTCCGTGACCGAGACGAGCGCGCGCTTGATGGGTGTGTCTGCCATGTGGCCTCCTTGGGATTGATGACGACATGTTGTACCGTCTAGGTAACGATACCGCAGTTGAGGCGCGGCGTGCACGGCGGGGCGTCGGAACCCGTCCGACCCCGGCAGGGCCCATCGGGCGCCGGGCGGCCCCATCAGGCTCGCGCGCTTAGAAAAACGCGGTGGGTGCGCCTCCGGGCGAGCCGGGCGCTTACGAATCCCCGGTCGTTGCGGGCGCCGCTGGCGAGAAGGGCGGCGGAGCGGACGCTGCCGTTACAAAACCGCAGCTCGTCGTTCTTCTCGCCGGGCGATGTCTTGCTAGAAGGCGCGTCACCCCTCAATTCGTAAGCGCGTCTGCAGCCCGAGCCCGCAATGACCCCCAATCCGTAAGCGCCCCGGCGAGAAGAACGCGCACCACCCGTCAATCTCTAAGCACCCCGGCGGACGGCGCGCGCGTCGGTCGCCGCTCGCATGGCGGCCCCAGCAAGAAGCCGGCCCCGGCAGAAACGCGCGGCGCCCTGGTGTATCGTCGTGTCCCACCAACGAAAGGACCCGCATGACCGAGAAGACCGATGTGACGTGGCGCGCCCTCGCGCCGGAGGACTTTGACCGCGTGGCCGACCTCATGGGCCGCACGTGGCTGCCCGAGTTCGACGAGGCCGGGCAGCGCGCGGCGAGCCGCGTGGAGCTCGCGCACTACCTCGCGAGCGCGACCTGGTCGCTCGTGGCGGAGCGCGCGGGCGAGGTGCTGGGCGCGGTCCTTCTCGCCGAGCGCGAGGGCGAGCCCGTGGACGGCGCGGACTGGGCGGCCCTCGAGGCCCGGGAGCGCGCGGCCGCCGAGAGGGACCCGCAGGCCGCAGAGGCCGTTCGCGTGGAGATGGACGGCGTCGAGGAGGAGGCGCGGCTCGAGCAGGAGTACGCGGCCACGGGCGCGCCGGGGACGGCGGCGACCGTGAAGCTCCTCATCGTGGCGCCCGAGGCCAAGGGGCTGGGCCTGGGAGGCAGGCTCTTCTCGGCCGCGGCCGAGCACCTGCGCAAGAAGGGCGCCAAGGGCTACCACCTGCTCACCGACGACGCCTGTGACGTGGGGTTCTACGAGCACAAGGGCCTGCGCCAGGCGATGCGCCGCCGCTCGCAGGCGAGCTGGCCTGGCGCCGACCCCGCCACCGACGAGTTCTACGTCTACGTGTACGACCAGGAGCTCTAGTGGACAGCGAGCCCTCTCGCACGACGGGCGCCGCCGCGCCTCCCCGCGGCCGGTTCGCGCCCACGCCCTCGGGACGGATGCACCTGGGCAACGCGCTGGCCTCGCTCGTGGCCTGGCTCTCTGCCCGGGCAGCCGGCGGCGAGATGGTCATGCGCGTGGAGGACCTCGACCCGCGGGCGCAGAGCCGCGAGCGGGCCGAGCAGCTCATGGACGACCTGCGCTGGCTCGGGCTCGACTGGGACGAGGGCCCGTTCTGGCAGAGCGAGCGCGGCGCGCTCTATGACGAGGCGATAGCGCGGCTGACGGCAGCCGGGCTCACCTACCCCTGCTTCTGCTCGCGCGCCGAGCTGCACGCGGCGAGCGCCCCGCACGCCTCCGACGGAACGCCGATCTACGCCGGCACCTGCCGCGGGCTCTCGGGCGAGGAGGTCGCCCGGCGCTCGGCACAGCGCCCGCCCGCGACGCGCCTGCGCGTCCCTGCCGCGGACGACCCGGCGGGCACGGTGGGGTTCACCGACCTCGCGTACGGCCCGCAGCGCGAGGTGCTTGCGCGCGAGTGCGGAGACTTTCTCGTGCGCCGCAGCGACGGCGTCGTTGCCTATCAGCTCGCGGTCGTCGTTGACGACGCGCTCATGGGCGTGACGCAGGTCGTGCGCGGACGGGACCTCCTGGGGTCCTGTGCGAGGCAGACCTACCTTGCCGGGCTTCTCGGCTGGAGGGCTCCCGAGTACGGGCACGTCCCGCTCCTGGTGGCCCCGGACGGCAGGCGCCTCTCCAAGCGCGACCGCGATCTCGACCTCGGCGCGCTGCGCGAGGGAGGCGTGCTACCCGAGCGCGTGGTGGGCGCGCTGGCCAGCGCCGTCGGCCTTGCCGAGAAGGGCTGGGAGGGCGCGGCGGCCGAGCTCGTGGGGGCGTTCTCGTGGGAGCGCGTGGCCTCGCACCGCGAGGACATTGTCTGCGACGCCGGGTTTCTCGCGAAACTGTGGCAGCGGGCGTTGTGAGTTCGCCGGTTGTGGGGTATCATGCTCTAGCACCATTCACGGAGAGCTGACCGAGAGGCCGAAGGTGCTCGCCTGCTAAGCGAGTATAGGATGCAAATCCTATCTGGGGTTCGAATCCCCAGCTCTCCGCCAGATTGTTCTGGCCCGTCCCACCGCTCGCGGGGCGGGCCTTTTGCATGTCCCACTTGTACCAAGTACAAGTGGGACGACACGGTGTTGCCCCATTTGTACCTGGTACAAGTGGGGCATGTGGGGCAAGTAAGAACGTCCATGATCTTGCGAACAGGAGGGCCTATGTCTACCAAGAGGCTGCTGAGGCGCGTTGCGCCGTTTGTCATCGCCGTCGCCGTTGCCGTTGCGTCGCTGCCCGCTGCCGCCGGCGCCGCGGAGGCGGCCAACAGGGCGATGTACCGCCTGTACAACAGGTACACGGGCGAGCATTTCTACACGGCATCGGCCGATGAGCGCAACTCGCTTGAGGCGGCGGGCTGGAACTACGAGGGCATCGGCTGGATTGCCCCGGCCACGTCCAAGACACCGGTCTATCGCCTGTACAATCCCTACGCCCCGGGCGGGGACCACCACTACACCACAAACGCCTCGGAGCGCGACGCGCTGGTCGAGGCCGGCTGGAGTGACGAGGGCGTTGGCTGGTACTCTGACGACGAGAAGACCGTTGCGCTCTATCGTCAGTACAACCCCTTCGCCTCCACCGGGACGCACAACTACACCGCTAACACGACGGAGCGCGACCACCTCACCTCCCTTGGCTGGCACGATGAGGACGTCGCGTGGTACGGGGCCAACGGCAGCCAGCCGAGCCACACGCACAACTGGATCAAGACCGAGGTGACGGAGCCCGCTTACGGAGAGATCTTCATCACGGAGCGCAGGACCACGTACACCTGCTACTGCGGCGAGAAGTTCAGCAGCTACGACGCGCTTGCCGCCCACCAGAACGCGATCAAGCAACAGTGGCTTGACGGGAAGATCTCTGCCGACGAGTTCATTGGAAAGCACGGAGGGTACTCCTCGAGCACCCAGAACGTCGTCGTTGGCACCGGATGGGGCCAGACCGGCACCGTGACCTACACCGCCTACCAGTGCTCCACCTGCGGAGCGGTTATGCAGTAGGACCGCGCGCCCGACGCTGCCCCATTTGAGCCTGGGGACATGCCCTACCCTTCGAGCGGGTTATGGCATGCGACGAGATGGCCGTCCCCGGCGTCGCGCAGGCACGGGCGCTCGGTCTTGCAGCGCTCGGTCGCGTAGGGGCACCGCGGGTGGAAGCGGCAGCCGCTCGGCATGTTGATGGGGCTCGGCAGCTCGCCCTTCGCGAACGTCTTGGTCTCCTTCACGCGCGACTCCTCCATCGAGGGCGCCGCCTCGAGCAGCGTCTGCGTGTAGGGGTGCAGCGGGTGGTCGTAGAGCTCGTCGGTCGTGGCGGTCTCCACGATCGAGCCGAGGTACATCACGGCCACGCGGTCGGAGATGTAGCGAACGACGCGCAGGTCGTGGCTGATGAACAGAATCGACAGGTCGAGCCTCTCCTTGAGGTCGATCAGCAGGTTGATGATCTGAGCCTGGATGGAGACGTCGAGCGCAGAGACGGGCTCGTCGGCGATGATGAGCTTCGGGCGCGCGGCCAGGGCACGGGCGATGCCGATGCGCTGGCGCTGGCCGCCGCTGAAGGCGCTCGGCAGACGGTCCGCCTGGTCCTCGGAGAGCCCGACCAGTCCCAGCAGGCGCATGACCTCAGCGTCCACCTTGTCCCTCTCGCACGCGCCGCGATGCAGCAGCACCTCGCGAAGCACCTGGCGCACGGTCATGCGCGGATTGAGCGAGGAGTAGGGGTCCTGGAAGATCATCTGGATGTCACCGCAGCGCTCTCGCAGCTCGCGCTTTGAGAGCGACGCGAGGTCCGTCCCATCAAACACCACCTTGCCCTCGGTGGGGCGGTAGAGGTTGATGATCGTCCTCGCGAGCGTCGACTTGCCGCAGCCAGACTCGCCGACCAGGCCCAGGGTCTCTCCCTGCGCCAGCGTGAGCGACACGTCGTCAACGGCGGTCAGGGCCTTGCGCTCCTTGTGCAGCATGGCGTCGAAGATTGTGCGCTTGAGCGGGAAGCGCTTCACCAGGCCGTTGGCCTCGAGCAGCTCGGCGTCAGCGCGCTCGGTCGGGACGGCCGTGACGGCCTCGTTCTTCTCGGTCGCCTCCGCGGCGTTGGCAGTCGTGCTCATGCCGCACCTCCTTGCAAGGTCACGGAGCTGGTGGGCTCGGTCATGCGCGCGCGGTCCGTCGGGTCGGCGTGGTGGCAGCGCACCTGGTGGCCCGGCGCCACCTCGGACATCTCGGGCAGGACGCTGCGGCACACGTCGGTGGCGTAGGGGCAGCGCGGCGCGAACGGGCACCCCACGATCTCCTGCGCGAGATTGGGCGGCGCGCCGTGGATGGGCTCGAGGCGGGTGCGGGTGTCGTGCTCGGCCGGCAGCGAGTTGATCAGGCCGCAGGTGTAGGGGTGGCGCGAGTCGTGCAGCAGGCCGTGCGTGTCGGCGGTCTCGACGATACGGCCCGCATACATCACGGCAACGTGGTCGCACATCTCGTTGACGACCCCAAGGTCGTGCGTAACGAGAAGGACGCTCATGCCGAGCTTGGCGCGCAGGCTGTTGAGCAGCGCAATGATCTGGTCCTGGATGGTGACGTCAAGGGCAGTGGTGGGCTCGTCGGCAAGAAGCAGCTTTGGGCGGCTCGCCAGGGCAATCGCAATCATCACGCGCTGGCGCATGCCGCCGGACATCTCGTGGACGTAGTTGTCGAGGCGCTGCTCGGGCTCTGGGATGTCGACAAGGCGCAGGAGCTCGATCGCGCGCTCGCGCATCTCCCTTCGCGAGAGGCCCTCGGCCTTGAGGGACTCGTAGAACTGCTTGGACACCTTGGTCACGGGATTGAGCGAGGTCATGGGGTCCTGGAAGATCATCCCGATCTCGCGGCCGCGCAGCCTCCTGACCTCGCGCTCGCTCATCGCAGTGACGTCCTGGCCCTTGTACGTGATGGTGCCGCTCACGATCTTGCCCGCCTCGGGCAGGAGGCGGATCAGCGAGCGCACCGCGGTGGACTTGCCGCAGCCCGACTCGCCCACGAGCCCAAAGGTCTCGCCCTCGCGCACGGTGAAGGTCACCTCGTTGACGGCGCGCACGCACGAGCTCTTGGTGAGGTAGAACATGCTGAGGTCCTTGACCTCGAGTAAGGTGCCGCCGCTCTGGGCGGGCGTCTGATAGGTCATGGTCGCACCCCCCTAGTCCCTGGTCCTGAGCAGGTCGTTCAGGCCGTCGCCAAGAAGCGAGAAGCCCAGACCGACCACGACCATCACCAGGCCCGGAAGGGCGGAGATCCACCAAGCGGTGGATATGAAGCCCTTGCCGCCCGAGATGATGGCGCCCCACTCCGGCGTGGGCGAGGGCACGCCCAGGCCCAGGAAGCTCAGCGTTGCCGCGCTCATGATGCACATGACGATGTCGGAGGCGAGGTACACGATGGAGCTGCTGATGACGTTCGGCAGGATGTGGCGGAACATGATCTTGAGGTCGCTGTAGCCCAGCGTCCGCGCCGCCTGCACGTACTCGGAGCCCTTCGCGATGAGGACCTCGGCGCGCACGAGGCGCGTGTAAGGCGGCCAGCTCACGACCCACATCGCAATGATGAGGTTCGTCACGCCGTTTCCGAGGATGGCAACGATGGCGATGGCTAGGACCATGAACGGGAAGGCCATGAACACATCGAGGACGCGCATCATGAAGGCGTCGAACTTCCCCCCGTAGTAGCCGCACACCAGCCCCAGCGCCGAGCCCACGAGGAACGGCATGCCGGCCGAGGCGACGCCGATGAGAAGGTCGAGGCGGGTGGCGTAGATGACGCGCGTGAAGACGTCGTAGCCGAAGTTGTCGGTGCCAAACAGGTGCTGGGGGCTCGGCGGGAGCAGCATCTCCTTCGGGTTGAGGGCCAGCGGGTCCTGCGAGGTGAACAGGCTCGGGAACGCGGCGACGACGCAGGTCGCCAGCACGATGACGGCACCTATGACCAGGCTGGGACTACGGCGCCAGATGGGCACGCCCTTGCCCTTGGCCTTGGCCTTCCCCTTCTCGGGCATCTTGAGACCGGGAGCCGTGGAAGCGTCTGCGCTCATGCCTCGTTACCTCCCAACTTGATGCGGTGGTCGAGCGTCGTGTAAAGGATGTCCGTGAGCAGGTTCACGACGAGCGTGATGATCACGAAGACGAGCACGCACGCTTGCACCACCGCGTAGTCGCGGCCGGTGACCGCCTGCACGAGCAGCGACCCGATCCCGGGCAGGCCAAAGATGTTCTCGATGACGACGGAGCCAGAGAGCATGCCGATGATGCGCATGGAGAGCAGCGTCGTGGTGGGGATCAGGGCGTTGCGCAGGATGTAGCCGGTCGAGATGGCCCAGGCCGAGAGGCCCTTGGAGCGCCCGAAGCTCACGTAGTCGGCGTTGCGCACCTCGACGACGTTGCTGCGCACGTTGCGGACGATGACCGCAATCGAGGCGAACGCCAGCGTGAAGCCCGGCAGGATGAGCGACCAGAAGTGCTCGCCCATCGTCTTGCCCCAGCCCGAGGTCGGGAAGATGGCCAGCCTCACGCCGAATACGATCAGCAGCATCAGGCCCACCCAGAACGACGGGGCCGCGAGGCCCAGCAGCGCGAGCAGACGGACGACCACGTCGGGGAGCTTGCCCTTCTTCGCGCCGGCGAGGTACCCCAGCGGCAGCGCGATGACGACGGTCATGACGACCGCCACCACGGCGAGAAGAACGGTGACCTGCATGCGGCTCGCCACGAGCCCGGCAACCGGAATCTTGTAGATGACCGAGGTCCCCAGGTCGCCCCGGGCGAGTGCGAAAACCCAGACGGTGAACTGCGTCCAGAGCGACTGGTTGAGACCCATCTCCTCGCGAAGGGCCGCGTACACCTCGGGGTCGATCTTGTCGCCCAGCGTCGCGAGGGCCGCGTCGCCCGGCAGGAGGCGCATCAGCAGAAAGATCGCGATGGCCGAGACGATCAGCACCGGGATCATCTGCAGAACGCGCTTGAGAACGTAGCGCAGTGTCTCCACGCCCCTCCCCCTTTCTCTCTCCCGCCCGGCTCGACCGGCTCGACCCGAGCTCCTGTACCCTTTCGCACGGAACTGCGGCGCGGGTCATCGCCGCGCCGCAGCCCGCTTGCGTTACCTTGCGCCGCGCCCAAGGGCGCATCCGCCTCCCTACTCCGTCACGGCGATCTCCTGGAAGCGGTAGTTGCCCATCGGCGTCTGAATGAAGCCCGTGACGTTGTTGCGGATGGCCGACGCCCAGGGCACGGACATGAACGGGATGAAGATTGCCTCCTCGCGGAAGGCCTGCTGGATCTGTGCGTAGAGCTCCTTGCGCTTCTCCACGTCGAGCTCGACCGTGGCCTGCCTGTTGACCTCCTGCAGCTCCTCGGGCTGCTCCATGCCGGAGTAGTAGCCGAAGGCGGTGTCGTAGTCAAAGATGAACTGCATCAGCGAGGTAGGGTCGGGCACGTCGTCGGACCAGCCGGAGATGACAACGTCGAGGTCGAGCTCGTTGCGGGCCTGGCTGTAGGCCGTGGACTCGCGGCTGTCAATGTTGACGGTGACGCCTATCTTCTTCCACTGGTCGAGGATGACCTGCGCGATGGACTCGTAGAGGGCGTTGCCGCCGCGCAGGAGCAGGCTGATTTCGAAGCCATCGGGGTAGCCGGCCTCCTCGAGCAGCTTCTTCGCAGCCTCGACGTCGGCCACGGGAGGCTCGATCGAAGTGTCGCAGTACTCGGAGGTCGCGGAGATGACGCTGCCGGCGGTCTCGGCGTAGCCGTAGGAGGTCATGTCGACGATCTCCTGGGCGTCAGTCGCCTGGTAGAGGGCCTCGCGGACTTGCGGGTTGGAGAGGTACTCGTTCTGTGTGTTCAGCGAGATCCAATAGACCATCGTTGCGGGGTCGACCTGTGGCGAGCAGTTGGCGTCGCCCTCGAGCTGCTGGAGGCTCGCGAAGGGCACGCTGTCGGCGACGTCGATGTCGCCGCCCTGCAGCTGGATGACGCGCGAGTTGTCGTCGGCAACGACGCGGAACTCGATCTCCTCGGTCAGCGGCAGCCCCTCCTCGCGGTAGTTGGGGTTGGCCTTGAAGGTCATGTACTCGCCCTTGACCCACTCGTCGAGGACGTAGGGACCGGTGCCGACGGGGCCGGCGTTGACGTACTCCTCCTCGCCGACCTCGTCAAAGTGGGCCTTGGACTGGACGCCCACCTCAAAGATCGAGAGGTTGGCCAGCGTGGACGCCGCGGCCTCCTTGGTGGTGACGATGACCGTCGTGTCGTCGGGGCACTCGACGCTCTCGATGTTCTCGACGCAGGAGTACCAGTGGGAGTCCGTCGTGGCCATCGCGCGCTCGAACGTCCACTTCCAGTCCTCGGCGGTGACGTCGCTGCCGTCGGAGAACTTGAGGCCCTCCATGACGTGGAACGTGTAGGTGCGGCCGTCGTCAGAGACGTCCCACTTCTCGGCGAGGCAGGGCTCGATTTCGCCGCTGTCGTCGGCCGTCTTGACGAGGCCTTCGACGATGAGGTTGAACATGAAGATGTTCTCGTTGCCGATGCAGGTCACAGGGTCGAGGTTGTTGGAGTCGACCGGGCGCCCGAGGACGATCTTGCTCGCAGCCTGGTCGCCAGAGCCTGCGCCGTCGCTCGAGGTGACCGGCTCGCCGCCGCAGCCAACGAGGCTGGCAAGCGAGGCCGCCGCGGCGAAGCCGGCGCCGCCCTTGAGGAAGTTGCGCCTACTGAGCTGAAGATGGTCCATGTCCCGCCCTTCCTTCCGGATTGGTTGGCCCTGCGCCCTTCCCGCGCAGGACCCGCTACATCTGGTCTCGGCGCAAGAGCGCCTCGAACCTTGCGTGCGGCCACTGTAGGCGAGCAAGACGCAGGGAGAGCTGCGATGCGGGACTTGTTGGCCGTCACGTTACACTGCGAAACCGCGCCGTCATGCTTCCGAAACCAACTCGACTCAATCGGCGCTCACCTAGAAGCGAGAGGCGTCCTCGGGCGTGAGCTGCGAGAGGACCTCGACGCACAGGCGCGCCGCGTTCTCAACGTCGTCAAGAGCCGCGATGGAGCATCCGGCGTGGACATAGCGCGAGGGCACGCCCGAGACCACGCAGGGGATGCCGTTGGCCATGACGTGCGCCACGCCGCCGTCGGTGCCGCCGCCCTCGCGCACGGAGGCCTGGGCGGGGATGCCGGCGCGCTCGGCGACGCCGAGCACGAAGCGCTGGTAGCGCGGGTTGGTGATCATGCACACGTCGGCGTAGCGGAACATCGGGCCGCGCTTGATGCGGGCCTGCATGTCGGCCTCGGGGCCAAAGGTGTCGTCGGCGGGGCAGCCCTCGAACATGTAGCAGAGCGTGGGCTCGAAGCGTCGGACGGCCGACGCAACGCCGCGCTCACCGACTTCCTCCTGGGCGCTGATGGAGGCCACGACGTCGAACGGCAAGTCGAGCGTGGAGAGCTCACGCAGGGCGAGCAGCATGGCGGCGACGCCCACGCGGCAGTCGAAGGCCTTGCCGAACATCACGCGGTTCTTCTTGTCCCAGGTGAAGCGGGTGGCCGGGACGACCGGCTCGCCGATACCCACGCGGAAGTTCTCGACGGCGTCCTGCTTGGAGGTGGCGCCCACGTCGATGGTCATCTCGGGGGTGGCATGGGAGGCTCGCTCGGCCTCGCTCATGAAGTGGGGCGGCTTAATGCCGACCACGCCGGGGATCCAGTTGCCGTCAACGGTGCGCACGAGCACGTCCTGGCCGCCGAGGGTGCCGCTGGTGTAGCGACCGAGCTGGATGAAGGTGAGGCAGCCGTTGTCGCGGATCGACTTCACCATGAGACCGACCTCGTCGCCGTGGGCGTCGAGCATGACGACGGGCTTGTCGCCGGCAAAGCTCTTCGGCACGACGAAGCCGCAGCGCAGGGAGTTCTCCTCGATCGTGGCGAACGGCTCGCAGAACGCGCGGGCGGCCTCGAGCGTCTCGTCCTCGAAGCCCGAGCAGCCACGGGCGTTGGACAGGCTCTCGACGAGCGAGACGACCTCTGAATCGTTGAAGTTCATACGGTTTGATCCTCCTTCGGACGGGTGCTTGCAAAACTCTCGCGTACCGGGCGCGCGGTGGTGCGGCGAGCCCGGACACGGGTTCTACGCGGGTTTGGGCAGCGGGGTGCGAGCGAACGCGGGTATGAACTCGGCCGCCCAGTCCGCCACGGCGGAGAGCATCTGCCTGCCCCACTCGGCGCTCGCCTCGCGCGGGTTGTCGTCGCCCATCCAGCCGTTCTCGGCGTACTCGCTGGTGGGGCGTGGAACGCACACGTCAACGCCCTTGAAGCGCACGGTGTCGAAGTAGGTCGTGGGCAGCTCCGGGCCCAAGTCGTCGACGAGCCCCTCGCCCGCCAGGGCGCCCGTGTCCACGAGCGAGGGGTCGATGCAGAGGTTGGCCGAGGTCTCCTGCGCACCGCCGTGGCCCCCTGCCCACTCGGGCCTGATGTCACGGACCATCCTCCACCAGTCGAGCTCGGCGCAGCGGCAGCCTCGGCGCGCGAGTTCGAGCTGGGCGGCGCCCAGGGCCTTGCTGTTGCCGCCATGCCCGTTGAGCAGCACGAAGTGGCGGGCCCCGTGGGACATGAGGCTCTCGCAGACGCGCAGGGCGACCTGACGGAGCAGCTCGTCGCCCAGGTCGACGGTCCCGGGGAACTCCGCAAAGCGCGGCGTGGAGCCAAACGGCAGCGCGGGCGCGATGAGCAGGTCGGGCAGCCGCTCCTCGATCAGGTCGGCAAGCTTGAGCGGCGCGAACAGGTCGGTGCCGAGCGGATTGTGGCGGCCATGCTGCTCGATGGAGCCAAAGAGCAGCAGCACCGTGTCGTGCTCGGCGAAGTACGACCTCACCTGGGGCCAGGTTGATCTCTCGAGACGCATGGGCTTCTCCGTTCTGACGCTTTGGCGAGAGGCGGGCGAGCAGGGCGCGGGCTAGCGCTGGGCGCCCTTCCGCAGGCGCTCGATGTGCGCGTCGGCGCGACGCAGCTCGCGGGCGTCGTCGAGCGGGCCGGGCAGCGCCGTCGCCTCGAGGGCGAGCACGAAGCGGACGAGGTAGTCGGCCGTGCCCTCAAGCATGGCGCGGCCACGCTCGGCGCTTGCCGTCTCGGGGGGCACGCCCAGGCCGTAGCCGAGCCAGCCGTTGGAGCTGAAGCGATCGAGGCGGCGCGGGAAGTCCACGCTCACTCCCTCGAACTCGACCGTGCTCCAGCCGGTGGTCCTGAACGGGCCACCCGCGACCTCGTTGGCCTCGTCGCCCTCGGCGAGCCCAAGGTCGTTGCGCAGGCCCTCCGGCGCGTAGGCGGACAGGTCGACCGCGTCGGGGTCGATGGCGAGGTTCGCGCTCGTCTCCATGCCGTCGCCGTGGCCGCCGCCCCACTCGGCGTTGAGCTGCGGGGCAACCTTCCACCAGTTCACGAGCGCCGCGAGACACCCGCGGCGGTTGAGGTCCATGCACACCGTACTGAGAGACTTGACGTTGCCGCCGTGCCCGTTGACGAACACGAAGCGGCGCGCGCCGTAGTCGTAGAGCTGACCGGTGATCGCGCTCATCACGTCGACGAGGCCCTGGACGCCGAGGGAGATGGTCCCGGGGTAGCCCATGAGGTCGTCGGTCGCGCCGTAGGGCTGGGTCGGCGCGATGAGCACCTCCGGCATGCGCTCGTCGACCAGCCTCATGAGATGGTCCGGGGCCATCGTGTCGGTGCCGAGCGGGTTGTGGCGGCCGTGGCACTCGATTGACCCCACGCCCATGAGCACGGTGTCATGGCTCTCGAAGTAGGCCCTCACCTGCGGCCATGTGCTGCGTGCGAGAAACATTGCCCCCCTGTCGTTCGCGCCGTCCCCGGCGCGGCTCCCTACGCCCGGATCGCGCCGGGCTTTTCAGCGAACGTGCCCGGGGCGCCCGCCGAGCGCACGGGCAGCGGCTCGGGCAGCGGGCAGCGGCGAAACTCCTGCAGAAAGTCGACGATGTAGTCGGCAGTGCCCCGCATCATTGCATCGCCCCACTCCTTGCTCGCCGTCTTGGCGTGGTCGGGGCCGATCCAGCCGTTGGAGGCGTAGCGCACCGCGTCGCGCGGCATGCCCACGTGCACGCCTTTGTACAGCACGTTGCTCCAGCCGTCGCTCGGCAGGGCGTCGCTCACGTCGTTCACAATTCCCATCTCGCCGCGCTCGCCCTCGAGCTCGCTCATGTCCACGAGCGCCGGGTCGACGGCGAGCATCGCGCTCGTCTCCTCGCCCGCGCCGTGGCCGCCCCTCCAAGCGGGGTTGATCTCGCCGGCCATGAGCCACCAGTTCATGAGCGCGCAGCGGCAGCCGCGGCGATCGAGCTCCTCGCCCACCTGGGAGAGCGGCTTGATGTTGGGCCCGTGGCCGTTGAGCAGCACGAAGCGGCGCGCGCCGTAGTCGTAGAGCTGATCGCACAGGCGGCCGACCACCTCGTAGAGCAGGCGGTATCCGATGCTCAGCGTGCCGGGGTAGCCCACAAGGTCGTCCGCGGCGCCGTAGGGCACCGTCGGGGCGATGAGGATGCTCGGGTCGGCCGCCTCGATGAGGTCAAGCAGGTAGTTGGGGGCGATGGTGTCGACGCCCAGAGGGTTGTGCCGCCCGTGCTCTTCGGTCGATCCGACGGCGAGAATGATCAGGTCGTTGCCCTCGTCAAAATAGCGCTTGACGGCGGGCCAGGTAGAGGTTTCTATGCGCACGGTGCTGACCTCCCTTGCCGAGGAGGCGCCGGGCGCGCCCCCCTCTCTTGACGCCTGCCATTGTAGGCGGCTCGTGTGGGCGCTTGCGGACGTTTTCGCACTGGTAACACAGAGCGCGGTGCCCGCCACGCGCTCGTGACGGGCACCGCACCTCTCAACCTGCTCGTGCTTCTCGCCTACGGCATGACCTTGCCGGCGGCCTGGTAGATCTCGTACCAGTCGCGCTCGGTGAGGGTGACGTCGCAGGCCTTGGCGGAGTCCTTGACGCGGTGCAGCTTGGTGGTGCCGATCACGGCCTGCATCTTGGCCGGGAAGCGCAGGATCCACGCAAGGGCCACGGCCGCCGGGGTGACGCCCTGCTCCGCAGCCATGCGCTCGAGCACAGCGTTGAGCTCGGGGTACTTGTCGCTCCCCAGGAACGAGCCGCCGAAGTAGCCGTACTGGAACGCGGACCAGGTCTGGATGACCATGTCGTGCTCGAGGCAGTACTCAAAGACGCCGCCCTCGCGCATGATGGCCTCGTCGTTCTCCATGTTGACGTTGAAGAAGGCGTCAAAGGCAGGGGCAAACGCACAGGAGAGCTGCATCTGCGTGGTGACCATCGGGGTCTTGGCGTAGCGGGCGATGCGGTTCATGGTGGCGGGGTTCTGGTTGCTGACGCCCCAGTCGAGGATCTTGCCCGATGCCATGAGGCCGTCCATGACCTCGGCGACGTCCTCGCCAATCATCAGGACGTCCGGGCGGTGCAGAAGCAGGCAGTCAACGTGGTCGACGCCAAGGCGCTCGAGGCAGGCGTCGGCAGCCTTGACGAGGTAGTCCTTTGAGAAGTCGTACCAGGTGAAGCCCGGCTCCTCCTTGCGGATGCCAAACTTGGTCTGCAGGAAGAACTTGTCGCGCAGCCCGGGGTTGGCCTTGAAAACCTCGCCAAGAATGGACTCGCACTTGCCGAGGCCGTAGACGTCGGCGATGTCGAGCGCGTTGATGCCCTCCTCGAGGGCGCCCTGCACGAGCTCGGAGACCTCCTCGACGCTCATGCTGTCGATGCGCATGAGGCCGAGCATGACCTTGGATACCTGCGCCTTCTGGGTTCCGAACTCAATGTATTCCATGAGCACTCCTCCTCTTGGGACGTGATTTAGAAGAGCGTACCCGGCGGGGCGCGCGCAACGCCCCGCCCCGAGAGGGAACGGCGGCCGCGCGTCGGCGAGCGACGCGCCCGCTGAGCGCGGAGCCCCGCCTTCACCACAACTTCGCCATTTTTTCTCGCGAGGCTTGACGGACAGCAAGCATCGTGGCAACATACTCAGCTGCACGCGGCGTTACCTCAGCTGGATAGAGGACCTGACTACGAATCAGGGCGTCATAGGTTCGAATCCTATACGCCGCACCACGCAAAGTAAGGGAGCTCCCTCGGGGGCTCCCTTTTTTGCTGCCCTTCTACGCCGGCCGGTACGCGACCTCCCCGCCCGAGCCCAGGCTCGTGAAGGAGTACGGGACCGCCGCGGCGTCGCACAGGTCCATCAGGTCAACGATGTCATGCGACTCGTCCGCGAGATAGGCCCACAGCGACTCGCCCTCGCCGGACGACCCGATCGCCCCCAGGAGGCCCGACACGGACGCCGGGCCAAAGGAGACCCTCAGGGAGCGCCGCTCGTCCCCGTACGCGACAAGCACGGAGGGGCCGGCGAGATCCTCTCTCACCACGATGCGCCCCTCCTCCTCGCCCAGGCTCATCACCCGCACGTCACCCGCACGCTCGAACCGCGCCACCTCTCGCTCTCTCATGCCCTCTCCCTTCCTCGTCTCCTCATGGCATGAGTATACCAGAACACCCGTTCGAAAGAACGGGTGTTCTGGTTTTGGCAAGAGGTTTTTCTCGCCCTAGGCGGGCCTGATGACCTCAACGCCGCCCATGTACGGGACGAGCGCCTCGGGGACCGTCACGGAGCCGTCGGGGTTCTGGTAGTTCTCGATGATCGCGGCCATCGTGCGGCCCACGGCAAGGCCGGACCCGTTGAGCGTGTGCACGAAGCGCGTGCCCTTGAACTCGGCCGGGTCCTTGTAGCGAATGTTGGCGCGGCGGGCCTGGAAGTCCCAGCAGTTGGAGCAGGAGGAGATCTCCTTGTAGGCGTTGTAGCTGGGCAGCCACACCTCGAGGTCGTAGCACTTGCACGCCGAGAAGCCAATGTCGCCGGTGCACAGCGTCACCACGTGGTACGGCAGGCCGAGCGCCTGGAGCACCGCCTCGGCCTCGCCGACCATGCTCTCGAGCTGGTTCATCGAGTCCTCGGGCTTGGCGAACTTGACCATCTCGACCTTGTCGAACTGGTGGACGCGGATGATGCCGCGCGTGTCGCGGCCCGCGGAGCCCGCCTCCTCGCGGAAGCACGGCGTGAACGCGGTGTACCACAGCGGCAGCTGGGAGGCGTCGAGCACCTCGTCGCGGTGGAGGTTCGTGAGCATGACCTCGGCCGTGGGGATGAGGTAGAGGTCAGGGTTGACGTGGTAGAGGTCGTCCTCGAACTTGGGGAGCTGGCCGGTGCCAAAGAGCGTGTCGTGGTTGGTGATGACGGGCATCCACCACTCCTTGAAGCCCGCCTTCACGTGCATGTCCACCATGAAGTTGATGAGGGCGCGCTCCATGCGGGCGCCCATGCCGCCGAGCACGTAGAAGCGGGCGCCGGAGACCTTCACGCCGCGGTCGAAGTCAATGATGCCGAGCTCGGGGCCCAGGTCCCAGTGCGCCTTGGCCTCAAAGTCAAACTCGCGGGGCGTTCCCCAGCGGCGCACCTCGGGGTTGTCGGAGTCGTCCTTGCCGTAGGGGACACTCTCGTGCGGGATGTTGGGAATGGCGGCCACGAGGTCAAAGAGGGCCTGCTCCACCTCGCCGCGCCTGTCGTCGAGCTCGGCGATGCGGTCCTTGTTCGCGGCGACGCGCTGCTTGGCCGCCTCCGCCTCCTCGCGCTTGCCCTCGCGCATGAGCTGGCCGATCTCCTTGGAGACGGAGTTGCGCTCGGCCTGGAGCTTCTCGACCTCGGAGATGACGGAGCGGCGCTCCTCGTCCAGCTCAAAGAACTTCTCGCGGTCCCAGTGGGCGTTCTGGCGGGACTCGCAGGCCCTGTCAACGGCGTCGGGGTTCTCGCGGACGAACTTGATGTCGAGCATGTTTTGGCTCCTCGCTCCTCGCGGTCGTGCGCCACGGCAACGCGCCGCGGCCTCCCAAGTATATACTTGTGCGCACGAACTCAGGCGCGCTCAGGGGAGGCATCGCATGCAGGCGATCACAGATTTCTTCACGTGGCTCTTCAACGACCCGACCGGCGTGATCTGCCTCGTCGTTGGCGGCATCTTCGTCTGCCTCGCCATCGCCCTGCTCATGGAGCGCAAGACCAAGCAGCGCTACTTCAACCACGAGAAGTCCGAGGGAGACTGGGACCTCTTCGGCGACGACGAGGAGGAGTAGCCGGGGGCCGCGGCCCTTCTCGCCCGCGCGCTTCTCGCCGTCCCGCCCGCTGGCGTCGCCCAATAACACGCAGAATCAGGTAAAATTTTATATATCCCCAGTTGAGAAAGCGGACGAACCCGGATTCTGCGTGTTAATTCCGCCCTAGCAGCAGAGTCCGCCACAACAACGGAGGGGGCGAGCAAACCGTGCGACTGACCCTCGACAGGCTGACCGCCCTGCGCGCGCTTCGCGTCTGGCGCCGCACGGGCCGCGCGCTCCCCAAGGCGCGCATCGACCTCCCCGCCCCCGACCCGAGCCCCCAGCGTCGCTGGACCGCGCGGCTCCTCCCGCTCGAGCGGATGGCCCTCGACGTGGCGCCCACTGCCGACCAGCCAATCGACGTTGTCGTCTCGAGCGCGCAGGCCCGCTTGCAGGCGTCGTTCGCTCACTGCCGCGTCCGCTCGACGAGCGTCCCGGAGCGCTCCTTCGTCGACCTCGGCGATGGGCTTTCCATACCCTGCCCCGAGCTGCTCTTCTTTGAGCTCGCCGTCGTGCTCACGCCCGAGGCGCACGCCCTTCTCGCCTACGAGCTCTGCGGCACCTACGCGCGCAACGCCGCCAGCCCGCGCCTCGGTGACGTGGTCTACGACCTGCCGCCCGTGACTTCGGTCGAGCGACTCGGCGCCTACCTCGACCTTCTCGGCGACCGCCCGAACGCGCTGATCGCGCGCCACAACCTCTCCCACGCCGCCGACAACGCCTGGTCGCCGACGGAGGCGGTCGTTGCCCTCATGACCTGCCTGAGCGCCAGCGAGCAGGGATACGGGCTGGGGCGCGTGCGGCTCAACGTGCGCCACGGCGCGACCCCGGAACTCGTCTCCCTCGGCTGCCGCGAGTCGCGCGTGCCCGACATCGAGATTGTGGGGACGCACGTGGGCTTCAACTACGACAGCACCCTCCACCTGAATCTCGACGCAATCGCGCAGGCAACGACGGACGGCGACGCAACGGAGGCAATCCGGGACGTGCGGGACAAGTACCTCGACGACCTGCGGCGCAACCGCGAGCTTGCCGCACTCGGATGCATTATCCTGCCCGTCACCAAGCAGGACCTGTTCGCGCCGGGCGGCCTTGACGCCGTCATGCTGGAGGCCGCGATGGTGATGGACGAAATAGACGGCGGCTCCGCGACGAGCGGCGTGCGCACGATTCTCGGGCCGATGGAGCAGCAGCGCCGTCACCGGCTCATCTGGTCGCTACTCCCTTGGGAAGAGGGCGTCGCGCACGCACGGGCAGCGCTTGCGTGGCGCCCGTGGGAGCACCTCGCTCTGTAGCGGCGCGACGTTCCAGAACGCCCGTCCTGGCACCGCCAGGTTCAAATTAACACGCAGAATCCGGGTTTGTCCGTTTTTTCAACTGGGAATATATGAAACTTTACCTGATTCTGCGTGTTATTCGGGGACGCGGCAGGATGGAACGGCGGCGAGAAGCCCGTGACGGGAGAGCTGCCGACGAGAGGGCCGCGGCAAGAAGCCCGGCACGCCCCTGCCGCAACGCAAAAGGGCCCCGGCGCCATGCGCCGAGGCCCTGAGCTCTCATGGTGCGGGCGAAAGGACTTGAACCTTCATGGAGTTGCCCCCATACGGACCTGAACCGTACGCGTCTGCCAATTCCGCCACGCCCGCGTGCTGGGATATCGTAGCGCATCCCCGCGCCAGCTGGCAAGCGGTTTTTCTCGCCCCGCCCTCGAAGGGGTAAAATGTCCCCAGCACGGCCGAACGCAGCTGAAACGAGGGAGGCGCCGTGAGCGAGACCCCAGGCTGGACGAGCTCGGGCGAGCACGCCCCCGCGAGCGCGCCGCAGGAGCTGCTCCTTGGGCGCTACCGCGTGCTCGAGCGCCGCGGAACGGGCGGCTTCGGCACCGTGTGCACCTGCTGGGACACGCGCCTCATGCGCCGCGTCGCGATCAAGCGCATGCCCCTCGCCGCAGAGACCGGGACAACGGCCCAAGAGGCCCTCGCCGAGGCGCGCACCGCCTGCATGCTCGGGCACCCCAACATCGTCACCGTCTTTGACTTCGAGGCGGACGGCGCCTACGCGTATCTCGTCATGGAGTACGTTGACGGCCTCAACCTCGCCGAGCTCCTCGCGCGCGTCGAGGGCGGCCGCCTCACGCCCGAGGAGTGCGCGCACGTGCTCTCCTCCGTGGCGCGCGCGCTTGACTTCGCGCACGAGAACCGGGTCCTCCACCTCGACATCAAGCCGACGAACATCATGGTCGACCGCCAGGGCACCGTGAAGCTCGCGGACTTTGGCATGGCAACGCTCGCCTCGGCCGCCGGCTACGGGGGCGCGCGAGGGGGGACCGTGGGCTACATGCCGCCCGAGCAGATCGAGGGCGGGCTCGTTGACGAGCGGACCGACGTGTTCTCGCTCGCCGTTGTGGTCTGGCAGTCGCTCACCGGCCGCAACCCGTTCCTGGCGAGAACCCCCGAGGAGTCCCTGAGAAAGATCGGCCACGGGCCAGGGCGGCCCGCGCGCAGCATGCCCACAGGAGTCGAGGAGGCCCTGCTCGCGGAGCTCTCGCCCGCGCCCGCGGGCCGGGACGCGAGCGTGCTCGCCTTCGCTGACGAGCTAGCCGGCGGCCTGGGGAGCGCTCGCGAGGGAGCGGAGTCCCTGCGCGAGCTCGTGGGGCAGGCCGAGGAGGACGAGGGGGCCTCGCGCCGCGGCCCCGGTCGCACCCTGCGGCTCCCCCGCTGGCTCGCAAGCCCGGGCAGGATCGCCCCGCGCGCCCTGACCGCGCTCGCCACCTTCGTCGCGCTGCGCCTCGTGACGCCGGCGATAGGTGCGCTCGCGCCCGAGGCCGCCGCCGTGGCGAGCCTCGTCGCCGCCCTCGCCTCCGCGGCCCTTCCCCAGCTGGGGGCTCCCGTCGTCGTTGCCGCCCTTGTCGTGGCCCTTCTCGGCGCCGACCCCGGCGGCCTCGCGGCTCTTGGCGCCTGCGCGCTCGGCGTCGCGTCGTGCGTGTGGTGGGCGACGTGCGGACTGCGTGAGCGTATGTCCTCGCTCGCCCTGCTGCTTCCGTGCTGCCTGCCCTCCCCCGCCGCGGGGGCCGCCCTCTCCGGCTACGCGCTCGACCCGGGCCCCGCGGCAGCAACGACCGCCCTCGGCTACGTGCTCGGCACAACGCTTCACCTGAGCGTCTCCGCGGGCTTCTCGCCCGACGCGACGGCGCAGGCACTGCTGTCCGCCGCTGCGGAGCCCGACACCTGGGTCGTGCTCGCCGGCGCCGTGGGCTGCGCGGCCGCCTCATCCGCCGTCGCGCTGCGAGGATCTGTGGCCGCCGGCGTGATCGGGCAGGCCCTTGGCCTCGCCATCCTTGTGGGTTCTGAGGTTTTCGCAGCTAGAATGGAGAATCCCGGTATATCCCCCGCGATCGACTGGGGCAGCGTCGTGCTTGCGGTACTCTTGAGTGTGCTTATGTGCGTTGCTACTGCCCTGAGAGGCCCTCTCTACGAGGACCAGGAAGGCGAGGGTTCATACGATGAGCTTTCTGAGTGACTTCGAGACAAGAATCGGCTCTGTCTTTGGGGCCGCGCCCCAGGGCTACACCGAGCCCTTCTCGTTCAAGAAGCTGGCCAAGCGCGCCGCGCGCGAGATGGAGAACGAGACCTACGAGATCGACGGCGTGGACACGGCGCCCGCCCTCTACACCGTGCTCGTCTCCGCCTCCGACGACTCGCTGATGCGCCCGCTCTACGAGCAGATCACCTACGAGACCGCCTCCTTCGTGACCTCCCAGGCCCAGAAGAAGGGCTACGCCTTCGTGGGCAGCCCGCTCGTGCGCTTCATGGTCGACCCGTCCCTCAAGTCCGGCAAGTTCGCCGTCTTCGCGGAGAACGTCGACGCGGGGACGCTCGCGCGCCTTCGCGAGGAGGAGCGCGCCTTCCTGGCGGGCAACTCCAGCGCCGGCGGCGCCGCGGCCCAGGTGCACCCGCACGACGGCAGCCGTCGCGCCACGCAGCCCCCCGCCGCGGCACCTACGCCCGCCCCCACGCCCTCCCCGCTCGCGTCCGTCCCGAGCGGCGCCGGCGTGCAGCCGAGCGCGAGCGCCGGCCTGAGCGTGCTCCCCGACGAGTTCGTTGACGCGGAGCCCGTGGCCTCCGCCTCCGCGTCCACCCCCATGCCCGTCCCGATGGCGGGCCCCGCGCCCGTCGTCGTGCCCGGCGAGGGCCCCGGCGCCATCCCCGTCCCCCAGACGCAGCGCAAGAACGTCCCGCTCGTGGACATGCGCCGTGGGGTGAACATGGGCGAGGTCGCCGCCGCGGCAGCCCCCGCAGGGGCGGCCGCCGCTGCCGCCGCGGCCGGCGCCCGGCCCCAGCACGCCGCCGCGCCCGAGCAGCGCCCGGCATCCTGCCTGCTCATCGACCGCCAGACCGGACGCACCTACACCGCGAGCGCGCCGACCACCGTGATCGGCCGCGAGCGCTCGCAGGCGGGCGTCGTCCTGCGCGACCCCAACGTCTCCCGCCGTCACGCCGAGCTCTCCTTCAACGGTCGCGACTGGTCCATCCGCGACCTCGGCTCCACCAACGGCACCCTCGTCAACGACGTTGACGTGCGCGAGTGCGCGCTGCGCGACGGGGACCTCATCACGCTCGGCCTCGTCAACCTCGAGTTCAGGGAGAACCCGCGATGATCGAGCTCGTCCTGTTCGCAGGACGCGTTCTTCTCGTCGTCGTCCTGTACGTGTTCCTGTTCGCCGTCATGCGCACGGGCGTGGGCCTCGTGAGGGGCCAGCGCCGCGACTCCGCCATCTGGGCGGTTGACGTCGAGAAGGGCACGAGGTCGCTGCGCGGCCTGCACGTCGACATCCTTGGCCCAGTCGTGATCGGCCGCTCGCCGTCATCGGACATCGTCGTCGACGAGCCCTACGTCTCCTCCACGCACGCGCGCCTCACCCTCCAGGGCCCCGCGCTCGTGCTCGAGGACCTCGGCTCCACCAACGGGACCCTCGTCAACGGCCACCTCATCGAGCAGCCCGTCACGCTGCGCGAGGCCGACGAGGTCCAGATCGGCGACACCATCATGCGAGTGAGCCGCGGATGAGCATCGACGTCGCACACGCGAGCGTTCCCCAGGAGCCTGCCAACGCGCCAGGACGCGCCGAGATGCCCGTCGAGGGGCGCGCCGGCGCGGACGCCGTCTCTGGCTCCAACGGGTACATCTCGTGGGGCGCGCGCAGCGACGTGGGCCTGGTCCGCGGGCACAACGAGGACTCCTTCCTTCTGCGAACCCCCCTCTTCGTCGTCTCCGACGGCATGGGCGGCCACGCCGCCGGGGAGGTCGCGAGCTCGATCGCCGTGGAGACCGTGGGCGACCGCGCCCCCGGCACGGCCGACGACGTCCTTCTCGGCGCGGCCGTGGAGGCGGCCAACGCCAGCGTCATAGCAGCGGCGGAGGCCGGGGTCGGCAAGCCCGGCATGGGCTGCACCGCCACCGCCGTCCTCATCGAGAAGAACAAGATGGCCGTGGCCCACGTGGGCGACTCGCGCGCCTACGTCCTGCGCCACGGCACGCTCGTGCGCGTCACGCACGACCACTCCTACGTCGAGGAGCTCGTGGACTCCGGGCAGATCACGGCCGACGAGGCGCGCACGCACCCGTCGCGCTCGATCATCACCCGCGCCCTCGGCTCCGACCCCGACATGTACGCCGACCACTTCTCCCTTGAGGTGGAGATGGGCGACCGCGTCATCCTGTGCTCCGACGGCCTCTCGAGCATGGTCCCCGACTCCGAGATCGAGGCCCTCGCCGTCTCGAGCGCCACGCCGCAGCAGGCAGCCGACAACCTCGTCGCTGCCGCGCTCACCGCGGGCGGCGCCGACAACGTGACCGTGGTCGTGGTCGACGTGCTCAACGACGGCCTGGCAGAGGCCGCTCGCAAGCACCTCCTCCGTCGCGCCGCCGGCGTCACCGGGATCGTGGTCGCCGTGGCGGCGCTCGTCTTTGCCGTTGCGCTCATGTTCGTTCGCAGCGAGTGGTACCTCGGCGTGAACGACGGCACCGTGGGCCTCTACCGCGGCATCCAGGGGGAGATCCTCGGAATCCCGCTCTACGAGCTCGTGGGTACGAGCGCAGTGGAGCTGAGCTCGCTTCCCGCCTCCGTGCAGGACCAGCTCGAGGACGGCATCCGCGTGCGCGACGAGGCAGCCGGCCGGGAGGCGATCGACGCCTACCACCGGCAGATCGAGGCCGAGATCGCCCAGGCCGAGCAGGTCGCCCAGACGACCCGCTCCGAGACCGAGGGCGACATAGCCCCCGAGGAGTCCTCCTCGGGGGACACGGCGTCAGGGGGCGCGACCTCGGGCGAGGGCGCCGCCGATGCCGGGCAGGACGGGGGTGAGTAGCGTGCGGAGGAGAAGTGCGCTCGCGTCGCGCAGCCGCGCCGCCGTCACCGCCATGACCAGCGTCCCCGCGTCCCAGCAGTCCGGGCACGGCCACAGCCGCCGCACCACGGAGCTCTTCCTGCTCTGCATAGCCGCGGTGCCCGTCGTGCTGCTCTATGCGATGTACCTGATCGACTCGAGCGCGCCGGTCACGCTGGAGTCGCTGGGCGTGCCGCTCGGGCTCTTCGCGGCGTTTGCCGCCGCCCATGTGGCCGTGCGCCTCCTCGCGCCCGGCGCCGACCCCGCCATCATGCCCATCGTGTTCGTGCTCTCGGGCGTGGGCATCACCTTCCTCACGCGGCTCGCGCCCGAGGAGGCGGTGAGCCAGGTCGTGTGGCTCTTCCTCTCCGTCGCCGCGATGGTCGCGGTGCTCGCGCTCGTGCGCGACCTCGACACGCTGGCGGACTACAAGTACACGATCGGGCTCGCCGGCGTGGTCCTTCTCGTCCTGCCCATGATCCTCGGCACGGAGCGCAACGGCTCCAAGCTCTGGATCTACATCGGAAGCTTCAGCTTCCAGCCGGGCGAGTTCGCCAAGATCCTCATCACGCTCTTCCTCGCCTTCTACCTCGCCACCAACCGTGAGGCGCTCTCGGCGTCCATGAGGCGCGTGGGCCCGCTCAGGCTGCCCCGCCTGCGCATGCTCCTGCCGATGCTCGTCATGTGGGGCATCAGCCTGCTCGTCGTGGTCTTTGAGAGGGACCTCGGCAGCGCCCTGCTCTTCTTCGCCTTCTTCGTCATCATGCTCTACGTCGCCACCGGGCGCGTGAGCTACGTCGTGGTGAGCCTCGCCCTGCTCGCCGCGGGCGGCACGGCGTGCTACTTCCTCTTCTCGCACGTGGCCAACCGCGTCAACATCTGGATCGACCCGTGGTCGGCGGCTTCGACGGGCGGCTACCAGATCGTCCAGTCCCTCTACTCGCTCGCTGACGGCGGGCTCTCGGGCGTGGGCATCGGCAACGGGCTCTCCACGACCATCCCCTTCGTGCAGAGCGACTTCATCTTCTCGGCGATTGCCGAGGAGATGGGCCTTCTCGGCGCCTCCGGCGTCCTCATCCTGTTCCTGCTCTTCTGCGTGCGCGGGCTCGCCACGGCGGCGCGGGCAAAGTCCGACTGCTCCGCCTTTGCCGCCGTCGGCCTCACCTGCGCGATCTCGTTCCAGGCGTTCATCATCGTCGGCGGCGTCACCAAGCTCCTGCCGCTCACGGGCGTCACCCTGCCCTTCATGAGCCAGGGCGGCACGTCGCTTCTCGCCAGCTTTGTGATCGTGGGCCTGCTCCTGCGCGCGGGCGACGAGGGAACGGGCCGGGAGGCGCAGCTCCAGAGCGCCTCCGAGCGCCAGGGGACGGGCAAGGACCCGGTCCTCTCGCTCACCGGGCAGCTCCCCGCAGGCGCGGGACAGGGCGCGCACGCCGCCGCTGTCGTCCGCGGCAGCCACGCGCGCGGGAGCTTTGGCCTCACCACCGCGGAGTCGGGCGTGCTCGGGCGCGTGGCGCTCGGGAAGCGCCTCACGAGCCTCATCGGCGTCTTCGCGGTGCTCTTTGCCGCGCTCGTCGCCAACCTCACCTACGTGCAGGTGTTCGACGCGCAGCGCATCCAGAACCTCCCCACCAACAACCACACCATCGCGCGAAGTGCCTACGTGCAGCGCGGCGCCATCATCACCTCCGACGGCGTCACGCTCGCCGAGAGCGTGCCGCAGGCGGACGGCACCTACGCGCGCAGCTACCCGCAGGGCTCGCTCGCGCGGCACACCGTTGGCTACATCTCCACGCAGTACGGCTCCTCCGGCATCGAGGCGAGCATGAACGAGACGCTCACGGGCCGCAAGGACTACTCCAACTGGCGCAGCGCCCTCTACTCGCTCGCCGGCGTCTCGCAGCCCGGCTCCACGGTGGCGCTCACCATCAACTCGCAGATCCAGCGCGCGGCCGAGGAGGCCCTTGAGGGCTACACCGGCGCGATCGTGGTGCTCGACCCCAAGACGGGGGCGGTTCTCGCCAAGGCGTCCTCGCCCACCTACACCGTTGACGAGCTCGAAACTGCCATGTCCTCGGACAACGGGGCCCTGCTCGACCGCACCACGCAGGCGCTCTACGCGCCCGGCTCCTCCTTCAAGGCAATCACGCTCGCCGCGGCGCTCGACACCGGCACCCACACCCTCGACGACACCGTCTACGCGGGGTCGCAGATCGAGGTCGATGGCGCCATCGTCAATAACTACGGCAACAACGACTACGGCTCGCCCACGCTCCAGAGCGCGTTTGCCATGTCCTCCAACACCGCGCTCGGGCAGGTTGGCCTCGACGTGGGCGCGAGCACGCTCGTCAGCTACGCCAACGCGTTCGGCTACGGGAAGGAGATCGGCCAGGACTTCACCTGCCTCGCCTCGCTCATGCCCAACCCCGCGGAGATGACGGACTGGGAGACCGCCTGGGCCGCCTGCGGACAGCCCGTCGGCCAGCACGAGAGCCCCGCCGGCCCGCAGACCACCGTCATGCAGAACGCCGTGGTCGCCCAGGCCATCGCCAACGGCGGCGTTGCGATGGACCCCTACGTCGTTGACCACGTCCTCTCCCCCGAGGGCGTCGAGACCTACCGCACCACGCCGCGCGCGCTCGGGCAGCCCATCTCGGCAGAGACGGCCGAGCTCGAGAAGCAGGCCATGCTCGAGGTCGTCGAGAGCGACCACGGCACCGGCTGGCGCGCTCGCATCTCCGGCGTGCAGGTGGCCGGCAAGACCGGCACGGCCGAGGTTGGAAACGGCAACGTAAACTCGTCCTTCATCGGGTTCGCACCCTACGACAACCCGACGCTCGTCATCTCCGCCTACGTTGAGGGACTGGGCGAGGACGTCGAGGGCGTTGCCTCGAGCATGGCCGCTGAGGTCCTGGCGGCCGGCCTCCAGGTGCAGGCGTCGGGAACGGCAAGCTGAGGACGAACGAGATGAATCCGGCGCCCCAGGGCGCTACGGAATGAAAGCAGATGCGGGCGGCGCCCGCGTGAGATAGGAGAGGGACATGTCAGCGAATATGCTCGGCGGACGCTACCAGGTCCAGGACAGAATCGGAACGGGCGGCATGGCCACGGTCTACCGCGGCCTTGACGAGGTTCTCGGCCGCACCGTTGCCATCAAGACGATGCTGCCCCAGTACGCCAACGACCCCTCCTTCGCGGCGCGCTTCAAGCAGGAGGCCCAGGCAGCGGCAGCGCTGCAGAGCCCCTACATCGTCTCGGTCTACGACTGGGGCAAGGACGCCGACACGTACTACATCGTCATGGAGTACCTGCGCGGCACCGACCTCAAGAGCGGCATCCGCAAGCACGGGGCGCTCGACTGCAAGAAGGTCGCGCAGATCGGCTCGCAGATCGCCCAGGCGCTCTCGGTGGCGCACCGCCACGACATCATCCACCGCGACATCAAGCCGCAGAACATCATGGTGCAGCCCGACGGCAACATCAAGGTGATGGACTTCGGCATCGCGCGCGCCAAGAACAGCCACCTCACGCAGGACAACTCCGTCCTCGGCACGGCGCACTACGTCTCGCCCGAGCAGACCCAGGGCAAGGAGCTCGGCCCCACGACCGACATCTACTCCCTCGGCATCGTGATGTACGAGGCCGCCACCGGGCAGGTGCCCTTCCAGGGCGACGACGCCATCTCCGTGGCGCTCAAGCAGGTCAACGAGCAGCCCAAGCCGCCCAGCCAGCTCAACCCCAACGTGGACCCGCAGCTTGAGTCCATCATCCTCAAGTGCATGCAGAAGAACCCCGCCGACCGCTTCCAGACGGCCGACGAGCTCTATCGCACCCTGCGCGACTACCTCGCTGGGCGCATGCAGGCCGTGAACAGCGCCACGGCGATGCTGCCCGCCCAGGCAACGAGCAAGCTCGAGCGCGGCTCGGCGGCTCGCGCGACCCCCGCCTCCACCGCCGCGATGCCGCGCGTTGAGCGCTCCGGGCGCATCCGCACCCAGACCGCGACCGAGCAGGCAGCCGCCGAGGAGGCCGAGCGCGCGCGGAAGCACCGGCGCAACGTCGTCCTCGGCGTGATCGGGGGCGTTGCCGCCGTTGCCCTTATCGTCTTTGCGCTGGTGTCGCTGCTCGGCGGGGGCACGCAGACCGCCAAGGTGCCCTATATCATCGGCCTCACGCCCGAGGAAGCGTCCGATGTCATCACCGAGGCGGGCTTCGTCCCCGGCGAGCCCGAGTACATTCACAGCTCCTCCGTTGATGAGGGGCTCGTCTGCGAGCAGGACCCGATGGCCCAGCGCGAGATGCCCTTGGGCTCCACGGTCAACTTCAAGGTCTCTGACGGCGCGCCGCCCGCGGCGGAGGTCGAGGTGCCCGACCTTCGCGGAAAGACGCAGGAGGAGGCGGAGGCCCTGCTCGAGCAGTACGGGCTGCTCGCCCGTCGCGGCGACGACGAGGAGAGCGATGAGTACGAGGAGGGCGAGGTCAGCTCCCAGGACCAGGAGCCTGGCACCATGGTGACCGAGGGCTCCACCATCACCTTCCACATCTCCTCCGGAGAGGGCCAGGTCGTCGTTCCCGACGTCCAAAGCGACTCCGAGTCGAGCGCCCGGACGCGCATCGAGGACGCCGGGCTTGTCGCCAGCGTCCAGTACGCCACCTCGAGCACTGTCGATGAGGGCTACGTCATCTCCGTGAGCCCGGGCGTGGGAACCGCCCTGGACAAGGGCTCCACGGTCACGATCACCGTCTCCTCTGGGCCTGAGACCGTCACCGTGCCCAGCGTGATCGGGTGGACGTACAACGAGGCGCTCAAGGAGCTCAGCGCCCTTGGCCTCAACGTGAGCCTTGCCAGCGGCAGCTCCGCCGACGGCATCGTGACCGACCAGACCGTGATTGGGTCCGTTGAGGCCGGCGCCTCGATCGTCCTGACCACGCAGCTCCCCGAGCCCACGACGCCCGAGGGAGGCACCGGCACCGGCAGCGGCAACGCCACCTCTGACGGCTCGCAGACGCAGGGCACGACCACGGGCCAGTCGGCGTAGCAGGTTCTTCGGCGAGCTTTGGGCGCGGCGAGGGGACTGTTCCTCTCGCCGCGCCTCTTTGTGTTGCGACTTTCTGTCTCCCCCGTGCCCTATCATACGAACAGACGTTTGTATGGAAGGGGCACGAGATGGAGCAGGCGGACTACCGGGTTCCCGTTGAGGTGACGCTTCGCGTGACGCGCGAGGGCGAGGTCACGCCCACCTCCATCGTTTGGGCGGACGGGCGCGAGTTCCAGGTGCTCCACACTCTTGGGAGGCCCCTGAGGGCGCAGGACCCCGAGACGGGAGAGCTCGGCTGGTGCTACGCCGTCATCCTTCCCGGCCCACCACGGGGGACCATCGCGACGCAGCGACGGCTCTATCGCTACGGGGCCCGCTGGTACGTCTACTGCCGCTCAGCTCGCCGCGCGTGACGCGCATGCGCCTGCGAGCCGAGCGCGAAGCTCCCTCCCAAACCTACAGAACGCCCGTCGAAGCGTAGGTTTAAGCGGCATTAAGCTTGTTGAAACCTCCCAAACCAACATTCCGGCGAGAAAACCGTGGGTTTGGGAGGGAGACTTGGGAGGACTGGCTCCTCACGCCAACAGAACGCGGCCAAAAAGACAGGCCAGCAGCCACATGGCCACTGACCTGCGAAATCTCTGGTGCCCCCGGGCCGATTCGAACGGCCGACACCCGCTTTAGGAGAGCGGTGCTCTATCCCCTGAGCTACGAAGGCATTGGAACGACATTCTAGCACCCAAACGGCGCCGTGCCTACTTCGACCCCTTCTTGGCCTTGCGCGCCATCTCGGCCGCGCGCTGCTGCTCGAAGAGCTCGGTGAGCTTCTTCTCCGAGAGGCCATGCACGCGGGCCTCGGCCTCCTTGCGATAAGGACGGCGCTTGACGAGGTCGAAGATGAAGCCGCCGATGATCAGCGCGTAGGCGCCCACGAGCGTGCCCACCGAGAGCATACCCTGCCAGGTGGAGAGGTCGGTCTGCTCGCCGAAGGAGTAGGCGCACACGAGGGAGACGACAGCGAGGACCATGCCGGCGCCGACGATGCCCCAGAAGACCTTCTCGCTCTTGCGATAGCCCTCCATGCTGCGGAGCACGAGGTCGTAGGCGCGCGTGCGCAGGTCGCTCTCAACGCGCTCGCGGCGCTTGCGCTCGCGCTTCTCCTCCTTGGTCTCCGACTTGTCGCCGCCGAAGAGGCCGGGCTGGGCCTTGGGCTTGGAGCTAACGTGAACGGACGCGGCGGCCTCGCGGGACGGCTTGGCGCTGGCAGCTGAGCGGCGCGCGAAGCCCTTCTTGTCCTCGTCGCCAGACTTGTCGGTGACGGCCTCGGCCTCCTTCTTGGGTCGGCCGATGATGTTGCCCTCAGCCTCGCGGCGGGCGCCGTCAATGGTGTCGCGCAGTGACATTGCTCTCCTTTTGCGAACGTGCGAACGCGAAAACGTGACGCGGAACTCAGCTGGCTCGGACCGGCGAGAACTCGCCGCCGGTGATGATCTGGAAGGCCTCCTGGTAGCGGCGGGAGGTGCCCTCGATGACGTCGGCGGGGATGCGCGGCGGCTCGCCGGTCATGTCCCAGTTGGAGCGCAGCCAGTCGCGAACGTACTGCTTGTCGTAGCTGGGCTGGACCTTCCCCTCCTCGTAGGAGTCGGCCGGCCAGAAACGGCTCGAATCGGGGGTCAGGCACTCGTCGATGAGGGTGAGCCTGCCGTCAATGAAGCCGAACTCGAACTTGGTGTCAGCGATGATGATGCCGCGCGTCGCGGCGTACTCCGCGGCCGCCTTGTAGATCGAGAGGGAGGCGTCACGCAGCTGCTCCGCGACCTCGGTGCCCACGATGTCGCAGCAGCGCTCGAACGAGATGTTCTCGTCGTGGTCGCCGAGCTCGGCCTTCGTGGAGGGGGTGAAGATCGGCTCGGGGAGCTTGGATGCCTCGGTGAGGCCGGCAGGCAGCTTGATGCCGCAGACGGTGCCGTCCTCGTCATAGGTCTTCTTGCCGGAGCCCGTGAGGTAGCCGCGGACAATGCACTCAATCGGCACGGTCTGCGCCTTCTTGACGAGCATCGAGCGACCGGCGAGATAGTCGGCGTAGGGCTTGAACTCCTCGGGGAGGTCCGCCACGTCGCAGCTGATCATGTGGTTGGGGATGAGGTCCGCAAAGCGCTCGAACCAGAACGCAGAGATGCGGGTCAGAATCTCTCCCTTGTGGGGAATCTCGTCCGGCAGGATGAAGTCGTAGGCGCTGATGCGGTCGGACGCAACCATGAGGAGGCTGTCGCCGCAGTCGTAGATGTCGCGCACCTTGCCGTGCGAGTCGGGACGAAGTTCCATCTCAGCCATTGGGGCACCTTCCCACGTCGTTATGCTCAAGGTACTAGTATAGCTCCGCCCCTCGCCCGGCGCACAGCAGGCGGCCGGCGGGGGCTGACAGGGGGGGGGACGGGG
>DXBM01000024.1 GCA_019116525.1 Candidatus Olsenella pullistercoris | reverse complement strand
CCCCGTCCCCCCTGTCAGCCCCCGCCCCCAAACGAATGACTATCGGATGATCTCGCAGTCGGGCTCGAGGTCGGCGGCGAGCGCGACCACGCGCTCGAGCACGTCGTCGAACTTCTCGTTAGCGGCGGAGAGCGTAAGCTTCTGCGTCATGAAGTTGACGGAGACGGAGTCGACGCCGTCGAGCCTTGCGATGGCGTCCTGGAGCTTGCTCGCGCAGACGGCGCAATCGATCTCGTCGAGCCTGAATGACTTGCGCATGATGGTTCCCCTCTTGGCCGTGGGCCTACTCGCAGATGTGTGACATGCCCTGGTTGAGCATCGTGTAGACGTGGTCGTCGGCAAGGGAGTAGACCACGTTGCGACCGTCGCGCTCAAACTTGACGAGATGCGCCTGCTTGAGCGTGCGGAGCTGGTGGGAGACGGCGCTCTGGGTGGTGCCGGTCTGCTCGGCGATGTCTGCCACGCAGAGCTCGCGGCCCATGAGGGCAAAGAGGATCTTGATGCGCGTGGTGTCGCTGAAGACCTTGAAGAGGTCGGCGAGGTCGTAGAGCAGCTCCTCGTCGGGCAGCTCCTCGGGCTTCTCGCCGATGGTGAGCTCGTCTGCCATGGGTTCGCTCCCTTTTCTCTGAACGTATGAGCATGCGCTCATGTGTTGCTTGAGAATGATTGTATGAGCACATGTTCAGATGTCAAGACATTTTTGGCGAGAAGTGCAGAGGTTGGGGGAACGTTGGCTCAGGCGCGCGACGCGGGCGCTACGCGAACACGATCTCGCCGGTCGCTGCGTCCATGGACTTCACCACGGCGAGCGACTCCACCTGGTAGCCGCGGCGACGCAGGTCGTCGCCTCCCGGCTGGAAGCCCTTCTCGATGGCGATGCCGATGCCCTCCACAATGACGCCCGCCTCGTCACAGATCTCGAGCAGGCCGTTCATGGCGCAGCCCATGGCCATGAAGTCGTCGATGATCAGCACGTGCTCGCCGGGCGTGAGGAAGCGCTTTGCGACGATGACCTGGTACTCACGGCCCTTGGTGTAGCTCGTGATCTTGGTGCGGTACTGGTCTCCGTCGAGGTTCTTGGACTCGGTCTTGCGCGCAAAGACCACGGGAACGCCGCCAAAGTGGGTCGCCGCAACGCACGCGATGCCGATGCCCGAGGCCTCGATCGTGAGGATCTTGTCGATGCGCCTGCCAGCGAACAGGCGCGCCCACTCGGCGCCCATCTGGTCGTAGAGGGCCACGTCGCACTGGTGGTTGAGGAAGTTGTCGACCTTGAGGACGTTGCCCTCGCGAACGATGCCGTCCCTGCGGATGCGGTCCTCAAGCTCCTTCATGCGGCTGCTCCCTCTCGTGCGTCCGATGGCGTTCCGTACATTATGCACGCTTGGTGAATGTTTGGCGCCGCTCGTCCAGAAGGCATCTGAAAAATGGCTCTGCCGGATAATCCCTCCCAAACCAACGAAATCACGCCTAATTCGTAGGTTCGAGAGGCATTAAGCAAGCTGTACCCTCCCAAACATACAGATTGAGCCTGATTCTGTAGGTTTGGGAGGGGACAAGCGCTGCGGGCGAGAAGGACGCCGCTTAGCGGCACAATCGCTCCGTTCGTGAATCTGACACGAAGCTGACCGCGTGAGGTGCCTCGTGCATCGTCGCAGCTTGGCACCTGTGTTGCAGGAAACGGGCCGCAGACGTCCCCCAGTTCTCCTTGAAAGTCGACAAGCTTGCTCAGAAAGCCCGCCTGACAATGCGCAGAAGGGGGGGTGAGGTCGTGAGCAAGATGGTCGACGAGGAGCTGTCAGCGCTGCTCGACGGCGCCCAGAGGGCGGGCTCGTGCCTGGTGCCGGGCTCTGAGCGCGTGCGCGTTGCGCTGAGGAGGCGCCTGGGCGAGGGAGGCATCGTCTGTCCCCAGCGCGGTATGTACGCGCGGGCAAGCTGGTGGGAGGGGCTCAGGCCGGATGCTCGAGCGCTTGCCGTCATGCGCGCGCTCCAGACGCTTCATCCCGACTGGGTCTTCTGCGGGGTCTCTGCCGCGCTCGCACACGGTGCGGGCGTCTCTTGGAGGCTGCTCGCGAGGACGCACGTCGTAGCCCCGAGGGAGAGCTGGTCCGTGCGCTCGGGCGCCATCGCCTGGCACTCCGTTGACTGCGCGGACGGAAGGACGTGTCAGCCGGTGGTGCGCTCGGGCGTGCGGGTGACCCCACTGGAGCGTACTGTGCTCGACTGCCTGCGCTGGCTGGACTTTCGCGAGGGGATGGTCGTTGCCGACTTTGCTGTGGCGCGCTGCGCGGGCGGCAAGGAGGGGCTTGAGCGCTACGTGAGGGCCCATGCGCGAGCTTGCCGCGGCGTCGACCGTGCGCTCGAGACGCTCGCCCGGGCAGACGGGCGCGCGGAGAGCGGGGGCGAGTCCATCGCGCGCGCCGTGATGATAGAGGAGGGGTTCATGCTGCCCGACCTGCAGGCGTGGGTACCAGACCCGCTGCACGCAGGCCGGTGGTTCCGGGTCGACTTCGTCTGGGTGCGCGCGGACGGGCGCGTGATCGTGGGGGAGTGCGACGGAAGGGAAAAGCTAGTTGACCCCGGGCTGACCCGCGGCAGGTTGCCGGACGAGGTCCTTCTCGACCAGCGAGGGCGCGAGGGGCTCATCACCGCCTACGACGTCTCGGTGGTGCGCTTCACGTACGAGGAGGCTGCTGGCGTGAGCGAGCTCGTGCGCAAGCTGGACCTCTACGGCGTGCCGCGCCTCGGCTCGCCGCTCGCGAGCACGGACGGGCGGTCTGCGATCGACTGGCCCTCGCTGCTGAGGCGCTGAGCGGACCGTGCAATCGCTGGTCCCTCCCAAACCGACGCTTTTCTCGCCAGGGCGTGTGTTTGGGAGGGTACAGCTTGCTTAATGCCGCTCAAACCAACAGATAGAGGGCGATTCTGTAGGTTTGGGAGGGAGCAGGCGCCGCGGGCGGAACAAGCGCTGCAGGCGAGAAGAACGTCGCCCCGCGGCGCTAGGGGCGCTTGCGGCCGAAGAACGCCAGCGCGGGAAGCCTTCCGCGAAACGGGCTCACGAAGTCCTCCTCGCCGATCTGCTCGCTGCGCTCCACCTCGGGGGCCACGCTCTCCACCACGCCGTTCGGGACGTCGGCGAAGGGCATGTCGGTGAGGTCGGGGACGCTCACGACGGTGACGGAGCGATCCTCGCCCGCCGCCTGCGCCTCAGCCGTCTCTCGGTAGCGCATCATCATGTCGCGCTGGAGCTCGACGACGCTCGGCGGTGCCCAGATGAGGGCGTTGGCGCCCGCGGCGATCGTTGCCGCGGCGGCAGCGTCGTCCCGCCCCCCGGTGGCGATGATCGGAAGCGCGGGGAACGCCGCGCGAAGCTCTGCGATGACCCCGGCGGTGCGCCTGCCCGCCGCGACGTTGATGATGCGCGCGCCTGCCTGCACCTTCTCTGCCGCCTCGTCGTCAAAGCGCGTGATCGTGGCGACCACGGGGATGTCCACGGTCGCCGACACCTGCGCCACGAGCTCAGGGGTGGCGGGGGAGTTCAGGACCACGCCCGCGGCGCCCTGCATCTCGGAGACGGCGGCGAGCTCCGCGGCGCGCCGCCCCTTGGTGGTGCCGCCGCCCACGCCCACGAACAGCGGCGCCTCTGCGACGGTGAGCAGCGCCTGCGTGATGGCGGGCTGGGCCGTGAACGGGTAGACGGCAAAGACGGCGTCGGCGTTGGAGTTGCGGATGGCAGCAACGTCGGTGGAGTAGAGCAGCGTTCTGATGCGGCGCCCGAAGAGCGTGAAGCCGCTGCACTCCTCGTAGTTCTCGGGCACGCGCAGCGCCGCCTTGCGCAGTCGCCCCTCGATGGGCGCGGTACCGTCAGCGGCGGGCACGAGCTCGTGCGCCGCGTGGCCCACCTCAAAGATGCCGGAGCGAATCGCTCCCGAGACGCCCTGCTCGTGCGTCGTGTCCTGGTCGCCAGTCATAGATGGGCAGCCCCCTTTGGAGGTAGTCGAAAGTCAGCCATTTGCTTGTTCCCAGCTTGGGGTGAGCCTAGTCACGTCGTGTCCGGCGAGCGCTCCCTTGGCGGCTCTAGTAGATGCCGAACGCCAGGTCGAGGGCCTCGGAGAGGCTCTGCTCGTCAACGACCCACGCGCCGTCTTGCCTGGAGAGCTCGGCGCTCAGGTAGGTGTAGCCGATCAGGTCGTCGGCGAGCAGGTCGTCCAGGGCGGCCGAGACGTGCGCCCGGTCCTCGTCGCTGGGGAGCCGCCCGGTGCCCTCGTCCCAAAGCTGATGGTCGGAGAGGTAGTCAAAGACCTCGTCAAAGAGGGCGGAGACGACCCCGCTCGTGCTCGGGGCGTTCCCCTCAAAGTAGACGACGGCCGTGCCGTCGCCGTTGTCGTAGGCGTCGTCCACGGTGAACGTGGCGCGCTCGCAGATCCACGTTGCCAGGGCGTCGGTGTCAACGCCGAGGTCCGTGGCCTCGTAGCCGAGGGAGGAGAGGATGCGCTCGTCGAGCTGGGCGCGCACCGCGTCGTGGAGCTCGCCGGAGGCGGGGTCGGCGAGAAGCTCGTCCATCCGCGCCTCGAACGCCCGCCGCACGTCCGCGGCGCCGTCCAGCTCGTCCTCGTCGACCTCGCCCGTGGCGGCGGGCATGTCCACGAAGCCGTCCCAGCCAACGTCGTCCACGCTGTTGGAGCCGATCTCCGCGTTGCTGTCCAGGACGGCCATCACGATGGCGATCACCGTGAGCGCGATGACGATGGCGAACACAAGCGACATCAGCGCGCAGCCCCGGTGCCGCGCGGCGGCGGGGCGCCCGGGCGCGGCAGGTGCCCCGGCGACCGAGGTCCTGTGAGCGCGGCCCGAGCGACGGCGGCGCCGGGGCTGCGCGGGCTTCTCGGCGCCCGCGTCCTCGATCGAGGGGGCGTCGTAGTCGCGCTCGTGCGTGGTGGGGGCGCGGTAGTTGTCGTCCGCCTTGTGGGGCTGCCCCGCGCCGGGTCCCTCCCCGTGCGCGGCGTAGGAGGGACCCTCCTGGTCCCGCGCCTCGTCCTCTGTTGCGGAGAGGTCGTCCCACGGCAGCTCCGGCTCGCCCGCGTTGAAGGGATCTACCTGCGTTTCCTCCGAGCGGGGGAGCCATCGAGATGCCATGGGGCCTCCTTACGACTTTTTTACCTCCCCCAGTATAGTCTCGGTCGTCGAGAAGGCTATGCTAGGGGAACGTAAGCCGTTCGAAGGAGTCGCTCATGTTCGAGGGTCTGTTTGGGATCGTCGTCGCGCTGGTCGTCGTGTTCCTGGTCGTGGGCCTTGCGTCCGGCAACCTCTTCTACGTGGTGAAGCAGCAGCACGTCGTCATCATCGAGCGCCTGGGCAAGTTCCACCGCCTCGTGGGCGCGGGCTTCCACGCCAAGATCCCGTTCGTGGACCGCAGGGCGGCCACGGTCTCGCTGCGCACGATGAAGAACGGCTTCAACATCGACGTCAAGACGCAGGACAATGTGACCATCGGCCTTGAGGTCTCCGCGCAGTACCACGTGAGCTACGAGCGCGGCGAGCGCCCGCAGGACTCCGGCATCTACAAGAGCTACTACATGCTCCAGCAGCCCGTGGCGCAGATGCGCGACTTCATCACGGACGCCCTGCGCTCCTCGATTCCCGTCTACACGCTCGATGAGGTCTTCGCCAAGAAGGACGACATCGCCAAGGACGTCAACGCCACCGTCTCCGAGCAGATGGCGGCCTACGGCTTCACGCTCGTCTCGACGCTCATCACCAAGATCGCGCTGCCCGCTGAGGTCGAGGACTCGATGAACCAGATCAACGCCGCGCAGCGCACCAAGGCCGCTGCCCAGGACCTCGCCGAGGCGGACCGCATCCGCCGCGTGACCGAGGCGGTCGCGGAGGCGGAGGCCATGGAGAAGGCCGGCGAGGGCATTGCCAACCAGCGCAAGGCCATCGCGGCCGGCATCAAGGAGTCGCTCGAGACGATCCAGGAGACTGGCGTGGGCAACTCCGAGGCCAACCAGCTCTTCATGTTCACGCAGTGGACCGAGATGATGGGCGAGTTCGCCAAGGCGGGCAAGGCGTCCACCGTGGTCCTGCCGAGCGACTTCACGGGCACGGCGAGCATGTTCGAGCAGATGGTGGCCGCGCAGGCTGCCGGCGAGGACGCCAAGGTTCCGCCCGCCGCGCCGCAGAAGTAGCGTTGGCTTACTGACGTTTTTGGCCCCGACCGGGACGTGTCCCCCGGTCGGGGCCTTTGCGTGGCTCGCGTGCGGTCTCGTTCTTGTGGCAGCCCCCAGCTGTCTCTTTAGGCGATTGTGTGCAACATCTTTGATGGGAATGCCGCACTGCGTTGTGACGCGCCGCCTGTCGAGAAGAACGACCTGCGGAAACGCAGGCGCTTGCTTCGGTCGAATCGTTCTTCTCGTCCAATGAGCGCGGTTCTCATAAAAGATGTTGCTCACAATCGCCAAATGACCCCTCGTTTTGGCGTCTTCCGTTACGCGAGGGGGACGTCGGTGCAAAAGTCCCGTTTTGACGGACCGTTGGGGTCTGGGCGGCCTTGCTGTTTGAGGAATCGCGATCGTTGCGGGCGGCGATGCCTCAGGTCGAGAAGAACGCGCCGAGAAGAACGCGCGCAGGCGCCCCGGCCGAGGGAGGCTCCCGGCCGGGGCGTTCCCGCGCGCCCCTACAGCACCTCGCTGCGCAGGGCGTCAACGATGCTCATGGCGTGCGTCTTTCTCAGCGCGTAGCCCGCGCTCAGGGCGAGCACCGCCACCACCACAGCAAGCGCGAGCGCGATGTGGCCCCACGGCATCGCGAGCGAGATCGTGGCAATGGAGCTCGAGAGCGCCGAGAAGAGCGCAACGTTCACCGCCATGGCGAGCGCAACGCCGCCCACCAGGCCCTTTGCCGCAAAGTCCGCGCACTCGAGCACGATCATGCGGCGGAAGCTGCGCCGCCCCATGCCCACCGACTGGAGCGTGGCGAACTCGCGCGTGCGCAGCATGAGCCCGGAGGCGATCGTGTTGAAGACGTTTGCCACGGCGATCGCCATCGTGATCGCGATGAAGCTGTAGAGGAAGACGTTCACGGTGTAGGTCATCGCGCGGTACTCGCGCAGCGTCTCGCGCAGGTTGACGATCTGGGCGGTGCCGATGACGCCCCGCTCGCCGAGCGCCTCCTGGATGCCGGTGATGACCGCTTCCTCGTCGGCGCCCTCGGCAAAGCCGGCGTAGAACTCCACCATCGAGAGCATGGTCGCGTCGGCGACGCCGCTCTCTGCCGCGGCGCTCATCGGCATGACGAGCGTGATCGAGGTGGTGTCAGAGAGCTGGGCGGTCCCGATGGGGAAGTCGTCGCCCAGGTCGGTGGCATAGGCGGCCACGGGCACGCTCACGGTGTCGAGACCGAGCTCGGAGACGGGCGCCACGTCGACGGGCCCGCCGCCCTCCGCCGGGTCGGCGCTCCTGAGCGAGTAGGTGCCGTCGTCGCCCATGCCGATCCACTCGTAGTCGCCGAGGTCCGCCGGCGGCACCAGCACGTCGATCGTCTCGGCGGTCCCGGTGAGGGGAGAGATCGACCCGTAGGTGTCCGCGTTGGTGGCGTTCAGCAGGTTGAAGGCCACGCAGGAGAGCTGCGTCGGGCCCTGCTCGCCCGCGGCAAGGCCCAGGTGCGCGGCGAGCCGGCGCCACGTGCCGTCGTCCACGAGCTGGATGACGGCCTGGCCGTAGCCCTGCCGGTCGAGCTGGAAGCCCCCGTAGTGGTTGGTCCGCTCGTTGAACGTGTCCACGTCGTCCCAGCTTACGGCGTCCTCGTCCACGTGGACGTCTGCCGCCACGCGGGCCACGCCGCTCACGCTGCCTTTGCGCACGCCATCCACGCCGGAGATGTCGGAGGTGATGCCCTCCAGGTCCGAGGCAACGGGATCCTCGGAGATGACTGCCGACGCCTCGGGGGACGAGACGTACATCTGCATGTCCGCGCTGCCGTAGTCCATGTAGCCCATGGCGCCGGTGATGTAGATCGAGACGAGCCCCGCCGTGACGAGCAGCGCCACCGAGACGGCGAGCGCGATGGCGGAGACGCGCGACTTGCTCGCCGAGACCGCGAGCGTGCGGCGGGCGAGAAACGCGGGCATGCCGCCGATCCGGGCCGCCAGGCCGCGCGGCCTCGTGCCGTCGGCGGAGAGGTCGTCCATCGCGCCGCGGCGGTGCCTGAAGACGCGGCGCAGGCGACGGTTCGGCCGCACGTCCTGGGTCTGCCGGATCGCGTCAACGGCAGAGACGCGGCTCGCCCGCAGCGCCGGCACGAAGGCGCTGAGCAAGAGCGTGAGCGCGGTGAGCCCTGCCGCGACAGCGAGGTCGGCAGGAGCAATCACCAGGCGGATGGAGACTCCCTCGCCGAGCATGATGCTCCAGCCCTCGGACGTGAGGGCGAAGACCGCTGCCGTGCCGGCAATGCCGATCACAAGCCCGAGGGGGATGCCCACGACGCCCAAGAGCGCCGCCTCGGTGTAGACCGTGCGCCTGAGCTGCCGGCGGGACGCGCCGAGCGAGGAGAGCAGGCCGAACTGGCGCGTGCGCTCGGAGATTGAGATCGTGAAGGCATTCGAGATGAGCGAGACGGCCGCCACGACAATCACCACGGCGAGCACGGCGGCGAACTGCGCGAGCGAGTCGAAGATCTGGCGGTCTGGGGTGAGGCCCTGGTACGTGAGCAGGGAGTTGTTTGTGGTCCAGCTGCCGTCCTCGCCAAGGAGCGAGCCCATGAGGAACTCGAGCTCGTCTCGGCTCGAGTATCCGGTGGTCGAGAAGTACGCGGTGGACGTCTCGGCGCCGGAGGCGGTCGCGGCGGGCTCGTCCGGGCTGACGTAGGCGACGTTGCCGCCCATGTAGCTGGGCTCCACGAAGCCGACCACGGTGTAGGTGCGTGCCTCGCCAACGTCAGAGAGCGTCTCGAGCGTGGTCTCGCTCTCGGAGACGATGTTGCCCTCGGAGTCGGTCTCGTAGGTGTAGTCGATGTTGAGGTAGCTCCCTGAGGATATCGCGGAAGTGTCGCCGTCGAGCCACGTGCGACGCCCGAGCGCGAGCGTGACGGTGCTGCCCAGTTCGAGCTTGCCCTCGGAGGTCGCCCCGGAGGAGACGCCCTCGATCGACGAGTCGCCGCTCGTGAGCTCGGCGCCGCGCAGGAAGGCGGGGAGGGCTATCTCGCCCGGGCTCTCGGGCAGGCGCCCCTCCACTACCGCTGGCTCGCTGACGACGTCGTACGACGTGTCACCTGCCGCGCGCGGGAGGTTGGCGCTCTCGCGTGTCGTGGAGACCACACCGAGGTAGGTGCCGTACGTTGGCGAGTCGTCGGCGGAGAGCGCGGCGGCGCCGAGGTCCCTTCTCGTGGCGAGGCGGTCGAGGTGGTCGCCCGCCAGCGTCCTGAGGTTCCCGAGCGTGGCGTCGTCGGTGTAGTCAAAGCTCATCTGCCAGACCCCGTCGAGCGATCGCTGGCGGTCGAGCAGCGCCGAGCGAAGGCTCGTGACGCTCGTGAGCACGGCCATGAGCAGGCCGCACGCGAGCGCCACGCCCACGACCGTGACGACCGTTCGCACGCGATTGGCCTTGAGCGAGCGGAGCGTGAAGCGCGTGAAGACGTTTCCGCGAGGGGCGTCCGCGGGCGCGAGGTCCTTCTCGGCGCGCGGGCCCCGCTCGTCCCTGAGGTGCTTTGCCATGTTGATCACCGCGCCCTCGTGTCGGACGCGACGCGACCATCTTCGAGCGAGATCACGCGGTCGGCGGTGAGGGCGATCTCCTCGTCGTGCGTGATCACGATGAGCGTCTGGCCGAGCTCGCGGTTGGACTTGCGCAGGAGCGACATGATCTCGGCGGAGTTCTTGGAGTCGAGGTTGCCGGTCGGCTCGTCTGCCAGCACCACGGCAGGGGCGTTCATGAGCGCGCGCCCGATGGCCACGCGCTGCTGCTGGCCGCCGGAGAGCTGGTTGGGGAGGTGGTGCTCGCGGCCGGCAAGGCCGAGCGTGCGAAGGAGTGACTCGAGCCGGCGCTCGTTGACCTTGCGGCCGTCCATGAGCACGGGCAGGCACAGGTTCTCCACCACGTCGAGCACGGGCACGAGGTTGTAGAACTGGTAGACGAGGCCGACCTCGCGGCGGCGGAAGACCGCGAGCTGCTCGTCCGTTCGCTCAAAGACGTTCTCGCCGTTCAGGTAGACCGTTCCGGAGGTGGGCCGGTCCACGCCGCCGATCATGTGCAGAAGCGTTGACTTGCCCGAGCCCGAGCTTCCGATAATGGCGAGAAACTCGCCGGCCGCCACGGTAAAGCTCACGTCGTCGAGCGCGCGCACGGCGGTGTCGCCGGCGCCGTAGGTCTTGGTCAGATGCGAGACCTCGAGAATGTCCATGCGACCTCCCTGAACGATTCTTGTAAGCACGATTCTATGGTCGCAGGGGATGCATGCGCCGTCGTGACGCACGCATGACAAAACGGTCACGCGAGCTCGCAGGGGCCGACGGGGGGCTGACAGGGCCGACGGGGGGCTGTCAGCCCCCCGTCGGCCCGGCAAGGCCTCGTCACACGACGACGCTG
>DXBM01000023.1 GCA_019116525.1 Candidatus Olsenella pullistercoris | reverse complement strand
AACTCGCAGTCGACGCGCCAGGCGAGGTTGTCCTTCGTGGTGGCCTTCATGTTGGGCTCGAGCTCGGTGCCCAGCAGCTCGGCGAACTTGGAGGCGTGCTCGGCCTCCTCGTAGGCGGCCTTCTCCCAGTACAGGCCGATCTCGGGGTAGCCCTCGCGGTGCGCGATGCGGGCCATGCAGAGGTACATGCCGACCTCGGAGCACTCGCCGGTGAAGTTGGCCTTGAGCTGCTCGAGGATGTAGGCCTTGTCCTCGTCGGAGATGTCGGGGTTGTCCTTCACGGTCTTGTCGTAGATGCCGTACTCGTGCTCAGCGGCGAGCTTGAGCTCACCCTCGACCTTCTCGAACTGGCTGGCCGGAGCGTGGCAGACCGGGCACTCCGCCGGCGGCTCGGCGCCCTCGTAGATGTAACCGCAGACCTTGCAGACCCACTTGTCCATGGTGATCCTCCTTAGCTGTGGTGGCGAGGCCCTCTGCCCCGCCATCCTCTCCTATGCACACGGCCTCTCGGCCGTTGATGCCTCACTTGCCTGACACGCGGGGCAGATGCCGTCAAACTGCAGCGTGTGGCCGCTTACCTCGTAGCCAGAAATCCGCGCCGCCGCCTCGTCGATGCCGCCCAGGACGGGAATCATCACGTCGTCCACCTTGCCGCAGCGCACGCACCGCACGTGGTAGTGCAGAAACGACTGGTGGTCAAAGCGATCCGCACCATTGTTGATGCGCACATGACCAATGATGCCCTCGTCAGACAGACGGCTGAGCGTACGATAGACCGTTGCCTTGCTGATGGTGGGGTGCTCGGCGTGAACGGCCTCGTATACCTCGTCTGCCGTGGGATGGTTGGTCAGCTGGCGCAGCTCGCCCTCGATGATCGAACGCTGGACGGTGTTTCTGCTGGTCACTGGCTTCCCTCCCCTCGTATCATGGACAGTATACCCTATTGAAAATAACTATCAATTGAGATTTTCTATCGTTTTGTTAAAGACTGGGTGCAACCCCTTAACCGTGGGTGTCGAAACTCGCAAAAATAGTCGAAACTCACAAAAGGGCAGCGTGTCACACAAGAACCCCTTCACCCCCACCTTTGGCATGGTCCCCCCTTTCATGGCTGGGCGCGACCGTCTGCTTGAGGAGATGGGCCGGGCCTTTGAGGATGGCCCGGGAAACCCCAATCTCTCCAGCATCCTCGTGGGCGCGCGCGGCACGGGAAAAACCGCCCTGCTCTCCCGTATCGCTGACGAGGCGCGCTCGCGCGGCTGGCTTGCCATCAACACGGTAGCGGCAGACGGCATGTTGGAAGACATCATCCAGCAAGCGGGCAAGGCAGCGGCTCATCTCGTCGATCATGCGCCAACGCGAAGCCTGTCTGCCGTGGGCATAGGGCAGCTCCTTAACCTCGAGTGGGTTTTCGAGCGACCGGACGAGGGAAACTGGCGAACGCGCATGGAGGCACTGCTCGAGAAAGTGGGGTCACGCGGAAGCGGCCTGCTCATCACCGTGGACGAGGTGCGCGTTGAGATTGATGAGATGATTCAGCTCATCTCGACCTACCAGCTGCTCATCAGCGGCGGGCACAGGGTTGCCCTCGTCATGGCAGGGCTCCCCATGGAAGTGACTGACCTCATCGACGACCGGCGCGTAACCTTCCTGAGAAGAGCGCGCCTGCACCACCTCGGACGCATCGGAGACGCCGAGGTGCGCCAGGCGTTTGCGCGGACGGTCAGAAGCGCCGAGAAGGACATTGAGCCCTAGGCCCTGAGCGAAGCGGTCGCAGCGGTGGACGGCTTTGCCTATCTCATTCAGCTCGTTGGGTACTTCACCTGGATGGAAGCAGAGGACTCACAAACCATCGCGCTCGATCATGCCGGGCAAGGAGTGAGCGCGGCGCGCGATGATTTCAGGCGCGGGGTGCTCGAGGCCACCTATCGCGAGATGTCCGCTGGCGACCGAGCGTTTGCGCGCTCCATGCTGCCCGACAATCACGGCAGCAAACTTGCAGACGTGGCGAGGCGCATGGATCGCACGACGAGCTACGCCTCAACGTACAAGCGCCGCCTGCTCAAGCAGGGCATCATCGGCGAGCGCGCGGGCGGCACGCTCGACTTTGACGTCCCCATACTCCGCGAGTTTCTTGCCGAGACCAAAGATTAGTGAGCGGGAAGGGCCTGCTGTCGCGTTTTGCGTCAGTCGCATCTTCTAGAGACTGAACTCCCGGCAGGTCTCAATCAAATAGCGTCTCTTTGGGTCGGGCTTGTACTTTTTTCGCACCCAATCCAAGTCGCTCGACCACCTTGGCAGAAGTCCACTCCCGCGTGCACGGGCTTCCCGTCCAGTGAGACCAAGATGCCAGCTACCCGTTCCAGAACGTGCCGTCTCCCGCGACACGAGTCAGCGGCGTTGCTCACGACAAGCATGTAATCGTTGCCGTCAAACAGCACGGGGTCGGGCGAGACCCGCTTCACAGGAGCGGTAGCGGGGACAGTATTCCGGGCAACCAAACGGCCGCCCGCTCCAACCAGCGGCTGCTTACGAATGTACGTGCCCATAACCGTCTCCAAACATTGTGACCAACAGCGAGAAGAACGACAAACTCGCTGAGGTCCCCTAAGCCTAAAGTCCCAAGAATCCCTGCTCGAACGCCCCCGGAAAGGGAAACATGCGGTCTCTGCCCCCAAGGCGGACGAAGATGTGCGCATCATCAAGACGCACAATCGCACCGGTGCCGAAGGCCTTGTGCCGCACGGTGTCACCAATCGTAAAAGCCGCGAGCTCTGTCGCCGTGGGCTTGCGGAGCGTGGGTGTTACCGACATGGGCTGCGTCTCGGGAGCCTCCGGTTTGACCTCGGGTTTCTGGACGGGCTTACGCAGGGCCTCGGGCTTACGAGGAGTCGCGGGCCACTCGGGGACCGTCTTTGGGGCAGTAACCACGGCGTGCCGCGCTGCCGGCTCTGTCGCAGCCGCCCGCCGCGACGCTCCCGAGCCCACGTCCTTCTCGCCACGTACGCGAATCGTCCCGTCAGCCCCAAGCCGCGAGTCACGTTGCCTCATCAGCTCGTAGTCCTCCGCGGAGAGCGACGTGTCGAAGAGACCCACGCGCGCGTCGTAGGCATGCCGCTCGATGCCCGTGTACGAAAGGCTCGCGTCCTCGTAGCGCCTGAACTTGTAGACTGCGTCGTTCATGACGGCGTCGTTGAACACGCCGAGCGAGACCAAGAGCTCAAAGTCGCGCACCTCAAGGCCCGTCACCCGCCTGAAGAGCCCCGGCTCGAGCTGCGTGATGACGTCCTTCAGGCACTGCTCGCGATAGTCCGTGAGGTACATGAACACGGGTATGCGCGTAGCAAACTTGATGAGCTTCTCCTGAATCTGCTTGCGCTTACTCTTGAACTCCTTCTCCTCAGCAGTGAGCTCCTTCTTCTCCTTTGCCGTGAGCTCGTCCTTCTCTCTCTTGGCCTTCTTCACGGCCTCGGACTTGTTGATGATGGTCTCTATGTCGCTCTGCACGTTGAGGGTACGGAAGCCCTCGATCTTTGCGATGGCGGCAATGGCCTCGGGGCTTGCTAGCAGGCGGCGCAGGACGTCGTTGCCCACGTTGACCAAGACCGCGCTCTCCCAGCGTCGCGCCAGCAGCGTAGCAGACGTCCCAGCCATGGCAATGTCCAGCACCTCGGAGGCGCTAACCTCACGCATGGTGCTGCCGTCGTAGGCCAGCACGGGCAGGAACCTGATGAACTCCCCCACCTTGCGCTCGGGGCTTGTCTCGCCAACCGAGAGCCGGCAGCTGTAGTCGGACACCATAGCCAGCGCGCGGTCCAACGCAAAGTCAAACACGTAGCACTGCTGCTTGAGATTCTGGACCTCGCCGCGCTCGGTGCGCGTAGTCCATGGGCTCTGCACGCGGAAGGCCGTCTGGAAGTAGGTCTCAGGACTCTTGAGGTTGCGCAGCATGAGCACACCGCTCCACGGCTTCACCGTGACGCCCGTGGTGAGCTTGCCGCAGGAGAGCGTAATGGTCTTGGTGGTCAGGGGATCGCCCATGGCGCGACGCACGGGACGGACCGCCTCAGCGCCCATTCCTGCCCTGTTACCTGCCGCCACAATCACCTGGTAGTCGTGGAAGAACGTGTTCTGCCGCTGCGCGAGCAGGTTTGCCATGGCCTCGCACGACGCCACGGACGGCAGAAACCACAGCGTGTGCGTGAGCGTGGACAAAAGTCGCGTGTCCGAGAAGGGCATGGGCGGCTTCTTGGCTCCCAGCTTGAGGTCGTCCACCGCCGTCTCGGCCGATGACCCGCGAATGAGGTCGAGCCACTTCTGCACGTACTCCTCGTACGTAAAGCGCGCCTTGGCCCCATGTCCCGTTGCCGAGAAGAACACATTGAGGTCAAACTCGTCAAACTCCCCCTGCCGGGCGATGCGCGTGATGGCGTCCGGCACGCGGTAGGTCATGAGCACCATGCGCGGCAGCGTCTCATAGGGGTTGTCCGCGCCCACCCAGTTTCCTTTGGCGGCCTGCTCGTCAGTGTAGGTCCAGTTGAAGACCTGGTCCTCGATGAACTCGCCGGAGTTGAGCGCGCGAAAGGGCGTGCCGGAAAGATAGAGATAGAAGCGCGACTGGATGGGCAGCCAGGTCTCGTCAAGCGTGTTGCCCGCGCTAGCGACCGCGGCGTCGTCCGCATCGTCTACGCGATCGTCCTCGGGCGCCGAGAAGAGCTTCTGCGCGCTGTCGCGCCACGCGCCAAAGTGGTACTCGTCAAAGATGACGAGATCCCAATCAGTGAGGTGCACCCACTCGTTGCGCGCCTTGATGCCGCCAGTAGCAGCGTTCACGCCCAGGTAGTCCTGGAAGGAGCCAAAGCACACGATGGGTCGTGCAGGGTCGCATTCCTCATAGGTTCGCACGTCGCGCGCCACAAACTGCCAGCCGTCAAAGTCAACGTGGCACTCGAGGTCCTCCTGCCACGCCGCCTCGACCGCCGGCTTGAACGTGAGCACGAGCACGCGCCGCATTCCCATGCGCTTTGCCAGCTCATAGGCGGCAAAGGTCTTGCCAAAGCGCATCTTGGCGTTCCAGAGAAACTTGGGCGCATCGTGGCTGCCCGGCTGCTCGCAACGGCGAAAGTACGCCTCGGTCTTCTCCACGGCGGCACGCTGCTCGGGGCGCATCTGGAAGTCCTCGGTGCGGCGAGCGCCGTAGTCCGTGCGGTCGCGGACCTCCAGCCATGCGTTTCGAACGTCGTCTGCCGTGCAGCGGAACCACTCGCCGCCCACGTTCTGAAAGCCGTTGGCCTGCAGGCGCCTGTGAAGATCATGATCCGAGAAGGACGTGCCGTCCTCGCGCATGGCCGATTCCGAGAAGACAATCCGGTACGGCTTGCCCTCCCCCGGTTGGATCACCGGAAACTGTTGCGCCACGCGCCGCTCCACGCTCTGCTGCGTGTAGCCCACCTTGAGCAGGCCATCGTGCTCGACGTAGATGGTGCGATAGGCGTAGACCTGGGGATGGACGTCGGGACGAGAGGGGAAGAAAGTGGTGGGCATAGCTATTCGCCACCATCAAACGGTTTGATCAGCTCGTCAATAAACTGAACTTCGGCATCGCTCAGCCCATACTTCTCGTAAAGCTCCTCATCAGTCCATGCGCGGGCGAAGTTTTGGAGCGGAACAAAGCAGAAGGTCTGTCGAGATATGTGGATAGAAGACACCGCTTGAAGGACGAGAAAGCGCACGAACTTTGTCTTGAGATAGACGAGCAGGTTCTCGCACTCCCCCTCCGTTCCCATAGGACCCAAAACAAGATATGAGTGAGTGCACACGTCCTCAGGGGCAAGAGTCCTCATCGAGCTCGTCAGGACCCTGAACTGACCGCTTCTATCCGGCTCGCACGCATGCTCCGCTCCGGTCTGGCTCACTGCAACCTTAAATGAGTCAAAACAAGCTTTGGAAGTATCCACCTGAGACCTGCGAAGATAGCTGAAGCCTCCGCTCGACAGAAGCCGAACGTCAGAAGGACTTGTACGGTCTTCTGAGCCCCTGACGCTTGTGGGGATGCCAAACGGACTAATCGAGCTGACAATTGATGCTAAGGACGTCTCTTCATATGAACGAATCTTCCTCAGTATTTCGACTGCGCGGTTATATCTCACGAGTACTGGAAACTCGTCGAGCGGCCGCAACTTGTCGTTACTCGATGAAGCAGAGACATTTGTAAAGAGGCAATCATCCTCGTGGTCTCGCTCCCACAGAAAGTAGCAGACACCCCCGCTAACGCTATTCTGGGGAAAGCAGTCCTTCGCATTGGCGTAATCCACCATCCGAGTGATATGGCGATCCGCCATCATCGTGGAGCGAAATGAGTCGAGACCCATTCCTCCGGCAAACCATCGGGAGGGAATAATCATCGTGATGAAGCGCGGTCGCAATCTCTTCGCCTGCTCAACAAAGAGGTGGTAGATGGGTTTTGCCTGTCTACCAGATCCCCCGGTGTCCAACTGGTACGGCGGATTCCCCACAATCACGTCAAACTTCATGTTGAATATCCCCTCCGGGCGCTTGGTGTGGATGAACTCGTACGCGTGGGTCTCCAGGCCGTCATCGCGCCGGTAGTTCTGTTCCGAGGCACCGCAGAAGGCGCACCGCTTTTCTCGCCACGTGTGCTTGATGTGCCGGAGACGGATGTTGCCCTCATCAGTGTCAAAGCCCGAGACAGAAAAACGTCCGTTGGGGAACTTGGAGCAGTAGAGGCTCCGCCGGGACATCAACGCGGTGAGCTCGGTGATGGCAATGCCAAAGAGCTGTTCGTGCATAATGTGGTCCACGCGATCCTGCAGATCCGGATAGACGTCCTCGAGTCCCACGATGAAGCGCTTGGCCGCCTCGCGCAGAAAGACGCCGGACTTGCAGAACGGGTCGAGGATGCGCACCGTTGGGTCGCGCCAGAGCTCGGCAGGCAGCATGTCCAGCACGCAGTTAGCTACCTCGGGCGGCGTGAACACCTCATCGTTTGAGAGGTTTGCCAAACAGGTGAGCACGTCGGGGTTGTAGGCACGCTCCAGAAGGCTAGCCAACACTCGCCACCTCCCTGAAGTCCACGGGCGGGTACTCACGGATGGCGGAAGGCAGGTAAGCCTGCGTCTCCTCGTCAAACTTCCAGCGCACGGCACGATCCCGCTCGCCAAAGAGCGAGAGCGTCTGGTCCTTCTCGACGTTTCCCTCCAGAAGCTCGCTCAGGAGAAAGTCCCTGCGCTTCACGAGGTCCCCGGTCACAAGCGACCACTCGGCAAAGCAGATGGGTTCGCCGGAGACGTCCTTGAGGGTAAGGGCGTCGCCGCAGAGGATGTTCTTCTCCAGCGCGTAGCGCACGGCGTCGAGGAACTTCTCGTCTACCGCGCCCTTGATGGCAACGCGGGCAGCGTCGGCCACGATCTGGTAGAGCCGGGCTTGGCACTCCTCCACGTTGTCTGCCTGGATGTCCACCCCGTAGATGCTTGACGCGGCGAGAAACGCGTAGCGCTGGTACTCGCCCGGACTCTTGCGGTAGCGCGCGGCAACCACGGCGAGCTTGCGGCGCAGCGCCTCGGCGATGAAGTTGCCGTTTCCGCAGGAGGGCTCCAGGAAGCGCGACTCTATGCGCTCCGTCTCCGCCTTGACGATATCCAGCATTGCGTTGACCTCGCGCTAAGCCGTAAAGACCTCACCTAAGTCCGCGACGCGCTGCCTGGATTTGACCTGCTGCGCATCCCTTGCCGCCTCGTGACTGTCGGTTATAACCGACAGCAATCTAGCGCAGTTTTCCGAAGAGTCGGTTTTATCCGACGTCATGCCAGTAAGCGGCACATACCGTTTTGCGCATGGACGCTCCGGATACACAAGAGACCTGCAGGCTCGTGCACAAGCGCGTTGGCAGCACGATTGCTCAGCTATGCCACGACAAGAACCTCACCCAGACCACGTTTGCCAAGATGGTCTGCATAGACCGGGGCAACTTCAACGAGCTGCTCAGCGGCGCCAGAAACCCGCGCCTTGACACACTCGTAAAGATCGCTGAGGGGCTGGACGTTCCACTGACCGCCCTCTTCGTTGGGCTGGACAAGACGGTGCCGAGCGAGGCAGTCAGGCGCCCCATAGCCGAGTTCGACGGCAGCACTCACAAGTAGGCCGTACTTCTCGCCTACGGAAACCGTATGGCGGAACGAGAATCACCGGTGCCCGTCGCGCATCACAGCGCGGCGAGAAGCCCCTCCCCTCGCGCGTCGTGCGCAACGAGGCGCACCTCGCGAGGCGGCTCCTGTCCCGGCACGGCCTCGTCGTCGAGCCGCGTCACGAAGACGTCAACGCGCGCGTCGCCGATCTCGTCGGCAAACTGCTCCCCCCACTCGATCGAGCACACGCCGTCTCCCCCGAGCACGTCAAAGATGCCGGTGTCCTCGAGCTGGTCGGGAGAGTCCAGGCGGTAGAGGTCAAAGTGGTAGAGGGGCATCTCGGTGCCCTCATAGACCATCTCGATCGTGAACGTGGGGCTCGTGACGTCGTCCGTCACGCCCATGCCAGCGGCGATCCCCTTCGTGAGCTGGGTCTTTCCCGCGCCGAGGTCACCTGTCAGCACAAGCACGTCACCCGGCGCGAGCGCGTGGCCCAGCCGCTCCCCGAGCGCGATCGTCTCCTCGCGCGACGAGGTCCTGAAGCTCCTCTCAGCGGCCATCACGCCTCGCCCCCTGCCGGGTGCTCCGCGAGCCAGGCGCCCACCATCGCGAGGTCAGCCTCGAGGAGCGGCTGCCAGTCGGAGTGGTAGATGCACGCCGCGGGGTGGAAGGTCGGGCACACCACGAAGTGACCCGTCTGGTAGAGCTGGCCCCGCAGCGAGGTCACGCCCTTGTTGGTCCGCAGCACGAACTGCGAGGCAAAGTTGCCAAGGCACACGATCACGTCCGGCCAGATGCTCCTGATCTGCTCGCGCAGGAACGGCGAGCATGCCTCGATCTCGTCGGGCTTGGGGTTGCGATTTCCGGGCGGGCGACACTTGACCACGTTGGCGATGTAGATCTCCTCGCGCCTGAGCCCCGCGCAGCCGAGAAGCGCGTCGAGCTTCTTTCCCGCCGCACCCACGAACGGCTCGCCCTGCAGGTCCTCGTTGCGGCCGGGGCCCTCCCCGATGAACATCACGCGAGCGCGCGGGTTGCCCACGCCAAAGACGAGGTTGGTGCGCGTCGCACCGAGCGGGCAGCGCTGGCAGTCGCCCATGAGGTCCCTAACCTCCTGGAGCGTCACCTCGCGCGGTCGCTGGTGGTCGTGGCCTGGGATCTGCATGACGGACAAGGCTGCCCCCTGACGTTTCTCTCGCTAGGTGTAGATCTTCTCGAGGCGCATGCCAAAGTCGCAGACGACCTCGTAGTTGATGGTCCCGCGCAGGCGCGCCATCTCGTCCGCCGTGACGCGCTCGTCGCCGTCGGCGCCGATCAGGGTCACGACGTCTCCGTACTCAACGGGACGCGCGGGGCGATACGAGCGGGCGCCGGCAACGTCTGCGGCGAACATGAACTGGTCCATGCAGATGTTTCCCACCTGCCGGCAGCGCGTGCCGCCCGTCAGCACATCCATCTTGTTGGAGAGCGTGCGCGCGAGGCCGTCCGCGTAGCCGATCGGAACCGTCGCGACCTGGATGTTCTGCTTGGGAACGCGCCAGGTGAGCCCGTAGCCCACGCCGTCGCCCACGTTCGGGTAGACGACGCGGACCACGCGGCCGCGGACGCTCATCACTGGCTCCAGGCTTATCCTGGGCCGCGTGGCATCGGCGGGATGAAGGCCGTAGAGGCCGATTCCCACGCGACACATGTCGAAGTGGCACTCCGGGTGCAGGACGGTGCCGGGCGTGTTGTCGCAGTGCACGAGGCCCGTCTCGAGCCCCGCCCCCCGCAGGGCGGCAACCGCCTCGCGGAAGCGGTTGAGCTGCAGGGCAAAGTCCCAGTCGTCGACAAGGTCCGCGGTGGCGAAGTGCGTGAAGGTGCCCGCGCACTCCAGGCCGCGGTGGAAGTCGATCGTGCGGCGCAGCTCCACGACGTCGGAGCGGCGAACGCCGATGCGCGTCATGCCAGTGTCGATCGCGAGGTGGTAGCGCGCCACGCGGTCGGCGGACGCGGCGGCCTCGCCAAGCGCGAGCGCGAACTCTGGGGTGTAGACGGCGGGCATGAGGTCATGCTCGACGAGCGTTCTCACGCAGTCCACCGGCGGCTCGGAGAGCACGAGGATGGGCCACTCGATGCCCGCCTCGCGCAGCGCGACGCCCTCGGCAACGGTTGCGACGGCGAACTGGCTCGCCCCCGCCGCGTGCATCGTCTTGACGCACGGCACCGCGCCGTGCCCGTAGGCGTCCGCCTTGACGACGCACATCATCTGAACGCCGCGCTCGAGCTGGCGCTTGAACGCCGCGGTGTTACGCCGCAGCGCCGCAAGGTTCACCTCGACCCATGCCCAGCGGCTCTCCGGGCTCACGACCTTGTTCACGCTGACACCCCCTCGGGCGATGCTCTCCTCTCGCCCATGGTAGCGCTACGCGACGGCTTCGGGAAACGCAACGTGCTCCTCGAGCGCGTCAGAGGCAAGCCCCACCACGTCGATGACGTCGGTGGCCATGACGCCGCGCGAGCCGCGGCGCTCTGCGGCGAGCGTCCCGGCGTAGGCGTGGATCTCGCAGACGTAGGCGGCGAGCAGCGTCAGGTCGCAGGCAGGGTCGCGCTGGGCGAGCGCCGACGCCATCATGCCGGCGAGCACGTCCCCGGAGCCCGCCGTGGCGAGCGCGGCCGGACCGGGCTTGGGCAGGATCGCCTGCTCCACGCTCACGCAGCCGCTTGCGCACCCCTTGGCAACGACCACCAGCTCGGAGCCACCGTCCGACCACACGATCTGGCGCGCGGCCTCGAGCTGCTCGGCGAGCGAGGCGGGCGGGTCGTCCGCGTGGCCGACGAGCCGTCCGAGCTCGCCGCGATGCGGGGTGAGCACGAGCGGGGCGCGTCGGCGCGTGACCTCTGGGAAGTCGGGCAGCCCCCCGTTGGTCAGGCGAGAGATGCAGTTGAGGCCGTCAGCGTCGATCACGAGCGGCACGTCCGTCTCGAGCAGCGCCGAGACGACCGCGCACGTGCCGCCGCTCACGCGAAGGCCAGGTCCCACGAGCACGGCGGACGAGCGCGCGGCGAGCTTCGTCACCACGTCGCGCGCCTCGGCGGTGAGCGTTCCGTCAGCGTCCTCCGGAAGCGGGACGACCGGAATCTCGAGCAGGTGGGCCTGGGCGACCGCCGCGGCGGAGGCGGGGGTGGCGAGCGTCACGTAGCCGGCGCCCATGCGCGCCGCCGCGCGGGCGGCCATCACGGCAGCGCCCGGGTAGCGCCTCGAGCCCCCCACCACGAGCACCGAGCCGCGCGAGAACTTGTCGACCGAGGAGACGCGCGGAGCGATGACGCCCAGGTAGTCAGCGAGGTCAGTGCGCCAGGCAACGGGGTCGGCGTCCACCACGAGCCGCTCGGTCTGCTCCGCGAGCGGGGCGACCACGATGGCCCCGCACACGTCGCGCCCATCGTCGGACAGCAGGCCCGGCTTGAGCGCGATCATCGTCACCGTCATGTCGGCGACAACGCACGCGCTCGCGGCGTGGCCGCTCTGCGCGGAGAGGCCGCTCGGGACGTCCACGGCGATGACGCGGGCGGGGCACGCGTTGACGCACTCGATCCAGATGTCGAAGGGGGCACGGACCTCTCCGTGGAAGCCCGTCCCGAGCATGCAGTCGAGCACGACGTCCGCCGTCTCGAGCAGCCCCTCGAGCTCGTCACGCGAGGGGCCCACGAGCGGGCTCACGCCGGCGCGCATGGCGCTCTGCGCAACTTGCCGCGCGAGGTCGCCGGAGAGCTGGTCGGGCTCGATTGGGCTCACGACGCGCACGTTCACGCCCTTGGCGTGCAGAAACTCCGCCGCGACCCAGCCGTCGCCGCCGTTGTTGCCCAGCCCCGTGAGCACCACGACGTTGTCCACCTCGCCCAGCTCGAGCGTCTCCTGCGCAGCGGCGTAACCGGCGCGGTGCATCAGCTCAGAGACGCTCACCCCCTCGCGAGTGAGGGCGACCTCCACGCGCTTGACATCCTCTATGTTCAGTACGGGCTGCATATGTCTACTCCTTATGTGCGACAAACTTGACAGAGGGGACGGGGGGATCTGTCAAGTCTCTGTCCCTTCTGTCAGGTTGTTGACAGAGGTTCCGGAGACTTGACAGATCCCCCCGTCCCCTCTGTCAGCTCGTTGAGCTCGGCCTCCTGGACGCGCTCGAGCTCGTCGAGCACGGAGCGCGCCTCCTTGAACGAGCGCGCGAGCGCGCGCGCCGCGTCCTCCCGGGTGTCGGGAGCCGGGCGCACGTCATCGGTCACCGCGATGGCGTTCGCCACGGCAACGTCGTGCGTGTGAGAGATCGAGAGCGCGATCTCGCGAATGCCCTGCTCGCGCGCGACCTCGGCAGCGCGCCCCGTCAGAACGGCGCGAGGACGGCCGCTCTCGTCGCGCGCGACCGAGACGTCGCGAAAGCCCACGCCCTGCGAGAAGCCCGTTCCCAGGGCCTTGACCACCGCCTCGCGCGCGGCGAAGCGCGCGGCATAGTGCTCGGCGGGACGCGAGCGGGCGTCACAGTACGCGCGCTCCTCCTCGGTGAAGACGCGACGCGCGAAGTTGGGGCGGCGCGCGAGGACGCGCTCCATCCGCTCGATCTCGAGCATGTCGACGCCGATTCCAGCTGTTGCCATGGCTACTCCACCGTCACGGACTTGGCGAGGTTGCGCGGCTTGTCCACGTCGCAGCCACGGGCACGTGCCACGTAGCGGGCGAGCAGCTGGAGGTGCACCACCGCCACGATGGGGACGAGAAGCTCGTCAGGCACCGGCGGAATCCACAGCACGTGCTCCACCAGCGAGGCAACGGCCTCGTCGCCGTCAGTGGCCACGGCAACGCACACCGCGCCGCGGGCGATGACCTCCTGGATGTTGGAGACGGTCTTGTCGTGCACGCGGTCCTCCGGCACGATGGCCACCACCGGGAAGCCCGGCTCGAGCAGCGCGATCGGCCCGTGCTTCATCTCGCCCGCCGGGTACGCCTCGGCGTGCAGGTAGCTGATCTCCTTGAGCTTGAGCGCGCCCTCGTAGGCAGTCGTCGAGTTGACCCCGCGACCAAGGAACAGCGCCGAGTGGGCCCGCCGGAACAGCGGCGCAGCCTGCTTGTCCTGCCACGAGCGCCCAATGACCTCGCGGATGAGGTTGGGCAGCGCGCAGAGGTCGCGATAGTGGCGCTCAACCTCGGCGTGGTCCATCTCACCGCGCGCCTCGGCAAGGCGCAGGGCGAGAAGCGCCGCGGCGACCATCTGCGCAGTGTAGGCCTTGGTAGAGGCCACGCAGACCTCCGGGCCCGCCTGCACGTAGAGCGTGCCGTCAGACTCGCGCGCAGCAGTGGAGCCGAGCACGTTGGTGATGGCAAAGACGCGACAGCCCATCCCCCTCATGCGGCGGGCGGCGGTGAGCGTGTCCGCCGTCTCGCCGGACTGGGTGATGATCACGCAGAGCGTGTTGGGCGTCACCATCACGTCCTGCTCGTAGTTGAACTCAGAGGCGTAGTCACAGACGACCTGGACCTTCGCCCATGTCTGGATCAGAGTGCGCGCGATGAGGCTCACGTGGTAGGACGTGCCGCACGCAATGAGGTAGACGCGGTCGATGGCGGCGAGGTCCGCCTGGCTCATCGAGAGCTCGTCGAGGTAGATGCCCTTCTCGCCCAGACGTCCGCCGAGCAGCCGCTCGATGGCCTCGGGCTGTTCGGCGATCTCCTTTGCCATGAAGTCGGAGTAGCCGCCGAGCGTGGCGGCGGAGGCGTCCCAGTCGATGTCGAGCGTGGCGGGGTGCGCAACGGGCGCCCCGTCCTCGTCGTACACGGTCACGCGGCCGTTGCTCTCCAGGCGAGCGATCTGGCCGTTCTCGAGCTGGATGACGTGGGAGGTCACGCTCGCGAGCGGCGTCACGTCGGAGGCTGCGTAGGCGCCGCCCTCAGCGGAGGCAACCACGAGCGGAGAGCCATTCCGGGCGCAGACGACCTCGCCGGGCGCGTCGGCGCAGACCGCCGCGATCGCCCAGGACCCCTCCAGGCGGCGGCACGCGTTTCGCACGGCAGCCACCAGGTCCCCCTTGGCGGGACCGCGCCACGCCTCCTCAATCAGGTGGGCGATGACCTCAGAGTCGGTCTCGCTGGCGAGCTCGTGCCCGTTGCGCTGCAGGTAGCTGCGAAGCTCGCGGAAGTTCTCGATGATGCCGTTGTGCACGATGGCGATGCGCCCGGAGCAGTCGCGGTGCGGGTGGGAGTTGCGGTCGGTGGGGGCGCCGTGCGTGGCCCAGCGCGTGTGCGCGATGCCCGTGGTGCCCACGAGATTCGCGGTCTCGCAGCGCTCGGCGAGCGCGGCAACGCGCCCGGCGCACTTCACGCCGTGCAGAGCGCCGTCGGCCCCGACCACCTCCACCCCGGCGGAGTCGTACCCGCGGTACTCGAGGGTTCGCAGCCCCTCGAGCAGATAGGTCACGGCCTGGTCACGTCCGGTGTAGCCAACGATTCCGCACATGCGTGCCTCCTCAGGGGGTGCGATTGAGCTGCGTTCCACACGATTGTATCAGTGCTGGTATGCCCAACGTGCAACCAGACGAGAAGCCCATGCGGCCGCGGCGCGCTCCTACGCGCGGTGCGGCTCGAGCGCCTCGAGCACGATGGCGTTTGCCTGCTTGCAGAGCTCGTCGGTGGGAGCCTCAGCGAGTACGCGCACGAGCGGCTCGGTGCCGGAGGCGCGCACGAGCACGCGCCCCTGGCCGGCGAGGAACTCCTCGGCGCGGCTGGTGGCGTCCCGCACGGCCGCGTCGCCCATCGCGGCGTCCTTGTCCACGACGCGCACGTTCACGAGCTCCTGCGGGTAGAGCTTGACCGGGGCGCAGAGCTGCGAGAGCTTCTCTCGCTCCGCGCGGTAGACCTCCATCACGCGCAGGCTGGTCATGATGCCGTCGCCGGTGCACTCGATGTCGCCGAAGATGATGTGGCCGGACTGCTCGCCGCCCAGGCTGTAGCCCTTCTCGCGCATGCAGGCATAGACGTTCTTGTCGCCCACCGCGGTGGTCTCGTAGGACAGGTGGGCCTCGTCAAGGGCCTTGAACAGGCCGAAGTTGCTCATGACGGTGGGCACCACGGTGCCGGCGGTGAGCCTGCCGTGCTTGTTGAGATAGACGCCGCAGAGGTAGAGGATGAGGTCGCCGTCCACCACGTTGCCGCGCTCGTCCACGGCAAGGCAGCGGTCCGCGTCACCGTCGTAGGCAAATCCCACGTCGAGGCCCTGCTCGACCACGTGGCGACGCAGGCGGTCGAGGTGGGTGGAGCCGCAGTCCACGTTGATGTTGAAGCCGTTGGGCGCGTTGTTGATCACGCGCACGTCGGCGCCGAGCGCGTCGAAGACAGGCTTGGCCACCGAGGACGCCGCGCCGTTGGCACAGTCGAGCCCCACCTTCACGCCCTGGAGCGAGAAGTTGGCGCTCGCGATGAGGTGCGCGATGTAGCGGTTGCGCCCCTGCATGTAGTCAACGGTACAGCCGATGGCATCACCGGTGGCGAGCGGCACGTCCGTCTCGCCGTCGATGTAGGCCTCGATAAGCTCGAGGACGTCCTCGTCCATCTTGTAGCCGTCGCCGTTCACGAGCTTGATGCCGTTGTCGGTGTAGGGGTTGTGGGAGGCGCTGATCATGATGCCGCAGTCAAAGCGCCCGTCCACGGTCTCGTAGGCCACGCCCGGCGTGGGAATGACGTGCAGCATGTAGGCGTCGGCGCCAGAGGCGACGAGGCCCGCCACGAGCGCGCTCTCGAACATGTAGCTCGAGCGGCGGGTGTCCTTGCCCACCACCACGCGCGCCTTGCGCTCCTGGCGGGCGCCGTAGTACCAGCCCACGTAGCGACCGATCTTGAAGGCGTGGTCAACGGTGAGGCCGCAGTTCGCCTCGCCGCGAAAGCCGTCGGTGCCAAAGTACTTCATCGCAACCCTCCAGGTGGTTCGCTCGAAAAGACCCACTCATTTTCGCACACAATGACACCCTGCCGAGAAACTCGACAGTCCCTGCACCGCCGCGCCCGTCCATGCACAAAAAGACCCGCCGAGACGGGCTCGACGGGTCCAATGGAGCGTGCGTGCGATGCGTTAGCGCTTGGAGAACTGCGGGCGCTTGCGGGCCTTCTTGAGGCCGTACTTCTTGCGCTCGACCGCGCGGGCGTCACGGGTGAGGAAGCCAGCCTTCTTGAGGTCCTCGCGGTACTCGCCGGCGTCGAGAAGGGCGCGGGCGATGCCGAGGCGAAGGGCGCCGGACTGGCCGGTAATGCCGCCGCCGTCGCAGGTGGCGAGTACGTCAAAGCGCTCGGCGGTCTCGGTCAGGCGCAGCGGGGCGCAGGCGTTGTCCACGAGCTGCTGGCGGCCGAAGTACTGCACGGCCTCGCGGCCGTTGACGACGACCTTGCCGGTGCCGGGGACGAGACGGACGCGGGCGACGGCCTCCTTGCGGCGGCCGGTGCCGGAGTAAACAACGGTGTTCTCAGCCATCGGTTAGGCCCTCCAATCGATCTGGACGGGGTTCTGGGCCGTGTGCGGGTGCTCCGGCCCGGCGTAGACCTTGAGCTTGGTGGCCTGCTTGCGGCCGAGGGTCGTCTTGGGGAGCATGCCCTTGATGGCGTGCTCGACGACGCGCTCGGGGTGCTTCTCCATGGCCTCGCGGAAGCTCTCGAGCTTGAGGCCGCCGAGGTAGCCGGAGTAGCGCCAGTACTGCTTGTGGTCGGCCTTGACGCCCGTGAGGACAACCTTGTCGGCGTTGATGACGACGACGAAGTCACCGGTGTCGGTGTTGGGCGTGTACTGCGGCTTGTTCTTGCCACGAAGAATCATGGCAGCCGTGGTGGCAAGACGACCGAGCGTGGCGCCCTCGGCGTCGATGAGCACCCACTTGCGCTCGACCTCGCCAGCCTTGGCGAACTGAGTCGACTTCTTCACTTGACTCCTCCTACGTGCGATGCGGTGGCGGCCTCTGGACAGGCTGCCGTGCTTTTTGTCAGAGATTACGGGGCTCTGTGGAAAAGCTGTAAGAGTATAGCGCAAAGAGGGCCTGCGGCCTGCGGGATTTTTTCCCACACAACCTGCACAGACGCGCCTCGGCTCGCGGCGCCCGATCAGTCCCCGCAGAGGAACGCGTCGATCTCGGCGAGGCGCGCCTCAGCCTGTCGGCGACCGGACACGTAGAGCGAGAGCAGGGGCTCGCCACGGGTCTCGGCGTTGCGCACGACAACCGGCTCCTCTGGGGCCACGACCAGGCAGCGCCCCTCCCGCTCGAGCTCGAAGAGGCGCTCGCGCTGGGCATTGTAGCGCTCGGCGCGCGTGGCGAGGGCCTCGAGGTAGTACGGGTACGCGTCATAGCGGTGGGAGCGCAGGGCAATTGCCTCGCTGCCCGCCCCGCGAACGTAGGAGCGGTCCTGCGTGAGAACGACCAGCGCCCGCTCGGCCGGCACGTGGCCCTCAACCTCGCGGGCCCCGGGCAGCCCCAGGGCAACCTCGAAGGGGATGGAGTCCGTCGTGCCGCCGTCGAGATAGCGATGCCCGTCGATCTCCACGATGCGCGAGACCGTGGGAAGCGAGGCGGAGGCGCGAACCCGGACCAGGTCCTCGGGATAGCGGCGCACGGGCAGGTACGCCGGCGTGCCGAACGTCACGTCAGAGGCGACCGCCCAGAACGGGGTCCCCGACTCGTTGAAGGTCTTCACGTCGCAGGGGTCGAGGCGGTCCTGTACCTCCCCATACATGAAGTCGACGCCGGCCATGTCCCCCGTCATCGCGAACGACCACAGGGACATGAAGCGCTTGTCGTCGCGGAACGCGAGCATGTCCCGCATGGTGCGCCCGATCTGGCGCGAGCGGAAGTTCGACCCGTTGATCGCTCCCGCCGAGACGCCCCAGATGCTCGAGAAGCCCGTCAGGCCGCGCTCCTGGAGCACGTCGAGCACCCCTGCCGTGAACATTCCGCGAAAGCCGCCGCCCTCGAGCACGAGCGCGGGCGCCAGGTCCTTCTCGCCGTCCACCGTCATGCCTCCTGCCCACCAAACGACTCCGGTACACAAAATGCAAAAGCGGCCGCCGACCTGAGCCGGCGACCGCGAAGCGTGCATGGTGGAGGTGCGGAGAATCGAACTCCGGTCCAAAGCAGATCCCTGACAGGTGTCTCCAGGCTCAGCTACCGGTTGGGTCTCGGACGCCGCGCACCCGGTTGCCCGCGCTTGGCGTCCCAGCCGGTTCGGTCTTTGCGAGCGGCATACCGACTACGTCCGCGCGCGCATCTCCCTGAAATGACGTCTCCGCGGGAACGGGAGCGATTCCCGCTTTGACGCGCCGCTATCTAATTAAGCAGCGAGAGCCAGCTGAGGCTCGTAAGAGTTGTTGTCGTCAATTCAATTTGACGGTACCCCTGTTTAGCGTGGCGAGGAGACCACGGCCTGCTGCCCATCTCAGAC
>DXBM01000022.1 GCA_019116525.1 Candidatus Olsenella pullistercoris | reverse complement strand
CATGGAGACCCGCCCGCTCTCCAAGACCAAGCGCTGGCGCCTGGTGGAGATCGTCGAGCGCGCCAAGTAAGTATTAGTGACGAGTCCCTTTGACGTGCGCCGCGCGAGTGGGCGCACCTCTCGGGGGACAGGTTCGGAGGAACACCAATGATTCAGATGGAGACCATGCTCAACGTCGCTGACAACAGCGGCGCCCGGCGCGTGAAGTGCGTCAAGGTCCTCGGTGGCTCCAAGCGTCGCTACGCCGGCCTGGCCGATGTCATCATCGGCGCCGTGCAGGAGGCTACGCCCAACGGCTCCGTGAAGAAGGGCGACATCGTCCGCTGCGTCATCGTGCGCACCACCAAGGAGACCCGCCGCAAGGACGGTAGCTACATCAAGTTCGACCAGAACGCCTGCGTGCTGGTCGACAAGGAGGGCGAGCCCAAGGGCACCCGTATCTTCGGGCCCGTCGCTCGCGAGCTCCGCGACCACAAGTACATGAAGATCGTCTCGCTCGCGCCTGAGACGCTCTAGGGAGTGAGTGAATATGGCGAAGATGAACGTGAAGAAGGGCGACAAGGTCGTCGTTCTCTCCGGCAAGGACAAGGGCAAGGAGGGCCAGGTCATCCGCGCCCTCCCCGCTGAGGGCAAGGTCATCGTCGAGGGCGTCGCCGTCGTCAAGAAGGCCGTCCGTCCCAGCGCCCAGAACCAGCAGGGCGGCTTTGTCGAGAAGGAGGCCGCCATCGACGTGTCCAACGTCATGCTGGTCTGCCCCACGTGCGGCAAGCCCTCTCGCGTCGGCCACGACGTCGACGACAAGGGCAACAAGGTCCGCGTCTGCAAGAAGTGCGGCGCCAAGTTCTAAGAGCCTGACCTAAGTGCCATCCGGGGAGGCCCCCGGTTCATCTCTTCGATGAACCGGGGGCCTCCCTCCGTATGCGTACTCACCAGTGCCCCACCTGTACCAGGTACAAGTGGGGCAACACCGTGTCGCCCCATTTGTACCTGGTACAAGTGGGTCAACACCGTGTCGCCCCATTTGTACCTGGTACAGGTGGGGCACGTGGAGCGGGGCGTGTGAGGTGCGGGGCGGGTGGCGGGACGAATGTGCAGGAACGGTGCGTGCGAGGAGCCCGTTTCTTTTTGTGGAGAAAGGGCGTATTATGTTTCCTTGCGTCCGTAGGTAGGGAGGATTCTGCCTCGGTCGCAGGACAAGGCTCCCGGCCCCGCCAAGGCAGGGAGGCACGAGGTTGGAAACCCCGTGCTGAGAACCCCAGGATCTAAGGAGCGAACATGGCAGACAAGTACGTCCCGCGTCTCAAGGAGCAGTATTTCGCCACCGTGCGTGACGAGCTCCAGAAGCAGTTCGGCTACAAGAACGTCAACCAGATTCCCAAGATCGAGAAGATCGTGGTGAACATGGGCGTCGGCGAGGCCGCCACGGACGCCAAGGCCATCGACGGTGCCGTCTCCGACCTGCGCGCCATCACCGGCCAGCAGCCGCTCGTGACGCACGCCCGCAAGTCCATCGCCACCTTCCACCTCCGCGCTGGCATGCCGATCGGCGCCAAGGTCACCCTCCGCGGCGACCGCATGTGGGAGTTCTTCGATCGCCTCATCTCCATTGCCATCCCGCGCATCCGCGACTTCCGCGGCATCTCCCCCAAGAGCTTCGACGGTCGCGGCAACTTCTCGATGGGCGTCACCGAGCAGCTCATCTTCCCTGAGATCGACTTCGACAAGATCGATCGCACCCGCGGCATGGACATCACCATCGTGACCACCGCCCAGTCCGACGAGGAGGGCAAGGCGCTGCTTTCCGCCTTCCACTTCCCGTTCAAGGCTGAGTAGGTCGTACATCCGTCACGGACGCCCCGCGCGCGGGGCGCCAGGATTTACCTGAAGGAGGATTTGTGGCTAAGACATCGATGATCGTCAAGGCGTCGCGCGAGCCGAAGTACTCGACGCGCAAGCAGAACCGTTGCCAGCGCTGTGGGCGTCCCCACTCCGTCTATCGCAAGTTCGGCCTCTGCCGCGTGTGCTTCCGCGAGCTTGCGAGCAAGGGCGAGCTTCCCGGCGTCCGCAAGGCGAGCTGGTAGACGCAGGGGCTCTGGCGCTCAGGCGCTCTCGCTATGGGCGTGAGCGAACCGGGCACGCAGGTTCATCATTACCTAAGGAGAACGGTCTATGAAGATCACTGACCCCATTTCTGACATGCTGACGCGCATCCGCAACGCGAACGCTGCCAACAAGGCCGAGGTGTCCATGCCCTCGACCAAGGTGCTCGTTGAGGTTGCGCGCGTCATCTGCGAGGAGGGCTACATCGCCGGGTACGAGGTCGAGGACACGACCCCGCAGAAGACCCTCCACATCACCCTCAAGTACGGCGCCCGCCACGCCAAGGTCATCCGTGGCATCCGCCGCATCTCCAAGCCGGGCCTTCGCATCTACTCCACCGCGGACAAGCTCCCGCGCGTGCTCGGCGGCCTCGGCACCGCCGTCATCTCTACCTCCAAGGGCATGATGTGCGACCGCGACGCCCGCAAGCAGGGCATCGGCGGCGAGGTCATCGCCTACGTCTGGTAACTCTCGGCAGGAATGAAAGGAGACAGCCGTGTCTCGTATTGGTAAGAAGCCTGTCCAGGTTCCGGCCGGAGTCACTGTGACAGTCGATGGCAGCACCGTTACCGTCAAGGGCGGCAAGGGCGAGCTCACCCGCACCTTCTCCGACCTTGTGAAGATCGAGGAGCAGGGCGAGGAGCTCGTTGTCGTCCGCGTTGACGAGAGCACCGCCTCCAACGCCCAGCAGGGTCTCACCCGCACCCTCCTCCACAACATGGTCGTGGGCGTCTCTGAGGGCTTCGAGAAGAAGCTCGAGCTCACCGGCGTTGGCTACCGTGCCACGCTCAAGGGCCGCGACCTCGACCTCTCGCTCGGCTACTCTCACCCGGTCCTCTACCCGGCTCCCGACAACATCACCTTCGAGGTGCCCGACAACACCCACATCACGGTGAAGGGCATCTCCAAGGAGCAGGTCGGCCAGGTTGCCGCTGAGATCCGCATGAAGCGCCCGCCCGAGCCGTACAAGGGCAAGGGCATCCACTACGAGGGCGAGCACATCCGCAGGAAGCTCGGCAAGGCCGCCAAGTAGTAGCCAGAGGGCACAAAGACCATCACCCCGTCAGGTGGTGGCACGTCTAAGGAGAAGGAATGAACAAGCAGCAGGCGAAGAAGGCCGGTCTCAAGCGCCGCGAGC
>DXBM01000021.1 GCA_019116525.1 Candidatus Olsenella pullistercoris | reverse complement strand
TGTGCGCATCGACATGTCCGAGTACATGGAGAAGTTCAGCGTCCAGCGCCTCATCGGCGCGCCCCCTGGATACGTGGGCTACGACGAGGGCGGCCAGCTCACCGAGGCCGTGCGCCGTCACCCCTACTCCGTGATCCTGCTCGACGAGATGGAGAAGGCGCACCCCGATGTCTTCAACGTCCTGCTGCAGGTGCTCGACGACGGCCGCCTCACCGACGGCCAGGGGCGCGTGGTGAGCTTCAAGAACACGATCATCATCATGACGTCCAACGTCGGCTCGCAGTTCATCGCCGGCGCGAGCGCCTCGAGCGACCCCGAGGAGGTCCAGCGCGAGGTGAACAACGCCCTGCGTCAGACCTTCAAGCCGGAGTTCCTCAACCGCATCGACGACGTGGTGGTCTTCCACGCCCTCGGGCTCGAGGACATCGAGCGCATCGTGGACATCCAGCTGCGCGACGTGCGCGAGCGCCTCGATCGCGACCGCATCCAGCTCGAGCTCACGCCGTCCGCCAAGCAGTCGCTCGCCCTCGACGGGCTCGACCCGGTCTACGGCGCGCGTCCGCTCAAGCGCCTCATCCAGCGCCAGGTGGTCGACAGCGTCGCCAACCTCATCATCGACGGGAGGCTTGGCGAGGGCGACGTCGTGCGCGTTGACGTTGGCCCCGACGAGCGGCTCTTTGCCGCCCGCGACGACGCGGCCTCCGAGCGCAGGCGCGCCGGAGGGACCGCGGCGCCCGCGAGCGACGAGCCCATCGAGCCCGACGCCATGGAGTAACGCTGGCCCGTGCCCCTCGCCCGTCACGAGCGCCAGCGCGCCGCGTGCCAGACGAACCTGGCCCGCCTGGCGCGCTGGCGCTTTTCGTGTGCGCCGAGAGGCTAAGATGGGGGCACGGCAAGGGAGGCGCGATGGCATCTGACGACGACAAGGACAGAACGATTCTCTGGGACGGCGACCCCAGCGCCTCCGACCCCAGCGCCTCCGACCCTAGCGCCTCCGACCCTAGCGCCTCCGACCCCGATGCCGCCTGTCTCGATGCCGACGCTCCCGACCTCGCCGTTCCCGACCCTGTCACCGACCCTGACGCAACGCAGCTCGCGAGCGATGCCCCCACCCAGCTCATGGGAGAGTCCCCTGACGCCGAGACCGTCGTCCTGCCGCCGGACGGGATCGACGCCCTGGACGACCCCTACTTCGAGCCGGCCGTTCCCGACGACCTCACGTCCGCCCGGCCCGTCGTGTCCATTCCGTCCCCCGTCGAGAGCCTGCCCGAGCGCAGGCGCCGCCTCCCTCGGTGGGCCCTGGCGCTTCTCGTCCTTCTCGCCGTTCTGGCGGTTGCGGGGGCGGCCCTCGTGACCTACGAGATGGAGCTCTGGGGCGGGAGGAGCGTCCCGGAGGTCGTGGGCATGAGCGAGGCGGAGGCGACAGAGCGGCTCGAGGGCGCGGGCTTTTCTGTTGAGGTTGAGTACCGGGCCGGCGACGGCAACTACGGGGCGGTGCTCGACTGCACGCCCGCCCAGGGCGTGAGGGCCGACCCCGCGCGCGGAGTCACTCTGGTCGTTGCCGCAGAGCGGACCATCCCGCGCGTCGTGGGGCTCAATGAGGACGAGGCGACCGAGGCGCTCTACGCGGCCGGCGTGAGCGACCTCTCCATCGCGCGCCGCAACTCGGGCGAGGCCGAGGGCACGGTGCTCTCCGTCGACCCCGGCGAGGGGCAGCCCTTCCGCTCCTCGGACGCCGTCACGCTGGTGGTCGCCCAGCCCTACGCGGTTCCCGCGGTCCTGGGCATGGGCACTGACGAGGCGCTTGCCCTTCTCGAGGAGGAGGGGCTCACGGGCTCCGTCTCCTACGTCGAGTCACATGAGGAGCGCGGCGTCGTGGTGGGCGCGAGCCCGTCGGTGGGGGAGGAGGTCGCCGCCGGCGCGGAGGTCGAGCTGAGCGTGTCGAGCCCGTACCCCTCCTCGCCGCTCGCGCTGCTCGACTACTTTGACTGCGCGCCGCAGGACGTCTCTGCCTACCTTGCCGACCAGGGGTTCTCCTGCCGCCTTGGCGAGGTGTACGCTGCCTCGGGCAACGCGCGCGCCGCCTATGAGGGCCCTGGCGGGGACCTGCTTCAGATCACGGACGACCCCGAGCGGGGCAGCCTCTCCGCCTCATCGAGCGCGGACGTGCTCGCGAGCGGCGCCGGCGTTGGGGGCGTGCGCCTTGCGCTCGCGCAGGGCTCGCTCCCCGAGGGCGCCGCGAGCGAGAGCGAGGCCGGCGTCCGCGCGGTGATGGGGGCGTGCGGGCTCGACGGGCTTATCGACGTCTGCACGCAGGACGACGTGGTGCTCCCCGAGGGGGCCGAGCTGCCCGAGGGCGCTCACTTCGCGTGCGGGTACGGTCGGCAGGGGGACTACACCTGGGCGGTCGTCATCGGGGGGAGCGAGGGCGCGACCCGCGTGGTGGCGCTCGCGGCACCCACGGAGCACTTCTCGGCCCCGGGGCTCGTTCCCGAGGGCGGGAGCGTGTGCGACTATGTTGCCTATGCGAACCTGACGGAGGGGTGATGCACGTGGATGAGAAGGAGGCGCGCGCCAAGGCGGACGATGAGTTCGTGCGCGCGGAGAACGAGGACGACGACGGCTACGACCCCTTTTCCGACCGTCGACCCGACCCGGAGCCGCTCTTCGAGCGCGACCCGTGGTCCTGACAGAGGG